>CAWEUR010000017.1:155000-181720 GCA_963812285.1 uncultured Alphaproteobacteria bacterium | reverse complement strand
ATCCACTACGAGGAAGTCGAGCCGCACGGCATCTATGGCGAGGCGAGCCTCGACGAGGCGAAGGAACTGGCCGAGGAAGGCATCGCCTTCCAGCCGCTGCCGACCTTGCCGGAAGACGGCAATTAGCCTTCAGACACAGATGGTTATGCGGGCTTCGCCGCCGTCATGAAATAACTCACATCAAGCGATTTGGTGAACTTGAAGACTTCCGTTCGCGGATTGTATTTGAGGCCGACGCTCGACTTTTTGGTCATGCCGCCCTTGGCAAGGGCCGCCGCCAGTTCGTCGGGGGTGACGAATTTGTCGTAGTGATGGGTCCCGCGCGGGATCCAGCGGAAGACATATTCGACCGCGACGATCATCAGAAGGAAGGCGAGTGGCGTCCGGTTGACCGTCGACATGATCGAGACACCGCCCGGCTTCACCAAATCGGCGCAGGCGGAAACGAAGGCCTCGACGTCAGCGACATGCTCGACCACTTCCAGGCAGACGACCGCATCGAATTTGCGGCCCTGCGCCGCCAGGTCTTCAACGCGGGCGGCGAGATACTCGATCGTCAGCTCGCTGTCGTGGGCATGGGCCTTGGCGACGCGAATGTTCGAATCAGTCGGATCGATGCCGGTTACCGTCGCGCCGAGGCGGGCCAGCGCTTCCGAGACCAGGCCGCCGCCGCAGCCGATGTCGACGACCGTTAAACCGCTGAGAGGCTTTGGCTTATCCGGATCGATGCCATGATGCTCGGCGATCTGCTGGCGCATATAGAACATGCGGCTAGGCATGACTCTGTGGAGCGGCATCATCGGCCCCTTGGGATCCCACCATTCGTCGGAAATCGTCGAGAACAGAGCGATCTCGTCGGCGTCCACCGTGTTCCGGACGGGCATTTGGTCGCTCGCGGTTTTCATGGCTCCTCCCCAGTCGCTAGGTTGTTCAGCGGGATCGGCGGCGCTGTCAAGCGTCGCAATGAGGAGGCCGTTGCGACGGGATCGCTAAGTCGCTATGAAAGCGCGCCTTTTCAAGGGTGTTTGGCCGCAACCGGCCTCAAGGGAGACACGTCCGTCTGGCGGACGACAACAGGTGGACTATGGCGCGCTTGGTGATGAAATTCGGCGGCACTTCGGTTGCCGATATCGCGCGCATCCGCAATGTCGCCCGCCATGTCTAGCGCGAGGTCGATCAGGGGCACGAGGTCGCCGTCGTGGTCTCGGCCATGGCGGGAAAGACCAATGAGCTTGTCGCCTGGACGCGAGAGGCGGCGGCGCTCCACGATGCTCGCGAATATGACGCGGTTGTCGCTTCCGGCGAACAGGTGACCGCCGGGCTGCTGGCGCTCGCGCTGCAGAATATGGGCGTCAATGCCCGGTCCTGGCAGGGCTGGCAGATACCCATCCGTACCGACGGCGCCCACGGCGCCGCGCGCATCGTCGATATCGACGGACAGCGCCTCATCGAGCGTCTCGAGCAGGGCCAGGTGGCGGTCGTCGCCGGATTCCAGGGCATTGGCCCGGACAATCGGATCGCGACGCTCGGCCGCGGCGGATCGGACACCAGCGCGGTGGCGATTGCCGCCGCCCTTCATGCGGATCGCTGCGACATCTACACGGATGTTGACGGGGTCTATACCACCGACCCGCGGATCGTGGCGCGCGCTCAGCGGCTGGCGAAGGTGTCCTACGAGGAAATGCTGGAAATGGCGTCGCTTGGCGCCAAGGTCCTGCAGGTGCGTTCGGTTGAGCTCGCCATGGTTCACGGGGTGCGGACCTTCGTCCGCTCCAGCTTCGACGATCCGGACGCGCCGGAACTCAAGGGCGACGGCGATCCGCCGGGAACGCTCATATGCGATGAGGAAGAGATCGTGGAAAAGCAGGTCGTCACGGGCATCGCCTATTCAAAGGACGAAGCACAGATCTCGCTCCGTCGCGTCGCCGACAAGCCCGGTGTCGCCGCGGCCGTCTTCGTGCCGTTATCCGACGCCAATATCAACGTCGACATGATCGTTCAGAACGTGTCGGAAGACGGATCGCTCACCGACATGACGTTTACCGTACCGATCGCGGACTACGACCGGGCGCGAAAGGTGTTGGAGGATGTGCAGGCTTCCATCGGTTTCCAGGCGATCCAGGGCTCCACCGACGTCGCCAAGATCTCGGTCATCGGTATCGGTATGCGCAGTCATGCCGGCGTCGCGGCCGATGCTTTCCGGGCGCTGGCCTCGCGCGGGATCAATATCCGCGCCATCACGACCTCCGAGATCAAGATCTCGGTTTTGATCGACGCGCCCTACACCGAGCTTGCGGTACGGACTTTGCATTCGTTATACGGGCTCGACAGCGAGTGACCGGACGCGTTCCGGAGCGCCCAGTCATAACCGGCCGCCGGCACCGGGCCGCGGCTACACGTCCCGAGGATGCGGATCATGCGGGGGCCACCCGCCGGGCCGCGCGTCCTGCTCCGCCGCCTGCGCGAGATCATGGCGGAGCCGATCAGCGCGCAAGACCGGCTCGACAAGATCGTTTCGCAGATCGCGGCCAATATGGTGGCCGAGGTCTGCTCGGTCTATGTCCTGCGCTCCGACGGCGTGCTCGAGCTCTACGCCACCGAAGGCCTGAAGCGCGAGGCGGTCCACATGGCGGCGCTGCGCGTCGGGCAGGGCCTGGTCGGCACGATCGCCGCCGAGGCGCGACCGCTCAACCTGCCGGACGCCCACACCCATCCCGCCTTCCGCTACCTGCCGGAGACGGGCGAAGAGATCTACAACTCCTTCCTCGGCGTGCCGATCCTGCGCGCCGGCCGCACGCTCGGCGTTCTGGTCGTGCAGAACGCCACCCACCGCACCTACTACGACGAGGAAGTCGAGGCGCTACAGACGACGGCGATGGTGCTTGCCGAAATGATCGCGGTCGGCGAATTGTCCGGCCTCGCACCGCCCGGCACCTCGCTCGACCTGAAGCGGCCGCTGACGCTCAACGGGATCGGCCTCGGCGAAGGCGTCGGCCTCGGTCATGTCGTGCTGCACGAGCCACGCGTGGTGGTCACCGCGCTGATCGGCGAGGACGCCGACCACGAATCCCAGCGTCTCGACGAGGCGATCGCCAGCCTGCGCCTTTTCGTCGACGACATGCTCTCGCGTGACGACATCGCCAATCAGGGCGAGCACCGCGATGTGCTCGAAGCCTACCGCATGTTCGCCCATGACCGCGGCTGGGTGCGGCGCATGCACGAGGCGATCCGCAACGGCCTGTCCGCCGAGGCCGCCGTCGAGCGTGTTCTCAGCGACACCCGGGCCCGGCTGCAGCGGCAGATCGATCCCTATCTGCGCGACCGGCTGCACGACTTCGACGACCTCGCCAACCGGCTCCTGCGCGTGCTGATGAACAAGCCGCAGGGACCGGCCGGCCACGATATGCCGCGCGATGCCATCGTTGTCGCGCGCAACATGGGGGCGGCGGAGCTCCTCGACTACGACCGCGACCGGCTGCGTGGCCTGGTGCTCGAGGAAGGCGGGCCGACCAGCCATGTCACCATCGTCGCCCGGGCACTCGGCATCGCCACGGTCGGCCAGGCCCCCAGCATCGTGTCCATGGTCGAGAATGGCGATCCGATCATCGTCGACGGTCTTGCCGGCGAGGTTCATGTGCGGCCGCCTTCCGATGTCGAAGCGGCCTACGCGGAGAAGGTCCGTTTCCGGGCCAAGCGGCAGGAGCAGTACCGGCTTCTGCGCGACAAGCCGGCGGTCACCCGCGACGGCCACGCGGTCGCGCTGATGATGAATGCGGGCCTGGTTGTTGACCTGCCGCACCTGACCGAATCGGGAGCCGAGGGCATCGGCCTCTTCCGCACCGAGCTTCAGTTCATGATCGCCCAGACGATGCCGCACCTGAAGGAGCAGCGCACGCTCTATGCGTCGGTGCTGGAAGCCGCGGCGGGGCGGCCCGTGACCTTCCGTACGCTCGACATCGGCGGAGACAAGGTGCTGCCCTATATGCGCACGGCCCATGAGGAGAACCCGGCCATGGGCTGGCGGGCGATCCGGCTCGGTCTCGACCGTCCGGGCCTGCTGCGCATGCAGCTTCGCGCGCTTCTGCAGGCGGCCGGCGGCCACGAGCTCAGGATCATGCTGCCGATGGTCACCGAGGTCGAAGAGGTGCGGCAGGCGCGCGAACTCGTCGATCGCGAACTGGCCCATCTGCGTCGCCATGGCCATGCCGAGCCGAGGAAAGTGCTGGTCGGTGCCATGGTCGAGGTGCCAGCACTGCTGTTCCAGCTCGATGCCCTGGTCCGGGTGGCCGACTTCATCTCGGTCGGCTCGAACGACCTGATGCAGTTCATGAACGCCAGCGATCGCAGCAATATGATGGTCGCGGGGCGTTTCGATCCGCTGTCGCGCCCCTTCCTGCGCGCGCTGAAGGCGATCGTCGAGGCGGCCAACAGGGTCAAGGTGCCGGTGGCGCTCTGCGGCGAGATGGCCGGCAATCCACTGGCCGCAATGGCGCTGATCGGGCTGGGCTATCGCGTCCTGTCGATGTCGGCGGCGGCGATCGGCCCGGTCAAGGCGATGACCCACGCCCTCGACGCTGCTAAGCTCGCCGGCAAGCTCGACGGCCTGCTGAGCGACGGCAACGACAACGGGCTGCGCGGCCCTCTCTCCGCTTTCGCCGAGGCGGAAGGCATTCCCACATAACGCATAGGCTGCCGCGCCACGGCCATGCTACGAACCAGACATGCTGCCCAGAGAAAAGATGTCCGCCCTCCTTGCACGCGTCGAGTTCGATCGACGCGCGCCTTGCCCAGCCGATCGATCGGGAGGGGCTGGTCAAGCTTAGCCGCGAGCGCGCCGAGCTCGAACCGGTGCGCGAGGCGATCGAGGACCTGCGGAAGGCTGAATCCGAGCGCGACGACCTCAAGGCGCTGATCAGCGACCCGGAGATGGCGGCGATGGCCGAGGAGGAGGCGGAGGCGCTCGACGAGAAGATCGAGGCGCTGACCGACCGGATCCGCATGCTCCTCCTTCCCAAGGACGCGGCTGACGAGAAGAGTGCCATCCTCGAGATCCGTGCCGGGACCGGCGGCGACGAGGCGGCGCTGTTCGCCGGCGATCTCTTCCGCATGTACCAGCGCTATGCCGACGTCCATGGCTGGAAGGTCCAGGTGCTCGAGCAGAGTGAGGGCGATGCCGGCGGCTACAAGGAGATCATCGCCAATGTCGCCGGCCGGGGGGTGTTCGCCCGGCTGAAATTCGAATCGGGCGTCCATCGGGTCCAGCGTGTGCCGGCCACCGAGGCGAGCGGGCGCATCCATACTTCCGCCGCGACCGTCGCCGTGCTGCCGGAGGCCGAGGACGTCGATGTCGAGATCGATCCGGAGGATCTCAACCGTCGAGACGCTTCGCGCCTCGAGCAAGGGCGGGCAGCATGCCAATACGACCGATTCGGCTGTGCGCATGACTCATGTTCCGACCGGGATCACTGTCACTGTCAGCTCCCGATCGCAGCACCAGAACCGGATTCAGGCGCTTCATGTCATGCGCTCGCGGCTGTTCGAATTGGAGCGCGAACGCGCCGACAGCGAGCGCTCGGCGGCGCGGCGGGGGCAGGTCGGCACCGGCGACCGGTCCGAGCGCATCCGTACCTACAACTTCCCGCAAGGGCGCGTGACTGACCATCGAATCAACCTGACACTCTACAAGCTCGAAACCGTGCTCGCCGGCGAGGCGCTTGACGATCTGATCGATGCGCTCATCACGGAGCACCAGGCGAGCCTGCTCGCTGCCGAGGTCGAGGCGTGACAGACGTCACCGAGGCGCTGAGCGTCGGTCAGCTCCGGCGCGACATGGCTAAGCGGCTGCGTGATGCCTTCGCGACCGAAGGGCGCCACGGGACGCCGTCTCTCGATGCACGGCTGCTCCTCGCCCATGCGCTCGATCGGGACGCGAATTCGCTGGTGCTGGTCGACGACCATCCCGTTGCCGACGACGTCGTCGAGCGTGCCGTGGCGCTTCTTGCCCGACGGATCGCCGGGGAGCCGGTCGCGCGCATTCTCGGCCATAAGGAATTTTGGGGGCTCGATTTCCTCCTGTCGCCGGACACACTGGTGCCGCGGCCCGATACCGAGACGCTGGTCGAAACCGCGCTGGAGGCCATCGACGCGGCGGGCTGGCGCCAGAGGCCGTTGCGGCTGCTTGACATCGGCACTGGTTCCGGAGCGATTCTGTTGGCGCTGCTCTCCGAGCTTCCAGAGGCCAGCGGGATCGGAACCGATGCTTCCTCGGGAGCGACTCGGACCGCTGGCGAAAATGCCCGTCGTCTTGGTCTTTTTGAGCGCGCGGATTTCCGCCTCACCAATTGGGCAGACGGGGTGACCGGCACCTTCCCTGTGATTGTCTCGAATCCGCCCTATGTAAAATCGCGTGCAATTGACGCGCTTGCCGTCGAGGTGCGCGATCATGATCCGCGTCAGGCGCTCGATGGCGGAAGCGACGGACTTGCTGCTTATCGTACGATTCTGGCGGATCTTTCGCGGCTCATGGATGCCGGGGGGCATGCCTTCCTCGAGGTTGGCGCCGGTCAGGCAGAGGACGTCACGGGACTTGCCAGGACGCATGGCTTCGAGGCGGTCTGCCATCAGGACCTCGCCGCAGTCGATCGCGTGGTGCATCTGACCGCTGGTCAGCCGGCAAGACACCGTATTGGCTAAATCGCTTGAGGTGAAAAATGCGCTTGGAAATCAGGCGCGAACCGGTTACGTTCCCGACGCCGTGCACAGACGGGCGCGTTCATTGCCACTTTTTGGCATGGGCGGGGGTCGCGGCATCGGGCGCTGCGGGATGACGACTCCCAGTCGAACGATGGCGATCTGCATTTTCGTCCGATTGTTCGGACCGTAATCACAGTTCGGACAGGCCGGGCTTCGCGGGAGCTTCCCGCTTGGGAAACCTTGACCGGGTGAGTCAACGTCTGAAGAGGCCGCTTGGCGGACCAGCTTTGCTGGTTGTCGTCTGCGATTCCCGACTGCCTAACGTCTCGGAAGGGCAGCGGGGCTTGGGGGATTTCCGGGCCGTTCCGGTTCAACAAGAGAATAGTCGATGAGGCAAGGACAGCAGAACAAGCGTATGCGTGGGCGTAACCGCAAGGGCCCCAATCCGCTGACGCGTTCCTATGAGAGCAATGGGCCTGATGTCAAAGTCAGGGGCACTGCGCTTCACATCGCCGAGAAATACCTGCAGCTCGCGCGCGATGCGCAAGCCTCGGGCGACCGGGTTGCCGGAGAAAACTACCTCCAGCACGCAGAGCATTACTTCCGCATCGTCGCTGCCGCTCAGGCACAGATGCCGCAACCGCAGCCCGTCGTGCGTAGCGACGAGGACGGTGACGACGGCGATAACGATACTGATGCCGACACCATGCGTCCGAATGCGGACAGGGCCCGTGGGAACGGTTCCGGTGGCGATCGCCAGCAGGGCCGTCAGGGCAATAGTCAGCCGGCCTTCGGTCTTTCCGATCCGCAGCCCTACATCAACGGCAACGGACAGGATCAGCCCTCTGAGCAGTCGGCACAGGCCGACGACGGCCAGGAGGCGCAGGCGGATCAGGGTAGCGGAAGTGGCGACGGAGAGCGGCCCAACGGCTATCGCTCGCGCCGCCGCCGGCCCTATCGCGATCGCAACAGCGGCGAGGGCAGGGGCAGCGAAGCATCGGGGGGCGCGGAAGCTGCCGCTGCGGCGCCCGAATCCGCAACGCCCAGCGATGATTGAGGCGCTAATCTAGCGGCCGGCGACGCGCATCGTGTCGCCGGTGCGTAGGGTGCCTTCCGCGGTAACGCGCAGATAGATGCCGCAATCGGGGTGCCCGTAGGCGCCGAGAAGCGTGCGGGGAATTGCGAGATCGCGGGTGGCGGTGTCGGGATTGACGTTGGTCGCCTCGCAGCGGGCAATGCGCGCGAAGGCCTCGAATTCCACCGAACCGGCCTTCAGATGATGCCCGACCCATTCGAATTCCTCGAATGGTCTCAAGCCGTTGACATAGATGTTGGCGCGGAAGCGGAGCGGGTGCACGGGCACGTCGACGTGCTTCTCGATCTCGCTGAGGGTGGCGAGGTTGATGAGCGAGACGCATTTGGTGGCGACGTCGGTGAAAGCATGCCCAGGAACGCTCAGAATCCGCGGTTTTCCGCGCAGATCCGGGGCCGAATAGGCCTCGAAGAACGTCTCGATTGCCTGGCGGCCGGCTTCGGTCTCGAGGTTGCCTTCGGCGACCACTTCGCCATCCTGGCGGATGGTCAAAGTCTTTGATTTATCATCGAAATTCGTCTTCAACGCGGCGAGCGATTTGTTGCGCATGAGCATCAGGAAGGCGATTTTCGGCAGGTGCTTCGGCGCTTGGAGGTCGAATTTCGACGGGCCGTTCTCGATCGCATAGGCGCGGTCGAACGGAAAAGTCTCGTCGGAGCAAAGGGTTACGCTCTCGAGCGGCTCGGCGGAGAGGCCCTTGACCGGGTAGCGGTAGAGATTGGTGATTGTCGCCATGATGGTCCGTCATCAACCCGATCGGGCCGCTAAGGTCAAGCGATTATTGGGCTTTTTCACGCGCATAGATCACGGCAATGTCGTCGGCGTAGAGGCGTTTCCAGCCGGGCAGGCGGTCGAGCAGGGCATTGGCCGGCGTGCCCGGCGCGAGCAGGGTCGCGTCGATCTGGTATTCGTCCAGAAGCTTAAGGAAATCAGGTAGATCGGCGAGGGTGACGGCGTCGTGGTGGCGCATGGTGAAGGCGCCGCCATAGAGCTCGGTGCGCCCGTCGATGAAGGTTTTCCGTCCAACATGGACGAGATAGCCGCCGAAATCGTAGCTGTTCAGGACGTGGCGGGCCGCGACCTGGTCGAGTTCTTGAACGGCCCTTTCCGGCGTGATGCGGGTGGCGGGGACGAATCCGCCGATCGACGTCAGGAACCAGGCGGGGGGCAGGACGATGACGGCGAGGCCACCCGGCGATCAGCGCGGTCCGTTTCGGCTCCGATTCGGTGGCGGCCTGCGGGGCGCTGAGACCGTCGAACTGACGCGCCAGGGGACCGGCGAGGAAGAGCGGGGCTAGCATGCCGAGGAGCTCGCTGTTGCGGCTCGCCGAGAGCGCCAGGTGCAGCAGCCCGAGGAGGATGAGGATGCGCACCGGCGGCAGGGTGAAGCCGCGATAGAGGGCGAAGCCGAGCCCGAGGAGCAGCGTCACCTCGAAGGCGCCGAGATGGGCGAAGTCGGGCGGCTGCCATTCGGAGATGATCGACAGCGCCGGTCCGAGATGGAGGATGCGCCAGGTGACGAGCATCGATTGCGGCCCGTAGGGCGTGACCATGCCGGCGATGAGCAGCAGCGCGCCGAAGCGCAGCCAGACGAGGACGGTGCCGAGCGGCGCTCTCGCGCCTGCCGAGACCAGCGCGTCGAGGCCGGCGCCGCCGGCGAGCACGAAGCCGAGGGTGAAGCCGCCATGGAGGTTCGCCCACAGCACCATCAGCGGCAGCAGCCAGTAGGAGGGCGCCCGTCTTTCGATCCATCGCCCGGGCAAGGCCGCCGGCGAAGGCGACCATCACCGGCAGGGCGAGCGCGTGCGGGCGGGCGACCATGTGCGGCGCGGCGATCATGAAGGCGAGGGCGAGGAAGGCGAGCACCGGCACCGGCGCGAGCTCGCGTTCGAGGAAGCCGGCCATCAACGCGAAGGCGAGCGCCAGCGCGGCGGCGGCAAGCAGAGCGACGCCGGACCAGCCGGCCAGGTGCCAGGCGCCGGCATAGAGGATCTGCGACAGCCATTCCTTGGCGATCCACGGCTTGCCGGCGAAGGTGAAGGAGAAGGGATCGGTGTGGGGAAAGCCGTGGGCGAGGATCCAGTCGCCGACCGTCAGGTGCCAGTAGCTGTCCGGATCGTTGAGGAGATTGCGCCCGACGGCAAGGATGACGAGGAAGATGACGGCGCCGACGACAAGCGGCAGCGCCAGCCGCAGGCGGCCCGCGTTCCGCGCCTCGTCCATCGTCGTCACCGCCATGGCCCGGGTCCCCATTCGCCCGGCCGAAGGGTAGGGGCGGCGGGGTTAAGGATTGGCGAAGGAGAGACTCAGGTTGCGGGTGTCGGGAGCGGAGGGGCACGTCAATAATGGGCCATGAGCTGACGTCCGGGAAGTTCGAAAAGGCGATTTCGAACGTTCGGGATCCTGTATCCGGGCTATCTCCCTGGCCGAATCCCTCTTGATGCAGCTTGCCGCCCCGTGCGGCAGCCCAAACAAATGTGCATCAAAGGACTGAGCCATGACGATCCACAGCAAACCGATCTTTCGCCAAACCGCCCTCGTCGTATTGCTTCTCGCATCGGGGCCGGCCTGCGCCGAAAAGACAAAGCCAAACGTGAGCTGGCCGCTAAGTTCTCCTGTCCAGACCGCCACCGACCAGCAAATTCCTGCAGGCGCCTTGGGGGTCGTCCTCATCGATGCCCCGCGCGAGGCGACACTTCTGCAGCTGAGGGGCATGGCAGGGCTTGGAATCGTGATCTTGCGAAGCGAAGACAGCCGCGATTGCCTGACGCTCCCTCTCCGGTTCGTCGCCGGCGATTTTGGCGGCGACTCCATTTCGGCGCATTCGGCACGACCGATCCGCCTGATCATAAGGAGTGCGCGTGTCGCCCGGGCGCTGGCGCGCGGCGATGATGTCGTCAGCGACATGTATCGCGTCGGCACCGCGGATGACGACCAGGATACGGATATCATCGTCAAAAGCGGACTGAGCGAAGGACACGGCTTCGTCCTGAATCCCGGAAGTTCGATCCTCGCAGACATCGTGGGCGTGAAGGCGAGCCGCGTCGCTTGCTCTGAATTCTGAAGCCATCGAAGAGGGGCAGACGCGACTACGCGTCTGCCTTTTTCGCGCGATACTGCGACGGGGTCAGTCCCACGATGCGACGAAATTCGGTATTGAAGCTGGATTTGCTGACAAAGCCCGCGTCGAACATCACCTCGGTGATCGGTAATTCCGTGTCGCGCAAGGCACGCTGCGCATGCCGAATACGAAAGCCATTGATGTAGCGCGAGAAGTTTTCACCGGTCAGTCTGTTCGTCGCGTTCGAGACGTCGCGAACCGGGACGGACAACCGCCGCGCCACCCGTGCAAGCGTCAGGTTGTTGTCCGTGTAGAGGCTCTTTTCGGTCATCAGGACATCGAGTGCCGCCATCAGCGCACGGTCACGGTCGTTCGGTTCTTCAGACTTGGCCTCACCGCTCTTCGCGCCATGCAGCACCATCGGCGCACCAACGAGAGCGACAACGCAGACAAACGCGGTGAAAACGCCGGAAACGCCGGTCAGGAACCGCAGGATGAAGGCATCGCCCGCAAACAGGCCAGCCGCCACGATCAGGCCATCCGTCGCCGCCATCATGCCGAGCAGGAGGATCGTGGCGTATATTGCCGACCGCACGAGGCGCAGGGCGTGCGCCGGCACATGCACGAATTCATCCGCGCCATAGCGCAGAAGCGCTGCGGTTCGAAAGAGGTAGACGCCGGTGATCCCCAGCACGAACACATCCTGCGAAATCGGAATTGGCGCGAGGATGGCAGCTTGTGCCAAAACGACCGGCACGGCGTTCCATCGCAAAGCTCGCTGCCATGACGATGTCGCGTGCTGCGTCAATGCGCGGAATCCCAGATAGGCCGAAGGCGCGACCATCACCGCGAACAATGGTTGGAGCCGCGCTGCCCAATCGGACCCGAAGGACAGCCGAAACCCCAACAGCAAGCCGATTGCCGCGAGAGTGAGAAGGAAAGTACAGAGGAAAAGGCGCGCGGAAAACGGCGTGCGCGTACTTTGCGCCAAGGCATAGGCGGCGATTGTCGTCAGGACACTAACGAGCCATGCCAGGGGGAGAGTGACCATTGCCCAAGTTACAATTCGGTGCGGCGCGACCCTTGCCGCCCGATTTTGGCAAGCGATCCTGCTTCCCAGCCTGACGGCGTCGGGAAGGGGTGGCAGGATAGGCTAAGTCGTCGGAATCGCGAAACCATCAAGAACGTCCGGTCCGGGTCAGAAGCGGGCGGCTCCCGTTCGTCATGCGGGCCGAAATCGGAGGCCAGATCATAGTGGCCGGAGCGTGGTCTGATCGCACGCCTGCATGCGACGAAGGAGGATATTCCGAAGGGCGGAATTGTCGACGCGATTCTCGCGAAGTGCAAAGAGTGAGACCACGGCGCCGACGCGAAGGCTCAGCGTCGAGGCGGGTTGCGCCGGCCGAGGGAACTTGTCGGGCTCATCATCCGGGCCGGTCGCAAGGTCGCCGCAGGCGCGACGGATGCCGGAAGCCCGGATTGCGCTTGGGCTCTCCGGGCCAAATGCCGGCTGTCGGCAGGTGTGGCGCGGGGCGTCATGCGGTGCGATCCTTCCGCTCGGTCGGGGGACCCGGATGAAATGTGGGCCGGACGATGTTCATCCTGCTGAATGGTTCGTTCGGGATCGGCAAGTCGACGGTCGCCGAGGCCCTGACGAGAGACCTGCCCGGTGCGGCGCTGCACGATCCCGAGCGGCTGGGTTTCGTCCTGCGGCGCCTGCCCGCCTGGATGCTGGGGCGCGCCGAGCAACCGGACGACTATCAGGATCTTCGCCTGTGGCGGGACCTGACCGCGTGGGGCGCGCGGCGGCGACACAGGCGCGCGTCGATCGTCGTCGTTCCCATGGCCTTCACCAACCGGGCCTATTTCGACGGGCTCGCCGCGGCGCTGGGTGCCGACGCCCCGGTGTGGCGCCTGTGTCTTGTCGCGCCCCTGGACGTCGTCCGGGAGCGGCTGCGGCGAAGGGCGCATTCGGAGGGGACCGCGGTCAGCGAATTCCAGATCAGGCGTTCGGCGGAATGCGTCGCGGCACACAAGGACCCGGCCTTCGGCCTGCCGATCGATGCGACCGCCGCGCCGGCCGAGATCGTCGCGTGGATCCGCGCGATCGTCGGGGTCTAGAGGCGATCATCGTTCGCCGGACGTGCCGCTCCGCTCCAGCTCTTTGTTGCTGCGGCGATTTCCGGCGACAAAGTGGCGCCCGCTTTTCCCGGCAATTTCTCTAGAACCACATGTCCTTCACGCATCGCCCGTCGCGCGGCAGGTCCTCGAAGGCGCCGAAGCCGTCGAAGTGATCGATGGGCAGGCGCGCGATCGCGTCCGGGTCTTCGGCGAGGCGCAGACTGACGGCGATGCGGCCGCCGTCCTTGCCCGGCGCGGTCGCGCGCCATGGCCGTTGTCAATGTTGCAGACGGTGATGCCCGGCGTACAGCTCGCCAACATCGCGTTGAGGCCGTGTACCAAGTCGACGCGGCTGGGCGCGAAAAGCGAGTTGTGTCCACAATGCGCCAATCGCTGCCGATCCTTGATTGGGCAGTCTTGGGGTTCTTGCGAAGAAGGAATTCATGTCCGTCGGCCGGATGGCTGAAGAAGCCTCTCGCCGGAAAGCTTCGCTTCGGCGGCAGCCTGCACGCGGCGATAGGTTTCGATCACAATCGATCTGATCCAGATGCTGCCGCCGTCATTGGCAAGCCGCGAACTCCAGAAGAACCTTACGAGTACCGGCCCGAGATCGACGGGCGGCTTCATCGCGACCAGATCATGGGCGTCCATGTCCCATGCCATCAGGACCGCCGGAAACGTCGCCAGAAAGTCGGATTGCGCGAGGATCGAGGCAATGCCTGCCGAGTTGCCGATCATTGCGCTGACACGTCGGGTCTCGGCATCCGACGAGCCAGAGACGGGAAACGGATTCTGCATCGAACGGGTCACGTTGACCATCAGGTGGGGGTAGCGGCGCCAGGCATCCAGCCCCCAATCGGCAATTGCCGGGTGGTTCCTGCGCGCGAAGGTGACCCAGGAAAACGGGTCCATGACTTGCGCATCGAGACCATCGGGCAGGCGCGGCTCGCCACCAAGATGGGCCAGGTCGATCAACCCCTCGCTGAGCGGCGCATAGACATCGTAATGCGCGGGCAGCCATTCGATCTTCACGCCCGGCGCTTCCGCTTCAACCCGTTGCGCGACCTCCGCGATGACCCTTGTCAGCGTCGGCATGGCGATACGAAACACCCGTTCGCTGGTCGCCGGATCAAACAGGGACCTTGGAGCGATGACGCGACGGATGCTGCGCAGGATCGGCCGAACATCCTCGATGATGATCTCGGCAAACGGACTGGGCTGCATCTTGCCGCCAACTCTGACCAGCAAGGGATCGCCGAGCTGGTCCCTCAGTCTGGCTAGTGAGTAGCTGACAGCAGACTGTGTGCGGCCGATCTTCTCGGCAGTCGCGGTTACGCTGCGCGTGTCCATCAACACCTCGAACACGACAAGAAGGTTCAGGTCGATGCGGTGTAAATCGATTTCGTTCATGACCTATGAAATCGTTTCGTTGGACATATTAGCCAGAAATCCGCCATCTTTCCCTCAGCGAAGGAAATCCAATGTGCCCCGGATTGATTTCGTTCATAAAGGAGGACAGGCGTCATGGCACTCGAAATAATCGGAGCGGGGTTCGGGCGGACAGGCACCTATTCCCTCAAGGCCGCCCTCGAGCGCCTGGGTTTCGGCCCCTGCCACCACATGTCCGAAGTCTTCGGCAACCCCAGCCAGATCGACCTCTGGTCCGCCGTCGCGGACGGCCGCCCGGAGTTCGAACGGATTTTCGCCGGCTTCCGCGCGGCGGTCGATTTCCCGGTTTCGGCCTATTGGAAGGCGGTCCTGGCCGCCTATCCCGCCGCCAAGGTCATCCTGACCTATCGCGACCCGGAAGAATGGTACGCGAGCTTCTCGCAAACCATCTTGCCCCTTGTCCTGGACAAGACAGCCTGGCCAGCGGACCGCAGGGCGTGGTTCGAGATGATCGAAAGGGTCATTGTCGGCGAGGCCCTGGGTGGGCGGGTCGACCGGGACAGTGTTCTTGCCGCCTATCGCGCCAATGAATCAGCAGTGCGAGACCTTGTGCCCCAGGGCAAGGCTCTGGTGTTCAGCGTTGGCGACGGTTGGGAACCGCTCTGCCGGTTCCTGGACGTCGACCGGCCCGACGAGCCGTTTCCCCGGACCAATGCTCGCGCTGACTTCTTCGCTTCGGTGAAATCGGGAATCGCCGAGCCGGCAAGCTGAGCAACCGCAACCCCAATCTGGCGACCCAATCGCACGGTGCGTTTGGGCACAGTATCGCTCGCCCTCAAAACAGGAGAGGACCCATGTCCAATACAACAGCCGTTATTGCCGCCTCGGCGGCGTTCTACGCTGCGCTCAACGCGATGGCTCATGGCGATGCCGCTGCCATGGCCGGCGTATGGGCCAACGTCCTCACGCAACGGCACAGCACCCGATCGGTGGGCGCGACCGTGGATACGAAGAAATCATCGCTTCGTTTGCAAAAGTTGCCGGGATTGCCGGTGGCGGCGAAATCCGGCTCGAGGATCAGATCATCGACGCCGGATCAGACATGGCCGTCGAAACCGGCATGGAGGTCGGGACGCTGGTCATCGCCGGGCAGAAGGCAACCATTCATCAGCGCGTGACGAATGTTTATCGGCTGGAAGATGGGGCGTGGAAAGTGGCGCACCATCACACCGACATGTCGCCCGGCATGCTGGAAATCCTGGAGAGTCTGGCCGGCGTATCGTAGATCTTTCGAGAACGAAGCGGGCGCTGGCGGGCGCCCGCTTCGCATTCCGCCTGGGGCTGGAACCGGACAGCCCCTGTTCGTCGTGGCTGTCGAAGTCGGCCCCGGATCGCGCGCGGCCGAGCTGCTCATGGCAGGCCGTTGATGCGGTCGGCATGTCGCCGCCATTGCCCCGGACCCCATTCGCGCGACAGGCGGGTGGCGGGCGGGGTTGCGAGTGTCGGCAGCGGAAGGGAATATCAGCGCGGTCACAAGACTATTCGAGATGAGCCGCGAACATGACTGACAGTCTCCCCACCAAGGCGTTCAAGACGGCCGCGGACTGGCGGCAGTGGCTGGAGACTAATCATGCGAAGTCGCGCGGCGTCTGGCTGCGGATCTTCAAGAAGCACACAGGCGCGGAGACGGTGAGCTATGCCGAGGCGCTCGACGAAGCGCTCTGTTTCGGCTGGATCGACGGACAGAAAGCCACATACGACGAGACATCGTGGCTGCAGAAATTCACCCCGCGGCGAGCGAAGAGCGTGTGGTCGAAAAGGAACCGCGAGCACGTGGCGCGTCTCGTCGAAGAGAAGCGAATGATGCCTGCGGGGTTGGCGCAGGTCGAGGCCGCCAAGAAGGACGGTCGCTGGGAGCGCGCTTATGATGCTGGCAGCACCATGGAAGTCCCTGAGGATTTCATTTCCGAGCTCAGGAAGGACAAGGCCGCCTACGCGTTCTTCGAGACGCTGAACAAGGCAAATACCTTCGCCATTGCCTGGCGGCTGCAGACCGCCAAAAAGCCGGAGACGCGGGCGCGGCGGATGCAGGCACTGCTTGCCATGATGAGTGAGGGAAAGAAGCTGCATTAGGGCGTGGTGAGGATCTAAGCGACAGGGATTCCCGTTGAGGTGCGAATCAGCGTCGAGAGTGGGTGCGCCGGTCGAGAAGACCGGTCGCTTCATCGTCTATATCGACCGGACGGCGGGGCCCTTCATCGAGAAGGGCATGGGATCGCACTATATGTCGCCGCGGCGGTTCGATTTCGCTTGGCAGAACGATTGCCTCAGGGAAGGCTACCGCTTCTGAGGCGCGACGGGGGCGGCAAAGGCGCGACTTCCCCTGTCGTGGGAGAGGCCTAGGTTGATAGCGTGTCGGTTCCCTTCAAGATCGCTGGAGAAATCATCATGCGACTCGCTTCCTTCCTCCGTGTCCTCGTCGTTGCGCTGACCGCCATGGCCGGCGCGGCGTCGGTCGCCAATGCCGCCAGCGGCACGATCAGCATCACCGTCATCAAGGGCGGCTGGTTCGTCGGTGGCACGGGTGGCAGTGGCACGCTTACCTTTCACGGACGGCATTATCCGCTGTCGATCGGTGGCCTGAGCGCCGGCCTCGTCTTCGGCGCCGCCAAGGCGGTCCTGTGGGGCCGCGTTACCCATATCCGCCATGCCTCGGATGTTGCCGGCGTCTACGGCGCGGCCGGAGCCGGGGCCGCGGTTGGTCACGGCGCGAGGGTCATCGCGCTGACCAATGGCAAGGGTGCCGTGCTCGAATTGCACGGGCGGCAGACCGGACTGATGGTCAATGCCGACTTCAGCGGCCTGGCGATCTCGCTGAAATAGCGCCGCCAGGGCATCAGCCCGCGCCCAGGGCCGCCGCCTTCCACGCCGCACGTGACATCGGATCGTCCGCAAGGTCGATCGCGATCCGGGTTCCATCCCGGGCCGGTCGGCGCAGCATGTCCCGGCGATCCGGTCCGGTCGTCAGCGCGCCCGAACGATGCAGGGCGTCAATCCGCGTGCGCGACATGGCGAGCGCTCCGGCGAGCAGGCGGTCGAGGCGCGTTGCCGGAGCGAGCGGCGCGACCAGCACCATCTCCAGAACCGACCAGCCGTCGGCCTCGGTCAGGACTTCCCGGGCCATGTCGGTCTCGGCGAAGGTGTCGATGCGGCGGGCGTGACGGCGCAGCGCGGCGATGTCGAAGGCACGGGCGCGGATCCAGCCGGGATCGTTGCGCTGGAGCGCATCGAGCACCGCCGGATCGATGTCGCCGACGCTCTGGCGCGCGAAGAGCGGTCGGTTCCACGTCTTGCCGCAACTCGTGCATCGGTAGACGAGCCAGGCATCGAGCTTCCTGCCATTGGCGTTGAGCCTGGCCTTGCCGCTCGGCTCGAACGGGCGGGGCGCCCGGCAGCCGCTGCAGGACAGCCAGGGCCGGGGAGCGGTCCGCGGGACAATGGTCCAGCGGATCGAAAGGGATGAGGACATGCCGTCTTGGCCTTCCGGTCGGAAGTCCACCAAGGCGGCGGGCGAGACCCATTACGGGTGCGGTGTGGCGAAGTTTCGGGTGGCCGAAGAGCTGGGATGGCGCATCTGGCGCCGGGGCACGTTTCAACAATGCCAAACCGGTCTCAGGCCGCCACCCGGCGAACGCAGTCAATCGCGGACGGCCACGGGCCGTCTCGCCAAAAAGGGGTGAAACTGCAGTGAGACCGGTCTTTACGACGGCAAAGGCGAACCCTCGGTGTTGCGACGCTCTTCGCGCGGCGTGCGATAGCAGAAGCTGGCCCACCGCGCCGTGAAAATGTCCGGGATTGTGCAGACGACGCGCCATCTGTTGCGGATTGGCAACAGTGTTTCGTCGTCGGGCAGCGCCTTGGCGCGGAGAGGCGACCGCCGCGCGCCGCGACATCAATCGGGGACCTGTGAAACGGCGCAGATCGGGGTTCCGCAGACGATTGGCGGTCGGTCAATAGGATTTTAAGCGAATTCGTCCATACCTCTTTGCAAGTTCGCAGAAGATTCTCGCTAGGCTTGCCGATCGGTCGCTTAGCAACCCCGGGGGCTCCAAGTGTTTAGCCGTTTCACGCGTATTGGCTTCGCCGCTGTCTTCGCATCCTTGCTCCTGATCGTCGGCGCCGCCGCCGATCAATGGCATGTCACCCGTTCGAGTGGACCCATCTGGTTCGGGTCCGACGTGGCCCAACTGGCCGCGCTCGGGCCCACCAAGGACGTTCCCGGCGGCGCGACGGTCATGACCGGCGAGGGCGGACGCGCCTTGCTGGTGCGCGGCACCCAGACCATGCTCGTCGGCCCCAATACGGTCGTCACCCTTCCGGAGAGCGATACCAACGGCATCACCACGATCCTGCAGCGAGCCGGCGAAATCACCTTCGACGTGGACCGGCAGAAGGTGAAGCACTTCGCGGTGGAGACGCCTTATCTCGCCGCGGTCGTCAAGGGCACCAAATTCACCGTCCGTATCGATGATGCCGCCGGCGCGATTTCCGTCGACCGCGGTCTCGTCGAGGTCTCCGATCTCGCCACCGGCGATATCGCCGATACGCCTGCCGGGCAAATGGCGGAGGTCAGCGGTCCAGGCGCCAGGCTGACGGTTTCGGGTTCCGGACCGCTCGCGGCGGTCAGGCCTGGAAAGCCCCGCGCACCGCTTGTCGAACCACTGATCCGCGACTAGAGGTCCACGCCCTGCAGACGGCGGCGCTGGGCAGCCCGGCCGGCCTGGCAACCCGGTAACGGGCAACGAACGTCCGGTGCGCGGATTGGCCGTGGCCGGTTCGGGCGGCTCCGGCGGCGGCATTCCGGTGGCGGCGGCGGGATCGAAGTCTTCAACGTGCCGGGCGCCGGTTCGTCCGACGCCGACAGCGAGCTCCGGTTCCTGGTTCAGCGGCGCGGACGGCGAGTGGCGTCAGACCCCTCATCATCGTCGTCGCGATCGCGCGTGTCAGCCATGCGCTGGCGCTCGGCCTCGCCTATCTCAAGGGAAAGTTCGGCTGAGCCAAGTCCGGTCTCGCGCCGCAGCCGCCGCCCACGCGTCGTCCAGCGAGCAGATCGCTCATGCTTCGCCACACCATCGCCGCCGCCCTCGTCATCCTCGTCCCGATGGCGGCCGAGTGGAGCGGCGTGCTGCGCCCGATCGAAGATCAGCTGACCGCGGCCCGCATGGAGATGCACCACGGTCGGGCGCCGACCGGCGACGTCGTCGTTGTCGATATCGATGCCAAGAGCATCGCGGCGATGGGCAGCTGGCCCTGGCGGCGCACGCGTCTTCGCGCAGTTGATCGACAAGCTCGCGACCTGCATCGCCGGTGAGATCGCGATCGATGTGGACTTCAGCGCGCCGTCCAACCCTGCTGACGACGCGGCGCTCGATGCGGCGCTGAAGCGCAGCCGGCGGCGGCGTCATCCTCGCCGCGTTCGCGCAGAAGCTGAGCGGCGCGACCGATGCTGCGTCCACCTACAATCAGCCGCTGCGCGCATTCGCCGACAACGCCTGGGTCGCCAGCGTCAATGTGCGCCCCGATCGCGACGGCCAGGTCCGCTCCTTCAGCTACGGACTGATCGTCGACGGCCAGGTGGTGCCGTCCATGCCTGCGGTTCTTGCCGGCGGGCTGGGCGAGGCGGGACAGGCATTCACGATCGACTTCAGCATCGATCCGCGGGCCATCGACCGGATCTCCCTGATCGACGTCCTGCGCGGCACGGTCGATGCGAGCCGCATCGCCGGCAAGAAGGTGATCGTCGGCGCGCAGGCGGTCGAGCTTCGCGATTTCTTCCAGCGTGCCCGTTGCCGGCACGATTTCCGGCGCCTTGCTCCAGGCCGTCGCGACCGAGACGCTGCTGCAGGGACGCGTGCTGCACGAGACCAGCACGGTCGTCGCGCTCGCCGGATTGATCCTCATCGCCATCGCGGCCTTCTTCATCGGCCGCGCGCAGTGGCAATACCTGTTCGGCAGGCCTCTTCGGCCGCCGCATTGGTCATCGAAGCCTCGGCGGTCGTCGCTCCAGACCGGCTATCGCGCTGGTGGTGGATACCGCGCCGTGGCTGCTGGCGCTTGCGACCCTCGCCATCATCGCGCTGGTCAGCGAGATCGACTTCCGGCAGCTTCTGCAGACCATGTGGCGCGTGCGGGCCAGCAACGCCGAAGCTCTGCTCACCAAGGTCGTCGCGGACAATTTCGCCGGCATCGTGGTCGTCGATGAGGGCGGGCGCGATCCGGGCGGCGAGCCGCAGCGCCTCGGAACTGCTCGGCTACCAACGCATCTTGACCGGCTCGAAGGCGCGCGAGGTCCTGCCGCCCGAACTCATGGCCGCGGTCGACGCGGTGCTGACGGTGCCGGCTTCGAGCGCTGTCGTGCGGCGCCCGAGCGTCGTCTCGGTCCGGCGCGGCGACGGCGAGATGCGCGTGATCGAATACGTCACCACGCATCTCGGAGGTCGAGAGCGAGCCGGCCGACGGCGGCGGCGCGGCGAGGACGAGCACCACGTCGCTTGCCTGACCTTCACCGACATCACCGAGCAGAGGGCGGCCGAAGCGAAGATCGCTCATATGGCCCGCTTCGATTCCCTCACCCAGCTGCCCAATCGCCACCAGTTGATCGAACGCCTTGAAGAGGTGTTCACCGCCAACGACACCCGGCTGCGCTCCAGCGCGATCGTCTGCTTCGATCTCGACGCGCTTCAAGACCGTCAACGACACGCTCGGCCACCATGTCGGCGACCTGCTTCTGCGGGGCGTCGCCGCGCCGCGCCACCAACCTGCTCCCCCATGACGCGATCGTCGCCCGGCTCTCGGCGGCGACGAATATGCGGCGCTCTTTTCCGGATCGAAGGCGAGTGACGATGCAGTCGCCTTTGCCACGCACATCGTCGCCGCGATGGACAAACCCTTCGACTGGACGGCCGCCAGGTGCTGGTCGGCGCGAGCGCCGGCGTCGCGCTGGCCGATGCGCGCGACAAGGGTCCGGACGATATCCTCAAGCGCGCCGATGTCGCCCTGCTACCGGGCGAAGGCGCACGGCGGCGGCGGGTTCGTGGTCTTCGAGCGGACGATGTTGCAGACGCTTGTCGAGCGCCAGCGCTTCGAGGTCGACCTCGGCCAGGCGCTGCAGCGGGGCGAGATTCGAGGTCTGGTACCAGCCTCAGATCGATGCTCAACTCCAAGCGCCTGACCGGCGTCGAGGCGCTGGTGCGCTGGCGTCATCCCCGGCGCGGGCTGGTGTCGCCGGACGAGTTCATTCCGGTCGCCGAAGCGACCGGGCTCATCGACCGAGATCGGCCGCTGGGTCGCTGGAAACGGCCTGCGCCGAAGTCGCGGCCTGGCCGGTCCCCCTGCGGGTCGCCGTCAACGTGTCGTCCACCCAGTTCGCGCGTTGCGACATGGCGGAGTTCGTCTCGCGAGGCACTCGAGCGAACCGGATTGCCCGCCTCCCGGCTCGATCTCGAGATCACCGAATCGCTCTTCATGCAGCCAAGCAAGGTCGTCCAGGGAACGCTCGCCCGGCTGCGGGCGATCGGCGTCGGCATCGCGCTCGACGACTTCGGCACCGGCTACTCCTCGCTCAGCTACATCCAGAAATTCCCGATCACCAAGATCAAGCTCGACCAGTCCTTCGTGGCGGATCTGCCGGAAAACGAGGGGTCGGTCTCGATCGTGCGGGCCGTTGCCAGCCTCGCCAAGGACCTGAATCTGCACCTCAACGCGGAAGGCGTCGAGAACGCGGCTCAGCTCGCCTTCCTGACCTCCGTCGGGGTCGACGAGGTCCAGGGCTATCTCTTCGGGCGGCCGCAGCCGGGCTTCGAGGTCGCCCATATCCTCAACCAGCCGGACGAGGCCATGCGCCGGCGGGCGTGAGGGATGGCGCCGGCGCCACAGGCGTTCGCTCGCCGGTTCGCGCCTTGAAAAAGATGCCCGAAGCCGGCTTCCGACCCTTCCGTTGCCAATTGGCAACACCTATCTGATGCTTGACGGGCCGCCCGAACGGGGGCCGTGGCCGTACGCGGATAGCGGCGGCAAGCGGGAGATATCGCCGGGTCGTGGCCGATCCTGATCGGCCGCAATGTCTGCGGAAAGCGTGGGGTTCCACCCTTTTCGGACATTGCTCAAGCGGACGGTGGTTTCGAGCCGGGAAAGGACGAACATGAATTTCGAACAATATACCGAGCGCGCCCGGGGCTTCGTGCAATCGGCGCAGGCCCTTGCCATCCGCGAGGGGCATCAGCAGTTCACGCCGGAACACCTTCTGAAGGTGCTTCTCGACGACCAAGAGGGCCTTGCCGCCGGCCTGATCGAGCGGGCGGGCGGTCGTTCGCGCGACGCGCTGATGGCGACCGAGCAGGCGCTCGCCGCGCTGCCCAAGGTGGAAGGCGCCGGCGCCGGCCAGCTCTATCTGGCGCCGCCGACCGCCAAGGTCTTCGCGACCGCCGAGGAGGTCGCCAAGAAGGCCGGCGACAGCTTCGTCACCGTCGAGCGGCTGCTTCTGGCGCTCGCGATCGAGAAAGCGGCCAAGACAGCCAAGATTCTCGGCGATGCCGGCGTCACGCCGCAATCGCTCAATGGGGCGATCGAGGAGATCCGCAAGGGCCGCACCGCCGACAGCGCTTCGGCCGAGAACCAGTACGACGCGCTGAAGAAATATGCCCGCGACCTGACCGAGGATGCGCGCGATGGCAAGCTCGATCCGGTCATCGGCCGCGACGAGGAAATCCGCCGCACCATCCAGGTGCTGGCGCGGCGCACCAAGAACAATCCGGTGCTGATCGGCGAGCCCGGCGTCGGCAAGACGGCGATCGCCGAAGGCCTGGCGCTGCGCATCGTCAATGGCGACGTGCCGGAGAGTCTGAAGAACAAGCAGCTGCTGGCGCTCGATATGGGCGCGCTGATCGCCGGCGCCAAATATCGCGGCGAGTTCGAGGAGCGGCTGAAGGCCGTGCTCAACGAGATCCAGGCGGCGGAAGGCCAGATCATCCTCTTCATCGACGAGATGCACACGCTGGTCGGTGCCGGCAAGGCGGAAGGGGCGATGGACGCCTCCAACCTGCTGAAGCCGGCCCTGGCGCGCGGCGAACTGCACTGCGTCGGCGCGACGACGCTCGACGAATACCGCAAACATGTCGAGAAGGACGCGGCGCTGGCCCGCCGGTTCCAGCCGGTCTTCGTCGACGAGCCGACGGTCGAGGACACGATGTCGATCCTGCGCGGCCTCAAGGAGAAGTACGAGCTCCATCACGGCGTCCGGATCACCGACTCGGCGCTGGTCTCGGCGGCGACGCTGTCGAACCGCTACATCACCGACCGGTTCCTGCCCGACAAGGCCATCGACCTCATCGACGAGGCGGCGTCGCGGCTGCGCATGCAGGTCGATTCCAAGCCCGAGGCGCTGGACGAGCTCGACCGGCGCATCATCCAGCTCAAGATCGAGCGCGAGGCGCTGAAGAAGGAGACCGACCAGGCCTCCAAGGACCGGCTGGTCAAGCCTCGAAAGGAGCTCGCCGACCTCGAGGAGCAGGCGACGCGCGATGACCCAGCGCTGGAAGGCCGAAAAGGACAAGCTGGCCTCGGCGACCAAGCTCAAGGAAGAGCTCGACCAGGCCCGCATCGAGCTCGAGCGCGCCCAGCGCCAGGGCGACCTCGCCAAGGCGGGCGAGCTTGCCTATGGCATGATCCCGCAGCTCGAGCGGCAGATGAAGGAAGCCGAGGAGCGGCAGCGCGGCGCCGGCGACATGGTCGAGGAGGCGGTGACGCCCGACCATATCGCCCAGGTCGTGTCGCGCTGGACCGGCATTCCGGTCGACAAGATGCTCGAAGGCGAGCGCGACAAGCTGCTGCGCATGGAAGACGAGCTCGCCAAGCGGGTCATCGGCCAGGAAGAGGCGGTGCACGCGGTCTCGACCGCGGTGCGGCGCGCCCGCGCCGGGTCTGCAGGACCCGAACCGGCCGATCGGCTCGTTCATGTTCCTCGGCCCGACCGGCGTCGGCAAGACCGAACTGACCAAGACGCTCGCCGCGTTCCTGTTCGACGACGAGACGGCGATGGTGCGCATCGACATGTCGGAGTTCATGGAGAAGCACTCGGTCGCCCGCCTGATCGGCGCGCCTCCGGGCTATGTCGGCTATGAGGAAGGCGGCGCGCTGACCGAAGCGGTGCGGCGCCGGCCCTATCAGGTCATCCTGTTCGACGAGATCGAGAAGGCGCATCCCGATGTCTTCAACGTGCTGCTGCAGGTGCTCGACGACGGCCGGCTGACCGACGGGCAGGGGCGCACGGTCGACTTCCGCAACACGCTCATCATCATGACCTCGAACCTCGGCAGCGACTATCTCGCCAATCTGGGCGAGGACGACGATGTCGACCAGGTGCGCGCAGAGCGTGATGCAGGTCGGTGCGGGCCCATTTCCGGCCCGAGTTCCTCAACCGGCTCGACGACATCATCCTGTTCCACCGCCTGAAGAAGGCGCAGATGGGCGCGATCGTCGACATCCAGCTGGCGCGGCTGCGCAAGCTCCTGGACGACCGCAAGATCACCCTCGATCTCGACGAGTCGGCGCGCGCCTGGCTGGCCGAGAAGGGCTACGACCCGGCCTATGGCGCGCGGCCGCTGAAGCGGGTGATCCAGCGCGAGGTGCAGGACCCGCTGGCCGACAAGATCCTTGCCGGCGAGGTGCCAGACGGCGCCCGCGTCAAGGTCACCGGCGGCACCGACAAGCTGCTCTTCCTGCCGCGCGTCCAGGGCGGCAAGGCGGACGCGGCGTAAGCGCCAAGCGCCGATATCCGAAATGAGAAAGGCCGGCCTCGTGCCGGCCTTTTTCGTTCCATTGTCCGAATGGCACCGCTGCGACCGCACCTACCGCACGGGCAGTCTCGATGTCCTGGATCCAACGGCATGCGACTGTCTGTGAAACCGGGTTGAGGGAGCTACTTGCCTAGGTTGCATCAGCCACGACCCGAAGTCACAATGTTTGGCACAAGCTGGGGGAGACGATGAGGCTGATTGCTGCCGCGCTGATCGGTCTTTCCGTTGCAGGTGTGAGGGCGACCGACGCGGCGGAAAGCAATATGGCCAAGGATATCGCGCGTTGTGCGCAAGTTGGCGGAGATCTTGATCGGCTGACTTGCTACGACGACGTGGCCAAAGGGGCGGGACTAACGGGACCACAATCCGAACCGGTCGATGCGACGGACACCGGAAGGTGGGAGATAAAGAAGGACCGCAATCCTATCGACGATAGCGAGCGAGTGCTGGTTACTTTGGAGTCAGATACCAAGGCCGGGATTCTTCCGGCTCCGGTGACGTTCATTGCTCGATGCCAGTCAAGCGAAACTGAGGCCTATGTCGTCTGGAATCGAATACCTTGGAGACGATAGCGACAGCGTCTACGGTAATTGGAAATATGTGACCGTCAGGATCGGAAGCCAGAAGGCCGTCAAGCAGAGGTGGGGAGTTTCGACAGACAGCAAGGCGACCTTTGCACCAAATTGGGCTGGGAGCCTGTTGAAATCGATGGCGAAGGCGGACACGTTTCTGATTCAGACTACGCCATATGGCGAGAGCCCGGTCACGGCAATCTTTCACACCGCCGGGTTGCAAAACGCCCTTGTTCCGCTTGCGAAGGCTTGCGGGTGGTCGCTGAATTAGGGCGCAACAGTGCTGATCAGAGAACCGCACGCCATCGGCTGTCGTGGCGTTGTGCCATCAACTGCTCGATGCCACCTTGGTCGATGATCGGCGGGTTGCCGAGCAGGTTGTCGATGCGCTCGCGCTCGTGCTCGAAGTTGGCCAGCACCTCGCCATCGAGCACGCGACCGCGCGGCAGGCGGATGCGCAGCGGATCGACGGGCTTGTGGTTGATGCGGATCTCGAAATGAAGATGCGGGCCCGGTCGACAGGCCGGTCGAGCCGACATAGCCGATGATCTGCCCCTGGCGGACGCGGGCGCCGGGCACGATGCCCTTGGCGGATCTTCGACTGGTGGCCGTAGGCGGTCTCGTAGCCGTTGGTGTGCTTGATCAGGATGAAGTTGCCATAGCCGGAGGTCCGGCCGGCCTTCTCGATGATGCCGTTGCCGGCGGCGAGGATCGGCGTGCCGCGCGGCGCGGCGTAGTCGACGCCGGTATGCAAATGCGGCGGCCGAGCATCGGATGGCATGCGCATGCCGAAGCGGCGAGGTGCATACGGCCGATGGGGACCGGCTTGCGCATCAGGAACTTCTTGGCGCTCTTGTCCGTCCTCGTCATAGTAGTCGACGAAGCCGTCATCGGGCGTGCGGAAGCGGTAGAAGCGCTTGGTGACGCCGTCGAGGGTG
>CAWEUR010000017.1:0-147500 GCA_963812285.1 uncultured Alphaproteobacteria bacterium | reverse complement strand
ACACGGGACTTGCGGGCCCCGTTAAGATGGTTTCTACGGTTGATCGCCATGATCCTCACCACGAGCGGCGATCGTGGGGAACGAAGGTACAGGCGCGGTGGATGCGATCCGGGATATGGCGCCGCAGATCGGGATGTCGCCGATGACGGAGATGGGCGGCGAGACGGCGCTGACGGTGGTCGTGCCGACCTTCAACGAGCGCGAGAACGTGCCGCTGCTGGTCGAGCGGCTGCACAGGCGGCTTGCCGGCATCGCCTGGGAGGTCGTCTTCGTCGACGACGATTCGCCCGACGGGACGGCCGAGGTCGCGCGCGAGATCGCGCGCAGCGACAGCCATGTGCGGGTCATTCGCCGGATCGGCAGGCGAGGCCTGTCGAGCGCCTGCGTCGAAGGGGTGCTGTCGTCCTCGGCGCCAGTCTTCGCGGTGATGGATGCCGACCTGCAGCACGACGATGCGCAGCTTCCCAAGATGTTTGGGCGTCTTCGGGAGGAGGGGCTCGATATCGTCGTCGGCAGCCGCTATGCCGCCGGCGGCGACGCCGATGGGCTCGCCGACCGCAAGCGCGAGGTGATCAGCCAGCTCGGCGGCAGGGTGTCGCGGCTGGTGCTCCATGCCGAGTTGACCGACCCGATGAGCGGCTTCTTCGTGATGACGCGGGCGGCCTTCGACCGTTCGGTCCGGCGCCTGTCGCAGCAAGGCTTCAAGATCCTGCTCGACATCTTCGCTTCCTCGCCCGAGCCGCTGCGCTTCGCCGAGGTACCGTGCCACTTCCATGCCCGCCAGCACGGCGAGAGCAAGCTCGATACGATGGCGGCGTGGGAATTCGGCATGCTCGTCCTCGACAAGTTGATCGGCCGCCTGGTGCCGGTGCGCTTCGTCGTCTTCGCCTTCGTCGGGGGCACGGGCCTCTTCGTGCATCTGGCGACGCTCGGCCTGTTGACCGCGGCCGGCGTCGTCTTCGGCGCGGCGCAGACCGGTGCGGTATTCGTGGCGATGACCTGGAACTTCCTTCTCAACAACGCCATCACCTATCGCGACCGGCGGCTGCGCGGGGTGCAGTTCCTGCGCGGCCTCGTCACCTTCTATGCGGTCTGTTCGGTCGGCGCGGTCGCCAATATCGGCATCGCCCAGGTGGTCTTCAACAATGAGCGGATCTGGTGGCTGGCGGGGCTCGCCGGGGCGATGATCGGCGTCGTATGGAATTTCGCGGTTTCCGGCATCCTCACCTGGCGGCGCGGCCAGGCCAAGAGCTGACCGCCGGGCCCTGACCATCATCGACACCGGACCGGATGACCGGGGCGAATTTGACCGCACAGCGTCCGCTTTCGGGCGATCGACGTCGCGTGCCGCAGGCCGGCATCGGGTCGCACTTTGGCTCGTCTTCACCAGCATTGGCGAACGGAAAGGCGGCGGTCCTTTCTCGGGGAATCGGTCCGGGCCGAAAATTAGCCGGAAAAAGGCGTCCGCGCCCCTTCTCACGGGCCGGTCCAAGGGCTATATGAAGCGCGCGTCCGACGGCATCGCCGACGGAATTGACGCGGGGTGGAGCAGCCCGGTAGCTCGTCAGGCTCATAACCTGAAGGTCGTAGGTTCAAATCCTACCCCCGCAACCACTAAAAAGCCCGTCAGATCAATGCCTTAGGCGCTGGTTTGACGGGCTTTTTCGTGTCTTGCAACCCGTTGCCGACCCGTGTCGCTGAAATCCGTTATCCACCAATGGGTTATCGGAAAAGTGTCGGCCGTTTCCAGCGACTGCTCATTCCGCCGGCGCCTCGCGCGGCGTCGGCAGCAATGGATTTCCTGCTTGCGTGGCCCCAGCTACGCACTGACCAGATCACGCCCTTTCTGCATTGGATGGCCGGGAGCCGAACGAAGCCGAGCTAAAGCTCGCGGGCGACGCGCGCGGCGGTCGCGTTTCGCGCCATGGCAAGCTCGATGAATGCAAGCAAGCTAGGGATTTCGCCGGGGCTGCGCACGACATAGTCAGGCACCTCGTCACTCGCGCTCGCCTGTTTCTCGCGACGCGGCGACCAGTCCAGCCAGATGCTGACCATGCCACGACGATTGGCGCCGTTCACGTCACGACCAAGATGGTTGCCGATCATCACCACATGGCCGGCATCGGCTGCATCCAGCCCGAGGGCGTCAAGCGCGGCGTCGAACATGCGTTGATCGGGCTTCTCGCAGGCCAGCACCTCCGAGATGATTTCCGCTTCCAGGTGTTTGCGAATGCCATGCTGGCCGAGGACGTTCTCAAAGCTGCGCTGCAGGCCGTCGGCGACAAGCGCCAGGCGATAGCCCTCCGCGGTGAGGCGTTCGATCATTTCGATCGTGCCGGGGATAAGGGCGGCGTCGATCACATAGCCCGCTTCATCGCGGATCTCGGTCGCCTCGTCGACCAACGTGTCTCCGCTGTCGAGCAGCACCGCCTTAATTAGCGGCTGCGCCGCGCGCACCTCGGCCAGCACCTCGGGCACGCGTCGTGCGATGTAATCGTGCAATTCCGGCCAGGACATTTGATCGAGCGCGCCGACGTCGAAGGCCTGCCCGAACCGAAAGGACGGCAAGAAGGCGCGTCCTTGCAGGTGCCGGCGCACGGCGCGGTGGTCTTCCGCAGTCACCCCGGAGAAGGCCTCGGCGAACATGTCGTTGATGAGGACATGGCCGTCCGCGGTCAGCGGTCCACACGCCGCTTCCAGCCATTGGCGCTTCTCGAGGATCGTGTCCGGAGTGGCGTGAAAGGCGTGCTTGCCCGGCTCGGCATAAAGCGTCACGCGCCCGTTCTCGATCGGCAGCGAGCCGTCTGGCCGCACCATGTCGCGCAATTCTCCATGAGCGCTGGCCGACACGGCAACGATCCGGTCGGCCGCGTCGAGGCTCAGCCAGACGTGCTCGAGTTCGTAGAGGTGCTGGATGTCCCAATCCCACCAGATTGCATATTCGATGACCCGCACGACGGCCGGCCCGAATGTGATCTGGAGCTCGGCCGAGGGGGATTGTTGGGGCTCTGGGATGATCGTGATGCCGGCCTTGGTCGGGAAATAGGGCTCATTGTCGGCAAATCTGATGATGGGCGCGTTCGCCGCCGCCAAAGCGCGATCAGCTTCGGTCAGCAGGCGAGGGGCGGCGTCGCGGGGCTTGTAGGCCATCAGGATTCTCGTCTTCCGCTTGGATTTGAGGAGACCGGCGATATGACGGTCATGTGGAGGGAATGTAACAGGATTCTTGAAACCGTTTACAACGACAAAGGAGCCGGGCCCGTCGAGGCGCGCAGGATCAGGCTGTTTTCCAAGACGATCTGCTGGGTGGGCGCGTTCGGGTGGCGAATGTGGGTGAGCAACGTGCGAGCACTCAGTTCGCCCATTTCCTGGATCGGCTGTCGGACGGTGGTGAGCGCCGGGAATGTGATGGCTGATTCCATGACGCCGTCGTAGCCAAGGATCGAGAGTTCGTCGGGGATGGCGATACCGAGCCGGTGGGCGGTCTGCATGGCGCCGATCGCCAACATGTCCGTGGTCGCGAAGATGGCTGTGATGTCAGGATGGCTGGTGAGCAATCGTTCGGCTTCGGCGGCACCGATCTCGATGCTGGAGACCGGGAACGGGTTGGAGAAGAACAGCTCCGCGTCCGGGGCCAGCGTGCGGCGAGCCTGCTCGATGCCGAACACCCGCTCCATGCCGATCGTGCTCGCGCGCTGACCGCGCCGCGTACGAGGCTGATCGCCAGCTATGACTGCGATGCGCCGGTGGCCCAGTCCGAGCAGGTGGCGCATGCCTTCGTGGCCACCCGAATAGTTGTCGGAGATGACCGAGCTCACCGAGGCTATGCGCGGTTTGACGTCGGCAAAGACCACCGCGATGCCGGCCTGCCGCAACAGGGCGACGTGCCGAATTGTCCGGCTCAGCGAAGCCGTCGGGCGGATGATGACGCCTTCGGCCCGCATCTCGATCATGGACTGGACATAGCTTTCCTCCCGGTCCGGATCGCCGGTCGTGCTGCACAAGAGCGTTCGATAACCCTGGTCGAACAGGGTCGACTCCACGGCGTAACCCAGAGCACTGCTGAAAGGGGTCTGCTGCTGACGCAGGAACACGCCAATGATCTGCGAGCGCTGCGTGCGAAAGCTGCTGGCCAATCCGTTGGACCGGTAGTCGAGCTTGTCGATTGCCTTGCGCACGCGCTCGCGCACCGCGGGGCGGACATGCGGGTAATCGTTGACGACACGCGACACGGTGGCGATGGACACCTTCGCCGCAGCCGCCACGTCACGGATGGTCGTTACCGGTGGCCTCGACATATCCCTCTCCCGGTGAGATAGTTAATGATACAGTATTCTTGTAACCGTTTTCAAGGAAACGTCATCGATGCGCTAAGCGATCGCTTTAGGCAAGGGCTCCGGACGAATGCGGAACCGCTGCCTGCAGCATCCTCATCCCGCCCGTTCCCCAAGCGAACCAGCCCTTGGAGGTGTTGAGAAATGTTCGGCAAGACAGTCACTCGTGCGTTAGCGGTCCTTTGTTCGACCGCCATCGTCGCAATCCTGAATGCGGCGCCGTCACAGGCGGCAGAGGCAGCGCCACTGACCTGCAAGACCTTTCACGAGGCGCCTGAGCTTCACGCCCTGGTGCTTGCCGGCAAATTGCCGAAGGTCGAAGAGCGCCTGCCGGAGGAGCCCGGTGTGGTGACGCCGGCCGAGAAGGTCGGCGTCTACGGCGGAACCTTCGAAGACGTCACCGCGGGCGGCGGTGCCCCCGACGATACCCGCCACTTCGGCTACGAGCCGCTGGTGCGCTGGAGCCCGGACGGTTCCAAGGTCATTCCCGGCATCGCCAAGGGCTGGCAGGTGAGCCCCGACGCAAAGAGCTACACCTTCTTCCTGCGCAAGGGCATGAAGTGGTCCGACGGCCAGCCCTTCACCAGCGCCGACATCGTGTTCTGGTGGAACCGGGTCGAGAACAACCCGAAGATCAATCCCTCGGGTCCGCGCAGCATTTTCGTCGTCGACGGCGAACACGCCAAGGTGACGGCACCCGACGCCGAGACGGTAGTGTTCTCATGGAGCAAGCCGAACGGTCTGTTCCTGCTCAACCTGGCCACCCCCTACGGCCAGCGCGCGGTGCAGTTCGCCGAGCACTACATGAAGCACTTCGACATCGACGAAGACCCCGCCAACGTCAAGAAGCTGATGACGGCCACTGGTGAGACCAACTACACCAAGTGGTGGCACGATCACGTCGGCACCTACGGAGACTCGGCCCAATACGCCGATCCGCACAGGCCCTCGATCCAGCCCTGGATCGCCACCGAGTCGTACCTCGGCAAAGACCGCTTCACCTTCGTCCGCAACCCCTATTATTTCGCCGTCGACACGGACTGCAATCAGCTGCCCTACATCGATAACCACGCCTGGACGGTGGTCAGCGACCCGCAGGTCAACCTGCTCCGCGCCATTCAGGGCAAGGTGTCGATGTCGACCCGCGACATCTCCATCCCGCAGAACAAGTCGGTCTTCTTCGAGAACCAGAAGAAGGGCGGCTACCATTTGGTCAACGCCAAGAGCTGCGACTACAGCACCGGCGTCCTCGCCTTCGCCGAGACCAGTCCCGATCCGGTCAAGGCAAAGGTCTTCGGCAGCAAGGACTTCCGCATCGGCATCTCCGAGGCGATCAATCGCAAGGAGATCATCGACACGGTCTATCTTGGTCAGGGCCAGCCCTTCCAGCCGGCACCGCGTCCCGAATCGCCCTTCTACAACGCCAAATGGGCGACCGAGTACACTCAGTTCGATATCAAGGACGCCAGCGCTCATCTCGACAAGATCCTGCCGCGCAATGCCGCCGGCGTCCGCGTCGGACCTGACGGCAAGCCGTTCAGCTTCCACGTGCTGGTCGACTCCGACTTCCGTCCGGATACCGTCGATGCCTTCCAGCTCATCGAGAAGACCTGGAAGAAAGTCGGGCTCGACGCCCATGTCGACTACGTCTCCGACGACGCCTTCAACCAGCGCAAGAGCGACCCCAATATCGACGCGGCGGTCTGGGTCGGCGAGAACGGTTGCGGACAACTGCCGCTGCTTAATCTCGACCGTTGGCTGAACGACTACGGCGGATGGTCGCTTGGTAACTGGAGCGGTTGGGTCGCCTGGGATAAGCGCCGGCTTGACGCCAACGCCAAGCTCGCCGCCGGCGTCACGCCCGTCACGCCGCCCGAAGGCGTCCAGCGCATGTACGAGATCCGCTCCGAGATCCCGACCGCGGTGGGCGACAAGCAGGCGGCTCTCATGAAGGAGTTCGGCAATCTGGCTGCCGACAATTTCCTCGAGATCGGCATCTCGCTGCCCGAGGGCTTCTACCGGGCGGTCAAGAACAACTTGCACAATGTGCCGTCGCCACTGATCGAGGGCTGGTACTACCCCGGCCCGGCGCCGACCAACTTCGCCCAGTACTACTTCCAGCCTGCGCAGTAGCCGTCAGGCAGACGCGAGCGGCGGAGACCCTTCATGGGCCTCCGCTGCGCCATTGACGGGGGATGCCGTGAAGTTTTTCCTGCGCCGTCTGTTGTTCGTGATCCCGACCCTGGTCGCAGTGTCGCTCGTCTCGTTCCTGGTCATCACGCTTCCGCCGGGAGACTTCGTCGACCACTTGGCGCAGCAGCACGCACAGCAGGGCGATCCTCTGACGCCGGCCGAGGAGCAGGCTTTGCGCCACGACTACGGGCTGGACCAGCCGGTGACGGCGCAATACGCGCGCTGGATCGGCGGCATCCTGCTGCACGGCGACTTCGGCTACTCGTTCACCTGGAAGCTGCCGGTCGCCAAGCTCATCTGGCAGAAGCTGGGATTGACCGCCTTCCTCTCGGTGATGAGCCTCGCCACCATCTGGATCGTCGCCATCCCCATCGGCATCTATTCCGCCGTGCGCCAGTATTCGCTCGGCGACTACGCCTTCACCTTTCTCGGCTTCATCGGCCTCGCCGTACCGAATTTCCTGCTGGCTCTGGCGGTCATGTACATCGCCTATGCCGTGTTCGGCCAGGACGTCGGCGGCCTCTTCTCCGAGACCTATGTCGACGCGCCGTGGTCATTGGCGCGGGTGCTTGATCTTGCCAACCACATCTGGCTGCCGACCTTGGTGCTCGCCGCCTCCGGCACCGCCAGCGTCATCCGCATCATCCGGGCCAATCTCATCGATGAGCTGCACAAGCCTTACGTCACCGCCGGCCGCGCCCGCGGATTGCCGGAATTTCAGCTGCTGATGAAATACCCCGTCCGACATGCCCTCAATCCCTTCGTCAGCAGCCTTAATCACATCCTCGTCGATATCGTTTCCGGCTCGACGATCGTGTCGATCGTGATGGGGCTGCAGACCACGGGACCACTCCTGCTGCGCGCGCTGCGCGACGAGGACTTCATACATGGCCGGAGGCTTCGTGCTCATGCTGAGCGTCCTCACCGTGATCGGGACGCTGCTTTCCGACCTGCTTCTCGCCTGGCTCGATCCGCGCATCCGGCACCAGCAGGGGTAGGGCGATGGCCGTGACGGAGACGGAACAGCAGGTGGGCGCCCCGGCTGCGAAGCGCGCGGCGCGCGGTCTCGGCTACGACAGCCAGTGGGTGCTGGTGTGGCGCAAGTTCAGCCGGCACCGGCTTGGCGTCGCCAGCGCCGTTGCGGTGGCGCTGCTCTACCTCACCGCGCTCGTTCCCCAGTTCCTGGCGCCGGCAACACCGGAAGCCTACCACCCGACCTATGCCTATGCTCCGCCGCAGGTCATCCATTTCATTGTCAGCGATGCCACGGGTTGGCACTTCCAGCCGCATGTCGACGCCTATACGACGAAGATCGACTACAACAGCGGCCGCCGACTCTTCGCCGATGACCCGACCAAGCCCATCGCAATCGGTCTGTTTGTGAATGGCGCGCCCTATCGCCTGCTGGGGCTTATCCCAACCGACATCCATCTGTTCGGCCCGGTGAAGGTGGGCGAACCCGTCTTTTTCGTCGGCGCCGACCGGCTGGGCCGCGACATCCTCAGTCGGACGATCTACGGCACCCGCATCTCGATGACCATCGGCCTCATCGGCGTGGCGCTCAGTCTCGTCTTCGGCATCCTGATCGGCGGCGTTTCCGGCTATTTCGGCGGCTTGGTCGACAGCCTCATCCAGCGCCTGATCGAATTCGTGCAGTCAGTGCCGTCGATCCCGCTGTGGATGGGATTGGCCGCGGCGATCCCTCAGGATACGCCGCCGCTCGAAGTCTACTTCCTCATCACCGTCATCCTGTCGGTGATCGGCTGGACGGGCCTGGCGCGGGTCGTGCGCGGGCGCTTCCTGGCCATGCGCAACGAGGATTTCGTCAAAGCCGCCCAGCTCGACGGGGCGTCGACGTTGCGCATCCTCGTCCGCCACATGCTGCCGAGCTTCCTCAGCCATATCGTTGCGGTCGTGTCGCTCGCCATCCCGTCGATGATCCTGGCCGAGACGGCGCTCAGCTATCTCGGCATCGGTCTGCGCCAACCGATCGTCAGCTGGGGCGTGCTGCTGCAGGAGGCACAGAACGTCCACACCATCGCCGACGCGCCCTGGCTTCTGCTGCCGGGCCTGGCGGTGGTGATCGCGGTACTGTCACTCAACTTCCTTGGCGACGGTCTGCGCGACGCTGCTGACCCCTACGCGGAGTAGCGCCTCCATGTCTCCCGACACGCTGCTCGAGATCACCGACCTCGAGGTCGATTTCACCCTCGACCGTCATGCGGTCCCGGTGATCCGTGGTGTGAACCTCGCCATTCCGGACGGCAAGACGGTGTGCCTCGTCGGCGAATCCGGTTGCGGGAAATCGGTGACGGCCAAATCCATCCTGCGGGTGTTGGACCGACCCGGATCCATTCGCTCGGGCAGCATCCGCCTCAGGGGGCGCGACGGCGTGGTGACCGATATTGCGGCGCTTGAGCCGAACTCCCGGCGCCTCCGGAATATCCGCGGCGACGAGGTCGCCATGATCCACCAGGAACCCATGGCGTTCCTTTCGCCGCTCTATTCGATCGGCAGCCAGATCGTCGAGTCGTTGCGCCTGCACCGCAAACTCAGCCGTACCGAGGCCAGGGCCGTGGCCATCGATGTGCTGAACCAGGTGGGCATGCCCGACCCCGAGCAGCGCTTCCATCGCTATACGTTCGAGCTCTCCGGCGGACAGCGGCAACGGGCCATGATTGCCATGGCGCTGGTGACCGCACCGCGCCTATTGATCGCCGACGAGCCCACGACGGCTCTCGATGTCACCACCCAAGCCAACATCCTCGACCTGCTCAAGAACCTGCAGCAGCAACGGCAGATGGCCATGCTGTTCATCACTCACGACCTTGGCGTCGTTGCCGAGATCGCCGACGAGGTGGCGGTGATGTACTTGGGTCAGATCGTCGAGCAGGGGGCCGTCGGCACCGTGCTCAATGATCCCAGGCACCCCTATACGCAAGGGTTGCTGGCTGCCATGCCGCGGTTCGATGCGTCCTACAAAGCGCCGCTCCGTGCTATTCGCGGCATGGTGCCCACACCCGGTGGATCGGCCGCAGGGCTGCAGTTTCCACCCACGCTGCGACTGGGCACAGTCGGGTCTGTGCGAGCGCAAGGAGCCGCCGCGCACTGCGCTTGTCGACGGCCGCAGCGTGGCCTGCCACGCCTATGGCCCCGACGCCGCCGCGTTCGCGGAGAGGCGAAATCTGCCCGCCAGCGTGGCGCCGCCGGCCTCACCTGACGAAGCCATTTCGGCGCAGACGCTGGTGCGCGTAGATGGAGTGAGCAAGCGTTTCCCGATCCGCTCGGGCGCGCTGTCGCGCACGATCGGCGAGGTGAGGGCGGTTAGCGAGGTGAGCTTCGACATCCGCGTCGGCGAGACCCTTGGACTGGTCGGCGAAAGCGGCTGCGGCAAGTCGACCCTCGGCCAGACCCTGGTCGGGCTGTATCGACCGAACGAGGGAGCGGTTCGTTTCGATTTTGGTGTCGGCGGTACCATAGACCCTGCCAACGCCAAGGGAGCGCAGAGGCGCCAGCTGCGCACCGATGTGCGCATGGTGTTTCAGGACCCGACGGCGTCGCTCAACCCGCGCCTGAGCGTCAGGGATATCATCGGCGAGGTTCTTGAGATCAATGGCACGATGCGCCGTGCCGAAATCGACCAGCGGGTCGAGGAACTGCTCGCGCAGGTCGGCCTCGATGCCGACTATGCCGGCCGATATCCGCATGCCTTCAGTGGAGGGCAGCGTCAGCGCGTGGCCATCGCCCGGGCGCTCGCCCCGCGCCCCAGGCTGGTGATCGCCGACGAGGCGGTGTCGGCGCTCGATGTCTCGGTGCAGACGCAGATCATCAACCTGATGAAGGAACTGCAACGGCAATACGGGCTGACCTACCTGTTCATCTCGCACGACCTCAGTGTGATCGCCAACATCTCCGATCGGGTAGCGGTCATGTATGCCGGGCGGATGGTTGAGATGGGTGAGACGAGCGCCATCTTCCTCCGCCCGCAGCACCCCTATACCGAGACGTTGTTGGCCGCCGTGCCGGGGCGCAACAGGCGACGAACCGCTCCTCGCCCTGGTGTCGACGTGCCGATAGAGGGGCCGGTCGAGCGCGTCGGCTGCAGCTTTGCCGGTCGCTGTCCCTACGTGCAGGAACGCTGCCGGCGAGAACGGCCCGAACTCGCCATCCAGGCCGGACCTCAGTCGGTCGCCTGTCACCGCGCTCGCGAATTATCGCTTGCCTCGCCGGTGACCGGTTGAGGCGACAGGCGAATAGCACATGTACCCGAGGCGGATATTGCCTGCGTTCTCGACATCGACCCAAAGACGCTGGGCAAACACTAACGCAAGGAGTTGGACAAGGGTCACATCAAGGCGACCGCCAAGGTGGCGGAGGGCCTCTCCCACAAGGCAACAACGGACAGCACCCAGTCCGTCACGGCCGAGATCTTCCGGCTGAAGACCCGGGCGGCTGGAGGGAGACCAATGTCCACGAACTCAGCGGATCGCCGAGGATCGTAATCGGACTCGCCGACGCCAACCTGGCGCGAGCGCGCGAACGCAGAATTCGAGCGAATGATCGGCACAGAACCGTCCCGATCTTCTCGGCGCCGTCGCCGGGATGGGCGCGGTCCGGCGGAGACGGAATCCTCGTCGCCCCAAATCTCGAACAGGTGCCCGGCGCCGTCGTTGCGACGGCACGAGCCAAGCCGATGAGTCGGGATCAATAGCCGTGGCTTGCACCCGTCCGGCTGCGCTCCCTGACCCATCGCCGGTTGCGCCCATCGCTACCGGTGCCGCGTGACCGGCTGCCCATTCGCCATGCATCGCGCCGGGATTGTGCGCGATGCTTCATTGCTGCTTGTCAGCCCTGCCAAACTTTGTCAGACATATGTCATCGGGCCAATTGCAGGGGAAGCGACGTGGCCCGTAAACAAGGGAGAACTCAATGATTGCCCTTTCCAGACTGGCCGGCACATTGGTGCTGGCGGTGGGCCTGTCGGCTGGAACGGCCGCCCTGGCCAACAGCACGGTGACCGCGCCCGGCGGCACCACCAGCGGCACTTACATGGACTACATGAAGACGGTCTATGACCGCGCCGGCGCGCCGGAACTGACATCGCTGCCGCTGACCGAATTCGACAGCGAGTACAAGCTCAACCCGATGGGTGCGAAGAGCTGGACGCAGTCGAAGGATGGCCTCACCTGGACCTTCAAGCTTCAGGACGGGCTGGTATGGAGCGACGGCGTGCCGTTGACCGCCGAGGATTATGTGTTCGCGCTGCAGCGTGCCGCCAAGGAAGGTTACGACTTCAACTGGTACTGGTCGTTCGCCGGCGGCATCAAGGGCTGGTCGGATGTGACCGACCACGGGGCGGATCCCTCGACGCTGGGCATCAAGGCGATCGACGCCACGACGCTGCAGGTGACGACCGATGCGCCGAAGTCCTATTTCCCTGGCGTCGCCAGCCTCTGGTACCCGGTGCCCAAGCATGTCGTCGACAAGATCGGCGACGACTACGCTCTCAATGTCGACACGCTGGTCGCCTCGGGCCCGTTCATGGTGAAGACCTGGGAGAAGTCCAACAACACCATGACGCTGGTCAAGAACCCCAAATACAAGGGGCCGTGGCAGGCGCAGATCGACACGCTGGTGATAGACACCCAGATCGGACCGCCTGAAGTCGGCTTCCCGGCCTTCATGGCGGGCGAGGCGGACTGGACCTCGCTCAATGCGGGCCAGGTGCCGGTGGTGCAGCAGCGCTTCCCGAAAGACATCCGCAAGAATGCGGTCTTCGCGGTCTACTACCTCGCCTTCGACGTCAACAAGGCGCCGTTCGACAATGTCGATGTGCGCAAGGCGTTCCAGGCGGCGATCAATCGTGACGAGCTGACCTCGACCGTGCTCAAGGACGTCGCGGTTCCGGCCAAGTCGATCCTTGCGCCAGGCTATCCCGGATACCAGCAGAAGATCGCCGACGAAGCCAAGTTCGATCCGAGCCTCGCCAAGGCCGAGATGGCCAAGGCCGGCTATCCGGACGGCAAGGGCTTCCCGCCGATCGAGATCTGGTATCGCGAGCAGGGCGGCTACAACGCGGCGATCGCGGCGCCGATGCTCCAGTACCTGCAGGCCCAGTTCAAGCAGATCCTCGGGATCGACATGTCGATCAAGTCGATGCCGACGAAGGACTGGACAACGGCCCTCAAGGAGCGGTCGAATGGTCTGTTCCTGGCGCCTTATGAGTACGACTATCTCGATCCGTCGAACTTCTACGACCTGTTCAAGACCGGCGGCCGCCACCACTACGCCTATCCGGAATACGACAAGCTGGTGAATGCCGGCGATGCCGGGGCGGACTGGAACAAGCGGCTGGAGGATTATGCCAAGGCCGAGCAGATCATCATCGACAACGCGCCGATCGTGCCGCTCGTCCACCCCGTGACCATCGCGGCGGTGAGCGACAAGTTGAAGGGCGCCGGTGTGGAGCCGAACAGCAAGGGCTTCACGCCCCTCGATCGGCTGGCCGGGTTCCTCTACACCCACATCACCAAACAGTAAGCCAACGTGGCGGGCGCCTTCGGGTGCCCGCCCGTCTCTGCGAGAGGTCGCGGCGGATGCATCTGGTCGAGATCGACGACCTGCATGTCAGCTTCACCCAGCATCAGGGTCTGGTGCAGGCGGTGCGCGGGGTGAGCTTCCATCTCGAGCCGCACGAGAGCCTCGGCATCGTCGGCGAATCCGGGTCCGGCAAGTCGGTTACCTGCGCGGCGCTGCTCAAGCTCCTGCGTGAGCCGCCGGCGAGGATCACCGCGAAAACGCTCTCCATCGGCGGTCATGACGTGATGAAGGCCGACAGGCGCTCGGTCTCGCGCCTGCGCGGCCGCGTCGGCGCCATGGTCTTCCAGGACCCGATGACCTCGCTCGATCCCGTCTTCACCATCGGGCACCAGATCGTCGAGACCATCCTTACCCATCGCAAGGCGACCAAGGCCGAGGCGCTACGCGAGGCAATCGCGCTCCTCAGCCGCGTTGAGATCAACGATGCCGAGACGGTCGTGCGGCACTATCCGCATCAGCTTTCCGGCGGCATGCTGCAGCGGGTGATGATCGCCATGGCGCTCTCCTGCGAGCCGGCTGTGCTCATCGCCGACGAGCCGACCACGGCGCTCGACGTCACCATCCAGGCGCAGATCCTGCAGCTCATCAAGGACATCCAGGCCGAGACCGGTATGGGCCTGATCATGATCACCCACGATCTCGGCGTCATCGCCGAGACGGTCGACCGGGTGGTGGTGATGTATGGCGGCAAGGTGATGGAGACCGGCCCGGTCGAGGCGATCTTCGAGGAACCGCTGCACCCCTATACCAAGGCGCTGCTCAACAGCATTCCGGGCCAGAAGCCCGGCAAGCAGCGCCTGATCGAGATTCCGGGTTCCTCGCCCAATCCCATCGACCCGCCGACGGGCTGTCCGTTCCATCCGCGCTGTCCGGTCGCGATCGCGGCCTGCCAGCGGGAGATGCCGCCCTTCGAGATGAAAGCCGCCGGCCGCGGCGCTGCCTGTCTTCGGGTCGAAGCCGAGGTGGAGCCGGCATGAACGGGCCGGCACTTGAACTGAAGGGCGTCACCAAGCGCTTCCGCGAGCAGCTCGCGGTCGATCGCGTCGATCTCGTGGTGCCGCGCCGGCAGGTGGTGGCGCTGGTCGGCGAATCCGGTTCGGGCAAGACGACGACCGGCCTGCTGGCGCTGCGGCTCATCGAGCCGACGGCGGGGCGGATCCTCCTCCATGGCGAGGACATTACGGGTCTCGGCCACAAGCAGCTCAAGGCGCATCGCCGGCGAATGCAGGTGGTCTTCCAGGACAGTTACGCCTCGCTCGACCCGATGATGACGCTCGGCGAGACCATCGCCGAGCCGCTCGGCATCCACGGCATCGGCACGCCGGCGGAACGGCGCGAGACGGCGCAAAGCTGGCTCGAAAAGGTGGGGCTCGACGGCAGCTACGCCACCCGCTATCCGCACGAGCTTTCCGGCGGCCAGCGCCAGCGGGTTTCGGTGGCGCGTGCGCTCATCCTCGGCGCCTCGGTGCTCGTCGCCGACGAGCCGACCTCGGCGCTCGACGTTTCGGTCAAGGCGCAGATCGTCAATCTCCTGCAGGGCCTGCAGGAGGACATGGGGCTGTCGATGCTGTTCATCAGCCACGACCTGTCGGTGGTGCGCTCGCTCGCCGACCAGGTGGTGGTGATGCTGCGCGGCCGCGTGGTCGAGCGGGCCGAGACCGATCGCATCTTCGCCGAGCCTCACCATCCCTACACGAAGGCGCTGCTCGATGCCGTGCCGGTGATCGATCCGAGGGCACGGCGCCGGCGCACCTTCCTTTCCGCCGAGGAGCTTGCCGCGCGGACGCCGCGGGTCAGGGCAGCCGATCTCGAATCACCACCGCTGCTCGACACCGCCGAACCGCAACTGGTGGCGCTCGCCGGCAGCCACTTCGTCGAAGCCATCGTCACGGAAGGAGGGCACCCGTGATCGCCTTCATCGTCCGCCGCACGCTGTCGATGCTGCTCACCTTCATTGTCGTGTCGATCGTCATCTTCCTGATGATGCACGCCATTCCCGGTGGGCCGTTCGACGGCTACGAAATGCCGCTGCCCGACAATATCAAGGCGCGGATGATGGCGACGCTCGGCCTCGACAAGCCGCTATGGGTGCAATACCTGCGCTACATGTGGGGCGTGCTCCACCTCGATTTCGGCGTGCCCTATCAGAGCCCGGGCGAGACCGTCATGGGGCTCGTCGCCCATGCCTGGGTGCCAAGCCTGACCCTCGGCGGTCTCGGCATTGTCTTCGGGGCGCCGATCGGAATCCTGCTCGGCATGGCGGCGGCGCTGCAGGCGCAATACCTGGATCGACTATCTCGCCTCGGCGCTGGCGACCCTCGGCCTGACCATTCCCGTCTTCGTCATCTCGACGCTGCTCATTCTCGTCTTCGCGGTCTGGCTGCACTGGACGCCCGCGAGCGGCTGGGGCGAGCCCAAGCGCTGGATCCTGCCGATCGCCGCCTATGCGGCGGTGCCGCTGGCGACCTATGCCCGCTACGCCCGCTCGGCGATGCTCGACACGCTCAACAAGCCCTTCGTCACGGTGCTGCGCGCCAAGGGCCTCAGCGAGCGCAAGATCATCTTCCAGCATGTGCTGCGCAATTCGGCGATCCCGATGGTGACGATCTTCCTGCCGATGTTCGTCGGCATCGCCACCGGCAGCATCTTCGTCGAGGCGATCTTCCGCGTGCCCGGCCTCGGCGCTTATTTCGTCTCCTCGATCGACAAGCGCGACTATCCGCTCGAGATGGCGCTGATGCTGATGATCAGCGCGCTTTTCTGCGTCTCCTACCTCGTCTCGGACATCCTCTACGCCCTGCTCAATCCACGCATCCGGATCGACGGGAGGGCGCGTTGACCGAGATCGCCACGACGCCGGTGCCGCTCGCCAAGCCGGCGGCGATGCGCCACCAGAGCCCGGCCTATCTCGCCTGGCGCCGCTTCGCCGCCAACAAGGCCGCGCTCGGCGCCGGCATCGTCCTTCTCGTCATCACGCTGATGGCGATCTTCGCGCCGCTCGTCACCGAGACCGGGCCGAACCAGCAGAAGTTCCTCACCTCGGCGTTGGCCTTTCCGTCCTCGGCCCACTGGTTCGGGATCGACGATCTCGGTCGCGACTTCTTCACCCGCGTCGTTTATGGCGCGCGCGTCTCGCTCGGCATCGGCTTCTCGGCCGCCATCTTCAGCATCGTCCTCGGCCTGCCCATGGGGGCGCTCGCCGGCTATCTCGGCGGACGGGTCGACTGGGTGGTGATGCGCATCATCGAGCTCTTCTCCGTCGTCCCGCCTCTGCTCGCGGCACTGCTGCTGGCCACGCTCACGCGTGGCGGCGTGTGGACGATCGTCCTCATCGCCGGCCTGTTCGGCTGGGTGAATGTCTGCCTGCTGGTGCGCGCCCAGGTGAAGTCCTTCCGCGAGAAGGAATTCATCATGGTCGCCCAGGCGCTCGGCGCCTCGCCCTGGCACATCATCTGGCGGCACCTCATTCCGAACTCGGTCTCGCCGATCATCGTCGGCTTCGTGCTTGCCATTCCGCTCGCCATGATGCTCGAAGCCTCGCTCAGCTTCCTCGGTATCGGCGTGCAGCCGCCGACGCCGAGCTGGGGCCAGATGATCAATAACGGCATGAACTTCATGTTCTACTACTGGCACATGGCGGTGTTTCCGACCGCCGCGCTCGCCGTCACCATCCTCGCGGCCTCGCTCCTTGGCGACGGCCTGCGCGACGCACTTGATCCGACCTTGAAAGGGCGCTGAACTTGACGACCAACCTTGCCCAGCAGTTCCTGCTCGATCCCGAAGTGGTGTTCCTCAACCACGGATCGTTCGGCGCCTGCCCGCGCCCGGTCTTCGAGGACTATCAGCGCTGGCAACGCGAGCTCGAGCGGCAGCCGGTCGCCTTCCTCGATTCGCGGCGCGGCCTGAAGACCAATCTGCGCCTGGCGCGCGAGGCGCTTGCCGCCGAAGTCGGCACCAGCGCCGAGAACATCGCGCAGGTCTCAAACGCGACCAGCGGGCTCAACATCGTCATCCAGTCGCTGCCGCTCGAGGCCGGCGACGAGATCCTGACCACCGATCACGAATACGCTGCGCTGGAGAAGACGCTCTCCTTCGTCGCCCGCCGCAGCGGCGCAAAGATCGTGGTCGTCGAGGTGCCGCTGCCGCTCACCGAGGCCGCTTCGTTCCACGAAGCCGTGCTTGCCGGCATGACGGCGCGCACCAAGGTCCTGTTCCTCAGCCACATCACCTCGCCGACGGCGCTTCTCCTGCCGATCGAAAGCGTCGTCGCCGAGGCGCGGGCGCGCGGCATCTTCAGCGTCATCGACGGCGCCCACACGCTTGGCCACATCCCGCTCGATCTGGAAGCGATCGGCGCCGACTTCTATTCGGGCAATTGCCACAAATGGATGATGTCGCCGAAGGGCGCGGCCTTCGTCTATGCCCGGCCCGAACGGCAGGCGATGATCGATCCCCTGGTCGTCAGCCACGGCTGGACCGCCGACAACAAGGAGCCGGGCGTGCGCGGCCCCTTCGGCAATTCGCCCTTTGTCGACGAGATCGAGATGCAGGGCACGCGCGATCCCTCGCCCTGGCTGGCGATTCCGGCGACGCTCGCCTTCCGGCGCGAGCACGATTGGTGGCAGGTGAGCGCCGAATGCCGGCGCCTGGCGCAGGAAACGGCGGAAAAGGTGCGGGTCCTCACCGGCCTGCCGGCGCTGTCGAGCCCGGAATTCAGCGCGCCGCAGATGGTCGCCATGCCGATCCCGGCCTGCGATCCGATGGCCGTCCACGATGCGCTGCTCGCCGAATACGGGATCGAGATCCCGATCTTCGAATGGCGCGGCCGGCATATCGCGCGACTCTCGTGCCAGGGCTATAACACTGCCGACCAGATGGATTTGCTCGTCGAGGCGCTCGGTGACCTGCTGATGCTTGGCGAGCGGGAGAGGAAACGCGGTCAGGCATGAATATCGAGGATCTCCCGGCGCAGTCGGGCCGTCGCGATGCGCTCGAATATCTCGAGAGGATCGACACGACGACGCGCGGGGTGGCCGTGCTCGACGCGCTCGCCGAGATGATCGAGGGCGCCGGGCTCGGTGTCGGTGATCGCCTGCCGCCGGAGATCACGCTGGCGGAGCGCCTCGGTGTCGGCCGCTCGACCGTCCGTGAGGCACTCAACCGGTGGGAGGGGCTCGGCATCATCCGGCGCCGGCGGGGCGCGGGAACCTTCCTCGCCGCGCGCGTGCCGTCCTCGAAAGGCCTCGTCCCGACCATGATCCGGCTCGAAGGCGAGGCGCTGCTTCGCCTTCTCGAAGTGCGCCGGGCACTCGAGAATGATGTCGTGCGCAAGGCGACGATCCGTGCGCGGCCGCCGCAGCGCGCCGAGATTTCGCGGCTGTGTGACGCCCTGCTTACGGAAGTCTATGCCCGCCGGCCCTGGCGCAAGGCGGACAGCGCCTTCCACGGCGCCATCTACGACGCCTCGGGAAATCCCATGTTCGGGCAGATCCTCCTGCGTCTCGATCACGCGCTTGAGCGCTCGGCGGAATCGCCCTTCGGGCGCGACGAGTTCGGCATGGAATCGTTTCCCCCGCACCGGGATCTCGCCGACGCGATCGTCGCCGCGGATCCCGACCGCGCCGTCGCGGCGATCGATCACATCCTCGACTTGGTGGAAGGCGAGATCCGCGCCATCATCGGAACGCGCGCTGCCTGAGGGCCGCGCAGGCTGGGCCTGTCGGGACGCTTTGCGGCGGTGCTCGAGTCCGGATCGATACGGGAAGACGGGCCGATGGAGAACGCGGCGCCACGGATTCGCCGGGCGACACTTGCCGAGCAGGTCGAGGCGCATATCCGAGACCTGATCGTCTCGGGTGCGCTTGGGCCAGGTGCCTTCCTGCCGTCCGCCATCAAGCTCGCCGCCGAATTCGGCGTCAGTCGCGCCATCGTGCGCGAGGCGATGAAGTCGCTTCAGGCCAAGGGGCTGATCGCGGTCGCCAACGGCAAGCGGGCGCGGGTGAAGCCGATCACCAGCAGCGTTCTGGTCGATTTCTTCTACCGCTTCACCCGGCCGCACACCCAGGCGGCGGTCGAGCTCCTCGAGCTTCGCCGGGGGCTGGAGACCCAGAGCGCGACGCTGGCGGCGCGGCGGCGGACGGAGGAGGACCTGACGGAGATCTGGCGCCTGGTCCGCGAGATGGAGGGCAAGCTCGGTGCCCCCGAGGCTTTCCTCGACGTCGATGTCGCCCTTCACCTGGCGATTGCGTCGGCCTCGAAAAACCGGATGCTCTTCCACCTCGTCGATTCGATCCGCGAGGTCCTGCGAGACGCGATGAAGGAGGGGCTTCTCAGCCGTTCCAATTCGCCCGACTGGCACACGATCCAGGAGGATCACGTCAGGCTGGTGCGGTTCATCGAGGCGCGGGATGCGGAAGGGGCCGGCCTGTGCATGACGGCCCATGTCGATGACGCGATCGGCAGCATTCTTGCCCACACGCCGGTACCGCTCGCGGCCCTGGACGAGGAGCGGGGCTGACGCCCCGGCCTGATTCCCCTTCCGGTCGGCAATCTAACGAGTCGCCGCCCTGGCCATAAGCGCTGCCCCAAAACGCTGGCCGCTGCCGCCTTTTTCTTTCCCATACCTCGACCGCGCCGGTCTCGTCAGGGCCGTCAGGCGCGAGGCGCTTATCCAACTTGTCGGATGAGCATCTAAGCGTATAGAAGATGGTGACTTTCATGGCGAAACGACCCGGCGCGGAACCACGCGGCCGGCAAGGGAGGAATGAAATGGAGTATCGCCAGCTTGGCTCATCGCCGGTCTCGGTCTCGCAGATCGGGCTCGGTACCTGGGGCATGTCGGGGGCGTTCTGGGGCGCGGCCGACGACGCGGAATCGATCCGTGTCATCCATCGTGCCCTGGAACTCGGCGTAACGCTCGTCGACACGGCGGAGGCCTATGGCCACGGCCATGCCGAGGAGGTCGTCGGCAAGGCGCTCGCCGACCGGCGCGACAAGGCGGTGATCGCCACCAAGGTGGCACCGAACCATCTCGACCCGGCTGAGCTGGAGACGGCGCTGGACGGGTCCCTCAAGCGTCTGCAGACCGATTACGTCGACGTCTACTTCGTCCATTGGCCGAATCCGAAGTTCCCGATCGGTCCGACGATGGAGGCGCTCGAGCGGCTGCGCGCCGCGGGCCGGATCCGCGCCGTCGGCGTTTCTAATTTCGGTCCCGAAGCGATGGACACGGCGCGCCAGCACGGCACGATCGACGTCCTGCAGCCGCCTTACAACATGCTCTGGCGCGAGGTCGAGGCGGCGACGCTGCCCTATTGCCGCCAGCACAATATCGGCGTGATGCCCTATAGCGGGCTCGCCCAGGGGCTGCTCACCGGTGCGCTGTCGCGCGACACGGTCTTCGTCGAGGGCGACGAGCGGCGCACCACGGTCCTCTTCCAGCCGGGCACCTACGAGCATGCGCTCGATGCGGTCGAGGGGTTGCGTCCGATCGCGGCGAGATATGGCAAGACCATCGCCCAACTCGCCATCCAGTGGCTGACGAGCCGGCCGGGTGTGACCTCGCCCCTCCTTGGCGGGCGCACGGTCAAGGAGATGGAAGAGAACGCCGGCAGCATCGGCTGGTCGATTTCCGAAGCCGACGTCGCCGCGATCGACCGGCTGACATCCCCGGTCTGGGCGGAGATCGCCGACAAGGGCGACATGTTCGGCTACCTCGCCAAGCAGCGCGCGGAAAACGCAAGACAATAGAGCTATTTAGGCAAGACGCGGGCGCCGGTCTTCGGGTCGGATCGCCTGCCAGGACAATGAAGAAGAGCGGGTCGTCGATCCGGCGATCCGCCGCAGAATTCCGGTCGGGTTGGAGCGGGTCGTCGTCCTCAGGGACCGGCGGCCCGCTCTGCTTTCGGTGGGGTCTTGCCGCGATCGCGGGCGGCGATGGCGTGGCCGGGGCCGTTACTCGGCCTCTTCCTTCTTGACCATCTTCAGCATGGCGTTGACCAGCAGGTGTTCGCGCATGGCGGCTTCGGCGCCGGCGGAGTCGCGCGCTGCCAGGGCGTCGTAGATCTCGCGGTGCTGCTTGGTGGCGATCGGCAGGGCATAGGGTGCCCGATTGCTGATGCGGCGGCTGGCGGATTGCCACCAGCGCGAGGAATACATGAACCGGTCGAGGATGCGGTTGCGCGTCGCCCGGCAGATTTCCATGTGAAAATCGAGGTCGAGGCTCAGATAGGTGTCCGGGTCCTCTTCGTTGTTCGACATGGATTCGAGGATTTCGGCGAGGCGCGCGAGGTTCTCCTCCGTGAGGTTCTCCGCCGCCTCGGCCGCGATGGGCGGCTCGAAGATCAGCCTGGCTTCGTGCAGTTCCTTGAGCAACTCGCGGATCAGTGGTCGCGGCAGCCAGTCGATGAGCAACGGGCTGAGATAATCCCATTCCGCTTCGGGGCGGACAACAACGCGGCGCCCTTGGGCAATCTCGACCATGTCGAGCGCGGCAAGAATCTTCAATGCCTCACGCGCAACCGCTCGTGAAACACCGAATTCCTGAGTAATCTGCTGTTCCGACGGGACAAGCTTGTCGGCGATTTCACCTGTCGCTATCCGACGGGCGAGTATTCCGGCGAGCTGCCGCGGCAGTGTGTGAAGTTTGACCTCCATAAGTACGCGCTTTATCCGATCTGTTCAGACAAGTCGATAAGCAGATGAGGTTTGGCATCGCATCCGGCGAAGGGCGCGGTGCCGCCTGACCTTTCCTGCAATGGTCGTAACCCGGTGCCGGCTCCGCCGTGCCCGTCACGATGCCGCAGTCGCAGCCCGCTCCCGGCGCGTGGGGCCGACAGGCATGCGGTCCCTGAATGAGCCCGCGATTGCGGGCGCTTTTCCCACATCCGATCAGCCTTGAGCGACGCCGGACGGCGGAATTCTCCCCATTCCGGTCTCTCCATCCGGGCGGCGAATATCGATCGCGCATGCCGGTTGACCTTCGGAAGAAGTGAAAATACGATCAACTTATCGGACAAGCCGACAGGCGGGCTGCCATATGAGCAGCCGAGCCCATCCAAACAGGCACCCCGATACCCGGCGGCGCGGCCCGCCGGGAGAGGGAGAGGAAACGCCCACGATGCGCGAGCAACGTGATCTTCGTGACCTGTCGTGGCCGCAGGAGCAGCTCGCTGCGATCCTGAACTTCTGGTATCCGGCGGCCGTCGATCGTCGCCATGGCGGGTTTCTCAACCGGCTCGACGGCGATGGCTCGGTGCTCGACGGCGAGAGCAAACATCTGGTTGCCAGCGCGCGGTTCGCCGTTCTCTTCTCGCTCGGAACGCTTACCGGTACAGGCGGGGCGTGGTGCCAGCAGGCGGCCGCGGATGCCGTCGACTTCCTGTGGAAGGCGCATCGCGACCCGCGCCACGGCGGCTATTACTGGATCCTTCGCGGCGACAAGCCGGCCGATCCGCGCAAGCAGTCCTACGGCCATGCCTTCGTCGTGCTCGCCGGCGCCATGGCCCACCGGGCCGGCGTCGCCGGGGCGCGGGCGCTGATGGAGGACGCGATCGATGTCTGCGAGAAGCAGTTCTTCCGTGGCGGCGACCTCGCCCTCAACACCGCCAGCGAGGATTTCGCCGAGGTCACCGCCTATCGCGGCCAGAACCCCAACATGCATTTCTGCGAGGCCTTCATCGCCGCCTATGAGGCGACGGGGCACGCGCCCTATCTCGACAAGGCCTATCGCATCGCCGACGTGCTGGCGCGCCGGATGGCGACCCGCATCGGTGGCTTCGTCTGGGAGAACTACGACGCTGACTGGCAGCCCGACTGGGGTCATCCGCATCGCGACAAGGCGAGCATCGAGGCCGCCAACGGCTTCGTGCCCGGGCATCAGGTCGAGTGGGCAAAGTTGCTCGGCATCCTGGCGCGCTACCGCGACGAAGTCCTGGCTGCTGCCGCAGGCGGTCCATCTCTACCGGATCGGCTGGGATTTCGGCTGGGACCGGGAGCATGGCGGTTTCTACAGCGGCCTCGACCAGGACCTGAAGGTCGAGAATCCGTCTTCCAGCTACTGGTCGCCCTCGGAGGCGATCGCCGCCGCCGCGGTGCTGGCCGGGGCAACCGGGAACGATGCCTATTGGGAGGATTACGACCGCGCCTGGGGCTACGCGCTCACCCATCTGATCGATGCCGAGCACGGCGGCTGGTTCAAGGTCCCCGCGCCGATGGCCGAGCGCACGGATAGGCGCAAGGGCGACGGTCTCGATCCCGACTATCACCCGGGCGCTGCCTGTTTCGAGGTGATCCGTTCTCTCGGTCTTGCCAATGCCGGTGACGGCGCCGCGCAGCAAGCGTGCGGCCGGCGCCGGCGCGCCGGCGCACTGACCCGCGCAAGGAGGATGCAGGCGCCCTTTGAGGATCACGAGAGGGCGACGGTCGAAGGTCTCATCACCGGCACGGACGTGCCGGCGATGTTGGAAGTGTCACACGAAGGGAGGACTCTGTAATGTCTGCCAGAATATCCAGACGCAAATTCCTGGGCGGGACGGCTGCCGTCGTCGCCGCCGGCACGATCTCGGCGCCCTATGTCGCCAGGGCGGCCGACAAGGAGATCTCGGCGCTGCTGATCACCAGCGGTGGCTCCTACCCGAAGTTCTGGGAAACGGTCGTCGCCGACTTCAAGGCCAAGACCGAAATCAATGTCAAATACGACCTGCTCGAGTTCACGCCGCTGTCGTCGAAGGTGGTCACGCTTGGCGCCGCCCGCAGCAGCCAGTATGACGTCTACAGCACCCATACGGCGCTGATCGAATCCTACTTCCACTATTTCGATCCGCTCAACAAGTACTTCAAAGACAGTGATCTCGCCGACTTCTTTCCGGTGACGCTGAAGTACCTGACCAATCCCGAAGAACGGTGATCTCGTCGCCATTCCGCGCAACGTCGATGCGCGGGTGCAGTTCTATCGCAAGGACATCTACGATCAGCACGGCCTGAAGCCGGCGGTGACTTGGGAAGACCTGGTCGCGGTCAGCGAGAAGGTGACGGGCGATGGCCATTACGGCCTGGTCGTGCCGGGGCAGGGCGATCCCGCGCAGCGGACCTTCTCCGACTTCCTGTGGCAGGCCGGCGGTCTGTGGGTCGACGACAAGAACAAGCCGTCCTTCAACTCGGCCGAAGGCATCAAGGCCCTTACCTTCTATCGGGACCTGATCCAGAAATACAAAGTCGTGCCGCCCAACGCGGTTACCTTCCAGTGGAACGAGAACTCGTCCGAGTTCACCTCCGGCACCTGCTACGACACGTTTAACTGGCCGGGCTCGTTCGCCTCGTTCAACGACCCGGCCTCGTCCAAGGTGGTCGGCAAGTGGTCGACGGCGCCTTATGTCAGGGACAAGGAGGCGATCTCCTGCGCCGTGTCGCACGCTCTCGCGCTCAACAGCATGTCCAAGCGCAAGGACGCCGCGGTGGAATTCATCAAGTTCGGGGTCAGCCCCGAGGTTGAGCAGGTCCAGTTCGACAAGTTCACCAACTTCCCGAGCCGGCAGTCCACGGCCAAGAATGTCGTCGCCGCGGCAAGCGGTGCCGAGGCGCTGTGGCTCGACCAGTTGCAGACGACGATCGCCAACGGCAAGGAATGGCCGAAGCTCCCCGGCTTCTCCAAGGTCAGCACGCTGATGTATTCGACCATCGAGTCGGCGCTCAGTGACCAGGCGAGCCCGGCCGACGCGCTCAATCAGGCGGCGTCGGATGCCTATCAGATCATGCAGCGCGCTGGGGCCTACGACTAGCGTGGTGGCAGTCGCTCAACAACAAACAGGAGGTCAGCGGCGGCACGCGTCGCTGACCTACGCCTGGCATAAGGGGTACATGCTGGCGGGTCCCGCGCTCCTCATCATGATCGCGATCTTCATCTACCCGCTGGTCTACTCCTTCATCATGAGTTTCTACCGCTGGGACCTCAGCGGCTCGGCGCCGTTCCTGGGGCTGAGGAACTATACGGACGAGCTCTCGGGCCGCCAGTTCCATCAGGCGTTCCGCAACCAGATGATCTTCAGCTTCGTCTCCATCGGAGTCGAACTGGTGGCCGGCATGGCGATCGCCGTCCTGGTCAATACCAAGATGAAAGGGCTGCGGCTCGCCCGTACGCTGCTGCTCATCCCGCCGATGATCGCCCCGGCGGTTGTCGGCCTCAATTTCCGCTGGCTGCTGAACACGCAGTTCGGGCTGGTCGACGCCCTGCTGCGCATGGTCGGGCTGCCGGACGCGCCCTGGCTCACCGATCCGAACTGGGCGCTCGCCTCGATCATCATCGCCGACATCTGGCAGAACACGCCGCTGATGGTGCTCTTGTTCCTGGCCGGGCTGCAGTCGATTCCGCAGGAGCCTCTCGAGGCGGCGCAGGTCGATGGCGCCTCGTCCTGGGATTCGTTCTGGTACATCGTGCTGCCGCTCATGCGGCCGGTGATCATGATCGCGATGATGTTGCGCATCATCGACACGTTCCGCGGCTTCGACATCGTCTGGCTGATGACCCAGGGCGGTCCCGGCGGCGCGACCAGTCTGCTGACGGTCTATGCCTATCTGCTGGCGTTCCAGGGCGTCGATTTCGGTCATGCCTCGGCCGTCTCCTACATGGCGCTGGTGCTGTCGCTTGTGTTCCTGGGGCTGCTCTACGGCTTGCCCTGGCTGTGGTCGAAAAGGCGGAGGGCGTATTGACCGATCACGTCATGCAGGTTCCCGGCGCGCAGTATGGCCGTCGGCGGGGCAAGGTCACGCCCGGCCTGGTCGGCAGGTACATCGCGCTCCTGTTCACCCTCCTCATCACGGTCTTCCCGCTTGTCTGGCTGATCCTGACCTCGATCCGGAGCTCCTCGGACATCTTCTCGGTGCCGGTGCATATCATCCCCCAGCAGATGACCGGCATCCAGTACTGGAACGTCTTCAACAAGTACGACACGCTCAGCTATCTGTGGAACACGATCTTCGTCTCCCTGATGGCGGTCGTCTTCGTCATCCTGTTCGCCGTGCCCTGCGCCTACGCCATCGCGCGGTTCAAGCTTCCCGGCTTCAAGATCGTGATCTCGCTCCTGCTGGTCATGAGAATGATCCCGGTCATCGCCTTCGCCATTCCGATGTTCGCGGTGTTCGCGGCCTTCGGGATGCTGGATTCTGTGTGGGCGCTGATCGTTGCCCACACGGCGTCCAAGCTGCCGGTCGCCATCTGGCTGCTCATCGGCTTCATCCAGGACGTGCCGAGGGAGATCGAGGAGGCGGCCCAGGTCGACGGGGCGGGCACCCTGCGCACCATGGTGCAGATCGTGACGCCGCTCATCTGGCCGGGCATCGGCGCAACGGCGGTGATCACGTTCCTGTTTACCTGGAACGACCTGCTGCTCGCCCTGACGCTGACATCGAGCAAGGCGGCGCAGACACTGCCGGTGGGGCTCACCAACTTCATCTCGCAATACGGCATCGACTGGGGCGCGATGTCGGCGGCCGGCGTGCTGATGGTGATTCCGACCCTGGTTTTCGTCTGGTTTGCGCAAGGATTGCTGATTAAGGGCTTGGTCACCGGCGCCGTTCGGGGCTAACCAATGGATATCGTGCGGCCGGCATTTCGCCGGTCGCGTCCGCCTCACCGGCGTCAATGCGGTCCGCCGGCCCGGCGGCCCGCCGCCGCAATAAGGGCTCGGGGAACCGCATGAAGATCACAGCAATCATACCGTGGCTGGTGAAGGCCGAGATCGACCTTCTGGGGCGAATACCTCTTCGTCGAGGTGCGTACGGACGAAGGCATTTCCGGCTGGGGCGAGATCACCAGCACCACCAAGCCCGCCAACCGCGCGGTCGCCGGCATGCTGCGCCAGCTCAACGAGCTTCTCGTCGGCGACGATCCGACCCGGATCGAAGTCGCCTGGCACAAGACCTTCCGCGCCTTCACCTATATGGGCTCGCGCGGGGCCACCTCGCATGTCGTCAGCGGCATCGACATCGCCCTGTGGGACATCGTCGGCAAGGCGCGCGGCCTGCCGATCTACGAGACTGCTCGGCGGCAAGGTGCGCGACGACATCCTCATCTACACCCATCCCGATCAGAGCAAGTTCAAGACCAGGGAAGGCGTGATCGAGGAGATCAGCGACGATCGTCGATTCCGGTCACACCGGCATCAAGTTCGATCCCTTTCCGGTCTACGAGCAGACGGTCGGGCATCCTGCACGGCTATCTCGACGGCGAGCTGTCCAAGAAGGGCGAGCGCGAGGCGGCCGAACTCACCGCGCTCATCCGCGAGACGGCCGGCCCGGACGTCGAGATCCTTATCGACGCCCATGGCCGCTTCGACGTGCCGACGGCGATCCGGCTGTGCCGTTCGCTCGAGGATGCCGGGCAGATCGACTGGTTCGAGGAGCCGGTGCCGGTCGAGAGCTATCACGCGCTCGAAGCAGGTGCGCGAGCGGGTCAGCGCGGCGATCTCGGTCGGCGAGCGGCTGCATACCCGCTGGGAGTTCGTGCCGATCCTGGAGAAGGAGCTCGCCGACTACATCATGCCTGACGTCACCTGGACGGGCGGCATCAGCGAATTGAAGAAGATCGCGACCCTGGCCGAGGCCTATTACATCCCGATCTCGCCGCATGACGCCAGCGGGCCGATCAACGTAACCGCCGGCGCCCATGTCATGATGACGGTTCCGAACTTCTACCGGATCGAGACCGGCTCCTACGATCTCAGCAAATACGGTGATTTCGTCGAGACGCCCGTCGACAACAGCGGTGGCCGCATCCACCTCACCGACGCGCCGGGCCTCGGCCTGACGATGAATCTCGACTTCCTGCGCGCCAACGCGATCGAGGGCTTCGACGACAGCGCGGTCGGCACCTGAGCGGCGTCAGTCGGACGGCGTGAGTGTCACCGGTCTGTGCTGCGGCCGCGGAGTGAGGTCACGCACCGAATCCCGCACGATCAGCCGCGGCGTCAGAATCGTGCGCCGCGGCGCACCCTCGTACTGGTCGGTGAGGCGCTCGAGCAGGCACTGAACGGCACGGGCGCCAATGTCGGCGATCGGCTGCGCGGCCGTCGTCAGGCGCGGCGCGAAGGCGTTGCTCCATTCAAAATCGTCGACGCCGACGATCGAGATGTCCTCGGGACAGCGGAAGCCCTGATCGCGCAATTCCTTCATCACGCCGATGGTCATCAGGTTGTTGATGGAGAAGAAGGCGGTCGGGCGCGGCCGCCGGTTGAGAAGGATCCTCGCTGCTGCGGCGGCGGGCTCGGTCTGGAAGTCACCGGCGACGACGAGATTCGGGTCGAAGGCGATGCCGTTGTCTTCGAGCGCTTCCCGATAGCCGGCGATCCGGTCGGTCGAGGTCGAGACGCCGGCGCGACCGGCAACGACCGCGATCCGGCGATGGCCGCTGCGCAGGAGATATTCGGTGACCATGCGTCCGGCGGCGACGTTGTCGATGAGGACGGAATCAAACAGCAGCCCCTCGACCGTGCGGTCGATCATCACCGCCGGCACGGCAATCGTCCGGCGCAGCCTTGCGGCGTAGTCCGGGCCCGAGCCCGACAGGTCGAGGATCAGCCCGTCGACGCGCTGACTGCGCATGACCTCGAGATGGCGCATCTCCTTGTCGGAGTTCTCCGCTGAATTGCAGAGGGTCAGCGTGTAGCCGGCCGCGTCGCAGGCGACCTCTATGGCGCTCACCATGGCGGTGAAATGCGGGTTGGCGATATCGCTAATGACCAGGCCGATCGTGTGGGTCTTGCCGAGCTTCAGGCTGCGGGCGACGCCGTCTGGCGTGTAGCCGAGCTCCTCGACGGCGGCCAGGACCTTGCGGCGCATCTCCTTGCTGACCGATGCGCTCTGATTGAGCGCTGCGGATACCGAGCCGACTGAGACGCCAGCACGCTGCGCCACGTCGCGAATGTTCGCCATCCAATCCGCCTTGCCATTGTCGATACGCCGTGCCGATGTTATAGTCCATAACGTTTCAGAGGAGCAATTCGGCAAGAAATCGAGCGAAAATCGGCGAATTAAGCCGGATCGCTCCACCTGATTGAGGGAAACACCTGAAAGCTTTCAGAGCGCGCTCGACAAAAATGGCGCCTCGAATAAGGGAGGAAGAGATGGATACCAAGACCCCGATCAAGGGGACGGCAGACGTCCGTTCCGCGCAGTCCGCTCCGCGACCCTCGCGTCGCCAGGTTCTGGCCGGCGGCGTCGGTGCAGCGGCCATGCTGACCTCGTTCCCCTACGTCTCGCGCGCCCGGGCGGCGAGCCAGACGCTCAACTTCTGGCAGTTCTATGCACCGGGCGGCTCGGTCAAGACCCAGGTCGACTGGTTCGTGAAGATGGCCGACGCCTGGAACGCTCAGAACGACATCAAGGTCGAGCTCGATCTACGTGCCCAACCAGGACTACATGAACGGCAGCAAGCTCTCGACCGCCTTCGCTTCGGGAGAGGGCCCGGACATCTTCCTGATCTCGCCGGGCGATTTCCTGCGCTACTACAATGGCGGCGTGCTTGCTCGACCTTACGCCATACATCTCGCCTGAAGCGCAGGCCGATTTCCCGGATGGCGTCATCGCCAGCCGCAAGGTCGACGGCAAGATCTACGGCATCCCGATGGAACTCGAGCCGATGGCCTTCTACTACTCGGTCAAGGCCTTCGAGGATGCCGGCCTCAACGAGAACGATGTGCCGAAGACCTGGGACCAGTTGCTCGAAGTCGGCAAGAAGCTGACCACCTCCGACCGCTACGGCCTCCTGTTCGAGACGCAGCCCGGCTACTACCAGAACTTCACCTGGTACCCGTTCATGTGGCAGGGCGGCGGCGAGTTCCAGACCGCCGACGGCAAGAGCGCCTTCGATTCGCCGGCGCGTCGTTGCGGCCCTGAAGCTCTGGCAGGACGCGGTCAACTCCGGCGTCGCTCCGCGCCAGGCCCAGCGGCAGGGCGGTGACCTCATCGCCAACATGGTCGCCGGCTACTGCGCCATCCAGAACTGTCGGCATCTGGGCGCATCTCGGCGATGGAAAACAACGCCAAGGACTTCCCCTACGGCATCTTCAAGCTGCCGGTCCCCGCAGGGCGGCAAGTATGTCACCGTCGGTGGCGGCTGGGCGTTCGTCGCCAATGCCAAGGGCAAGAATCCGGAAGCTGCGGGCAAGTTCATCGCCTGGGCGCTCGCCTCCATGAAGCCGGATTCGATCCAGCGTGGCGTCGACTGGTGCACGGTGGCGAAGTCGCGACATGCCGACCCGCACCAGCGTGCTCGAAGGCCGGGAGCGGATGCCTTCAACAAGGGCAACCTCGGCGTCTTCGCCAAGGATATCCTGCCGGGAACCCGGGCCGAGCCGCGCCTGCCGCCGCAGGTCTACAAGATCATCTCCGACGCCATCCAGCAGACCCAGCTCGGTGGTGCCGACCCACAGGCGACGGCGACGGCGGCCAGCAAGCAGCTCGACGCCTTCCTCGCCACCTACAACGGCGCGCCGATGATGTAGGTCGCACTCGTCCGGCGCGCCTTCCAGGGCGCGCCGGAGATCCGCCTCCGTTCCTGCCGGACGTCCGCCTCCCGGCGGATCAGGGGCGTCCGGCGGCCTTTCGTTCGGAGTGATCTCTCGCTGATAGCAATATGGCTATGACGACGGATCTGGCGCAGCAGTCGACAGCAAATGCAGCAGGCGAGCCGCGCACGGCTGGCGCGGGTTGAGCACCCGTCATCGCGAATGGCTGGCCGGCTACCTCTTCATCGCGCCCGATTTCCTCGGCCTGCTGATATTCGTCGGCCTGCCGATGGTGCTGGCCCTCGTCGTCGGCTTTTACGATGTCAACGGCTTCGGCGCGTTCACCGTTCGTCGGCCTCGCCAATTACCGGCGGATGATGGCCGACCCGCTGTTCTGGCAGAGCCTGCGGGTGACCGGCCTCTACGTCGTGCTTGCTGGTTCCCGGACTCTACGTCTCCGGCCTCGGGCTGGCGCTGCTGGTGCGCAGCAACAACCGCTTCAACACGGTCATGCGGTCGATGTTCTTTGCGCCGCAGGTGGTGAGCCTGGTCGTCATCGCCGTGGTCTGGCAGCTCATGAGCGCCGACAAGGTCGGCCTCATCGCGCGGCTGTCTTCTCGGCGCTCGGCATTTCGCGGCTTCTCGCTTCTCGGCAATCCCAGCATCGCGCTCTATGCGGTGGTCTTCATCACCGTCTGGTTCCTGATGGGCTTCTACATGCTGATCTTCCTCGGCGGGCTGCAGGACATCCCCAAGGAATATTACGAGGCGGCGCGCATCGACGGGGCGAGGGCGGTGCAGAACTTCTGGGACATCACCCTGCCGATGCTGCGGCCGACCAGCTTCTTCGTGCTGCTGGTGTCGCTGGTGGCCGCGGTCGCCGGCCAGCAGGCCTTCGACCTGATCTATGTCATGACCAAGGGCGGGCCGGCCAACTCCACCCAGGTCATGATCATCTACATCTACCAGCAGGCGTTCCAGTACAGCTCCTTCGGCTACGCCGCGGCGATGGCCTCGATCCTGGTGGTGATCCTGCTGGTGCTGACCGGCGTGCTCTTCATCCTGACGCGAGGGCGGGCGCTTCCACTATGAATAGCGGCGCGCTCTTCAGCCAGGGCCAGGTGAATGTCGTACGCCTGGCGTGGATGATGGTCGCGCTGGTCCTGGCGCTGCATGACCGTCTTTCCGCTGTTCTGGATGGTCTCGATCGCCTTCAAGCCGCCGACCGAGGTGTTCCAGCCGCACCTTCTGCCCGAGGCGCCGACGCTCGACAATTTCCTCTATGTGCTGACCGAGGTGCCGTTTGCCCGCTATCATGCTGAACAGCTTCTTCGTCTCCGCGGTGGTCACCATCGTCGCCCTGTTCTTCCACACCATGGCCGGCTACGCGCTGGCCCGGTTGCGCTTTCCCGGGCCGCGAGACGCTGTTCATCCTGATGTTTTCGACGTTCCTGGTCTCGCTGCCGGTGATCATCGTGCCGCTCTTCATCGAGGTGCGGGCGATGGGCATGCTCAACAGCTATGCCGGCCTCATCATCCCGTCGATCTTCAACGCCTTCGGCATCTTCCTGCTGCGCCAGTTCTACCTCAGCATTCCGCGCGAGCTGGAGGAGGCGGCGTTGATCGACGGCGCCGGCTACTGGCGGATCTACCGGAGCATCATCCTGCCGCTGAGCCGGCCGATCATCGCCGCCCTGGCGATCCTGTTCTTCCTCGCCAACTGGAACTCGTTCCTGTGGCCGCTGACCGTCGCCGCCGACGACAAGCTGTGGATGGTGCAGGTCGGCATCGCCAACTTCCGCAGTCAGTATTCGGCATCCTGGAACTACATCATGGCCGCCTCGACGATCGTGGCGGCTCCGATGCTGGTGCTGTTCGTCATCTTCCAGCGGCAGATCATGGAATCGATCAAGACAAGCGGCCTGAAATAGCCGCCCATCGCGTGGGAGGTGACTATGACGCAGGGATTTTCCGGGCTCGGCATGGACATGGGCAAGCTGTCGCGCCTGTCCTCCGCCAGGACCCGTTCGATCAGCCCCGAGAATTTCACCGGCGAGAAGGGCGCCGGCGGCATGGCGGAGGAAGGCACCGGCGCGGTCGCATGCGCGCGGCCTCGGCCGCGGCTGGAAGATCTCGCCCTCCATCCGCATCGAGCCCGGCGAGACCCGCGTCCTCGGCGAGATCGAGGGCTCGGGCGCGATCCAGCAGATCTGGATGACGCCGGCCAACGGCGCTGGCGCGACCTGATCCTGCGCATCTACTGGGACGACCAGGAGCAGCCCTTCGGTCGAGTGCCCGCTCGGCGATTTCTTCGCCTGCGGCTGGGAGCGCTATGCGCAGGTGACCTCGCTCGCCGTCTGCGTCAATCCCGGCCGGGCCTTCAACTGCTACTGGGAAATGCCGTTCCGCAAGCGGCGCGCGGATCACGCTGGAGAACCGCGATCCCGACGATCACGCCATCGTCTACTACCAGATCAACTACACGCTCACCGACGTGCCGGAGGACTGCGCCTATTTCCACGCCCAGTTCCGCCGCACCAATCCGCTGCCCTACAAGGAGGACTACACGATCCTCGACGGCGTGAAGGGCCAGGGCCACTACGTCGGCACCTACATGGCCTGGGGCGTCAACAATGCCGGCTGGTGGGGCGAGGGCGAGATCAAGTTCTTCATCGACGGCGACGATCGCGTTCCCGACGATCTGCGGCACCGGCACCGAGGACTACTTCTGCGGCGCCTATAATTTCGATGCCGGCATCGTCGATCCGACACTTCCGCGGCCGCTACAGTCGAATTCACCACGCCCTATGCCGGGATGCCGCAGGTCATCCGGCCCGACGGAACCTACGCCTCGCAGCAGCGCTTCGGCCTCTATCGCTGGCACGTTGCCGATCCGATCCGCTTCGAGAGCGATCTGAAGGTGACGATCCAGGCGCTCGGCTGGCGAACCGAGAAGAAGGATCGGCGCTACCTGCCGCTGCAGGACGACATCGCCTCGGTCGCCTTCTGGTACCAGACGCTGCCGACGGTGCAGTTCCCGCCGCTTGGCGACCGCGACTATCTGGAAGTCGTTTAGGGTCGGCGAATCGTGCATAGCTCCGAGCTTCACGATTCGACGCACACCATTTCCAGGGGAAGGAAGCCGGCGCCATGACCCATGCTGAAACGGACGCGATGGCCAAGGTAGCGCTTGGGCGGACCGGGCTCGCGGTGACGCGGATCTGCTTCGGGACTTCGGGGCTGGGCGACATGCCGGACACCTACGGCTACAGCGTCGACGCCGATCGCGCCCGGGATACGGTGAGGGCGATCTTCGACAGCCCGTGCAACTTCATCGATACGGCGCGCATCTACGGCTTCGGGCGGAGCGAGACGCGCATCGGCGATGTCATCCGCGAGCGCGGCGGGCTGCCGGCCGGTTTCGTCATCTCGACCAAGCTCGACCGCGACCCCGAGACCAACCGCTTCGATGCCGGACAGGCGCGCCGCTCGCTCGAGCAGAGCCTCGAGGCGTTGGGGATCGACCGTATCCCTCTGCTCCATCTCCACGATCCCGAGCATGTCGGCGAAGACCTCAGCGAGATCACCGGCCCGGGCGGCTCCATCGCCGAGCTCTTCAAGATGAAGGAGGAGGGGCTGGTCGACGCCGTTGGGCTCGCCGCCGGCAAGGTTGATGTGATGATGCCGATGCTGCGCGACTGGGACTTCGACGCGCTCATCACCCACAACCGCTTCACCCTCGCCAACCGCAATGCCGCCGCGATGATGGACCTCGCCGTTGCCAAGGGCACGGCGGTGCTCAATGCCGCGCCCTATGCTGGCGGCGTTCTCGCCAAGGGCACCAATTCCTTCCGCCGCTACGTCTATCAGGAGGCCTCCGACGCCGTGCTCGAACCGATCCGCGCGATCGAGGCCGTCTGCGCCCGCCACGGCGTCCCACCGGGCGCGGCGGCGCTGCAGTTTTCCATGCGCGATCCCCGCGTCACCTCGACAATCTGCGGCGTCACCAAGCCGGAGCGGGTGGCGCAGACGCTGGAATGGGCCCGTTTTCCGATCCCCGATGCCGCATGGGAAGAGCTGATGGCGCTGCCCGCCCCGTCCGAGGACCCCGAAGCGACGCGCGCCTACAAGGCCGGCTGATCGGAGACGCGCCGGGAGGGCCGAAGGCCAGGGATGCAGATACCGAACGACTATCTCGAACGCGTCTATGCCGGCGTCCTCGGCAAGCTGGTGGGGGTCTATCTCGGCCGCCCGTTCGAGGGCTGGACCTACCAGCGGATTATGAAGGAGCTCGGGCCGGTCGAATATTACGTCCACGAGCGCCTCAACCAGCCGCTGGTCGTCACCGACGACGACGTCGCCGGCACCTTCACCTTCATCCGGGCGCTGGAGGATTACGGCATCCGGGCGGACCTCTCGGCCGAGGAGATCGGCAAGGCCTGGCTCAACTATATCGTCGAGGAGCGATCGATCCTGTGGTGGGGCGGCAATGGCAATTCGACCGAGCACACCGCCTGGCTCAATCTCAAGAAGGGCATACCGGCGCCGCAATCCGGGTCGATCGCCACCAACGGGTCGACGGTCGCCGAACAGATTGGCGCGCAGATCTTCATCGACGGCTGGGCGATGGTGGCGCCGGGCCAGCCGAAGCTCGCCGCCCGGCTCGCCGAGCAGGCCGGCAAGGTCAGCCATGACGGCGAATCCGTCCATGCCGCCATGCTGTGGGCGGCGATGGAAGCGGAGGCCTTCGTCGCCGACGACGTCGACCATCTGCTCGATACCGGGCTTTCGGTCATCCCCGGGGACTCGCTCATCGCGCGGCTGATCGCCGACATCCGCGCCTGGCACCGGCAGCACGACGATTGGCACGATACGCGTCAGGCGATTGAGGACAAATACGGCTACGACAAATATCCCGGCAATTGCCACGTCGTGCCCAACCATGCGCTGATGGTGATGGCGCTGCTCTATGCGCCGGACGACTTCCAGCGCGCCCAGATGATCGTCAATACCTCCGGCTGGGACACGGACTGCAATGCCGGCAATGTCGGCTGCCTGATGGGTATCCGCCTCGGTCTCGACGGGCTCGAGGCCGGTCCCGACTGGCGCGGGCCGATCGCCGACCGGCTACTGATCTCCTCGGCCGATGGCGGCAATTCGATCAACGACGCGGTGCGCACGAGCTACTATCTCGCCAATCTCGGCCTGACGCTGACCGGCAACACGCGACTGCCGGCGCCGAAGGACGGCGCCCAGTTCCATTTCTCGTTGCCCGGAAGCGTGCAGGGCTTCCGGCCCGTCGCCGGCACCGGTCTCGGCAAGTCGGTGCGCACCGGCAACGTCGCCTTCGAGAACGCCCGCGCCCTGTCGATCGATTACGACGCGTTGGGGCCGGCGCAGGTGGCGGTGGTGACGACACCGACCTTCTCGCCGCGCGAGATGCTCAACATGCGCACCTACGACCTGATGGCGACGCCGCTCGTCTATCCGGGCCAGGTGGCCAGCGCGCGCGTCATCGCGGAGCCGGGCAATCGCGGCGCGGTCACGGTCCGCCTGCGGGTGCGGGTCTACGATTCCCGCGATGAACTGCGCGACGTCGACAGTGATCCTCTCGTGCTCGCGCCTGGCGAGGAGGCGCGGCTCGAGTGGACGCTTCCTCCATTCGACGGCCAGCCGATCGGCGAGATCGGCGTGGTGGTCGCGGCCGATGGCCGGCGCGCCGACGGGCGGGTGCTCCTCGACTTCCTGCGCTGGGACGGCCCGGCGTCACTGACGCTGCACCGGCCGAAGGGCGATGGTGACTTCTGGCGCATGTCCTGGGTCAACGCGGTCAGCTTCTTTTCCAAGCGCTTTCCGCCGAGCTTCCGCATCTCGCAGACCCATGGCGAGGGCATCGTCATACACGGCACGCGGCAGTGGACTGACTATTCGGTCCGCTCGACGCTGACGATTCATCTTGGCGACTATGGCGGCATCGCGGTGCGGGTTCAGGGGCTGCGCCGCTATTACGGCGTCCGCCTCACCCGCGCCGGCCAGCTCGAGATCGTGCGCGTGCGCGACGATCGGACGGCGGTCCTCGCCAGCACGCCGATGGCGCTCCACTTCGAGACACCGGTCGAGATGCGGATCACGGTCGCCGGCTCGGAGATCACCGCCGACGTCGCCGGCGAGACGCTGCGCGCGCGCGACGAGACCCCGCAGGCGCTGCACGACGGCGGCATCGGGCTCTTCATCGCCGAGGGTGCGCTGTCGGCCGACGAGATCGTCGTCGGCCCGGCCTAGCTCTTGGCCTCTGCGACGCTGCCCCTGTCGAGGAAGGAACGCGTCTCGTCCTCGCTGAAGCCGAAGTCGGCGAGGATCTCGCGCGTGTGCTCGCCGATCAGTGGCGCCGGCCGGTCGATCGCGGCCGGCGTCTCGCCCATCTTCACCGCCGGCCCGACGACCTTCACCCGCCCGGCGGTCGGGTGGTCGTAGCCGGCGATGGCGCCTCATGTGGCGCACCTGCGGGTCGTCGGCCGCCTGGAGATGCGTCTTCACCTCGCCGCACCAGATGTCGACGGCGAGCATCGCCTCCATCAGGTCGGCCGTCGTCCAGGTCTTGGTCAGCGCGGCGAGCTTCTCCCAGATCTCGTCGCGCTTCTCGAACAGCGTGGTCGGGTCGTTATAGGCGAGCAGGCTGTCGTCGCCGAGCACGCCGACCAGCTGGGCATAGGGGCTCATGGCGATCGTCACCCAGCCGTCGGAGGTCGGATAGACGCCGAAGGGCGCCTCCATGCCGGGATGGCCGATGCCGGAATTGGGGCGCTTGAAGTCGGTGCCGAAATTCATCGCCATCAGCATTTCCTGGCCCTGGTGGGCGAGCATGCCGGTGAGGAGGTCGACCTTGATCTCCTGGCCGCGTGCCCGAGCGCTCGCGCCAGTAGAGCGCGGAGAGGATGCCGTAGACCATGTTCATGGCGCCGACCTGATCGGAGAAGCCGGCACCGACCGGCACCGGCGGCCCGTCGCCGCGTCCGGTCGCGGCGGCAATGCCGGTCAGGCCCTGGATCAGCATGTCCTGCCCGGGCCGGGTCAGATACGGGCCGCTCTCGCCATAGCCGGAGCCCGAGCAATAGATGATGCGCGGATTGATCTTGCGGAAGTCCTCGTAGCCGAAGCCGAGCTTGGCGAGGACGCCGGGGCGGAAGTTCTGCACGACGACGTCGGCCTTCTCGGCGATGCGGTAGAGGATGGTCTTGGCCTCCGGCGCCTTGAGGTCGACGGCAATGGAGCGCTTGTTGCGGTTCCAGGCAAGGAAGTTCGGGCTCTCGCTGCCGCCGACCCAGCGATTGTTGAAGGTCATGGTGCGGAAGAGGTCGCCCTGTCCCGGCCGCTCGACCTTGATGACATTGGCGCCCATGTCGGCGAGGAGCTGGGTGCAGAACGGCCCCTGCAGCAGGTGGCTGAAATCGAGCACGGTGACGTCGGCGAGTGCTTTCTCGGTCATGGTTGTTCTTCCGCGGTGTTGGCGAGGCTGCGCGACCACGCGGCGCGCAGTGTGTCGATGGTGGAGACCGGCCCGGCGTCCTCGAGAAGCGCCCGGCGCAAGACCGCGGACGCCTCGGTCTGGAAGGCGATGTAGCCGTCGTGGCGCGGGCGCACCCAGGCGTCCTCGACCGTGCGGGCGGTGGCGCGATAGAAGTCCCCGGCATCGGCATTGACCTTCTCCGATCGCCAGGCGACACGCGCCGAGGGTTGGCCCGTCATGCTCGGGGATGAAGCCGGCCTGAATATCGGGGCGCATCAGCCGGCGCAGATGGTCGAGCAGCCGCTCGTCTGGTCGCGCCCGTCTGGTGATGGCGATGCCGGTGCCGCCGAGCACGCTTCCCCGGCGGCCGTCGTCCCGGGCGAGCGGCACGTCGACGAAGGCGACGCGATGAGGTCCCGCGTCAGAGCGTGCGTAATTCACGTAGCCGTAGATCAACGGCACAAGGGCGATCGCGTCGGTCTTGTGCCATGGCGTCGAGCATGGCGATCGGGTTCAGCGTCTCGGTCCCGTGTGGCGCGCGCTTCGCGCCAGTGCCGCCAGGATCGCCATCGCCGTCGGTCGCCGTCGCTGTATCGACCAGCTCGTTCACCACCCGGCTCCGCGCCAAGGGCGACACAGAGCGAGAAGAAGCAGCAGAGTGCGTGCGGGCCGGCTACGGCAATTGCGACCGGCATCGTCTCCGCCAGGCGCAGCACGTCGGTCCAGGTCTCCGGTGGCTCGGCGACGTGATCGGGCCGCAGTGCCATCACCTGCGTCGCGACGTCGAGGGGCAGCGCATAGTGCCGCCCCTGCCAATTGGTAGCTCGCCATTGCCGGCCCGATGGTCTGTTCGGACCACGCCGCGATTTCGGACGCCTCGAACAGCGCTTCGAGCGGCTGTAGGCAGTCGCTCGCCACGGCCTCGCCGATATGGGGATGGTCGAGGACCAGCACGTCGAAGCGGGCGGCAAGGTCGGCGATCGGGTGAGACTCGAACCCTTCCAACGGCTGCTTCGACCAGTCGAGCACCGGCGCGCCGGCCGAAGCCGCCTCGGCCGCGGCGGCGGCGAGCGCGTTGTAGCCGCGCGGGTGGTCCCAGGTCAGGCCGGAAAAGATCATGCCCCGCCCGGCGTCCCCTGCCAGAGCGGCGGCGCGGCTGGTATCGCTGTCGATCCGCGTGATGTGCCAGCGGCCGAGATTGGCCGTATAGAGCGCCGACCCGTCGAAGGCGATATTGGTCGGATGAGCGAAAAGATGCGCGGTCGGGCTCCTCGATATAGACCTCGCTGGTCGCAGCCGTCCGGCGCGATGCGGAGGATGCGCGACGGCTCGTAGCAACCGACGAACAGGTAGCCCTGTCGTCGAAGGCGATGCCGTCCGGCAGGCCCGGCAGGTCGTGGCGAAGGGCGTCGCCTCGCCGGCGCTGCCGTCCGGGCGAATCGCGATGCGGGTGACCCGCCGCGCGAAGGTCTCGCAGACGAAGAGCGCATTGACCGTCAGGCGCCGAGCGCCATGCCGTTGGCGAAGACGAGCGGCCGGTCGTACCAGAGCGCCGCCGTCGCCGGTGCCAAGGTCGTAGGCCCACACGCCCGGTCCGGGCTCGGCGAAGTGGTGGCTGTCCGAGACCAGCAGCCGCCCACGCGCGGCGTCGACGACCGGGTAGTTGGGGATCCTGATGCCCGGGCCGGTGAAGCGCTCCACCCAGCGCGACGCGAGGTCGAGGCGGAAGACCGCCGCCTCCTTGAGGTCGCAGAAGAACAGCGCCTCGTCGCCGAGGAAGGCCAGGCCGAGGGTGAAGCCGCCGCCCGTCGCCACATCACCTCGATGCGCGAGCCGTCCGGAGCGATGCGCAGCACCTCGCCGTTCTCGCTGCCGCACCAGATCCAGCCGTCCGGCCCGACCGCGACGCCCTCGGCATGCTGCAGCCGCGGCTCGGAGAAGATGCCGTCGAAGAAGACCCGTGCCCGCTCCATCGGCAGCACCGGTGTTCTCGGCGGTGGCGAAGCGATAGGTCATGAGCGCCCTCCCTCAGGCCGAGAAAGTCGTTGTCGAAGGGATGGTCGGCCACCCGCCCGTCGCTGCCGGTGAGGCGGAGCACGCCATCGGCGGCCTCGATGGTGTGAACGCCGTCCCAGCCCTCGGGCAGCGGGATGCCGCCGACCGACGTGGCGCACCGACGCCGTTCCCGCCGAGTCAAGATCAGCTGGTCGGTATGCCGGCGTCGGAGAGCGGATTGGCCGCGATCGAGGCGGCGTGGCCGTCAGGCCGCAAAGAGCGGCCCTCCTCGATGCCGAGCACGCCGAAATGCCGGCTGTTCCACGGCGGGTAGTAGCGGCCGCCATTGGTGAACCAGAGAAAGGTGACCGGGAAGTCGCCGGGTTCTTCAGGCTCAGCATGATGTCGCCGCTCGGCCGGGCGCAGCGCCGCCGCCCAGCCGAGCGGCGCGCCCGCCGCCTCGACCAGCATGACGAAATCCTCGTGGCCGCTCGGCGACCGGATAGTCGTGGAGGTCGACCGTGCTGCCGTCGGCGAGCGGCAGCTGCGTGAGGTCGGTGAAGCGCGCCGGAGGGCGAAGAGCGAGCGGCCGCGGCCGGATCGGTTCCTGCTGCCGCGCCGGGAGATCGGCATAGGCCTTCGGCGAGAAGGAGAGGCGGCCCGGCGCGGCGAAGCGGGTCATGGCGTGGCTCGCGACCGGCACGGCTCCGCTGCCGCCCGCGAAGACATGGCGCAAATAGACGAAGGGATGGCCATCGCGGAGCGTGATCTCCTTGGTGAGGCGAGCGCCCATCACCGGCTCGGTCGAGGGCGAAGCGGGCGGTGGTGCGTCCGTCAGCAGTTTCCATGCTTTCGCACCGACCAGGGCGAGTTGGCCGGCCAGCCATGGGTGGGCCGTCCTCGACATTGGCCGCGCCGAAGGGGGCGCAGAAGAAGTCGCCGGACAGGCATTTCAGAACCGTGTCGATCTCCGGATCATTCGTGATCTCCGGATCGTCGACCCAGGGCGCGGTGTGAAGAGGCGTGACGTGGCGCCCGCTATGGTCGATGCCCAGCGAACGGATATGGCCCGCCGCCAGATCGAGGGTGAGGGTGATGCCCCTGGCCGAGATCGTCTGGAACCGTTCGCTCATTCTGCTCTCCCTCTCGCCTGCCCGTTCCGAACCGGTCACTCGCCGCGCACGATCAGCCCGCCGTCGACCCGCACGATTTCGCCGGTGATGAAGGAGGCGCGGTCCGAGGCGAGGAAGGCGACCAGCTCGGCCACCTCCTCCGGCTCGCCGAAGCGGCCGATCGGGTGGGCCCGGTTCCAGGTGGCGATCAGCTCCTCCGGATTGGGGTGCTCGCGGAACACCTTCTCGTTGAGCGGCGTCATGATCGTGCCCGGCGCCACCGCGTTGACCCGGATGCCGGCCGGCGCGAGGTCGACCGCCGCCTGCTGGGTCAGCGCGTTGATGCCGCCCTTGGCCGCCGCATAGGCCGCCCAGCCCTTGAAGCCGGCGAGCGACTGCACCGACGACATGTTGACGACGGCGCCCTTCTTCTTCTTGCGCATCTCCGGCACGCAGACCCGCATCCCGCGCCAGACGCTGGTGAGGTTGGTGGTCATCACCCGGTTCCAGGTCGCCTCGTCGATCTCGTCGACCACGCCGCCGATCGCCTGGGCGGCGTTGTTGACGAGGATGTCGATGCCGCCGAAGCGCTCCACCGCCGCGGCCGCCATCGCCTCCATGTCGGCCATCGAGGTGACGTCGGTGCTGCACGAAGACCGCCGCTGTGGCCGGCGTCGACGATCTCGTCGCGGGTCGCTTCGCCGGCATCCGCGTCGAAGTCGGCGATCACCACCCGCGCGCCGTCCTCGGCCATGCGCCGGGCGCAGGCCCTGCCGATCCCCATCGCCGCTCCGGTGATGATCGCCACCCGTCCGTCGAGATCGCCTGCGCTCATGGTCATTCGCCTTTGAATTCCGGGTCGCGCTTGTCGAGGAAGGCGTCGATGCCTTCCTGTCCGTCCTTGGTTCCATAGAGCCGGAGGAGCACCTCCTGCTCGAAGGCTCTGCGCCACCGGCAGGGCGCTGTCGGGCCCCTGGCGGATCAGCCGCTTCATTTCCGCCTGGGCGAGCGGCGCCACCTTCAGCATCGCCCGCGCCCGCTCGAGCGCCGTCGTGCATCAGCTCCTCGTCGGCGCACACGCGCCGCGGCGAGGCCGAGCTGGTAGGCGCGCTCGCCGGTGATCCGCCGCGCCGCCAGCATGATGTCGCTGGCGACATGCTTGCCGACCGCGCGGGTCAGCCGCTGGGTGCCGCCGCCGCCGGGCGACAGGCCGAGCAGCCCCTCGGGCAGGCCGAGCCGGGCGCTGGTCGGCGCAGATGATGACGTCGCAGCAGAGGGCCAGCTCGAATCCGCCGCCGAGCGCATAGCCGCGGATCGCCGCGATGGTCGGCTTCGGCAGGGCTTCGAGCTTGTCGAAGACGCGCCGGCTGTTGAACTGATAGGCGGCGAAGGCCGCGGTGCGGTTGCCGCGATATTCGGCGATGTCGGCGCCGGCGACGAAGGCGCGCTCGCCCGCCCCGGAGAAGATGACGACGCGCACCTCGCGTCGGCGGCGAGCGCGTCGAGTCGCGCTCCAGCGCCCGATCATCGGCGTCGACAGCGCGTTGAGCTTGGCCGGCCGGTTGAAGACCAGCCTGACGATGCCCGGCTCGATCGTTTCGCGGAGAAGAACGGTGTCATGCATCACACGCTGGACGCCCTTGTGACGAACCCGTCCTCATCCGGTGCCCGGCGCGAGCGGGGGCCTCGAGACGCACAGGCCAGGTACTGCCGGCCGGAGCAGATGGCCTGGCCGTCGATGCGCTTCCAGGCTCGCGCTCGGCGCACCGCAGTGTGAGGTGTGGTGGTCTTCCATGCCGCATCGCCTCTATCCCTTCACCGCGCCGGCGGTGAGGCCGGCGACGAACTGGCGTTGCAGGAGGAAGAAGACCGCGACGACCGGCAGCGAGATCAGCACCGAGCTCGCCATCAGCTCGCCGTAGCGGATGCCGTACTGGCCGATGAAGTCGTTCATGCCGACCGGCAGTGTGCGCATGTCCTTGGTCGAGGTGAAGGACAGCGCGAAGAGGAATTCCTGCCAGGTGACGATGAGCACGAAGACGGCGGTGGCGACGATGCCCGGCTTGCACAGCGGCAGGATGACCGAGAAGAAGGTGCGGAACGGGCCGGCGCCGTCGACCGCCGCCGCCTCGTCGAGCTCGATCGGCAGCCGCGCCATGAAGGCGCGCAGCATCCAGATCGCCACCGGCAGCGTCACCGTGATGTAGGCGAGGATCAGCGAGGCGTAGGTGTTGAGGAGGTCGGCCGCCTTCATCATCTTGTAGATCGGGATGATGATGGCGCTCGCCGGGAACATCTGCGCCGCCACCACCAGCGCCATGCAGCACCAGGATGAGCCGGGTCTGGTTGCGGGTGAAGGTGTAGGCGGCGAGCAGCGCCAGGCTCACCGTGATCACCACCGTCGACAGCGAGACGATGATCGAGTTGAGGAAATAGGTGCGGAACTCGGGCCGGAAGGCGGTGACGTAGTTCTCGAGCGTCGGGTTATCCGGCCACAGCCTCGCCGGAATGGCGAAGGGCTCGTCGCCGGGCTTCAGCGACACCGACACCATCCAGAAGAACGGGCATCAGGATGATCAGCGCCAGCGCGATCTGCGCCGATGCAGCAGGCCCGACGTGCCGAGGCGTGATCGCTCGCTCATGCCGCGCGCCGCCGTTCCGGCGCGCGGCCGGCTGCTGGATGAAGAAATAGAGCGGTGATCAGGATCGCCAGCACGAGGATCGAGAAGACGCCGTAGGCGGCCGCCTCGCCGAAGCGGAACTGGCCGAAGCCGAGCTCGTAGATCTTGGTCGGGAAGATGTGGGTGGCGTTCTGCGGGCCGCCGCGGGTCAGCACCCAGATCATGTCGAAATAGTTGAAGGTGAGGATCGTGGTCAGCACGAAATTGATGACGATCACCTCGCGCATCGCCGGCATGATGACGTGGATCAGCCGGCGCACCGGCCCGGCGCCGTCGATGATCGCGGCCTCGATCTGCTCGTTGTCGACGTTCTGCAGCGCGGCGAGATAGACGACCGTCGAGAAGGGGAATCCCTTCCACACCGCCGCGACGATCGCCGCCGCCATCGCGGTCGAGGATTCGGCGAGCCAGGCGTACGCCCTGGTCGGCGAGGCCGATGCGGATGAGGAACGAATTGATGAGGCCGAGCTGCGGGTCGTACATGAAGCGCCACAGGATGGCGGCGACGACGCCGGGCAGGACCCAGGGCAGCAGCACCAGCGAGCGCATCAGTGCCGCTGGTCGGCAGGCGCTGGTTGAGGAGCAGCGCCACGGCGAAGCCGAAGACGTTCTGGAAGAGGACGACGAAGACCGTCCACACGCACGAATTCCAGACGATGCGTCGCGAAGTCGCCGCTGGCGAAAATGTGCTCGTAGACCGCCAGGCCGACGAACTGCGGCTTGGGATTGATGAACGAGGTCGAATAGAAGCTCTCAATCACCGTGCCGATCATCGGATAGTACATCAGCACCCCGACGAGGATCATCGCCGGGGCGAGGAATACCCAGGCGAGCCAGGTGGAGCGATTTGTCATTGCGGGCTCGGCGGCCGATGGGCGTCGGATCGCGCGACCTTCGCCGCGCGATCCAGTTGATATGACAAGCTCCTTCCGTGCTCGATCCTACTTCAGCGCGTCGATGGCGGCGCAGGCCTTCTCCGCAGCGGCCTTGGGATCCATGCCGGCGAAGACGTCCTGGGCGAGCGTCACCTCGATGTCGGAGACCTCGAGGTAGCGCGGCGACAGCGGACGCGGCGCGGCGTTGTTGAGCTGCTTCATGATCCGGTCCGGACCCTTGCGGTTGGCCTTGAGGAAGGCGTCGGCGGCCTTGACGTTGGCCGGGATGAGGTCGACCACCTTGCCGTTGACGTCCTCGCTGGGTCAGGAACTGGATGAACTTCCAGGCCGCTTCCTTGTGCGGCGAGCTCTTGTACATCACCAGGTTCCAGCCGCCATAGGTGCCGATCGGCGTCTTGCCCTTGGGCGCGGTGCCGTCGACGAAGTCCCAGTTGATTTTCGACTTCTGCAGGGTCGGCTGCTCGAGCGCCGGCCAGAACTCGATGGCCAGCGAGCCGTTGAGGAAGAGCTCGCGCATGTCGCCGGAGGAGGCATTGGCGATGCCCTTCGGCGCGTAGGGCGCGAGCGATTGCAGATAGGCGAGGGCCTCGACCGAGGCATCGCTCGTCAGGCCGCAGGAGCCGTCTTCATTGAGCACCTTGCCGCCGTTGGAGAAGATGAACCTGTCCATGACGACGACCGTGTCCTCGCCCTTGTGGGCGAAGAGGCCGATGCCGTATTTGCCCTTGGAAGCGTCGGTCAGCTTCTTGCCGGCGGCCTTGAGGCCCTCGAAGGTGGCCAGGCTCGCCGGATCGATGCCGGCATCCTTGATCAGCTCCTTGTTGTAGAAGCTGAACTGCCAGACATCGACGTTGAACGGGATGCCCCACAGCTTGCCGTCGTAGTTGGCCGACGCCCACGCGCCAGGGAAGAAGGTGTCGGCCGTGATGCCGGCGCCCTTGGCGAGTTCGTCGAGCGGCTCGATGGCGCCGGCCTGGGCGAAGGCGGCGACCCAGATCTGGTCGACCGTCGACACGTCCGGCGCGTTGCCGCCCTGGACGGCGGTCAGCAAGCGCTGCTGGTATTCCGGATAGGGAATGGTGGTGACTTCCACCTTGATCCCGGGATTTTCGGCCTCGAAGCTCTTCACGGCTTCCTGCTGGTACTGGCTGAGGCCGGATTCGGTCTGTTGGTTGTCCCAGAACTTCAGGACAACGTCCTCCGCATGGCCGGTGGCGGGCAGGGCCATGCCGCACAAGGCGGCGAGCAGGGTCAGTTTACGCATGGTAGGAACCTCCCATCAGAACATCACGCTCGGCCTTTTCCCCTCTGCGAGCGGTCCGGCAGGCCGGTAGTCCGGCCGCTCGTCTTTCGCCTCGGTCTCTTCGTCCGCCAGCGAGACACTTGTGCCGGCGGAGGCGAAGGCGAGGCGATCTGCCGGCAGTGAGCCGGTATCGGTGATGATCTCGTCGATCCGGTCGATCGGCGCGATCCGGTGATTGGCTTCTTGGCCGACCAGGGAATGGTCGGCGAGCACGTGAACCTCGCGCGAGGCGTGGAAGAAGCGGCGGGCGGCAAGCGCCATGCGCTCGTCGGAGGCCGAGGCGCCGAAGCGCGCCGAGACGCCGTCGACGGCGATGAAGGCCTTGTCGACGCGCAGTGTTTCGAACAGGGCGCCGAGGCTCGGGCCGACGAGGCAGCGATATTTCGGATGCCACTCGCCGCTGGTCAGGATCACCTTGACGGTGGGAACGCCCGAGAGGCGCTCCAGCACTTCCAGGGAATTGGTGACGACGGTGAGGTCGCTGGCGGACTTCAATTCGTCGGCGAGGAAGATGCAGGCCTCGCCCTGATTGATGAGGATCGTGTCGCCGGGCGCCACCTGCCGCGCCGCGGCGCGCGCGATCATCCTGCGGATCGAGCGGATCTCCTGGGCGATGCCTTCCTGCGGCGCCGCGACGACGAGGTCCAGCCCGAGCTCCTCTGCGCGCTCGCGCATGGATTTCTCCATGTTGCGATACCAGCCATGGGCGGGATAGTGCGGGACGAAGCCGATGCGCGGACGATGGCCACGCGGATCACGCGTGGCGCCGAGACTGTCGGAGCGTTCCGCCGCGATGGGCCCGTCCGCCGCTGGCGCGAAGACCCAGCCGGATTCGTCTTTCCTGTAGAAGCGATCGATATTGTCGCGGGTGACGACCGCGTGGGGCGTGCGCACCTGATCCGGCAGCTTGCCGCCGCGCAAGGCCGCCGCCAGCACCTCAACGGCCCTCCGTCCGACGAATTCGGGGAAGAGGGCGCAGCAGGCGACGAGCTTGTGGCCGCCGACCAGCGCATCGAACAGAGCGTCGCCCTCGCCGCCGACCGAGAAGGCCTTGATCTGGTCCCGTCCCAGACGATCAGACGCCTCGATGGCGGCCAGGATCGAGTGATCGTTGACGCCGAAGACGATGTTGATGTCGGGATGCGCCTGGAGCGCGTCGAGGCTGGCGCGCAGCGCATGCTTGAAGATGCCGCGCCCGTCGACGCGCCAGTGCTGGACCGTGCCCGAAAAGGCGTCGGTGAAGCCCTTGAGAAAGCCGTCGCAGCGGGTGCGCGTGTTCGACAAGGCCTCGAGCGAAACGAGAAGGATTTTCGCCTTCTTCACCCGGTTGCCGAGCTTCTGCGCGGCGAGCGCGCCGAGTTCCTGTCCGGCGGCGAAATTGTCCGAGCCGAGATAGACGCCGCCCGACTGGGCTGCGGATTCGGCGAGGAAGGGGATGTGGCGCCGGCGCGCCATGAGACGCAGCGTCTCCGCGCCGCGACCTTCGAGCGGCGGCAGGATGATCGCCTCGACATCCTCCAGCAGTGGCTCGAAGGCGACGAGTTGGTCGGCCGCGGGCTCGGACCGACGCGGTGTCTCGCTGCGCGACACGCCACCGTGGCTGCGCTTGATCGCGCCGCGAGCGGCGAGCCGGGCCACGTCACGGCGGATCGTGACTTCGGAGACGCCGCCGAGATGGGTCGCGAGGTCATGGATCGAGGCGACGCCGATCTCGTTGACGATGCTGACGATCCGGTTCTCGCGTTCGATCTTGATCATTATTGATCATTTGCTCAACAATTGTGGCCTTGTGCTTATAGCTCGGCGCGAATTGCCTGGCAATAGGCCGCAATACGATCCATATGCTGATCATTTTTGATCATATGCAGGTTCATCGATCCCAACGCAGCGCTGCTCATCCTCATTCAGTCGCTCTTTCCCGTGGCGGCCGCGCTCGGCCTCGACCCTGTCGAAGCCGGTGACGCGCCCTATCTGCGCCGGCCGATGAGCATCTACGGTCTCTACCCCAGACCCGGATTCGGTCTTCTTCAGCCTCTACATCCGCAGCCAGAGCCGCGCCGCGCTCGGCGAGATGCACGCGCTGGTGAAAAGCGAGGCGGGGCAGGTGGCGCGCGAGCGGCGGGTGCGCTTCGAATTCGATGCGCCGATGATCACCGAGCCGGTACTCTGTGACCCCGCTCTCGTGGACGCGTTGAGGCAGGCGATGGAGGCGGCCGGTTAGGAGCCCTTCGTCATGGCGAGCGGTGGCGGCCACGACCCGGCGGCTTTCCAGGGCGCCGGCGTTCCCTCGACCATGGTTTTCGTGCGAAACCGCAACGGCTCGTACAATCCGCGCGCGACGATGGAGATCGAGGATTTCCTCGCCGGCACCGACATCATCCACGCCTTCCCTTCAAGCAGGACGCCATGACCGAACTCACCATCCGCCGCCCCGACGACTGGCACGTCCATCTTCGTGACGGCGCCATGCTCAGCGCCGTCGCGCCGCTGACCTCGGCTCATTTCGCCCGTGCCATCGTCATGCCCAATCTGGTGCCGCCGGTGGTCACCGCCGCCGAGGCCGACGCCTATCGCGCGCGCATCATGGCGGCGGTTCCAAAGGACCATCACTTCCAGCCGCTGATGACCCTCTACCTCACCGAGGCGACCGACCCGGACGACGTGGAGGCGGGCTTCAGAAGTGGCGCTGTGTCGGCGGTGAAGCTCTATCCGGCGGGGGCGACCACCAATTCCCAGAGCGGTGTGCGCAATTTCGAGGCGGTTTATCCAGTGCTGGAGCGCATGGCGGAGATCGGCATGCCGCTCTGCGTCCATGGCGAGGTGACCGACCCTGCCGTCGACATCTTCGACCGCGAGGCCGTCTTCATCGAGCGCGTGCTCGAGCCGCTTGCGCCGGCGTTTTTCCACGCTCCGCATCGTCATGGAGCACGTGACCACCACCGAGGGCGTCGCCTATGCCCGCGCTGCTGGCGAGCGGACTCGCGGCGACGATCACTGCGCACCACCTCATCATCAACCGCAACGCCATCCTCGCCGGCGGAATCCGGCCGCACTATTACTGCCTGCCGGTCGCCAAGCGCGAGAGCCACAGGCTGGCGCTGGTCGAGGCGGCGACCTCTGGCGAGCGGCGCTTCTTCCTCGGCACCGATTCGGCGCCGCATGTCGATCCGCTGAAGGAATGCGCCTGCGGCTGTGCCGGTATCTTCACGGCCAATGTCGCGCTCTCCTGCCTCGCTCATGTCTTCGAGCAGGAGGCGGCGCTCGACCGGCTCGAGGCCTTCGTCTCGCTCAACGGCCCGGCTTTCTATGGATTGCCGGCGAACGCGGGAACCGTGCGGCTCGTGCGCCATGACGAGCCGGTCGCCATGCCGGACCGGATCGAGACGGGCGCGGGGCCGGTCACGGTCTTCGATCCGATGTTCACAGTTGCGCTGGATTGTCGAGGAAGTTGGTAGCTAGCCGGTCGCTGGCTTGATAGGACCAGCCGGCTCGCAACCGAGCGAGAGATCGCATGTTCTCGAACACCTTTCCCGACCGTGCTCTGATCGCGGAGACCGTTGCCAAGATGCTGCTCGAGATCGAGGCCGTGCATTTCCGCGCCGACGAGCCTTTCACCTTCACCTCGGGCCTGGCGAGCCCGGTCTATATCGACTGCCGCAAGCTGATCTCCTATCCGCGCATCCGCTCGGCGCTGATGGATTTCGCCGCCTCCGTGATCCTGCGCGATGCCGGCTTCGAGCAGTTCGACGCGTCGCGGGCGGCGAGACGGCCGGCATTCCCTTCGCCGCCTGGCTGTCCGACCGGCTGGCGCTGCCCATGCTCTATGTGCGCAAGAAGCCGAAGGGCTTCGGCCGCGACGCCCAGATCGAGGGCGCGCTGAAGGAGGGCGCGCGCGTGCTCCTGGTCGAGGACCTGACCACCGACGGCGGCAGCAAGATCAAGTTCGCCGAGGCGATCCGCAACGCCGGCGCCGAGGTCACCGACACCTTCGCCGTCTTCTACTACGACATCTTCCCTGATACGCCCGAAGCGCTCGAGGCGGCCGGCATTCGCCTGCATTACCTCGCCACCTGGTGGGACGTCCTCGAGGTCTGCCGGCGGGATGGCTACCTGACCCCGGAGACTCTCGTCGAGGTCGAGCGCTTCCTGCATGAGCCGCTCGCCTGGTCGACCGATCACGGCGGCATCTCGAGCCTGGCGGTCTGAGACCCCACCCCTGTTGTTCCGGTCGCAGCCCCCGGATCCGGCCGCTATCCCATGCGCGCCGAGGCGATGGCTCTGGGCGACCAGACGAAGTCGTCGGTCCAGGGATAGGTCGGGCGCGGCCGGCGCTGGTTGGTGAGGCGCGGGATGTCCTGGTTGACGGCGCCGTCGGTCAGCGCCATCAGGTTGGGATTGGCGAGCGCGGCGAGTTCGGGTGACAGATATCCCGACTTGACGACGAGAAGGCCGGCCGAGGCCGGGTCGAGGCCGAGCCGGGCGAAGTCGTCGAGCCGATGATAGGGCCGGCGCCGGGCGGACAGAACGATCGTCATTTCCCCGGTTCGCACGACGGCCTCGCGGTCGCTCGCGTCGGAGCTGGGGACGAGACGCAGAACTTCGGCCTCGATCGTCACCGGCTCGATCCCGCTCGAGGGTTCCGCCGATGGCCAGTGGCAGGCGGGTGCCCTGGCCGGCGGCGAAGCAGGCCTCGGTCGCCGGGCGGTCGGTGATGCCGACGAGCATGGCGTCCGCCCAGCCGCGCGCGATGAGAGCGCTGAGCACGTCGGCGCGGTCGCCGACGCCGCCGCCGGTCGGGTTGTCGCCGCTGTCGGCGAGGATGATGGGGCGGCTGGTCAGCCCGGCGGCGCGATCGAGCATCTCGCCGAGCGGGCCGGTCTCGGGGCCGAAGGCGAAATCGGCGCGCGCGTCCCAATAGGCGCGGGCGAGGCTCTCGGCCTCGCGCGTCATGGCGTCGCGGTCGGTGCCGGTGATGACGGCGGCGGCGGTGGCGCGCGGCTCGTCGGCCCAGACATAGCCGACCATCAGATTGGCATCCAGGATGCCGGGCACCGCGTCGATCGCCGGGCAGGCGGGCATAAAGCCCTTTGCCGGCTCGTCGACGGTGCTGGTGCGCTCGCCGGGCAGCAGCACCGGGATCGGCGCCCAGACGACGCCGGGCCTCGTGCCGGTGGCGAGCGCGTCGGCGAGCATCATGTAGGCGCGCTTGCGCGTCTCGAACACGTCGATATGCGGCGCGGTGCGATAGGCGGCGAAGATGTCGATCCGGTCGATGATCGGCTGGCTGACATTGCCGTGCAGGTCGTAGCTGGCCGCGATCAGGCAGTCGGGACCGACGATGTCGCGCGCGGCGGCGATCCAGTCGCCCTCGGCGTCCTCCATGCCGGCGACATACATCGCGCCATGCATGACCAGATGCAGGCCGTCGAGGGGCAGGGCAGCCTTGAGTCGCTCCGGGAACTCGGCCTTGAAGGCGTCATAGGTCGCCCGCTCGATCGGCCCGCCCGGCGTCGAGCGCGCGTAGAGAAGCGGCAGCACAGTGACATCGTCGCGCTCGTGGACGAAAGCGAAGCTCTTGTCGCCGGCGATCGCCTCGCCGCGCAGACACGCGGAAATCCTCGGTGCGCATGATCGCTGGCGAATAGGTGCTGCACTCGGTGTGGATGCCGCCGATGGCGATGCGCATGTCCGGTGCTCCGTCAGAGACGCGGCATCAGCCGCGCGATGGCGGCGAAGCGTGGCCAGTCTCTTGGCAGCCGCCGGCGTCCAGGCGGCCTCGGCGACGGCGGAAAGGCGCGGGAAGACCATGTGGTTGAAGAGTGCTTTCGTGGTCAGGTTCTCGCTCCAGATGCAGGCCTGAACGCCGCGCAGCTTGCCGGCAAGGTCCGGCGGCACCTCGCCGGTCGCCTCGAACGCATAGGTCTTCTTCGGCGGCACGGTGCCGGCCCAGCTCGTGCCGGGTTCCATCCAGTCGTCGGCCTGCACCATGTCGAGGTAATAGGCCTGGCCCGGGGCTGACGACGACGTCATAGCCCTGGCGGACAAGTTCGAGCGCGACCTCGGGCTTCTGCCAGGCGACGAGCAGGGTGTCTTCCGGCGCGACGCCGCCGCCATGGGAGACCTCGTCCCAGCCGACAAGCACCTTGCCGTGGCCGTCGAGCATTGCCTTGACGCGTTTGCAGGAGATGGGCCTGAAGCTCCGGCGTGCCGGCGAGGCCCTCGCGCTCCATCAGCGCCTGCGCCGCCGGCGAAGCAAGCCAGGAATCGCCCGCCACCTCGTCGCCGCCGATATGGAAATAGCGCGAAGGGAAGAGCGCCGCGATCTCGCCGAAGACGGTCTCGAGAAAGACATAGGTCTCCTTGAGGGCGGGATTGAGGGCGTTGTTGGGATAGCCCTGGACCGAGCGGTAGCTGTCGGCTGGCTCGTCCGGGTCGACGAGGTGGGGCAGGGCGGCGAGGACCGCGGTGCAGTGGCCGGGAATGTCGATCTCGGGCACGACGTCGATGTGGAGCGCGCGCGGCATGGGCGAGGAGGCCGCGCACCTCGTCCTGCGTGTAGTGGCCGGCATAGGTCTCGGCGGCGCTGCCCGGCTGGGCGACCATCTTCTCCCTGGCGCCGCGCTTCGAGCCGATGTCGACGAGTTCGGGGATCGCCTTGATCTCCAGCCGCCAGCCCTCGTCGTCGGTCAGGTGCCACTGGAAGACGTTCAACTTGTGCCAGGCGAGGATGTCGAGATGGCGGGTGACCGAGGCGAGCGGATAGAACTGGCGCGAGACGTCGAGATGGCAGCCGCGCCAGGCGTGACGCGGCGCGTCGGCGATCGTGCCCTGCCTGGGGAAGGCGAAGCGGTCGGGGCGGGCGCGAGCGCCGTGAAGGATCTGGGCGAGGGTGACGAGGGCGTAGAAGCGGCCCGCATCGTCGGCGGCCTCGAGCGTCACACCATCCTCGGCGAAGACGAGGCGATAGGCGTCGCCTTTCGCTTCGCCGCCGTCGGAAAAGCGGATCGGCAGCCCGCCGGGGACCGGCGTCAGGGAAAAGCCCTGGGCGTCGTCGGGAAAGAGCCGCGTCGCCAGCGCCGCGACCTCGGCGACGATGGCTGCGTTGGCTTCCCCCTCGGGATGGAGCGCCACCGGTGGCGGCCGGGTCGCGTCGATGTCGACCGCCGACGGCCAGGGGATGATGGCGAGCGGGACGTCGACCTCGCCTTCCGGCAGCAGCGGCTCGGTCGATGCCGCCGCGGGCCGCTCATGCATGAGATCGCCGCAGGCGACCGGCAGGGTCGATCCGTCGGCAAGGCGACATAGGCGGTCTTCGGCCCGCCGGTGCGGTGCCTGGGGGCGTGGGTCAGGCCGACGACGCGGAATCGCCATGAGGCGCCCGGCGCGAGGGTGAAGCCCGCCGGCGGGGCGTATTCGTGGAAATTGGCGACGCGGCGCAGAAGCGTGGCGTTCTCGGCGCTGCCCGCACGGTGCGCCCGTGTGAGTGAGGCATAGGCGAGGGTGAAGTCCGCGAGCGGCCTTTCGCCGAGATTGAACAGCGTCAGTTCGAAGATACCATCGGTCTCGGAGGTTGGCCGGAAGACGGATTCGAGGCGGCAGGGGGCGGCAGGCATGTGAGAAACCCTCGGCAAAAGGTTGAAGTAGAACGATTTTGTTCCGTCTGGAGCCTCAGGCCGAGGCGGCCTCGATCAGGCCCGGATCGAAGGCCGACAGCTCGACCCGGCGCGTCAGCGCAGCGCCGTTGGCGTCGAACAGATGGCAATCCTCCGCCCTGATGCCGATGGCGAGCGGCGCGTGCGCGATGACCGGCACATTGCCGGGCAGCACGCAGCAGAAGCTGTGCGACGCCTCGCCGACCGTCGCATAGGCGACGGTGTGGATGCCGAGGTGCTCGACCACGTTCGGATCGATCTCGATGTTGATGTCGCCGCGCTCGAGGGTGACATGCTCGGGGCGGATGCCGAATGTCAGCGTCTTGCCTTCGAGGCCGCCGCGCGGCTCGACCGGAACCGTCGCCTCGCCGCTGCCGGCCAGCGAGACGGTGCACGCCGTCGTCGCCGACGCCGGTGCAGGCGACGTCGAGGAAGTTCATGCGCGGATTGCCGATGAAGCCGGCGACGAAGGTGTCGGCGGGCTTGTGATAGAGCTCGAGCGGCGAGCCCGCCTGGGCGATCTCGCCCCGATTGAGCACGACGATGCGATCGGCCATGGTCATGGCCTCGACCTGGTCGTGGGTGACGTAGATCATCGTCGCGTCGAGGTCTTCGTGGAGCTTGGCGAGTTCGACGCGCATGTCGGCGCGCAGCGCCGCGTCGAGATTGGACAGCGGCTCGTCGAACAGGAAGACGCTCGGGTCGCGCACGATGGCGCGGCCGATGGCGACGCGCTGGCGCTGGCCGCCGGAAAGCTGGCCCGGGCGTGCTGCAGCCGGTCGTGGAGCTGCAGGATGTCGGCGGCGCGGCCGACGCGCTCCTTCACCTCGGCCTGCGGCAGCTTCTCACCCGCAGCGGAAAGGCGATGTTCTCGAACACGCTCATATGCGGATAGAGCGCATAGGACTGGAAGACCATGGCGATGCCGCGCTTGACCGGCGGCAGCTCGTTGACCTCGCTCGTCGATGAGGATCTCGCCGCCGGTGTTTCCTCGAGGCCGGCGATCATGCGCAACAAGGTCGACTTGCCGCAGCCCGAGGGGCCGACGAAGACGATGAACTCGCCGTGCGACACGTCGAGGTCGACGCCCTTGATGACCTCGGTGTCGCCGAAGGACTTGCGCAGTTTGTAGAGTTCGAGTTGTCCCACGCGCGGTCTCCTTGTTCGCTACACCCGCCCATCAAAGGAGGCGGGGAGGAAGATGGCAAGTGGCCGTCCCCGCCACGAACGGGCGGGGACGGTCGTTGGCATGGGCCTACATGTCGGCCTCGAGAGCCTCGGCGCAGGTCTTCAGCGCATCCTTCGGGGTCGCCTGGCCGGTCACGACCGACTGGACCATCGTGATGAAGGCGTCCTGCAGGCCCTTGTAGTCGGTGAACAGCGGCTCCGGACCGCCATGGCCGATGCCGTCGAGGAACGGCTTCCAGGTCGGGTCTTCCTCGACCAGATCGGCAACGCCGGCAACCGGACGCAGCGGCGTCAGGCCGTGCGTCTTTTCATAGGCGAACTGGTTCTCCGGGTTGGTCAGGAACTTGGCGAGGTCGATCGCCTTGTCCTCGACGCCCGAGCCCTTGAAGACGGCCAGGCTGTCGGTGATCAGCAGCGTGCCCGGACCCTTGGCCTGCGGACCGACCGGCAGGGCGGCGACGCCCCAGTTGATGTCCTTGGAGGCCTGGTTGCGCACCCACGGACCCTGCTCGATCATGGCGACCTGCTGTCGTTGAAGAGCTGGGTCATGTCGTTCTGCTCGTAGGCGGTCGGACCTTCCTCGGAAACGTCGACGAGCTTCTTGTAGAACTCGAGCGCCTCAAGGTTCTGCGGGCTGTCGAGAACGATGTTGCCGTTGCCGTCGATGACCTGACCGTTATTGGTGTAAACGAAGTGCAGGAACTGGTGCATCGTGTTGTCCATGGTCTTGGCCGGCAGGCCGAAGCCGGCGATGCCGGTCTTGTCCTTGATCGTCTTGGCGTCGTTATAGAGCTCGTCCCAGGTCTTCGGCGGCTTGTTCGGGTCGAGGCCGGCCTTCTTGAACAGGTCCTTGTTCCAGAACAGCGCCTTGGTCGAGAAGGCGACCGGGATGCCCCACTGCTGGCCGTCGAAGGTCACCGTGTCGACGATGTGCGGATAGTAGGAGGCCTTTTCCTCGTCCGTCATCGGGATCGGCACGATCAGGTCGTTCTGGGCGAGCTGCTTGAGCGTGCGCGAGCCCATATAGGCCATGGCGACGGGATCGCCGGCGGCGGCGAGCGTCGTCGCCTTGTCCTGGCACTGGGCCCAGCCGATCAGCTGAACGTCGACCTTGTAGCCGGGATTGGCCGCTTCCCACTGCTTGATGAGCGCCGGATAGGTCTCCGGGATCGCGTCGCCGCACTGGATCATGCTGACCGTCTTGTCCGCGGCCATCGCCAGCGAGGTCGAGGCCGCCAGGATCGGCGAGCATGCCCGCGATGATTATCGAGCGTCTGTTCATAGTCACTTGCACCCCTGTTTCCGTCGCTCCTGGATTGGAGCGCGTTATTGTTTCACGGCGCCGGCGGTCATGCCGGCGACGAGATAGCGTTGCAGGAAGAGGAAGACGATGAGCACCGGCAGGATGCCCACGAAGCTGGCCGCCATCAGTTCGATTCCACACCACCTGCTCGCGGCCGAAGAAGGCGAATAGCCCGACGGCTAGTGGCATGAACTCCTGCTTTGCGTTGAAGGTCAGAGCGAAGATGAATTGCTGCGCATAGGCGCCGATGAAGGTCGCGATCGCGACCACGGAGATGCCCGGCATGGCCAGGGGCAGGATGACCCGGCGGAAGATGTAGAAGCGACTGGCCCCGTCGACCCAGGCGGCCTCGTCCAGCTCGCGCGGAATGCGCAGCATGTAGGTGCGCAGCAGCCAGATGCCGGTCGGGATCAGGAAGGCCGCGCCGGGCACGATCATCGAGCAATAGGTATTGAGCAGCCCGAGCGCCGCGCAGCAGCCGGTAGAGCGGGATCAGCAGCACCGCGCCGGAGAACATGTTGACGGCGAGGAACGCGCCGAGGATCGAGCCGCGCCCGGGGAACTCGAAGCGCGCGAAGGCATAGGCCGCCGGCACCACCAGGACCAGCACGATGGCGGTGATGACCGTCGAGATGAAGATCGAGTTGAAGATGTAGCGGCCGAGATAGGGCACCGGCTTCCACATGGTGACATAGGCGTCGAACGAGCCCTCCTCGGGCCAGAACCTGTAGGGCGAGGAGAAAAGATGGGTCAGCGGTTTGAGCGAGACCAGGAACCCCTCGATGAAGGGCGCCAGCACGAAGATCAGGAACAGCGCGATCCCGCAATAGAGCAGGACCATCTCCCACCAGCGGTACCGGTCGATCATCGCCGCGTTCTTCATTTCTCTTCTCCCGCGGCGAGCCGGTTGGCGACGCGGAAATAGAGGAAGGTGAAGACCGACAGGAAGATGCAGATCAGCACGGCGCGGGCCGCGCCCTCGCCGTAATGGTACTTGCCGATGCCGGTCTTGTAGGTGTCGATGATCATCGTCGTGGTCTGGCCCGCTCGGTCCGCCCTGGGTCAGGATCCAGATGATGTCGAAGGAGTTGAAGGTGGCGATCAGCGACAGGATCGACATGGTCACCATGGCCGGCGCGATCATCGGCAGGGTGATGCGGCGGAAGCGGTACCAGCGCCCGGCGCCGTCGGTCCAGGCGGCCTCGTAGAGGTCGCGCGGGACCGACTGCATCGCCGCCAGCAGATAGATCGTCACCATCGGCACGCCGATCCACACGTCGGTGACGATGGTCGCCCAGAAGGCGGTCGTGCCCTAGGCGAGGAAGGGGACGGGGTGATCGACGAGGCCGAAATTCTGCAGCAGGCCGGAGATCATCCCGAACTGGCCATTATACATCCAGCCCCACATGAAGATGCCGATGGCCATGGGGATGATCCAGGGCGGCATGGTCAGGACGCGGAAGATGGTGCGGCCGGGCACGGCGGCGTTGAGCAGCACGGCGCCGAAGGTGCCGATGATCATCTTCAGCGACGACCGAGAAGAAGGTCCAGACGAAGGTGCGGATGATGATCTCGCCGAAATTCGGCCTTGAAGATCTTCTGGTAGTTCGCCCAGCCGACCCAATGGGTGATCGGCCGCAGCGCGGCGTCGGTGAAGGACAGGTTGACCGTGTCGACCAGCGGATAGGCGACGATGAACAGGATATAGAGAAGCGCCGGCGCCAGCAGCAGGAAGGCGAACTATGACGGCGCTGCTGATTGGCTGTCATCGGCGCCTCCTCATGCTGCCTGTCTGTTCCTGAGCCCGTAGGCGTCGAAGCGCGCCCAGATCTCGGTGAGGTCGATCACCCGCTTGTCGCGGCGGGCCTCGTCCATCTTGATCGCGGTCAGGCCGGCCTCGAGCCCGTCGAGGATCGAGACCGGCAGCGGCCTGCCGTCGGTCACGTGGGCGAAGATGTCGTCGATCATCTGCTCGTCGGCGCCGTAGTGGTCCGACAGGGCCGAGGCCTCATAGGTCTTGTCGACCAGCTTGTTGCCGGTGCGGGCGTCGTGGACGCGGAAGAAATTGCGGACGAAATCGCCCTCCGCCATGCCGCGCGAGCCGATGACGCAGAAGCGGCGGAATTCGTCCGGCATGTTGAGATTGGTGTGGAAGCAGAGGTTCTCGCCGTCCATCGAATTCGACGATCGCGGTCTGGTAGTCGATGATGTCGCCTTCGCTGTCGAAGACCTTGTCGGAGCCCATCCAGCCGCTCGGCTTGCGGTAATAGACTTCCAGGTCGTTGATGCCGGCATTCTGCGGCGCGTTCTCCGGCACGAAGAGCTTGCGGCCGCCGAAGCTCGCGACCCGGCGCGGCCGCTGCCGACGAGGCCCTGGTAGAGGTCGATGTCGTGGCAGCACTTCTCCAGGATGAAGCCGCCCGACTAGTGGGAGCGTCGCCGCCAGTCGCGCATGAAGAAGGCGCCGTGATAGGGCGCGATGTGCTCGCACGCCTCGATCGAGGCGATCTGGCCGAGGGCGCCCTCGTCGCGGGCCGCGACCAGGTCGCGGTAGAGCGGCGCATAGCGCAGCACCAGGCCGATCATCACATGGTCGGGATTGCCGTGGTCGCGCGAGCAGCTCGAGCAGGGCGAAGGTCTCTTCCTCGCTGACGACCACCGGCTTTTCGACGAAGATCTTCATGCCGCGCGTCGAGCCCGTCGCGGATATGGTCGAGATGCAGATGGTTGGGCGATCCGATCATCAGCAGATCGAGATTCGCGCTGTCGAGCATCGTTTCGAGGTCGGGGTAGGACGGGCCGGGATCGATGCCGGCGTTCTTCACCCTGGGCATGCCGGCCGGTGCCGGGTCGACATATCCGGCGAAGTGGGCGCCGGGAACCCGCAACGCGATCAGTTGCGCCAGATAGCCCAGGCGAAAGCCGAGACCGACGATTCCAATTCTCATGTCTGTGCCTCAAGAGTGCGGCTTGTGGAGTGTTCGCGCGCCAGGCCCGCCAATGCGCTCCTGGCCGCGTGTATCGTGTCGAAATCGGTCCGCCGGCGTGTCGCCGGGGGCGCGAAGCCGAGGGCGGCGAGCCGGCCCTCCGCCGGCGGCCTCGCCTGGCTGAAGGAGCCGTGGATCTCGCTGACCCCGGTACGCGCGACGATGGCGGCGGCATTGCCGGGGGTGACGCCGGCGCCGGCCATGATCGACAAGCGGCCGGCGGCGCGGGTAACGAGCGCGCGGATCGTGTCGATGCCGTCGGCGGCGCTTGTCGCCTGGCCGGAGGTGAGGATGCGGGGAATGCCGAGCGCGATCGTCTCGTCGAGAGCGGCGAAGGGATCGGGCGCGAGGTCGAAGACCCGGTTGAGGGTGATGTCGAGCGGGCGGGCGGCGGCAACAAGCTTCGCCAACAACTCCGTGTCGAGGCTATGGTCGGCACGCGTGGCGCCGATGACGACGCCCGGCAGCCCCGCGTCCCTCGCCGCTTCGATGTCGGCGATCATGATCGCCGCCTCGTCCGCGGAGAAACAATAGTCGCCGGCGCGCGGCCGGATCATCGCATAGGCGGGCCTTCCACACGTCGCGGCGTGACGCATCAGGCCGAGGCTCGGTGTCAAGCCACCGACGGAGAGGTCGGCGCAGAGCTCGATGCGGTCGGCGCCGGCGGCGATCGCGGTGGCGAGGCCCTCGGCGTCGTCGACGCACACTTCCAGAAGGACGGGGAGGGCGGCGGCGCGCATGTCGTCAGCCCGGCCAGGATGCCACGGCAGGCGCCGCGGTCCGGCATCCGCGGGCATGGGTGCGGAGGGCATCCTCGATCCCCGCGCGCGGCTCCAGCACTGCCACCAGTTCGTCGGAACAGGCCATGGCATCTCCCCGGGGAATTTAATACCAGTATAGGACCACCATGCAACCTGTTTGCGCCAATTTCCTGTCGAATGGCGCGACGGCGGGTCGCGGCGGCCGGAAACCTCGTCCTGCCAATGCGTTATGCCGACCCAACCGCGTCGCGGACGGTTTGCCGGGGTTATCCGTGAACGGACTGACCGGCGCTGTTCAGCCGTTCCGTCCCGGTCCGTCCGCCAACGATCATCCTGGCGTTCGCGTCCGGCCATGTTGGAGCGGCGCCGGGTGTTGCTATCGGAAATGATCGATTTTGATTGACACTTCTGAGTAACCTTGGTCATTTCCGGGCGACGGAGGGCCCATGCACGAAATCGAGCGTCATCGCATCATCCTCAAGGAGGTGTCGGAGCGGCCCGTCGCCACCGTCGGGCAGCTCGTCGAGCTGACCGGCTCCTCGGAGGCCACCATCCGCCGCGATATCGGCGGTCTGCACACGCAGGGGCGCCTGCGCCGGGTGCGCGGCGGCGCCGAGGCGCTGCACCCGCCCCAGACGATCGGCCTCGCCGGCCGGCCGTTCTCGGTGAACGAAGGCGTCAATATCGACAAGAAACGGGCGATCACGCGCGCCGCGGTCGATCTGTGCGAGGACGGCGAGTCGATCATCATCAATGGCGGCACCACCACCTTCCAGATGGTCCACCATCTGAAGAACCACCGCATGCAGGTCCTCACCAATTCCTTCCCGATCGCCGAGCACCTGCTGCGCAATTCCAAGAACACGATCACGCTGCCCGGCGGCGCCATCTACCGCGAGCAGAACATCATCCTGTCGCCTTTCGAGAACGACGTGACGCGGAACTTCTATGCGCGGCACATGTTCATGGGGGCGCAAGGGGTGAGCCCGATCGGCGTCATGGAAGGGGATCCGCTGCTCATCCAGGCGGAGCAGAAGCTGATCGACCAGGCCGAGGAACTGGTGCTTCTCGTCGATTCCTCGAAATTCGCGGCCCGTTCGAGCCTGATCCTGTGCCCGCTCGAGCGGGTCCACACGGTCATCACCGATGACGGGGTCACCACCCGTGACGCCAAGCTGGTCGAGCGCAGCGGTGTCCGGCTGATCGTCGTCGACCGCAAGGCCGGCCGGCCGACGGAAGCCTCAGACCCGGTCGCGTAGAGCAATTGCAGGAAAAGTGGGCACCACTTTTCTGTCCGAAATTGCGGTGAGAACAAAGAGTTCGTGCGGACCAGCGTTCCACTAAACGATGATCCGCTCCAGCCGGCCCCCCAATCATCTCCGCAAAAGAAAACCGCGGCGGGGAGACCCACCGCGGTGCCATCGCTTTCGATCGGTCCTCCTCAGGTGAGGTGGACGACTGTCTCGCTTTCGAGTAAATCGATGGCCGCCTGGAGGACCTTCTGGGCCGCCAGTCCGTCGGCGCCGGAGCCGTCGATGTCTTGCGGGGCAACGCCGTCATGGACCTGCTGGACGAAGGTGTGCAGGCGCTCGCGGAAGGTATCGGTGAAGTCGCGGAAGCCGCCGAAGACTGGGTTGCTATAGACCTGCTTGATGAAGTCGCCGGCCGGATAAAGCGTCACCTCGCGCCACATGTCCTCGAGCACGAAGCGCCCGTTGATGCCGGCGACCTCGCAGCGCTCCATCGGGTGTCCGCGCGCCATGTCGTAGCTGGCGGTCAGGTGCCCGACCGCGCCGCTGGTGAAGCGCACATTGAGCTGCATGTTCGACCAGATCGAGCGATTGGGACCCTTCTTGCAGAAGCACTGGACCGCTTCGATGTCGCCGGCGAAGTGGCGCATGACATCGACCGAATGCGGGTTGAGGGCCTTGATCATGTAGTAGGGCGAACTTTCGTTCGGATTGTGGATCCACATGCCCATGTTGACGAAGAGCTGCTCGCCGATGCGGCCCTCGTCGACCCACTTGCGGGCGAGCCGTGCGGCGGGGGTGAAGCGGTGATTGAGGTCGATGCCGAAGCAGAGATTGCGCTCGCGGGCGAGGGCGACCATCTTCTCGGCTTCGGGGATCGTGTTGCAGATCGGCTTCTCGCACAGCACGTGGCAGCCGGCCTCGAGGGCCTCGATGGTCGGCTGATAGTGGTCGCTGCCATATTCGACGCCGCCGGTCGCCACGCTGCAGATGTCGGGCGACAGCTCCTTCAGCATGGTGGCGACGTCGTAGAAGGCGGGCACGCCGCGGCGCGCCGCGGCCGCGTCGGCGCGGTCCCGGCGCACGTCGCACACGCCGACGAGCTCAGCGAGCGGATCCTCGGCATGAAGATCGGCGTGCCGGTTCCCGATGGGCCCGAGGCCGATCACGGCGACTCTGACTGGCATGGTGCTCTCCTCGGTTCGGTCGGGGCAATGCCGTCAGCGGGCGCCGCAGGCCTGGAGGCAGGCCTGCATGTGGCCACGCGATTCAGAGGCGATGGCGACACATTGCTCGACCGAATATTCGCGCGCGCCGATCACCTCGAGATTCAGCGCCCCGGCATAGCCGTTCTCGTGGAGCGTGCGGATATAGCCGACGAGGTCGATGTCGCCGCGCCCGTTCGCCTGGTCCTCGGGCTTGCCGGGGCCATGCTGGCGTCCCTTGCAGTCGCGGATATGGACATGCTTGACGCGCGAGATGACGGCGGCGATGGCTTCGACCGGGTTCTCGTTGGCGCGATAGATGTGCGAGGGGTCCATGTCGATGCCGAAGGCCGGGGAGGAGATCGCCTCCATGACCTTCAGCGTCGTCGGCGTGTCGTGCACGGCGTGGCCGATATGGGCCTTGACGCACAGGGTGACGCCGTAGCGCTCCGCCATCTCGGCGAGCTTGCCGAGCTGCTCGATCGATTCCTGCAGGCTCGCCTCGTCGCCGGTCTTGCCGCCGGGGCCGCAATTGACGATCGGGATGCCGACCTCGGCCGCCGCCTGCATGGCGCTTTCCATGGTCTCTGGATCGCGCGAGGGCTGCTCCATGGCGAGCAGCTCGAGATTGTAGGTGCTCGCGAGCCGCTTGATCTCCGGCACGATCTCGCGCCAGCGCGACAGCACCAGATGCTCGCTCATGTTCTGGATGGCGGAAATTTCGACACCGTCATAGCCGGCCATCGCCAGGCAGCGGAAGGCAGTCTCCATGTCGTGTCCGCCGAAAAGGACCGTGTTTGCGCCCAGTCTCATTTTTGAGGTTCCCTCTTGATTTGTCCTGCCCGGCGACCCAGCGTCGCCAGGGCCTTGTCATTCAGAAGCGGCTCAAGCGCTGGCCGTCGGAAGCTCATATCCGTAGGCGCGTAGCGCCGGCTCGAGGAAGTCGAAGTCGTGCACGCCTTCGTCCTTGCGCCAGCGATCGAGCGTCTCGGGTCGCACGACGATCCGGCCGAGTGGATAGCCGAGGAAATCTTCGGCCCTTTTCAGCGTCTCTTCCTGGCGCAGAACGAAATCCTCGAAGCGGATCTCCATCCAGTGCGCCGGCTTGGGTGTCGCCTTGACGAGGTCGTACTGGTATTTCCACGAGATCGCACGGCGGAGGCGCTCGTCGTCGGTCTCCGGATAGGAGATGTCGAACGTGCGCAGATCGTCGGTGCGGTGTGGTGCGAGAATGCAGTCGCGCGGGTCGCGGAGCCAGAAGATGTACTTCGCCTCCGGGAACATGCGCACGATCCAAGGGTAGACCAGCGTCGTCTCGGGAAGCTTCCAGCCGCGATGCTTTGCTGTGCTGTTGAGGACCGATGCCAGGAACGTCTCGACGAGCTCGGTGAACTCGGCCGGGATATCTGCGTTGATCGCCCGGGTGAAGTCCCACTCCAGACCGCCGACATGATCGACATAGCGAGCGAAGACGCGGCAGGCGTCATACATGGCGTCGGGCGGCACGAGGTCGCCCGAAGGGTTGAGTGTCCGCCCCATGTAGACGCCGCTGGCGTAAAGCGTGTGGGAGATGGCGCGGGTGCCCGAATGGCCCCTGCCGATGATCGTGGTCAGAGACATCAGAGTTCGACGACGGTTCCGGTTTCCCAGGAGGTGATGGCCGCCTCGATAACGCGCTGGGCCTTCAGCGCCTCCTCGCCGGAGCCGTCGATCTCCGCGGGTGCCGCATGATCGCGGTTCTGCTCGACCCAGCGGCCGATGCGGCTGCCGAAGGTTTCGGGGAAGCTCATCATCCCGCCGAGATAGGAGTAACGCTCCACCTCACGCGATGTGCGCGGATAGAATTCGAGCTCCTCGCAGGCGTCGCGCACGACGACACGGGCCTTGGAACCGACCAGTTCCAGGGTCTCCAGGCCGTAGCTGCCGCCGGCGTCGTAGGAGCCGGTGAGGTGGCCGACGATGCCGTTCTCGAACTGCATGTTGACCTGGACGTTCGACCAGATCTTGCGGCCTTCGCCCTTCTTGAAGAAGGCCTGAACCTTGGCGACGTCGCCGCAGAAATAGCGCATGACGTCGATCGAGTGCGGGTGCAGGGCGCGCATGTGGAAGTAGGGCGAGCTCTCGTTCGGATTGTTGATCCACATGGTCATGTTGACGATGTTGATCTCACCCAGACGGCCCGCGTTCTGCCACTCCTTCAGGCGCAGCGCGGCGGGCGTGAAGCGGTGGTTCAGGTTGACGCCGTAGCGCAGGCCCTTCTCGCGGGCGAGCGCGACCATCTGCTCGGCCTCGTCGATCCGGTTGGAGATCGGCTTCTCGCCGAGCACCGGGATGCCGGCGTTGAGCAGCTCCATGGTCGGCTTGAAGTGGTCGCCACCATTCTCGACGCCGGCGCTGCACACGCTGGCGGCATCGATCGGAAGGTTGGCGGCGAGCATCTCGGCGACCGAGGTGAAGGCCTGGCAATTGTAGCGTTGGGCGGCCTTCTTCGCCCGTTCCTCGATGATGTCGCAGACGGCGATGAGGTTGCTGTCGGGATGCTCGCTATAGACGCCCGCGTGCCTGTTGCCGATGTTGCCGACGCCGACGATGACGACGTTGAGTGACATGGTGACTGTCCTTTCGGAAACCTGAGAAGCGTTGACGAGGCGGACCGGTGTCCGCCTCGTGAGCGGCGGCTATTTCCGCGACTGGGCCTGAAGCTTGGCGGCCTGGGTCGGATCGCCGATATGCAGCGTGTCGTAGGCCTGCTGCGACGAGGTGAAGGCGCCGACGCCCTCTTGCCCGTGCCAGTCGCCCTGATTATGGATCGGATTGGGCATGCCGGTCTCTTTCTCGCGCCGCGCGATCCACCTGTCCATGCGTCTTGCGCAGGCGCTCGACGACGTCCGCGGTTCTTCCTGGCGACGTTGTTGTTCTCTTCCGGGTCCTCGACGAGGTTGTAGAGCTCGATCTCCGGCTTGAAATGGAAATCCGGCTCGAGCGCGATCATCAGCTTCCATTGCGGGGTGCGCCAGCCGTGCTTGCGCATCCAGGTGCACTCGGTGATGTAGAACTCGCGGTCGAAATCCTTGGCCTCGCCGCGCACGAGCCCGGTCAGGCTCCGTCCGTCCATCGGGTCGTCGATCTTGAGGTCGGCGAGCTCGAGAAGGGTGGGCACCAGGTCCTTGTGCTGGTTGAAGCCTTTGATCCGCGCATCCGCGCGGCAACTTGGCCGGATAGCGGATCATCAGCGGCACATCCAGGACATTGTCGTACATGCCGTGGTGGTCGAACCAGCATTCGTGCTCGTAGAGCGTCTCGCCATGATCGCCATTGATGACGACGATGGTGTCCTCGAGCGACCCCGCGAGCCTCGAGCTGCTCGAAGATCGTCTGCAGGCAGGCGTCCATGTAGGCGATGGCGCCGTCATATTGCGCGATCACATAATCCTTGTCGGTGATGCCCGGCGGCATCCACGACTTGAAGAAGTCGCAGAACGGCTTGAAGCCCATGACCGGGTCCATCGACTTGTTCGACGGGTCGGTCTCGTTGCCGTGATAGAACATGCGCTCATAGGGTTCCGGCGGCAGATAGGGCGCGTGCGGATCCATGTGGCGCAGGAACAGGAAGAACGGCTTCTTCTGGTCGATCATCCGGTCGAGCTCGGGGATCGCCACCTCGTTGAGGTTCTGCGCCTTGGGGCTGCGGCCCTCGTTCCAGCTTCCCCAGCCGGCATAGTCGAGATAGCGGTCGAAGCCGCGCGAGCTGGGATTGCCGGTGAAGCCGACGCAGGTCGTGTCGTAGCCTTCCTCGCGCAGGATCTCGGCCAGCGTGCGGACCTCTGTCGTCAGGCCGCCCTTGTGGCGGAGCGCGACCACCTGGGTGCCGAAGCAGTCGCGGCCGGTCAGCATCGAGGCATAGGCGCTGGTGGTCGGGATGTGCGGGCTGTAGGTCCGCTCGAAGGTGACGCCGTCGCGGGCGAACTTCTCCAGATGCGGCGTCGTCAGCTTCGGATAGCCGTAAAGGCTCATGTGATCCGCGCGCAGCGAATCAATTCCGACAAGAACGATGTTGGGGTGCCGCTTCTTGGCCCTCGACCGGGCGGATTTCGCCGGCGCCCGCCGCGTGGCGCGCGCAGTGGTCTGCTTGGCCCGGCCGGCCGTCTTCTTCGTAGGCAATTCGCTCCTCCCCTTTTGTCGGCGAACGTCTCGCGTCCACTGACTGCGTGCGTTTCGCGACTTTGATTGTCTCTCCTCCCGCCTTCGGGAGGATGGTGGCTGGATGGCGGCGGAAGATCTTTCCGTCGTGCAGGTTAAATTGTCCGGCGGCAATCCGGGAGGTCGCGTCGAGCCCCTCGGGTCCGAACGGCTTCCTCCCCCGTCCTCAACCAAAGCTTATACCGGTTTGATCACCTGTCAATCAAAAGCGATCAAATACCGCCATGGTGCGCCGCAATACCGGCGATGCTGCGACTGCGAATAAGCAGAATTGATCGATTTTGATTGACAGATGATCGCAGTCATAGGCTAATGCAATCCGCGAAAACGGCCCGCAGCAACCGCTGCAACGTTCCAGCAACCGGGGTCGGGACCGTCAGAATCGCGCGGAAGAAGGCTGGGCGGAGCGCCACTCTTCCGCTGGGGCAAATGGGGTGAAGAGGGAGGGATTTCGCGCAAGCCAAGTTGACGCCCGGCCGGCCCAGAGGAGAGGCGGCGGAGCCGGGGTGATTCAATCAGACTGAGCGACGAATGCGGGCCTGGCATGGCCCGGACTTCTTGGGAGGAAGCGGAATGCTACGAGCGAAGTTACTTTTCCTGATGGCGTTGCTGCTGGCGCCGGTGACGAGCGCGTTCGCGCAGTCGTCGGGCCTGCCGGTCGACGTTCCACGCGACAAGCTGTTCGTGATGGACCAGATCTTTCGGTACAGCGTGATCGGCAACTACAATCTCTGGGTCAACGGTCCGCACAATCCACATCGGCACGCGCTGATGATGGAGACCTTCTGGATTCGCGACCAGGAGACCGGCAAGCGGATCGATGACGCCGCGGCGTCCGGCCCGAAATACAATGCCGACTTCACGCAGATGGATGTTGACCTGCGCAACAACATCTACTGGAGCGACGGCGTCCAGTTCACGGCCGACGACGTGGTCTACACCGTCGAGACGCTGATGAAGAACGACAAGCTGACCGCCAATGGCTGGCATACGCAGCTCAATCAATATGTCGCTTCGATCACGAAGACCGGCAAATTCAGCGTCGAGTTCAAGCTGAAGACCTCCAATCCGCGTTTCCACGACCTCTTCGAGGCGCGCTGGAACGGCGTCTACATGATGCCAAAGCATGTCTTCGAGAAGGTCAAGGATCTCGCGACCTACAAGAACAATCCGCCCGTCGTTCTGGGCGACTATCTCCCGGTGAAGGCCGATCCGAACGGCTATTGGGAGCTCTACAAGCGTCGTGACGACTGGCAGCGCACGCCGGCGGGAATCACGACCGGCAATGCGGGTCCGGAGAACATCCTGACGATCTTCTATGGCGACAGCGCCAAGAAGGCGATCGCCATGTCGCGTGGCGAGCTCGACGTCTACTTCGACGCCGATTTCGAGGCGTTCAAGAAGACGCTTGAGACGACCCCGACCGCGCGGTCCTGGTACACCAAGTTCCCGTGGGCCTATCCCAACGAGGTGAGCACGCGCGAACTGGTCTTCGACCTCGATTCCGATCCGATCTACAAGAACAAGGACGTCCGCTGGGCGCTGGCGCTGTCCCTCGACATCGTCGACCTGCAGACCTCCTATATCGGTGGTGTCGCCAAGGTCACGCCGTTCCCGGTCCCGCCGACGGCCTCGCTCAAGAAGCTCTACCACGATCCTCTTGAGAGCTGGCTGGAGAACCTGACGATCGACGTCGGCAACGGCAAGACGTTCAAGCCGTACGATCCGACCGTCCCGGACAAGATCGCCGCGTGGGCGAAGAAGCAGGGCTATACCGTGCCCGGCACGCCGCGTGACGTCTTCGGCGACGGCTGGTGGAAGTACGCGCCGGACGTGGCCGCCGAGCTGCTCGAGAAGAACGGCTTCAAGAAGGACTTCGAACGGCAAGTGGCTGAAGCCCGATGGCACCCCCTGGAAGATGACCATCCAGTCGCCGCCGGACGAGAACGATGCCTTCCGCATGGCCAATGCCGCCTCGGACATGTGGTCAGCCTTCGGTATCGACGTGAATCTGCAGGGGCTGGAACGCAGCGTCTGGGATCAGAACCACGTCAATGGCCAGTTTGAGGTCAGCACACCCTGGACCAGCTTCGCGCTGGCCTCCGGTGATGGCTGGTCGTCGATCCGGCCCTTCGATCCGAAGTACTACGTGCCGAACGGCAAGGACTATCGTTCCAAGGGTGGTTCTGCCAACATCGAGCGGATCAACGATCCGAAGATCGGTGAGTTCCTCGCCAAAATGGAGAAGGTCGATCCAGGTAGCGAGGAAAACCATCAGCTCATGCGGGACTTCCTGAAGTACTGGACCGAGCAGATGTATTGGGTGACGACCATCGGCTTCAAGAAGTTCGTGACCTGGGATTCGCGGTACTGGACCAACTTCCCGACCGCGGAGCATCCCGACTACATGCCGCTCTACTGGTTCCAGGGTGGCAAGTACGCCCTGCAGAACCTGAAGCCGGCCAAGGCCAACTGACGCCACGCCTGTGGGGGAGGGCCTGCCCTCCCCCACGGCAACGGGCGGCCGTCCGTTCGAAACAGAATATCTCGGCAGCGACCGCATGATTTTGCTTAAAGAGTATGTTCTCCCCCGACTGCTGCAGTGGCTGCTTGTCATCTTCATCGGGGTGACGCTCACCTTCCTCATTCCGCGACTTTCGCCGGTCAATCCGATCGACCATGCGCTCGGCCGGCTCACCGCTTTCCAGAATCTGTCGCCGGAAAGCACGATGGCGCTGCGCAACTCCCTTGAGGATCTCTACGGTCTGAAGGGCAGCATGTTCACGCAGTACATCCATTTCTGGGGACGCGTTCTCCACGGTGACCTCGGGCCGTCCTTCAGTTCATTCCCGGTCACCGTGAACAAGATGATCGGCGATGCGGTCTGGTGGACGGTCGGCCTGCTCGGCCTGTCGACCATCATCGCCTGGGTGCTCGGCATCATCCTCGGCGCGCTGTCGGGCTATTTCCAGGATCGCTGGTGGTCGAAGATCATCGAGCACACGCTCGTCTCCGTCTATCCGGTGCCCTATTACATCCTCGCCTTCATCCTCTTGATGCTGTTCACCTATTACCTGCCGATCTTTCCGCTGGTCGGCGGCTCGCGTGGCACACCGGCCTTCAGCTTCGACTTTTTGAGCTCGCTGGTCATTCACGCCTTCCTGCCGGCGGTGTCGATCGTGATCGGGGCGACCGCGTTCCGCTTCATCGTCTCCAAGGCGCTGGCCTCAACCGAGCGGTCCTCCGACTATGTGCGCTTCGCCGAGATCGCCGCGCTGCCCAAGCGCAAGATCCTGGTGTCCTATCTGATCCGCAACACGATGCTGCCGCAGGTCACCGATCTCGGCCTGTCGCTCGGCGCGATCTTCGAGGGCGCGCTGATCACCGAGGTGGTCTTCGGCTATCCGGGGCTCGGATACCTTCTGCTCAACGCCATCAACTCGGCCGACTACAATCTGATCATGGGCATCACGCTCCTATCGATCGTCGGCATCGCCACCGCCTCGCTGCTGATCGATCTCAGCTACCCGCTGATCGACCCCCGCGTCCGCTACCGGTGAGGCGATCATGTTCGCGACGATCAAGGACCTGTTCCGCTTCAGTCCCGCTTTCCGGGTCGGCTCGGTCATTCTCCTGCTGGTGGTGGTGGAGGTCTTCCTCTCCTACGTGTCGCCCTATGGGCCATCGGTCCGACGCGCGGTGCCGCGCAATCTCGGCCCGTCGTTCCCCAACATCTTCGGCACGACCTCGCAGGGGCAGGACGTCTTCTGGATGCTCACCTTCGCCGTCCGCAACACGCTGATCGTCGCCTGCCTGGCGGTGGTCATCGGGCGCGGCATCGGCGTCACCCTCGGCATGATTTCCGGCTATCTTGGCGGGACGTGGGACCGCGTCCTGTCGGCGTTCGTCGATTCCTTCATCGTCATTCCGCGGCTGCCGCTTCTCATCCTCGTCGCCGCCATCCTGCGCGGCCAGCTCACCCTGGTGACCCTCGGGATCCTGATCGGCCTGCTCGACTGGGCCATCCCGTCGAAGCGTTACCGGTCGCAGGTGCTGAGCCTGAGGGAACGCGATTTCACCAACACTGCTCGGTTCTCGGGCACCCGGGCGCTGCGCGTGGTGCTCAAGGAGCACCTGCCGTTCCTCATTCCGTTTCTGCTTGCCGACGTGGTCAGCGGCTTCCTGTTCGCCATCGGCCTGGAAGTGACGCTGTCCGTGCTCGGCCTCGGCGACATGAACTCGCAGAGCCTCGGCACCATGATCTACTGGGGGAACTATTATCAGTCGCTGCTGGCCGATCGGGTCTGGGTGCTTGCCGCCCCGATCGCGGCCGCCGTGGTGATCGTCATCGGCTTCTATCTCGCTTCGGTCGGACTGACGGCCTATCTCGATCCGCGCACGCGTCTGGTGCGCCTGCAAGTCAAGGGGTAGCTGTGACCCAAGAGCCCATCCTCGAGGCCCGGAATCTCAAGGCCTACTATATCACCGAAGCCTTCGGGGTCAGGCGGACGGTGAAGGCGGTGGACGATATCTCGCTGTCCATCCGCGCTGGCGAGACGTATGGAATCGCGGGCGAATCCGGTTGCGGCAAGTCCACGCTGCTAAAGGCGCTGCTGGGAGCGTTCGAACCGCCGCTGACGATCGTCGACGGGTCGGTCGGCTATGATTTCGGCGATCGCAAGGTCAACGCGCTGGCGATGTCGGAGGCGGACCTGAAGTCGGTGCGCTGGTCGCACGTCTCCTATGTCCCCCAGGGGTCGATGCATGTGCTCAATCCGGTGCGCCGGATCGGGGCGACGTTCCATGACTTCATCGCAACGCACAAGCCGATGTCGGCGCGTGAATCCGCGGCATTCGTCACGGAATATCTGTCCCATTTCGGGCTGCAGGCGAGCGTCCTGTCGGCCTTTCCGCACCAGCTTTCCGGCGGCATGCGGCAGCGGGTGACAATCGCCCTGGCGACGATCCTGTCGCCGCCGCTGATCTTCGCCGACGAGCCGACCACGGCGCTGGACGTCATCGTGCAGCGCGCCGTCGTGCAGTTACTGAAGCGGGTCCAGCGCGAACGTGGCAGCACGCTGGTCCTGATTACCCACGACATGGGCGTGCAGGCGAACCTCGCCGACCGCGTGGCCGTGCTCTATGCCGGCAAGCTCGTCGAGGAGGGGGATACGCGGACGATCTTCAAAAGCCCGCGCCATCCCTATACGCAGCATCTGATCAGTTCGCTGCCAACGCTTGACGAGAAACAGGCGCGTGAGGGCATTCCGGGACGGCCGCCGTCGCTGGACGCGCCCCCCGATGGCTGCCGGTTCCACCCGCGGTGCCCGCTTGCCATGGATGTGTGCCGGCATACAGTGCCGCCCATGGTGACCCTCAAGGAAGGCCATCGCGCCGCCTGCCACCTGATTGATGAGGCGGACCATGCCGCCGCAGCCTGACCCCCATCTCCTCGAGATCGACCGCCTGGCCAAGGTCTTCACCATTCGCCAGGGCCTGTCAGCCACCCGGTTCTCCGCCGTCGACGATGCGACGGTCACGCTGGAGGCCGGCAAGCCGGAGGTCTATGCGATCGCCGGCGAAAGCGGTAGCGGCAAGACCACGCTGGCGCGGATGGTGCTCGGTCTCGAAACGGTGACCAGCGGGCGTCTCGCCTATAAGGGGCGCGACATTGCCGCTCTCTCGGACGGCGAACGGCGCAAGTGGTTCTTCCGCGAGGTCCAGCCGGTCTTTCAGGACCCCTTCGCGACCTTCAGTCCTCTGAAGCGGATCGACTCCTATCTGTTCGACACGGCTCGCAACTACCGAACGCGGAAGCGGTCCGAGCTGAATACGGTGGTCGACGAGGCGCTGGGGGTCGTCGGCTTGACCCTCGCCGAGGTTCGCGGCCGCTACCCGAACGAATTGTCAGGCGGCCAGGCGCAGCGAATCTCGATCGCCCGCGCGCTGATCACCAAGCCGTCGCTGCTGGTGGCCGACGAACCGGTCTCCATGCTCGATGCCTCGCTGCGCATGTCGATCCTCAACCTCTTCAAGGAGTTGAAGGAAAAGCAGGGCGTGTCGGTTCTCTACATCACGCACGATCTCGCCACGGCCTATTACACGGCTGACAGGATCGCGGTGATGCTGCGCGGCTGGATCGTCGAGGTGGGCCCGGTCGAAAGGGTGCTGGGCGCGCCGCTTCATCCCTATACGCAGCTCCTCAAGGATTCCGTGCCGCGCGCCGATCCCGACAGGGCCTGGTCCGAAGATTTGCCGCTGACGCAGAGCGCGGTCAAGTTTCCCCTGCGCGGGGGCTGCAAATTTGCCGCCCGTTGTCCGCATGCGATGGATCGCTGCCGGCAGGAAGTGCCGCCGCTCTATGAAGTCGATGGCCGGAGCGTGAAGTGCTTCCTTTATGAGGATGGCATCAAGACGGGTGCCGGCGAGGAGACACCGGCCGCGATGGCATCGATCGCGCCTGATGCCGGTTCAGCCGGTCGGTCCGATATAGACGGGGTTCGAAAGCGCACGGCGGATCGGCTGGGTCGTTGCCTCCTCTAGCGTGAGGCCGTCGGGCAGGGGCTTCCCGCCAAGCGCCGTCATGACGTCTTCGAACAGGCGCTCGCGGCTCGCTTCGGCGACGATCTCGGCGCGCAGGAACGTCTGTGGCGCCTCGAAGCGGAACGTGGATGTCCACGATGCCGTCGGGGATCATCTCGGCAGCCACTTCGCCCGTCGCGTCGATCCAAACAAGCCGGTCGCCGGCGGCGCCATTGATCGTGGCGACGATCTCGAGCGGACCGGCCGCGAAGGCGGTGCCCATCGGCTGGCCATTGGCGGTGAAGCTCGAGATGCGGTCCGTCCGGTGCCTCGGTGACATAGCCGTGACCGGCCTTCATCGCGGCAAGCACCGCATCCTCGGAAAGCTCGGGTAGCCAGAGCACGGTGGTCGGACGGGCGAGGACAAACGGTCCCTCCGGCATCAGGCGATCAGGCTGGTGAAAGTCGCTGCCACCGATGAGGGCGATGTGCAGGCCGGTTCTCAGCCGCGCGTCATAGCGGGCGAGAGAAATCCAGTTCCAGAAGAGCCAGGTCGACTGCCACGCCTCCATGCAGTCGATCGGTGGCAGGTCGTAGTCCCACGGAATCGACGGCTTGTCGTGGTTGATCGATAGCAGGCCGCCGCGACGGTGGACCTCCTCAGCGACGATCAGCGGGTCGGAGGGGCCTGTCATGCGGAAGTCGATCCAGTCGTCGATGCCGAAGGCGTTGGCGTGACCGATCGCGGTCGTCACCTCCATGCCGCGGACGAAGACGAGATCCGGCGAGGCGTGGGGATGGAAATAGCGCCGCTGGCTGATCGTGTTGTGATCGGTGACCGCAAGGAAATCGAGCCCGGCCTGACGCGCTGCCGCGTGGAGGACCTCCGGCGCGCCGCGGGCGTCGCTGTGGAAGGTGTGGCAGTGGAGGTCGCCCTTGTACCAGCCGGCGCCGGGACGCACCGGGCGGGGACGCGGCGGCAGGTCGACGGTCGGGCGCGCGGATGAATCGCAAATGACCGTGAGGACGATGTCGGCGCCGGCCGTCGGGACCTTGTAGAGGCCGAGGATGATCCGCCATGTGCCGGCCGGCATCGGACCGGGAATGTAGCCGGGCGTGGCGTCGTCGGTGGCGACGAAGAAGCGGTCGCGGGCGCCGCCGCTCCATCCACGAAAGCCGGCCTGCGCGGGGAAGTCGGTGGCGCGGGGATCGAGCACGCCAAGATCGATGATGCAATCCTCGGTCTTGTCATAGGCCATGGTGACGTCGAGCCGGGTGGTGCCCGGCGGCACCTCGACGGGGACGTAGAAGTAAGGGTCGGCGGCCTGGTCGGCTGGGGTGACGCGGACGGTGACGTGCTGCTCGCTCATGTCGGGCCTGTCATTCGTCCCCGGCCGGGATGCGGTTGCCCTCGCCGTCGAAGAGGGCCAGGTCACCCGGGCTGAAGGTGAAGGTGACGTCGCCGTCGAGGGCGAGATGATCGTCGGTGAAGAGGCGCGCCGTGATCCGCCGTTCGTCCGTCAGAAGCAGGGTCACCAGGCTTTCCGGTCCCATGTTCTCATTGGCGAAGAGGCGTCCCTCGATCCAGTTGGTCGCCTGGCGGTCGCCGATCGCCAGATGCTCGGGGCGAATGCCGAGGGTCAGGTTCGAGCCGCGCGCCACGGCCTTGCCGAGCGGATCGGTGATGGGCAGCGGGGCGAGGGACAGACCGTCGGCCCTGGCGAGGAGCTGGCCGTCCTGCTGGTGCACCGCGACGGGGATGAGGTTCATCGGCGGGTTGCCGACGAAATCGGCGACGAAGGTGGTAGCCGGCCGGCGGTAGAGCTCGATCGGCGGCGCGTATTGGACGACGCGGCCACGGTCCATCACCGCGACCCGGTTGGCGAGCGCCATCGCCTCGGCCTGGTCGTGGGTGACGTAGACCGCGGTCATGCCGATGTCGCGCTGAAGGTGGTTGAGGAAGCCGCGCGCCTCGAGCCGCAGCTTGGCGTCGAGATTGGAGAGCGGTTCGTCGAACAGATAGACCGATGACGGGTAGACCAGCGCCCGTGCGAGCGAGGTGCGCTGCTGCTGGCCGCCGGAGATCTGCGAGGGCAGGCGCTCGAGCAGGTCGCCGATGCGCAGCGTCCGGCGACCTCGCGGGCGCGGTCATGACGCTTGTCGACGGCCTCGCCGCGCACCTTCAGCGGATAGGCGATATTGTCGATCAGCGTCATGTGCGGATAGAGCGCATAGTCCTGGAAGACCATGGAGATCTGCCGGTCCTTGGGATGGCAGCGCGGTGACGTCGCGTTCGCCGATGAAGACCTGTCCGCTGGACGGCGTCTCCAGCCCCGCGATCAGGCGCAACGACGTCGTCTTGCCGCAGCCGGACGGGCCGAGAAGGCAGACGAATTCACCGTCGCCGATCTCGAGATCGACGGCGTCGACGGCGGTGAAGGCGCCGAATGTCTTGGTGACTTTGCGAAATGCGACGGATGCCATCGAAGCTCCGGTTCAGGATTTGATGCCGCCGAAGAAGCGGAAGCCGAATTTCCAGCTGACGAAGAGGTAGAGGACGATCACCGGCAGCGAGTAGAGAAGCGAATAGGCGGCGAGCAGCGTGACGATCGGCGTGCCGGCCTCCGAATAGAAGGAATAGATGGCGACCGAGGCCGGCATCACGCCCTGGCTTCGCAGCAGGATGAAGGGGATGAGGAAGCTGCCCCAGATGTTGACGAAGGCCCAGACGACGACGACGACGATGCCTGGCCGGATCACCGGCAGGGCGACGTCGACGAAGGCCTGCAGCGGCGAGGCGCCGGCGACCATGGCGCTCTCCTCGTAGGAGCGCGGGATGCCGTCGATGAAATCGCGAAGGATGAACATTGCCGTCGGCAGCAGTCCGCCGGCAAAGACCAGGATCACCGCGATCTGGGTGTCGATCAGGCCCATTGCCGAGATGATGAGGAAGATCGGCACCATCGCCGCCGACCCGGACACCACCGAGGAGAACAGCAGCAGGACATAGGTGACCGCGCCCTTGCCGGGGATGACCGAGCGCGACAGGGCGTAGGCGGCAAGCGTCGCGGCGATGCCGACGAGGACGACGCCGCCGGCGCCCTGGATGAAGCTGTTGAGGAGGGCGTGGATGGCGAAGCCGTTCTTGAAGACGGTCTGGAAGTTGGACAGCGTCCAGGGATGGGGAATGGCGATGCCCATCTCGGCGCGCGCGTTGAAGGGCGCGAACAGGAACCAGATGAGCGGCAGGGCGAAGATCGCGCCGAGCAGGGCCGCCAGGGCGGAAAAGCCCATCCGCGAGACGATGGCGCGCAACGTCAGCCTCATGCCGTCGCCCCTTTCGGCGCGCGGTGCGCCAGCCGCAGATAGACCAGGGCGAAGGCGAGGTTGACCAGCATGACGATGACGCCGACGGCGGCGCCCCTGCCGAACTCGAAGTCCTTGAAGGCGACCCGGTAGGTGTAGATCGACAGCAGCTCGGTCTTGTAGGACGGCCCGCCATGGGTCAGCAGGAACGGCGTGAAGACGTTGAAGGTCCACATGGTGATGAGGATCAGGTCGGTCACCACATGGCCGCGGATGAGGGGCAAGGCGATGTCGCGGAACTTCTGCCAGGAACTGGCGCCGGCGACGTCGGCCGCCTGAAAATAGCTCGGCGGAATCGACTGGAAGGCCGAATTGAACAGCATCATCGAGAAGGCGGCGCCGCGCCAGGTGTTGAAGACGACGATGACCGGGAAGGGGTGGCGCAGCAACCAGTCGCCGGGCGGCAGGCCGAGGCCGCGCAGGATCATGTTCGCGCGTGCCGTGGTCGTAGTCGAGGAAGGCGAACCAGGCGAAGCCGATCACCACTTCCGGCAGGATCCAGGCGGCGATGACGGCGGTCTGCAGCGTCGATTTCAGGGCCGGGTGGATCGACTGGCTGAGCCAGGCGAGGAGCAATCCGAGCAGCGCCTGGCCGACCAGCGCCGAGAGGACGACGAATTCGATGGTGATGAGCAGCGAATAGCCGAACTGGCCCGGATTCCACAGGCCGGTCTGGTTGAACAGGTCGAGGTAATTGGCAAGGCCGACGAATTCGGGATGCGCGGCGCCCTTGCCGATCAGGCTGCGGTTGGTGAAGGAGACGACGATCACCCAGAAGAAGGGGGCGATGACGAAGAGGCCGACGAGGATGGTGCCGGGCAGGAGAAACAGGGCCCCGGCGCGCGCCGAAAGAAGCGAGAATTTCCTTGGAGCGGCCATGCGTCGCCTGGGTGCCTTGACTGAGCCTTCGCTACCGGTCCTGGCCGGCCGCGCCGGGACCTTGCCCGCGGGCCCGGCTGGCGGAACGTGCCGCGACGGCCGGGCGGAAAAAGGACGCGGCGTGCCGAAGCACGCCGCGCCAGCGCGGGAGGAACTACTGGATGGTGACGGTGTTATCCGCCCCCACGATCTGCGTGACGGCCGACTTGTACTGGGCCATGGCGTCCTCGGGCGACATGTCGCCCGAGACGACGTTTTCCGTCATCCGCTGGATCGCCGTCGAGACCTTGGCGTAGTTCGGGTCGTTCGGGCGGGCCGTGGTCAGCGGCAGAAGCTTGGACGCGGTCGTGGTGAGGAACGGATTGTTCGGCACCGGCACGTCGTCCCTGGCCTTGATGCCCGGCTGATACGTCTGGAAGGCGTCAAGCTGGTCCTTGGAGTTCATGAAGGCGAGCAGCGCCCAGGCTTCGTCGGGGTTCTTGGTGTGCGGGTTGAGCACATAGCCGGTGCCGCCCGAGATGGTGACGAAGTTCTGACCGCGATAGCCCATGCCGGGCTTTTCGGCCGGCATCTTCGCCCAGCCCATGACCTTGTCGCGATCCTTGACGGCGAACTCGGCGCCGGGCTTGGTGACGGAGCGGTAGAACCAGTCGCCCTCGACCAGCATCGCGGTCTTGCCGTCGCGGAAGTTGGCGAAGCTCCGGTTGCGACCGTCGGCCAGCAACTGGGCGCGCTGATCGCCCAGCTTCTCGTCGACATAGATGGTCTTGTAGAGCTTCAGCGTGGCGAGGATTCCGGGGCTGGAGACGATCCACTTGCCGGAATTGTCACGCAGCTTCTCGCCCGTGCCGAGGATCGCCATGTAGTAGCCCTGCATGGTCGTCGCCTCGCCCATGGAGACGCCGGCGTCGAGCTGCAGCGGATAGCTGTCGGGATAGGCCTTCTTGACCGCGCGAGCCGCGTCGAGCAGGTCGGCCCATGACGTCGGCTGGAAAGTGTCGGCGTCGATCCCGGCCTTCTGCAGCATGTCCTTGCGGGTGAAGATCATGCGCACGTCGGTGCCGCCGGGAACGCCGTAGATCTTGCCCTGATAGGACATGATCGACTTGATTCCGTCGGAGATGTGCTTCCAGCCGTCCCAGTCGTCGACCGCCTTGCCGGCGACCTCGTCGAGTGGCTTGAGCAGACCGCCCTCGGCGAAGCTGGGGATCAGGAAGCCGTCGAAGCCGGCAACGTCGGGCCCGGCCCCGGTCGAGAAGTCGAGCGCCTGTTGCTGGGTCATTTGCTCATCCGACCCGGCGAACTGCTTGAGGGTGACGGTCACGTCTTTGCCCTCGGCCTTCATCTTGGTGGTGAAGGCGGGGATGACGCTCTTGGTGAGCCATTCGGCGCCGGCGCTGTTGACGCCGCCGATGACGCAGCGACAGGTGATGGTGAGATCCGTGGCGGCGGCCTGGCCGCCGAGCAGCGCGGCGCCGGCGACGCCGAGCAAGAGGGATCGCAAGCTGATGCTCATGTGAATTTTCCTCCCAAATATGCGCGGCTTTCTTGGCGCGAAGCCGCTCCTGCGAACATGGTCCGGAATGCCCGGTGCCACTGTCTTCGCTTCGGCCCGCGAAGGCGCGCCGCCGTCCTCCGGTCTGGAATCGAGAATGAACGCGTTTTCATTTTGCGTCAATATCGACGTCGACGCTCCGCGCCACCGCTGCGCGCTGTCTGCCATGGCAATCATCGTTTCACCTTTGTGGACGACTGATCGCCTGCGGTTACCTCAGTTTTGCAACAACCTTGTGACCTCCTGGCGGGGTCTCGGCGCTTGACAGGATTCTTGCCGCTGGCCACTGTGGATGAACACGATTTCAATGTGGTTGGTTTGCGCGTGGCTGAGCAGGGCGATCGACAGAGCGAGCGGGCGACGGCGGAACGGGTCGCCGAAATGGCGAAGGTGTCGCGCGTGGCGGTGTCGCGCGCCTTCAATCCGCATGCCTCGATCCGGCCCGACAAGCGCGCCCGCATCCTCGAGGTCGCCAAGGAACTCAACTATTCGCCGAACATGGCCGGTCGCGCCCTTGCCACCCGGCGCTCGCATCTGATCGGCGTCATCATTCCTGATGTCTGCTCACCCTGGGAGAGCCAGGAAATCGACACGCTGACAAGCGCGCTGCAGGGCGAGGGCTTTGCCACGCTGCTGTTCAAGACGCGTGTGGACCGGAGTATGGACGGCACGCTGCTTTCCTATATGCGCGCCTACAATCCGGACAGCCTGATCGTTTTCACCGAGAACGTTCGGCCGACAGAGCTTCACCAGATCTTCGATCGCGCGGTGCCGATCTACATCGACTATCCCGGTGATGACGGGTGTTCGGCTCTGGTGTCGGCGGCGAGGAGCGTGGCGGTCTTCGACCGACTGAACATCGTACAGAAGGACGGCGTCGATCAGGCGGTCGCGATGATGGTCGGCAATGGCCGCCGCCGCTTTGCCTATCTGTCCGGAAATGCGAGCGCCTGGGCGTCGATCGCGCGCGAGCGGGTCTTCTCGGAGGTCCTCGCCGCGCGTGGTCTGCCGCCGGCGACTGTGGTGCAGGGGGATTTCAGTTACGAGAGCGGGCACGCGGCGATGCTGAGCCTGTTCCGGGTCGGGGATGGCGCCGATGCCGTCTTTGCCGCCAACGATGTCAGCGCCTTCGGCGCCATGGATGCGCTGCGTCACGACCTGGGCCTGCGAGTGCCGGAGGACGTCAACGTGGTCGGCTTCGATGATATCCGCCAGGCATCATGGCGAAGCTACGACCTGACGACGGTGAAGATCGATATCAACGAGCGCGTGCGGGCGCTCGTGCGGCTGATCCTCAAGCGATTGAAGGAACCGGACGCACCGCCTCTGACCGAGACGATCCACACGCGGCTGGTCGTCCGCGGCACGGTCGGCTGATCCTCCCAGGAAACCTCCATGACCGCCCGGACGATCCATCTCGTCTTCAAGACGCATCTCGACATCGGCTTCACGGATCATGCCGAAAAGGTGCGCCGGCAATATCACGAGCGCTTCATCCCTCAGGCGCTCGATACGGCCGAGCATTTCCTCGCCGAAGATCCCGGCCAGCGGATGTTCGTGTGGACGACGGGCGCCTGGCTCATCTGGGATCACCTCAACAGCCAGCCGCGGGACAAGGTGGCGCGGCTCGAGCGGGCGATCGAGCGTGGCCTCATCCGCTGGCACGCGCTGCCCTTCACCATCCACTCCGAGCTGATGTCGCCGGCGCTGTTCCGGGCGGGCCTCTCCTATTCCAGGGAACTCGACCGGCGCTTCGGAATGACGACGATCGCCGCCAAGATGACCGATGTGCCGGGCCACACGCTCGGCATCGTTCCGCTGCTTGCCGAGGCCGGCGTGCAGTTTCTCCATATCGGCGTCAATTCCGCTTCGACCCCGCCGGACGTGCCCGACATCTTCCGCTGGCGGGCGCCGGGCGGCGAGGAGGTCGTCGTCGTCTATCAGCGCTCCTATGGCGAAACCCTTTTTCCGGAAGGCTTCAGCGAGGGGCTGAGCTTCGCGCACACGAATGACAATGTCGGTCCGCAATCCGTCTCCCAGGCGGTCGAGTGCCATCGCGACATCCTCAGCGCCAATCCCGGTGTCGCGGTTCGGGCTTCGACCCTGGAAGCCTTCGGTGCGCTGCTCTGGCAGGCGCGCGAGCGGTTTCCGGTCGTCGACATGGAGCTTGCCGATTCCTGGATCCACGGCAGTGCCAGCGATCCGCACAAGACGGCGCGGTTCATGGCCCTGCGGCGCGTTTACGACCGCTTCGCCGAAGAGGGTCTCGACGAGCCTCGCCTGGCCTTCGGACGGGGGCTGGCGATGGTCGCGGAACACACCTGCGGCGTCGACATCAAGACCTATTTGCGCGACGAGACCCATTGGGACCGGTCGGAGTTCGAGGCGGCGCGCCGGTCCGATTTCCGCTTTGCCTATACCGAAGCCTCCTGGGCCGAGCAGCGCGCCCTTCTCGACAGGGCGGTGGGGGAACTGGGCGTCGCCGATCGTGCCGTCGCGGAATCAGAGCTGGCGGAGCTGCGCCCCTTCGCGCCGGTGGACGACGCCGCGAGCGCGAATGGCGGGACGGTGACGGTTGGCGGCTGGCGGGTTGACTACGATCCGCGATCCGGTGCGCTGACACGCCTGACCGCGCCGGACGGCGTCGAGATCGCGGCGGGTGGCGACAGTCTGGTTGCCTACTCTCACGAAAGCTACGATGCCGACGACGTTGCCAACCACATGCAGACCTACCTGACCAACTGGCAGGAATGGGCGGTGCTCGACCATGGCAAGCCGGGATTGCGCGATGCCCCGACGGCACGGTCCGCGGCCTTTCGCCCGGAACTGGCAGGGCTCGGGCGGCACGGCGACTTGCCAGTCCTGCATCTGAGAATGCCGGCGCCCGCCAGCGCTGAACTCGGCGCGCCGTCAGCGGTCGATCTGCTGCTGCGGCCGGCGGGGGACGGCGGGCTCGCGCTCGCTCTGGTCCTGCGTGACAAGCCGGCGAACCGGATGCCGGAGGCCGGCTTCCTTTCGCTGACGCCGGCGGGCGCGACGGAATGGTCCTATCTCAAGATGGGCCTGTGGCAGCCCGGCGATCGGGTGGTGCGCGATGGCGGCGGGCAGCTTCAGGCGGTCGCCGAAATCCGATGTCGCCTGCCAGGAGGGCGGGCGCTTTCGGTGACGCCGTTGGATACCCCCTTGATCGCCCCGGCCGACACGCCGTTCATGCCGTTCAATCACGCGCCGCCAGACCTGTCCAACGGCGTCCGATTCAACGTCCACAACAACAAATGGGGCACCAATTTCCCCATGTGGTGGGAAGGTACCTTCCAGGCGCGATTCATCCTGCGGGTCGTCTAAGCCATTGCCGGATCAGGCTTTTGCCCGCGCGGTCGAGGCTTCGAGAAGGGCGAGCAGGCCCTTCAGAATCGCGGTCGGCTCGGGCGGGCAGCCAGGAACGTGCAAGTCAACCGGAACAACATCGGCGACGCCGCCGACAATTGCGTAAGAACTTCTTGAAGCAACCACCATCGATCGCGCAGTCTCCGATCGACACGACCCATTTCGGTGAAGGCATCGCGGCATAGGTTCTCTGTAACGCTTCCGCCATGTTCCTGGTGACGGGGCCGGTGACCATGAGAACATCGGCGTGGCGGGGCGAGGCGACGAAATGCAGGCCGAAACGTTCGAGATCGTAGAAAGCATTATTGAGCGCGTGGATCTCGAGCTCGCAGCCATTGCAGGATCCGGCATCGACCGCCCGGATCGACAGGCTGCGCCCAAGCCGACGGCGGGCCGCGGCGCCGAGGCCGGTGACCAGCGAAGCGACCTCCGATGGGTCGACGAGCGGCGCCTTCTCGGTCAGGGGCGATTGCGTAAGGCTTTGAAATAACAGCGTTCTCATGGCCGGTCCTCAGAGGTCGTGGCCGGAATAGGAGCAGTTGAAGCTCTTGTTGCAGAGCGGGAAGTCGGCGACGATATTGGCCTCGATCACCGCTTCGAGCAGCGGCCATTGGAACCAGGACGGGTCGCGCAGGTGGCAATGCTCGACGCGGCCGTCGGGGCCGAGGCGGAGCCAGACGAGGATGTCGCCACGGAAGCCCTCGACCAGGGCGAGGCCCTCGCCGCCGCCCTTCGGCAGGTCGACCAGCAACCCTCCGTCGGGCAGGTCGAGCAATTGGTCGATGAGCTTAAGGCTCTGTTCTACCTCGCGAATCCGGATCCAGACACGGGCGTCGACGTCGCCCTGGTCAAGAGTGGGGACCGCGAAGTCGAGGCGGTCATAGGGCGGATAAGGGAGGGTCTTGCGGGTATCGAAGGAGCGGGCGGAGGCGCGGCCGACGAAGCCGCCGGCGGCAAAGCGACGGGCGAGGGCGGGCGTGAGAATGCCTGTCCCCACCGTCCGATCCTGCAGGGAGGTGGTGCCGTCATAGAGATTGACGAGGCGGGGGAGCGCCTGGCGGACTTCGCCAAGTGCTTGAGAAATCGCCTCTTTTCCGGCCGGATCGAGGTCGGTGGCGACGCCGCCGGGGATGATCTTGTCCATCATCAGGCGGTGGCCGAAGGCGATCTTGCAGGCGCGCAGGATGCGTTCGCGCAGCACGGCGCAATGGGCGAGCATGAGGGCGAAGGCGGCATCGTTGCAGATGGCGCCGATGTCGCCCAAGTGATTGGAAAGCCTTTCCAATTCGGCCATGAGCGCGCGCAGGGCGACCGCCCGCGGCGACACCTCGACGCCGAGCGCCGCCTCGACCGCGCGCGAGAAGGCGAGGGCATAAGCGACCGTCGAATCCCCGCTTGCACGGCTGGCGGGCCGGCAGGCTTGAACAGGGTGGACGCCTTGAAGGACGGACTGAAGTCCCTTGTGGACATAGCCTAGCCGCGCCTCCAATCGGACGACGGTTTCGCCATTGGCGGTGAAGCGGAAATGCCCCGGCTCGATGATGCCGGCATGGACCGGCCCGACCGGAATCTCGTGCAGCCCCTCTCCCTCGACCGGCAGGAAAGGATAGGCCGGCGGCTCGCCGATGCAGTCGATGGGACCGGTGCCGAGCGGATGGCGGACACCCCACTTGCCGTGGTCGACCCAGGGGCGCGTGTCCTCGGCGCCGACTGCCTCGAGTCCGTAGAGGTCGCGGATGGCGCGCTCGAGGCGGATCGCCGGCGGATGGTGGGCGCCGACGGAGGGATAGCGGCCGTCGGGGCAGGGGAGACTGACGACGGCGAGGTCGCCCGCCGCCTCGTCGAGCAGTGCCATATGAACCATGGCCGGCTCGGCCCACAGGCTCGAGAGGCCGAGCTCGCCGGCGACGAGCGCGTCGATGGCCGCGTGCCAGGTCTCTTCGGTGACGACGGCGCGACGCCACGGCTTGTGGTCCGCGACCGCTGCCGTCTCGCCGATGATCCTGTCGAGGGGCTTGATCGCGGTCATCCCAGAAGCCCTGCGATGTGCTGGAACCAGACGACCAGCGTCGGCGGCAGGTAGATGCCGGCGGCGAAGACGATGGCGAAGTGGGCGTACATCGGCACATAGGACGCCTTGACCGGCGCCATGCTGCCGGTCGGCTCGCCGAAGGCGAGGCTGTTGAGCCTCAGGAAGAGGGCGCCGAAGGCGACGAGCAGGCCGAGGACGAGCGGGATGGCGAGCAGCGGCTGGCGGGCGAAGGTCGAGGAGACGACCAGGAATTCGCTCATGAAGATGCCGAGCGGCGGCAGGCCGGCGATGGCGACGACGCCGAGCACCAGCCCCCAGCCGAGGAGCGGATGGGAGGCGGTGAGGCCGCGGATGTCGGCGATGCGCTGGGTGCCCTTGACCTGGGCGATGTGGCCGACGGCGAAGAAGATCGCCGACTTGGTCAGGCTGTGCATCACCATGTGGAGGAGCCCGGCGAAATTGGCGAGCGGCCCGCCGATGCCGAAGGCGAAGGTGATGATGCCCATGTGCTCGATCGAGGAATAGGCGAACATGCGTTTGATGTCGCGCCGCCGGTAGAGCATGAAGCCGGCGAAGACGAGCGAAGAGAGCCCCATCGTCGCCATCAGCGGTCCCGGCGCCAGCGCGCCGGCATTGGCGGCGAGCAGCAGCTTGAAGCGCAGCACCGCGTAAAGCGCGACATTGAGCAGAAGGCCGGAGAGCACGGCCGAGATCGGCGTCGGGCCCTCGGCATGGGCATCGGGCAGCCAGGCATGGAGGGGCGCGAGGCCGACCTTGGTGCCGTAGCCGAGCAGCAGGAAGACGAAGGCGACGTCGAGCAGCGCCGGATCGAACTTGGCGACATGGGCCATCAGTGTCGTCCACACCATGGCATCGAGGCCCTCGCCGACGACCGGTTGGGCGGCCATGTAGACGAGGATCGTGCCGAAGAGGGCGAGGCCGATGCCGACGCTGCCGAGGATGAAGTATTTCCAGGCGGCCTCGAGCGCTTCCGCCGTGCGGTAGATGCCGACCATCAGCACCGTCGTCAGCGTCGCCAGCTCGATCGCCACCCACATCAGGCCGATATTGTTGGCGACCAGCGCCAGATTCATGCCGAACATCATGATCTGGTACATGGCGTGGTAGAAACGCAGATAGGTCGGCGTCAGCTGCCCGGTCTCGAGCTCGTGGCGCGATATAGCTGGCGCTGAAGACGCTGGTGGTGAAGCCGACGAAGGTCTTGAGCACGATGAAGACGATGTTGAGATCGTCGACCAGCAGATACTGGCCGGGCTCGGGCCGCGGCAGGACGAGCAGCGCCAGCGCGGCGACCAGGGTCAGGAAAGCGGCCAGCACGTTGAGCCGCGCGGTCGACGCGGTAGCCGGGCAGCAGCGGCGAGCACGCGCCGCCGCGACCAGCGGGATCGACAGGATCGCCGCGACGGCGTCGAGCGCAGCGTCATCGCCGCTCTCCCGCGGAATCGTCGAGCGCGCCGCACGTCGACCGTGTCGAAGCGCTCGCGGATGCGGAACAGGAAGATGCCGATGACGATGAAGGCGATGAGGATCGAGAAGGCGACGCTGATCTCGACCACCAGCGGCATGCCCTTGGCGCCGGTCGCCGCCAGCACCAGCCCGTTCTCCAGCGACATGAAGCCGACGACCTGGCTGACCGCGTTGCGCCGCGTCACCATGATCAGAAGGCCGAGCAGCACGACCGACAGGGCGAAGGCGAGATCCTCGCGCGCCAGCGGATCGGCGCCGTGGGTCACCCGCAGCATGACGACCATCGACAGCGCCACCAGCGCCATGCCGGCGAGCATGGTCGGGCCGATGCCGCCGACCGTCTCGATCTCGCGGTGGATCCCGAGACGCACGATGATGCGGCGCAGCGCCATCGGGATGGCGATGGCCTTGAAGACGAGCGCGATGGCGGCGGTGATGAAGAGATGCGGCGCGTGCTGGATACAGGCCTGCCAGCCGACCGACAGCGCCAGCACGACGGCGTGGGCGCGAAGACGTTGAGCAGGGCATAGAGCCGGTCCTGATAGAGCAGCACAAAGCTCATCAGCACCAGCCCGCCGGCCAGCAGATGGGCAATGTCGAAGACGAGACGTGCCCGTGCATCAGAAGCTCCGCGAGACGAACAGGAGGAGCGTCGCCAGGAGGCCGAGCATGAGGCCGGCGCCGAGGAATTTGGGCACACGGAAGACGCGCATCTTGGCGATCGTCGTCTCGAAGACGGCGAGCAGGACCGCGCCGATGGCAAGCTTGACGAAATAGGCGACGAGAGCCGATGCCGAGGCCGAGCCAGCCGGCGCCCGCCGGCGCCAGGCCCCAGGGCAGGAAGACGCAGGCGATCAGCGACATGTAGAGCAGCAGCTTCAGCGAAGCCGGCGAACTCGATGACGGCGAGGTGGCGGCCGGAATATTCGAGCACCATCGCCTCATGGACCATGGTGAGCTCTAGATGGGTTGCCGGATTGTCGACCGGGATGCGCGCCGTTCTCGGCGATGCGCGACGAGGATCAGCGCGACCAGGGCCAGGCCGAGCGAGACGCGCAGGCCCGCGTCCGGTCGAGGCGAAGAGGTCGGCGATGGTCGATAGCTGGGTCGAGCCGGCGACCAGCGCGAGAGTGAAGACGATCATGATCATCGCCGGCTCGGCGAGCGAGGCGATCATCACCTCGCGGCTACGAGCCGATGCCGCCGAAGGCTGGTGCCGACATCCATGCCGGCCAGCGCCAGGAAGAAGCGGGCGCTGCCGAGCAGCGCGATGATGACGATGAGGTCGGCCGACCAGGAGAACATCAGCCCGGTGGCGAAGGTCGGCACCAGCGCGGCGGCGACCCAGGTGGTGGCGAAGATCGAGATAGGGCGCGGCGCGGAACAGCCAGGAGGCGTTCTCGGCAAGCACGACCTCCTTGCGCAGCAGCCGCAGCAGGTCGCGATAGGGCTGGATTACCGAGGCGCCGCGGCGGCGCATGCAGCCGCGCCTTCATCTTGCGCACGAAGCCGGTCAGCAGCGGCGCCAGCGCCAGCACCAGCATCATCTGCAGGCCCTGGATGGCGAGATCGCGGATCACGGCCATAGCGCCACCAGCGACAGGAGGGCGATCGAGGGCGACGAAGACGAGGCCGAGATAGCGGCGGATGGTGAGGAACTGGAAGCGGTTGAGGCTGCCGGCGGCGAGATCGACGCCGCCGGCGATCGGCGCGTAAAGCCGCTCCCAGATCGAGGTCGTGGACCTCGAGCGAGAAGCGCGCGGGGCGCGTGTCGCCCGGCGCCGGCATGTCGACGGTCTCGCGCGCCTGGAAGAGGGCGCCGGCGAAGACGCGGCGGATCGGCTGGGCGAAGCTCAGCGGCGGTATATTGGGTCACCGGGCTCGGCATTGGGGAAGCCGCAATCCCAGGCCGGTGCGCGCCGCAGCGCGCGCGAGGCAAGACGATGGATGGCGAAGGCGGCGAGGCCGGCCGAGACGAAGATGAAGAGGAAGACGAGGAGGCCGTTATAGGAGCTGCGGCTTTCGGCGATCGGCGCGATCGACAGCCAGGCGATCTGGTGCTGCGCCGGCATGGCGCCGCCGGCAAGCGCCGCGACGACCGGGCTCAGCGCGTCGATGATGAAGCCGGGAAAGAGGCCGGCAAGAACGGCGAGGACGGCGAGAATTCCCATGGCGGCGAGCGACAGGCGGTCGGTCTCGTGCGCGTGCTCGGCCTCGCCGCTCCTCGGCCGGCCGAGAAAGGCGATGCCGTAGACGCGGACGAAGCAGGCGGCGGCAAGCGCGGCGGCAAGCGCCAGCAGGGCGCCGACGGCGGGCACCAGGATCTTCAGGCTCCATTGCGGCAGGTCGGGGCATGAGGAGGATCGCCTGGAAGGTCAGCCATTCGGAGGCGAAGCCGTTGAGCGGCGGCAGGGCCGAGATCGCCATGGCGCCGACAAGAAAGACGAAGGCGGTCGCCGGCATGACGCGGATGAGCCCGCCCATCTTGCTCGATCCGGCGCTCGCCGGTCGCGTCCAGCACGGAGCCGGCGCCGAAGAACAGCAGGCTCTTGAAGATGGAATGGTTGAGAACATGGAAGAGCGCCGCCGTCATGGCGAGCGCGGCGGCCTCGCCCATGCCGTTGACCTTGAAGGCGAGCGAAAGCCCTAGGCCGATGAAGATGACGCCGACATTCTCGACCGTCGAATAGGCGAGCAGCCGCTTCAGATCGTCCTCGAGCATGGCATAGAGCAGCCCCATGACGGCGCTGATGCCGCCAAGGGTGAGCACCGGGATGCTCCACCAATATTGCGGCGTGCCGGCGAGATCGAAGGCGATGCGGATGAAGCCATAGATCGCGACCTTGGTCATGACGCCGCTCATCAGCGCCGAGACATGGCTGGGCGCTGCCGGGTGGGCGAGCGGCAGCCAGACATGCAGCGGCACGATGCCGGCCTTGGAGCCGGCGCCGAAAAGGACGAGCGCCAGGACGAGGGCGGCGAAGGCCGGGGACAGGTGGGCGGCGCGCATGGCGTCGAAGGCATAGCTGCCGGTCGGGCCGGCGAGGAGGCCGAAGGCGAGGAGCAGCGCCAGCGTGCCGGCGCTCGCCATGACGATATAGATGTAGCCGGCGCGGACGTTGCCGGCCTCGCGGTGGTGGGCGATCACCAGCGCCCAGGAGGCGAGCGACATCGCTTCCCAGGACAGCAGGAAGGCGAAGGCGTCGTCGGCCATGACGACGAGGTTCATCGCCGCGATGAAGGCGGGAAAGAAAGGCAGCACCCGCCAGGGCGCCTCCTCGTGACGGCCATAGCCGAGGGCGTAGAGGCTGGCGGCGGCAGCGCCGAGATCGACGACGGCGAGAAAGAACGCCGAGAGGGAATCGATGCCGGAAATGGGCGCCGATCCAGGGCAGGCCGAGGGGCAGGACGACCGGAGCGGCGGCGGCGAGGCCGAGAAGGCGGGCGAGCGCGACGCAGAGCAGCGCGGTGGTGGCGGCAAGGCTAGGCCATAGATCAGCGGCGTCGCAAGCGGACGACGGGCGAGCGGCACGGCGAGGACTGCCGTTGCCAGCAGCACCGCGATCAGCCCGAGCGCAAGACCTGTTGCCATGGGGGTGCCTGCCGTCCGTTCAGCCCGCGCGCCTCTCAGCCCTTGAACCGCAGGCCGCGTCCGCCGCCGGTGCTGGCGGCGCCTTCGCCGATCAGCTCGATGCCGGCGGCGTCGAGGGCGTTCACGAGACGGACGAGGGAATCGACATTGCCGCGGATGACGCCGTCGCTCGCCTCCATGCGCTGGATGGTCGGCACGGACAGACCGGCAAGCTCGGCGAGTTTCTTCTGGTCGAGGCCGGCGAGCGCGCGCGCGGCGCGGAGCTGCGCAGCAGTAATCATGTCTGAGCCATCATTTGTGAGCGTTCAGAGGCAAGAAATTGGCTATACGCCGCAATTCCTGCCGTTTCAAGATGGCCCGTGCGGAAAGCGCCGGATTCAACCGGTGTGCAGCGTGCGCTCTGTCCGCGCGTCGAAGAAATGCAGGCTCTCGGTGGGGGCGCTGAGCCGGATGGTGGCGCCGACCTCGGGCGCCTCGCGGCCGGGCGTGCTGCCGATAATCGCCGCGCCGCCGATCTCGACATGGACGAAGGTTTCCGAGCCAAGCGGCTCGACGACGGTGACCGGCGCCTCGATGGTCAGCGCCGCCCCTGGCGTCTCGCCGACGAGCAGCTCCTGCGGACGGACACCGACGAGAACCTCGCCAGTGGCGGTGCCGGGCGGGGCGGTGATGTGGGCGTTCATGCCTTTCAGGGCGACCGCGCCCTCGGTCACCTGCCCGGGCAGGATGTTCATGGTCGGCGAGCCGATGAAGCGGGCGGTGAAGACGTCGGACCGGGTGGTCGTAGAGCTCCATCGGCGCGCCGGCCTGGAGCATCTCGCCGTCGCGCATGACGACGATGCGGTCGGCCATGGTCATCGCCTCGACCTGGTCGTGGGTGACGTAGACGATGGTGGTGCCGAGGCGCTGGTGCAGCTTCTTGATCTCGACGCGCATGAGGGCGCGGAGCTGGGCGTCGAGATTGGACAGGGGCTCGTCGAAGAGGAAGGCGACCGGCTGGCGGACCATGGCGCGGCCAATGGCGACGCGCTGGCGCTGGCCGCCGGAGAGCTCGGACGGGCGGCGCTCGAGCAGGTCCTCGAGGCCGAGGATCTTCGCCGTCTCCATGATGCGCTGGCGCTTGTCGGCCTCCGGCATTTTCGATGCGTAGAGACCGAAGCCGATGTTCCTGGCCACCGACATGTGCGGATAGATGGCGTAGTTCTGGAAGACCATGGCGATGTTGCGAGCCTTCGGCTCGACCCGGTTCACCACCTTGTCGCCGATCGAGATGGTGCCGCCGTCGACATCCTCGAGGCCGGCGATCATGCGCAAGGTCGTCGACTTGCCGCAGCCGGAGGGGCCGACCAGGACGACGAACTCGCCATCGGCGACGGCGAGGTCGATGCCGCGCACGGCGAGCACCTTGCCGTAGCGCTTGACGACTTGCTTGAGGTCGATCCTGGCCATCACGGTCCCTTGGTCAAAGCGGTGAATGCCTCGGCGAGCATCGCCGCTGCCGCGGCCTCGCGCCGGGCGCTTGCGGCGGCATCGTCCTCCAACCGGCGCAGGGTCGCGCGGAAGTCGGCGAAGGCGGCATCGAGCGCCGCAGGCGCCGGGCCGCCGGGGCGGGCGCGCACGGCGATGAAGTGCTCTGGCGAGACGATGTCGGCGAATTGCGCTTGGTCGACCGTGCTCTCGCGCTCGGCGACTTGGGCGAAGGCGGCCTGGAATGGCGCGAAGCCGTCCTCGGCGAGGCTGCCATGACCGGCGACGACGGCGCGGGCGACCGCAGCGGCAATCTCGTGGGCCTGGCGGAAGGAGAGACCCTCGATGCGCACCAGGCTGTCGGCAAGCTCGGTGATGGTGGCGCAACTCCGCCGGATGTTTTCGGCGACCCGTTCCGGTTCGACCTTGAGCGCCGGCAGGAGCGCGGTGAGAAGATCGAGGACGCGGCCGGCGGTGGTGAAGGCGCCGAGGCCGAAGCCCTGCGTCTCGCCCTCGCTGTCGTTCATGTCGGTGAAGGGCGTGTTGTGCATGATCGTCAGCACGGCGCGGGCGCGGCCGACGGTCTGCGAGGCGAGGTGGCGTAGATGCTCGATCGGCACCGGATTGCGCTTCTGCGGCATGATCGAGGAGATCTGGACGAAGGCGTTCGGCACATAGAGCTGGCCGACTTCGAAGCTCGTCCAGACCTGGAAATCCTGGATTGGCCGGCCGAGATGCAGGAAGACCAGTTCAAGGGCGGCATAGGTCGCGGTCACATAGTCGACGGCGGCGATCGAGCCGTAGGAATTCTTCGTCGGTGCCGAAAAACCGAGGAGGGCGGCGACACGCGCGCGGTCGATCGCGAATCCGGTCGTGGTGATCGCGGCCGAGCCCATGGGCGACAGGTCGACGACCTGCCGTGCCGCGGCAAGGCGCTCGATATCGCGCAGGACCACGTCGAGCACCGCCGCGAGGTAGTGGCCGAAGGTCGAGGGCTGCGCCGGTTGGCCGTGGGTGTAGGCGAGGATGATTGTGTCGCGCTCGCGCGTGCCGACGTCGATCAGCGTCGCGGCGAGCGTGCGCAGCTTTGCCGAGAGCGCGTCGATCTCGCTCTTCAGCTTCAGCTTGAAGAGTGTGTGGTCGATGTCGTTGCGCGAGCGCCCCGTGTGCAGGCGGCCGGCGACATCGGGGCCGAGGCGGCGCTTCAGTTCGGATTCGACCAGGAAGAAAAAGTCCTCGTGCTCGCCGGTATAGGTGAGGGACGCGATGTCGACCTCGCGGTCGATGGCCTCCAGCGCGCGGGCGATGGCGACTGCGTCGTCGCGGGCTACGATGCCGGTTTCGGCGAGCATCACCAGATGGGCGCGGTCGACTCGGCGGAAGCCGTCGACGAAATGCGCCTTCACCCCGTCGAAGAGCGGCGCGAGCACCGTCTCCTTGTAGACCGGATCGGGAAAGCGGCTGGTATCGCCGCTGGCGGGCGAGTTCATGGGTGTTCGCCCATCGATCGATCTGAGCGAGCGCCGGCCACGATCAGCCCTTGATGCCTGCGAGCACCACGCCGCGGACGATGTAGCGCTGGAGGAAAAGGAAGACGAGGAGCGTCGGAATGGTCGCCAGGCTCGCCCCGGTCATGATCTTTTCCCACTGGATCGAGGCCTCGACGGCGAAGCTCGAAAGGCCGACTGGCAGTGTGTAGTGCTCCTTCGAAGTGGTGATGATCAGCGGCCAGATGAAAGCGGTCCAGTTGCCGAGGAAGGTGAAGATCGCCAGCGCCGAGATCGCCGGCGTCACCAGCGGCACCGCTACCTTCCACCAGATGGCGAATTCGTTGAGCCCGTCGATGCGCGCTGCTTCGAGGAAGTCGTTGGGCACGGTCTCGAAGAACTGCTTCATCAGGAAGGTGCCGAAAGCGGTCATCATGCCCGGGAACATGATGCCCCAATAGGTGTCGATCCAGCCGAAGGTGCGCGACATCAGATACCAGGGGATGACAAGCATCTCGGTCGGGATCATCAGCGTCGACAGGATGCCGATGAAGACGACATAGCGGCCGCGAAAGCTGAACTTCGCCAGCGTGTAGCCGACGAGGCTGTCGAAGAAGACATTCGACAGGCAGGTGGTGGTGGCGATGAAAAAGGAATTCACGAACCAGCGGAAGAAGCGGCCGTCGGCGAGCACCGAGACGTAGTTGGCGAGCGTCGGATCGCTCGGGAAGAGCTTCAGGTCGTAGACGTGGGCCGGGTCCTTCAGCGAGGTCGACAGCATCAGCGCGATCGGCGTCACCATGATGATGGCGCCGATGGCGAGCAGGGTCCAGGCGATGACGCGGCCCGGCCGCGGCGCTTTCATCGAGAGGCCGCGCGGCCGCTCGGTGAGGGATGCTGCGATGTCGGTAGCGGCCATGTCAGCGGTCCCTCAGGATGCGAAGCTGGAGCAGCGATATGACCAGAAGGACCATGAACAGCACCACGGTCTGCGCCGCGGCGTAGCCCATGTTGAAGGACGAAAAGGCGGTCTGATAGATCATCAGCACCAGCGGCTTGGTAGCGTTGAGCGGGCCGCCGGGATCGTTCGTGGTCATGTTGTAGACCTGGTCGAAGATCCTGAGGAACCCGATCGAGGAAAAGACCACGAGGAAGACGATGGTAGGTTTCAGCAGCGGCAGGGTGATGCGTGAGAGGATCGTCCAGTCCGACACGCCGTCGATGCGGGCCGCCTCGTAATAGGTGGTCGGGATGGCGCGCAGGCCCGCCATGAAGATGACGACCTGGAAGCCGAGCCCCGCCCAGATGGCGACCGCGAGCACCGACGGCAGCGCCTGCGTGGTTGAGCGCAGGAAAGGCTGCTGCGGGATGCCGACCATCGAGAAGAGGTCGTTGAGTACGCCGATCGGCACCGGCTGGTAGATCCACCGCCAGACCCAGGCCATGGCCACCGCTGTCGTCAGGAAGGGCAGGAAGTAGAGCGCCCGGATCAGCCCGTGCATGAAGCGCACCTTCTCGAGCTGATAGGCGACGACGAAGGCGATGAAGAGGCTGACCGGCGTGCCGATGATCAGATAGGCGAAGGTGTTGCGGAACACCTGCCAGAACACCGGGTCGGCGACGAGCTTGTAGTAGTTCCTGAGGCCGACGATCTTCGGTGGCCTCAGGAGATTCCAGTTGGTGAAGGAGAGATAGAAGGCGTTGGCCGTCGGCCAGAAGCGGATGACGACATAGAAGAGGATCGGCACAGCGAGGAAGGCCCAGGCCCATACCACCTGCTTCTGGTGCAGCGTCAGCCTGCCCCAGACGCCACCGGAAGCGGTGGCGTCTTCTTCGGGGCCGGTCGTCTTCGTCATCGACGGCGCGCGACTACATGTGGTCGTCGATGATCTGCTGCTCGGCCTTGGCCGCCTCGTCGAGCGAGGCCTTCGGATCCTGGTTCTGCAAGAGGATGCGGTTGACCATGTCGATGGCGGTCTGGCGCTGGGCGCTTTCGTCGAAGAAGAGCGTCGTGTGACCGTATTTCAGGCCCTTGAGGAAGGGGCCGTAGGTCGGGTCGCTGAGGTTCTCCTCGGTCAGGGCGAGGGACGGCTTGGCCGGCAGCTCGCCGACGGTCTTCAGCCAGATCTGCATGGCTTCCGGCGAGGTGACATAGGCGAGGAACTTCTCGGCCGCCTTGAGCTTCTCGCCCTTGGAATTGGCGGCGAGGCCGTTCACCCAGTAGCTGACATAGTTGCTCTTGACGCCGTCCTTCTCGGGCAGCTCGGCGACACCCCAGTCAAAGTCCTTGATCTGGGAGAAGGAGCCGAGGCGGAAGGAGCCGTCGATCTCCATCGCCGCATGGCCGCTCTTGAAGGCCGCCTGGGCCTCGTCCATGAAGCCGGAGGTGCCGACCTTATGAACGGTCTGCAGGTCCGTGTACCACTTCAGCGCGGCGAGGCCGTGCTCATCGTCGTAGGTGACCTTGGTGTAGTCATCGTTATAGGGCACGCCGCCGAACTGGCGGACGAGGACTTCGCGCCACCACTGGTGATCCTGACCGCCCATGTCAACGGCCATGCCCTCGGTGGTGATGTTGCCGGAGGCGTCCTTCTTGGTGGTCTTGACCGCGTCGGTGACGAGATCGTCGAGCGTCTTCGGCGGGCCGTCGATGCCGGCTTCCTTGAACAGGGTCTTGTTGTAGAAGAGCGCCAGCGAGCGGACCGCGGTCGGCAGGCCCCAATATTCGCCGTCCTTCTTCATGGCCGAGATGATCGGGAAGAAGTCCTTCTCGATCTGGGCATGCGGGAAGGCATCCTGCGGCAGCGGCTGAATCAGCTTGCCGGTTTTGAAATTGTCGAGCCAGCCATAATAGAACTGCACCACGTCCGGCCCCTGACCGGCGGTGATCGCGGCGGCGACCTTGGTCTGGTAGTCGGCGTAGGGGAAGGTCGTCTGCTTGACGGTGATATCCGGATTGGCCGCCTCGAAGTTCTTGATGAGCTGGTCCATCGCCTTGACGCGCGCGTCGAAGATGTACTGCCAGTACTCGATCTCGACGGCGAAGGCCGAGGTCGCGCTCATCACGCCGACGCCGACGGTGAGGCCGAACAACAGCTTGCGACTGATGGTCATGGCGATGTCCCTCTCTCTGTGATTGCGCGCCATGCGCGTCTTTGATTTCCCCCGCGTGCCGGCGCCCGCGCGTCACGCGACATCGATGACAGCGTGTCGCGGAGGGCGAGCCCCTGTCAATAAGCAAATTTTCTTGAATTATTCGCCGGAGCGCATTCTTTATCGAGCACCAACAACGGTGATGGAATGCGACGCGGACGATTCCGGCCCGAGCAAGTGATCGCGATCGGCAACAACCAGCCGCGCACCCGATCCCATAACCGGCGTGTCGTGCTGGAGGCGGTGCGGCTGCATGGGCCGCTCGGCCGCGCCGAGATCGGGCGGCTGACGCATCTGACGGCGCAGGCCGTCTCCAACATCGTCTCCGAACTGGTCGAGGAGGGGCTGCTGGTCGAACGCGGGCGCCTGCGGCGGGGACGCGGCCAGCCGCCGGTCCAGTTCATGGTCAATCCAGATGGCGGGATGACCGCGGGTATCGAGATCGCCGCCGGGCAGATGGTGACGGTGCTGGTCGACCTCTCCGGGCGGCCGCTGGCCGAGCGCGCCATCCCGGTGAGCGATGCCGGACCCGAGCGGGTTGCGCGTCTGCTGGTCGGCGAGATCGCGGCGGCCCGTCGGGCGACGCCGGCGGCGCCGGACCGGCTCATCGGGGTCGGCGTCGTCATGCCCGGACCCTTCGGCGTCGAGGGCATGACCTCGGTCGGGCCGACGACGCTGCCGGGCTGGTCGGGCATCGATGCGGCGGCGCTGCTGCGCACGGCGATCGGCGTGCCGGTGACGGTCGAAAACGATGCTACCGCGGCGGCGGTCGGCGAGCGGCTCTATGGCGTCGGACGGCGGCTGCGTAATTTCTGTCATGTCTATTTCGGCGCCGGCCTCGGGCTTGGCGTGATGATCGACGGTCAGCCCTTCCGCGGCGGCTTCGGCAATGCCGGCGAGATCGGCCATGTCGTGCTGACACCGGGCGACCGGCCCTGCGCCTGCGGCAATGTCGGGTGCCTGGAATGCTATGCCTCGCTCTATGCGCTGCAGGAACAGCTTGCCGCGGCTGGTGTGACAGCACCCGATGCCGATGCGCTGGAGTCGCTGCACGCGGCCGGCCATCCGGTCGTCAAGGCGTGGATCGGCGAGGCGGCCGGACGGCTGGCGCCGATGGTGGCCATGCTGGAAAATCTCTTCGACCCGGAGGCCGTCATCTTCGGTGGCGCGCTGCCGGATTCCCTGATCGACGCGCTGATCGCCGCCATGACGCCGCTGCCGCGCTCCGTTGCCATCCGCCGGCAGCGGGCGCTGCCGCGGGTCGTGCGTGGCGCGACGGGCCATCTGACCGCGGCGCTGGGGGCGGCGGCGCTGCCGGTACTCGAGGCCGTGACGCCGCGGCTCGACGTCGTCGCCACGCCCGGCGACCGGCGCATGCAATCGTCTATTGGAGTGGAAGCCGATGCTCACCGATCGTGACCGAATTGCGCGCCAGATGGGCGACCCGGCGCTCGTCCGCCTCGACCGGGCGCTGAGCCGGCTGACCTCGGTCATCACGGTGATGAACACGGGCGCTCATCCTGACGACGAGATCAGCGGGCTGCTCGCTGCGCTGCGCTATCGCTACGGCATGCGTGTCGTCATCGCCTGTTCGACGCGGGGCGAGGGCGGGCAGAACGCCATCGGGCCGGAGCGCGGCGGACTGCTCGGCGTGCTGCGCAGCCGCGAGCTCGAGGAGGCCGCGCGCGTGCTCGACGCCTCGATCGCCTGGCTTGGCCACGGGCCGGACGATCCGGTCTTCGATTTCGGCTTTTCCAAGAATGGCGACGATACGCTGGCGCGCTGGGGCGAGGCGCTGGTCCTGGAACGCATGGTCGCCGCCTATCGCCGCTACCGGCCGGACATCGTTGCCCCGACCTTTCTCGACGTGCCGGGCCAGCACGGCCATCACCGGGCGATGACGCGGACGGCGATCATGGCCATGGAGGCGGCGGCGGACCGAGACGTCTTTCCCGAGCAGATCGCGGCCGGCCTGACGCCCTGGCGGGTGCCCAAGCTCTACCTGCCGGCCTGGTCGGGCGCGGGCAATTCCTATGACGACGAAGTGCCGCCGCCCGAGGCGACGGTCATCGTGCGCGCGCCGGAGCGCGATATCGTCAGCGGCGCCAGCTATGCCCAGATAGGCGAGTGGTCGCGCTTCTACCACGCCAGCCAGCGCATGGGCGTGTGGCGCGACGCTGGCAAGACCGAATGGCCGCTGCATCTGGCCGTCTTCGACGGGCGCAACCCGGTGGAAGAGGCGATCACCGACGGTCTGCCGGAGGATCTCGGCGCACTCGCCGCGTTGCGCGACGTGCCGGCGGCGATGCGCGCGGCGCTCAGCCAGGCGCAGTCGGCGATCGATTCGGCGATCACCGCCTTTCCCCGGCGCGCGGACGTAGTCGAGGCGGCGCTCGCCGCCGCCGAGGCGATCGACCGGGCGCATGGCCTCTGCCCGCCGGCGCTCGGGCCAATGCTTCTGCACCGGCTGGAGCGCAAGGCGCGCGAGATCGATGCGGTTGTCCTCATCGCCAGTGGCTTCAGCCTGCGGGCGACGCCGAGCGTGGACCGGGCCGCGCCCGGCCAGTCGCTGAGCGTGACGACCGTTGCCGCCGCCGACCGGCCGTTCGACGATCTGGCGGTCTATCTGAGGACGGGCGGCGACCTTGCCGTCTCGGGCGGCGAGAGGTCCGAGGATGGCTCGCACGGCTTCGATATCGCGGTTGCCGAGAAGGCGAAGTTCTCATCCTCCTTTCCGGCGAGCTTCGACCCGCTACGGGCCGAGGGTGAGGTGTCGGTCGTGATCGATGCCGTGATCGGCGGGCGCGCGGTGCGTGGCAGCTTCCCGCTCGAGGCGCCCCTTCGCGTCCTGCCGCCGGTATCGCTGGTGCTCGAGCCGGACGCGCTGATCGTCAATCTGCAACGGCCCATCGCGCCGATGGTCGTTCGCGGCACGATCGACCGGCTCGACCGGCGTGCGGGCGGACAGGTGTCGCTCGATACGCCCGCGGGCTGGTCGGTGCGCAACGAAGCATCGGTTTCCGCCGGCAGCGTCAGGCTGACGCTGACGCCGCCGGCAGGGCTGAAGCCCGGCACGATCACCATGACGCCGAAGGTCGACGGCAGGCCGGCCTACCGGACGACGACGATCGGCTATCAGCATGTCGGTGAGATCGCGACGGCTTCTCCCGTCGGCCTGCCGGTCCTTGCCGTCGATGCGGCGCTGCCGAGCGGCGCCAAGGTTGGCTATGTCGGCAGCGGTAATGACCGGGTCGGGATCTGGATGCATCGGCTCGGTATCGACGTGACGCCGCTCGACGCCGAGACGCTGCTGCGCGGCGACCTTGCCGCCTTTTCGACGATCGTCGTCGGCATCTTCGCCTTCGGCATCCGCCAGGACCTCAAGGCGGCGCGCGGGCGCCTGAAGAGCTGGGTCGAGACCGGCGGCCATCTGGTCACCCTCTATCACCGGCCCTCGGACGGCTGGGTGCCGGAGGAGACGCCGCCACGCCGGTTGAAGATCGGCCTGCCGTCATTGCGCTGGCGGGTCACGGACCCGGCGGCAGCGGTGACGGTGCTTACGCCCGACCATCCGCTGCTGACCCGCCCCAATAAGATCGGTCCGGCGGACTGGGACGGCTGGGACAAGGAGCGCGGGCTCTATTTCGCCGCCGAATGGGACAAGGCCTATCAGCCGCTGCTGGCCATGAGCGACCCGGGAGAGAAACCGCTCAAGGGCGCGCTCCTGTCCGGTGTGATCGGGCGCGGCCGCCACACCCATACGAGCCTGGTGCTGCACCACCAGCTCGACCGGCTGGTGCCAGGCGCCTTCCGCCTGATCGCCAACCTGGTGCAGCCGGCCTGACGCGCGCGCGGTGCGTCCCTTTCAGGAACCAAGGGTGGGCACGCTTGCCCTTGCCCGCCCTTGAGTTTTGCTGCCTCGATACAGCCGCGACATTCGCGACCCTCGATTGCATCTAGAGCGGATCATCGTTCGATGGAATCGCCGATCCGCTCCAACTCTTTGTTCTTGCCGCAATTTCGACCGGAAAAGTGGTGCCCACTTTTCCTCCAATTGCTCTAGCCGGACGTTGTCGTTGCCTTGGCGGGCGTCAGCTTAGCGCTCATGAGCTTCTGGGCGCAGAGATTGGCGGCGCCGTCGACCGGGTTGTGCTCGCCGGGGAGCTTGTCCCAGCCGCCCTTGTTGATGAAGTCGTTGCGCTGCCAGCTTTCGGTCTTCTTCAGCGCCGCGAGCTGGGTTGCCGCATCGGGCGCCTTCTCGAAGGCGGTGACGCAATAGGCGGCGGCAAGCTGTGCCTCGGCGGTGGAGGCGGCCGAGGCGCTCATTTTCTGCGCCGTGCCGTTGGTGACCCATCCGCCCCAGGAAAATCCGACCAGCATGGTGAGGATGATCGACGCGATACAGGACCAGAACCAGAGGCCCTTGGATGGCCGGTAGGCCGCCCAACTCTTCCCGAAGCCTTGTTTTTCCGACATCGGATTTCTCCTCCTCGCCGCCCGGTGACACGTCGCCCAACACATCAGGGCACAGGCGACCTTGCCGGAGCTTGGCCTTTCCATGAACAATCGGTAATCCGCCGGCCATCTTCGGCTCCGTGCCGACTTGCTCGATATGGTGGGCGGCCGGTGCTAACCTGCCGGCCTCAGGGAGCGAACAGACGCGCCGCAACGACGGCGCCGGAGCCTGCCGCCATGACGACAAGCCCGCGCGGAAGCGCCAGCATCCACCATCTGCCGAACGCGCATGCGGTCCAGCCGGCCAATCCCGGCGTGCCGCTCGACCTGGAGCCGGTGAATGGCGTGCGCGTGAACCTTTCGGCGGTCGAGCGTCGGGCGGCGACGATCCCGACGCGCCGGTCGGTGAAGAAGGAATGGCAGGCGGCCTGGCTGGTGAAGGCGCTTCAGTGCATCGACCTGACGACGCTCTCCGGCGACGACACGGACGGACGCGTCCACCGGCTGTGCATGAAGGCGCGCAAGCCGCTGAGGCCGGACATCGAGGAGGCGCTCGGCATCGCCGACCGCCACATCACCACCGGCGCCGTCTGCGTCTATCACCGGTTCGTTTCAACGGCGAAGCGGGCGCTCGAAGGCTCGGGCATTCCCGTCGCCGCCGTCTCGACCGGCTTTCCCGCCGGCCTGTCGCCGCTCGACACTCGGCTCCGCGAGATCGAGGAATCGGTCGCGGCCGGTGCCGACGAGATCGACATCGTCATCACCCGCGAGAACGTGCTGAGGGGCAATTGGCTGGCGCTCTACGACGAGGTGAAGGCGTGCAAGGCAGCCTGCGGCCCGGCCCACATGAAGACGATCCTCGGGACCGGCGATTTGAAGACCTTGCGCAATGTCGGCCGCGCCTCGTTGGTGGCGATGATGGCCGGCACCGACTTCATCAAGACCTCGACCGGCAAGGAAAGCGTCAACGCGACATTGCCGGTGGCGCTGACCATGGTGCGGGCCATCCGCGCCTATCGCGACATGACCGGCCATGTCGTCGGCTTCAAGCCGGCGGGTGGCATCTCGACCGCCAAGGACGCGATGAGCTTCCAGTTCCTGATGAAGGAAGAGCTCGGCAACGACTGGCTGGAACCGGGCCTCTTCCGTATCGGTGCCTCGTCGTTGCTCGCCGATATCGAGCGACAACTCGAATACTTCGTCACCGGCCGCTACGCCTCCTTCGATCACCACGCGATGGCGTGAACCGAAGTGGGTTCGCTGCCCGGACGGCACGATAGGGAGCCTCCTGCGATGGCCTCGAAAGACAATGCCAAAAGTGTCCGAAACTTCGCCATCCTGCTGATCGTCATGGGCGTCGCCGTCTGGCTGATCCAGGAGCTTTCCTTCCGTTTCCTGCACTTTCCTGCCGATTTTGGAATCGAGTTTGCCGGCGCGTCGATCGTTCTGATCGGCCTCTTCGGAACCGTCGTCGCGCGCGCGATGCGCAATATCGAACGGCGCCTCGAGGCCCTTGAGACGGATGCGGTTGGTGCAAAGGGTGCTGAGGCCGGGTAGATGACGAGGACCAGTGAAATTGCATTTCTTCCAGGTCACTTTCTTGCCTAACGCAGCGTGAAGGAACGAAGCCATGTCTGTCGCTGAAATTCTCGACACAATGGACTACGGACCTGCGCCCGAGAGCGACAAGGAGGCTCTCGCCTGGCTGGCGAAGCACGCGGAGGGGACGCGGCACTTCATTGATGGTGCCTGGCGGCCGGCGGCCGATGGCGCGACCTTCGAGAGCCGCGATCCGGCGACTGGCGCTGTCCTGGCGAAGGTCGCGCACGGTGGCAGCGCCGATGTCGAGGCGGCGGTCAAGGCGGCGCGGGCGGCGCAGAAGGCGTGGGCCAAGCGGCCCGGCCATGAGCGGGCGCGCTTCCTCTATGCCATCGCGCGGCTGGTCCAACGGCATAGCCGGCTCTTCGCGGTGCTCGAAGCGCTCGACAACGGCAAGCCGGTGCGCGAGACGCGCGACATCGATATCCCTCTGGTCGCCCGCCACTTCTATCATCATGCCGGCTGGGCGCAGCTCATGGGTGAGGAGTTCCCGGACCGGGTTCCGGTCGGCGTCTGCGGTCAGATCATCCCGTGGAATTTTCCGCTCTTGATGCTCGCCTGGAAGATCGCGCCGGCGATCGCGCTCGGCAATACGGTGGTGCTGAAGCCGGCCGAATACACGCCGCTGACCGCCATTCTGTTCGCCGAGATCTGTCAATTGGCTGGCCTGCCCAAGGGGGTCGTCAATATCGTCACCGGTGATGGGGCGACCGGCGAGCTGATCGTCAATCATCCGGATATCGACAAGCTCGCCTTTACAGGCTCAACGGAAGTCGGGCGGAAGATCCGCGAGGCCTCGGCCGGTTCGGGCAAGGCGCTGACGCTGGAACTCGGCGGCAAGTCGCCCTTTATCGTTTTCGACGACGCCGATCTCGACAGCGCGGTCGAAGGCGTGGTCGACGCGATCTGGTTCAACCAGGGCCAGGTCTGTTGCGCCGGGTCGCGGCTTCTCGTGCAGGAAAGCGTCTCCGACACCTTTATCGCCAAGCTGAAGACGCGCATGGATACGCTGCGGGTCGGCACGCCGCTCGACAAGGCAATCGATATCGGTGCGGTGGTCGACCCGGTGCAGCTTGAGCGGATCAAGGCGCTGGTCGACAAGGGTGTCGAAGAAGGTGGCACGCTGTGGCAGGGCGCCTGCGACATGCCGGCCTCGGGCTGTTTCTTCCCGCCGACGCTGATCACCAATGTCGAGCCGGCCTCGACAGTGGCGCGGGTCGAGATCTTCGGGCCGGTGATCGTCGCCATGGATTTCCGCACGCCGGACGAGGCGGTGGCGCTCGCCAACAACACCGAATACGGGCTTGCCGCCAGCGTCTGGTCGGAATCGGTCAACCTCGCCCTCGACGTCGCGCCAAAGCTCAAGGCCGGGGTGGTGTGGATCAACTCGACCAACCTGTTCGATGCAGGCTCCGGCTTCGGCGGCTACAAGGAATCGGGCTTTGGCCGCGAGGGTGGGCGCGAAGGCGTGCTCGCCTATACCAAACCGGCCTGGACGGTGAAGGCGAAACCGCTTGTCGAGGCGTCATTGCCCGTGCCCAAGGACGGCGGCGAGATCATGCTGCCGGGCATCGACCGGACGGCCAAGCTCTATGTCGGCGGCAAGCAGGCGCGTCCCGATGGCGGCTATTCGCGCGCTGTCGCGGCGCCGGACGGCAAGATCATCGGCGAAGTGGGCGAAGGCAATCGCAAGGACATCCGCAACGCCGTCGAGGCGGCGCGCAAGGCGGCGAAATGGGCCTCGGCGAGCGAGCACAATCGCGCGCAGGTGCTCTATTACATCGCCGAGAATCTCGACGCGCGGATCGACGAATTCGCCGACCGTCTGCGCCTCCTGAAGGGGGTGCCGCGCAGCCGGACGCGGCCGGAGGTCGAAGCCGCGGTCGCCCGGCTCTTCGCCTATGGCGCCTGGGCGGACAAATATGAAGGCGTGATCCATCGGCCGCCGATGCGCGGGCTGGCGCTGGCAGTCAACGAGCCGGTCGGGGTCATCGGCATCGCCTGCCCGCGGGAGCCGGGCCTGCTCGGCTTCGTTTCGCTGTTGGCGCCGGCGATCGCCATGGGCAACAGCGTCGTGATCGTGCCCTCCGAGCGCATGCCGCTGATCGCTACGGACTTCTACCAGGTACTCGAGACTTCGGACGTACCGGCCGGCGTGGTCAATATCGTCACCGGCGACAAGCAGGCTTTGGCACTCGAGTTGGCCAGGCACGATGCTGTTGATGCCATCTGGTATTTCGGCGAGCGCGAGGGCGCGCGTGCCGTTGAGGCGGCGTCGGCCGGCAATCTCAAACAGACATGGACCGAGATATTTGCGCGCGACTGGTTCGATTCCGCCGTCAGCGAGGGGCGGGACATTCTGGCGCGTGCCACTCAGGTCAAGAATATCTGGGTACCCTATGGGGAATAAACTCGCGCGCTAGTTTCTTGTGTGGGCGAGGAATTGTGTCAATTCTTTCGCCGGATGAGCTGCCGCCGTCGATGTGACTGAGGCGGATCGGTTCGTCTCGGGGGATGCGGACATGTGGGTCCCGACGGCGCTCGCCGCGGCCACGGGGATGACGGGCATTGTCTTGCTGTGGCTGGGCGGGCGGGTCGGTAGGGATCTCGCTCTGCTCATGGCGACCGAGACCGACCGGGCACGCGAGTTCGCGACCATGCCGACGGGCGCGCGGGTCGCGTTGAAGGGCATGCTGCGCTCGCAGATGCCGCTCCTCGCCCAGCGCTCGGGTCGCGCGTGCGTCTATTCCCGCCTTGTCATCGAACGAGAGGTGGAGCGCAGCGGGCGTGGGCCGGGGGGAGGCCGCGAATCCGAACGGGTCTTCCAGCTCGTTTCCGACACGGAAGAGCATGTGCCCTGTCGCCTCGAGGACGAGAGCGGCACGATGCTGCTTTCTTTCGAGGGCGCGAAAGTCGAGGCGCGCAAGGTCTTTCAGCACTATGAGTCGAGCGGCATGGAATCACTCGCCGGGGGCATGCTCAGTGTCGGTGGTACGGCACTTGGACACCGCGATACCGAATGGATCATCCCGGTCGACGCTCTGGTCCATGTGGTTGGCACGGTCAACGTCGATGGCCGGCTCGGACCGTCAGCGGACGGGGGGCTGCCCTTTGTCGTCAGCTACAAATTCGGCGAGGAGCAGGTACGGAACCTCACACGCCTGCGTCGCGGGCTGTTCATCGGCGCGATGGCGAGCCTGGTGATCGCCGTGATCCTGGCCGCCTCCACGGTGATTATGATCCTGATGCCGACGGGCGCCTGAGGGAAAGGGCGCGCCAATGCCCGTTCCGGTGGAGTGGGGGCGCCGTCCGTTGCCGGACCATGGCCATCATGCGCTTCGCCCAACGGGCGGTGCGACGGGCCGGTTAACGATCGATCAACCATGAAATGCCGCCGAATGCCCGAATAGGGTCGCTGGCGTCATCTCTTTATTTACTCCCTTGACGCGAAGATGCTGCCTCGCTCGTCGGCGCGCGGCGTTCGCGCGATCCGGCCGATCTCGATTTCCGAACTCCGACGCCGGCCCGGCAGGGTTGTGACAGCGGGCGGATCGAGAGGTCTTTGACGGGCGACGTGGGCCTAGGGTGGAGCACTGGATGAATCGGGACGTGAACTCGGCCTCGGCGAAAGCCGTGCACTCACAGCTCGTTTCCGGCCGTGTCGCATGGGCTGTGATGCTGACGGGTGGCTATTTCATCGCCGCCGTCCTTGGCATCGCCGTTACCCGCCTGCCCAACGACCTCGCGGCGATCTGGATCGCTGACGCCATCATGCTGGCGATCATCATCCGGCTGGACAGGCGCTTCTGGTCGATCGCCTTCGCCGCGATGCTGGTCGGCGGCGTCGCTGCCAATGTCGTCATGGGCTACAGCGTGCTTGTCGCATTCGGGCTGACTCTCGGCGATATCGCCGAGGTCGCCTTCGCTGCCATCCTGGTGCAGGCCTGGCACGGCTCGCGCTTCTCTCTTGATGCGGGGCCGGTGCCCTATCTGAGGCTTCAGCTCATCGCGGCGGTGGCCGCGCCGCTCCTCGGTGCCGCCATCGGCGCGTTGGTTCTGAACGGCCTGCAGGGGCAGCCTTTCAGTCAAGTCTGGCAGTCATGGTGGACCGCCAACGCCATCGGCGCGATTCTCGTCCTGCCGATCATGCTGACCGCGTCGCGCGAGGTGGCGCGCCACACGCTGACGGGCATTCGTCTTCTCGAATTCGCCGCGGTGATCGTGGGAACGGTGGCGATCGTCATGCTGATCGCTCTCAAGCTGCCGCTTCCGCTGGTCGTTGTCGGCGTTCCCCTTTCGATCGCCGCAATGTGGCTGACGCCCTTCGTCATGGCACTGGTCTCCGGGACGACGCTTGCGACCTTGATCGTGGCGGGCTTCCTCGGGATGTCCGCGTGGCTGCCGCAGCGCGACCTGGCGATGGCGACCTCGTTCAGCTTCTTCGCGGCCCTGACGATCTTCGTGCCCTTCTGCATCAGCCTGCTCATCGAGCAGCTTCGGCGCGAACGCCGGCGGATCGGCGAGAGCGAGGAGTATTTCCGCGGCGCCATGGAGCATTCGGCTATCGGCATGGCGCTGGTCGCGGTGGACGGGCGGCTGATCCGGGTCAATTCGGCAATGGTCGCTATCCTCGGCCGCTCCAACGACGAGCTGCACCACAAGATGCTCGATTCGTTGGTGGTCGAGGAGGATGTAGCGGCCGTGCGCGCGCTGGTGGGGCGGCTCCTGTCCCGCGAGCCCGGAGACTGCCAGGTCGAGATCCGCTGTCCGCACAAGGAGGGCAGTCCGCTGTGGGCCCAGCTCAGCCTGTCGATGGTGACCGACGAACGGACGGGCGAGCCGCTCTATTTCATCGCCCAGATCGAGGACATCACCAAGCGGCGCCGGGCAAGTGCGGCACTGGAGGCGAGCCAGAGCCTGTGGAGTTTCGCGCTGGAAGGCGCCCGCCAGGGCGTGTGGGAGATCAACTGGCAGACCAAGCAGGGATTCCATTCGCGAGCCTGGAAGTCGATCCTCGGCTATGGCGACGATGAGCTGGACGGCGCCGACCCGAGTCTCTGGCTGCGCCTGATGCATCCGGACGAGCGCGAGCCAGTCCGCGCCCGCATCAGCGATGCGATCGAGGCCGGCGAGGACGAGTTCGAATGCGAGTTCCGCATGCTGCACAAGGACGGCCACTGGGTCTGGGTCCTTGACCGAGGCAAGGTGATCGAGCGGGACGCGTCAGGCACGGCGATACGGGTGATCGGCACCCACACGGACATTACCGGCCGCAAGCTGGTCGAGGACCAGGTGCAGCGGCTTTCGGAGCGCATGCAGCTCGCCGTCGAGGCCGGTGGCGTCGGTCTGTGGGAGTACAATCCGGCGACCAAGGTCGTGTGGTGGGACGGCCGCATGCATGAACTCTACGGCACCGATCCCGACACTTTCCGCGGCACCTTCGACGAGTGGGCGGAGCGGTTGCATCCGAACGACCGCGAGCATGCGATGTGGGTCTTCTGGGAAGCGCTGTCCGGCGGCCGTCCCTACGATACGGAGTTCCGGATCATCGCTCCCGATGGCCAGCTTCGGCACGTCCGCGCATTGGCCACGGTGATCAAGGGGAGCAATGGCACGCCGAAGCGGATCGTGGGCACGAACTGGGACATCACCGAGACGCGGATCCTTACCGACGCTCTTTTCGCCGAGAAGGAGCGCCTGCGGGTCACGCTGGAATCGATCGGCGACGGCGTCATCTCGACCGACACGCAGACGCGGATAACGTTCATGAACCCGGCCGCCGAGCATCTGACCGGCTGGACCTCCGATGAAGCGCTCGGCCTGCCACTTCACGCGGTCTTCCGGGTGGTCGACGAGGTGACGGAAGCGCCGATCGACAGCGCCGCTACCGAATCGCTGAGCAGCCTCGAGCCGCAGGCGCGTCAGGAGGGCGTCGTCCTGTTCAGCAAGAACGGCGAACGGCGCGATATACGCGACTCGGCGGCCGCGGTGCGGACCGCCTCGGGCGAAGTGATGGGCACCGTGCTGGTCTTCCAGGACATGACCAATGCCCGCGAACTGCAGCGCAAGCTCGCGCATTCGGCCACCCATGATGCGCTGACCGGCCTTCTCAATCGCGCCTCGTTCGAGCGCGAGTTGAACCGGGCCTGCGAAGAGGCGGTCGAGACCGGCCGCCAGCACGCCATCTGCTACATCGACCTCGATCGCTTCAAGGCCGTCAACGATACGGCGAGCCACGCGGCCGGCGACGCGCTGCTGCGCGAGATCGGGCGCCTGATCAAGCAGAACGTGCGCGCGCACGACACGACGGCGCGTCTCGGCGGCGACGAATTCGGCCTGCTTCTGCGCGACTGCCCGGTGGATCAGGCGGAACTGGTCGGCGACAAGATCATCGAAGCGATCCGCTCCGCTCCCTTCGCCTGGGACGATCGCGTCTACGACGTCGGCGCGAGCATCGGTATCGCGACGGTGGGCGGACCGGCGCCGGTGCCGGGCGAGATCCTCAGCCAGGCGGATGCCGCCTGCTACGCGGCGAAGTCGCTCGGCCGCAACCAGGTTTCGATCTACGAGCCGGGCGCCAGCGACGTTCGTCGCGACAATTCCGACTTCCGCATGGCTGCGAGCGTGCGCAGCGCCATGGACGAGGATCGGTTCCGGCTCTTTGCACAGGAGATCCGCACCCTCCAGCCGGACGAGGAGGCGGCCGGACGCTGTTATGAGCTGCTGCTGAGGATGGAGGGCGCCGACGGCGAGCTGGTGGCGCCGGCGAGCTTCATCCCGGCTGCGGAACGCTATGACCTGATGTCGCCGATCGACCGCTGGGTGATCAATACCACCTTCGGCCGCTACGGCAGCCTGATCCGCGCCGCCTCCGACCTGTCGGTATCCATCAACCTCTCGCCGAGCTCGCTCAACGATCCGCTGCTGTGGCCGTTCATCGCCGAGACGATCCGTTCTTCCGGCGTTCCGATGAAGCGGGTGCGTTTCGAGATCACCGAGTCGGCGCTTATCTCCAACGTTTCGGCCTCGGGCCATCTGATCAAGGCGGCGCGGGCCGCGGGCTGCAAGATCGTGCTCGACGACTTCGGCACGGGCCTCAGCTCATTCTCTTATCTGAGACGCTTCCCGATCGACTATCTGAAGATCGAGGGCGGCGTCATCGGGCAGATCGACAATGGCGGCATCGACCAGGCGATCGTGCGCTCGATCAACGATATTGCGCACGAGCTCGGCGCCAGGACGATCGCCGAATGGGTCGAGACGGAGGAGACGATCGAGATCCTTCGCGCCATGGGTATCGACTGTGCCCAGGGCTATGCCATCGCCAGGCCGGTGCTCCTGGACTCAGTCATCGGCGAGCCGGCCGGCGAAGGTGCTGCGCGCCAAGCTCTCAGCGCCTGAGGGGAACCTCCCCGGCTCCAATTGCTATTCGGCCATCGCGGCTGCCGGTGGCGGGCCGCTGAAGGCCGTCTTCTTGCGCAACAGCAGGACCAGAGGCAGCGCACACAGCGTGATGATGAACATCGTCTTGTAGTCGTCGAGATAGGCGATCATCGCCGCCTGGCCGTTGATCATGCCATTGAGCTGAGCGGCGAGCTGGGCGCCGGCCGGTGTCGTTATGATCTGCGGATTGATGCCGTTGGCGTTGAGGTTGGGATTGAAGGCGTTGATCACGGTCGCAAGGCTGGCGTGATTGACCTGGATATTGGACGCCAGAAGGGCGGCCATGATGGAGATGCCGATGCTCGAACCGAGGTTGCGCACAAGATTGAACAGGCTCGCGCCTTCGGTGCGCAGCCGGGAGTCGAGGGTGGCGAAGGCAATCGTGTTGAGGGGGATGAACACGAAGCCGAGTCCGAAGCCCTGAACGACGCCCGAAGTGATCAGCGGCCAGCCATTCATGTCGATCGAGAAGCCGCTCATCATCCATAGCGACGTGGCGGTGAGGCTGAGGCCGCCGAAGACCAGGATGCGGGGATCGACGATGCGCACGACGCGACCGACCAGGAACATCGAGATCAGCGTGCCGACGCCGCGCGGAGCGAGGATGAGGCCGGTGGTGATGACCGGATAGCCGAAAAGGTTCTGCAGCATCGGCGGCAGCAGCGCCATGGTGGCGAGCAGAATGATGCCGACGAAGAAGATGAGAACCAGCGCGGCGATGAAATTGCGGTCGCGGAAGAGCTCCAGGTCGATGAAGGGCTGCTTGGCGGTGCCGCTATGGACGATGAAGATCCAGGCGGCCGAGATGGCCAACGCACCTTCCGAGCAAGACTTCGCTCGACTGGAACCAGTCGAGTTGCTCGCCGCGATCGAGCAGCATCTGCAGAGAGCCGACGGCGAGCGAGAGCATGGCGAAGCCGAAGAAGTCGAAGCGCCGGATACGCTTCACCGTGTCCGGCAGGAAAAGCAGCATGCCGGTAAAGGCAAGGGCGCCGACCGGCAGGTTGATGTAAAAGACCCAGCGCCAGTTGAAGTTCTCGGTCAGATAGCCGCCGATCGCCGGGCCGACGATCGGGGCGATCATGATGCCGGACGCCCACAGGGCCATCGCCTGGCCATGACGCTCACGCGGATTGATGTCCATGATGACGGCCTGCGACAGCGGCGCGAGGCCGGCGCCGAAGGCGCCCTGGAGCACCCGGAAGATGACCATTTCATCGAGGGTGAAGGCTGTGCCGCACAGCGCCGAGGACAGCGACGAAACCGGCGACGCAGATGAGGAAGAGCGGCTTGCGGCCGATCTGGTCCGCCAGCCAGCCGGTGATCGGCGTGGCGATGGCCGACGCGACGATATAGGAGGTCAGAACCCAGGTGACGGTGTCCTGCGCCGCGCCGAGGCTCGCCTGCATGTGCGGCAGGGCGACATTGGCGATGGTCGTGTCGAGGACCTGCATGATCATCGCGGCCATGATCGAAACGGTGATCAGGGCACGATGCTTGACCTGCGTCGGATCGGTGATGACTTGCGCGGCGCTCATTGTCCGTCGGCGACCTGCCTCGAGTTGCCGTCCGGTGTGCCGAGGCCGAGGAAGCCGAGCAGCGAGCGGTGATGATTGGTGTCGACCTCGACGGTCGCGCTCAGGCCGGTGCGGAGCGGCAGGCCATTGGTCGGGCCGTCGAACTTGATCCGGACGGGCACGCGCTGGACGACCTTGACCCAGTTGCCGCTGGCGTTTTGGGCCGGCAGCAGCGAGAACTCCGCGCCGGTGCCGGCGCCGATGCTGGCGACCTCGCCCTCGAAGCTGCTGCCCGGATAGGCGTCGATCCAGATCTGCGCCTTCTCCCCGGGCTTCATGTGCGTCAGCTCGGTCTCCTTGAAGTTCGCCTCGACCCAGGAATTGTCGGTCTCGACGAGGCTGAGGAGGGCGGTCGGGTTGGCAGCTGGATTGGTCACGTATTGACCGACCTGCAGGCGGCTCGTCTGGGAGACGACGCCATCGGCGGGGGCGTCGACCTCGGTGTTCTTGAGATCGAGCGCGGCCTGGTCGCGCTTGGCCAGCGCGGCGAGAACCATTGGGTGTTTGTCGGTGGCGATCGTCGGGTCGCCGCCCATGGCGGCGCGGGCCGATTCAAGCGTCTGCTGCGCTTGGGTGACAGCCTGCTCGGCCGATTGCACCGCATTCTCGGCGGAATCGAAATCGGCCTGAGAACTGACGCTGCGCGCCAGCAGGTCCTTCTGGCGCTGCAGAGCTTTGTTCTTGAAGCCGAGATTGTCCTTGTCCCATTTCAGCTCGGCGACCGCCTGCTGGTAGGTGGCGCGCAACTGCTCGACCTGAAGCCGTGCTGAGGCGAGCGCCGCCTCGGCGCCGGCAAGCGCGATGCGGTAGGGCTCTGGATCGATGCGGAAGAGCAGATCGCCCTTCTTGACGAACTGGTTCTCCTTCACCGCCACTTCGACGATGCGGCCGGAGACTTCCGAGGTGATCGTCACCCGGTCCTGATGGACATAGGCGTTGTCGGTGGACACATAGCGGCCGCCGGTAGCCCAGAGATACAGGCCGACGGCGATCAGCACGAGCGGCACCGCGGCCATGATCGCGAAGCGACGGCTGCGCAGCAGACCGCGCTTCGGCGCCGGCGCCGGTGCCGGTTCCGGTGCCTGCTCCGCCTTCACTTCTCGGATCTGGGGTGTGGACCCTTCAGCACTCATGGGGAGGAATTTTCCTTATCTAGAACTTTCGCGTCTTTGCCGTCGGGACGTGGCTCGTCTTTCTCCGACTTCGCGGTAATGTTGGTCCGGATCCGCTCCAGCACGTCGATCAGGGCGTCGCGTTCCTTGTCGGTGATGCCTTCCAGTGCTTCCTTGAGCACTTCGGCGCTGACGACGCGGAAGGAGGCCACCAGCTCGCGCGCTTCGTCGGTTAGGAACAGGCGGTAGGCCCGTCGATCCGCGGGGTTGGGCTTGCGAATGATGAGACCGGCCGCCTCGGCGCGGTCGACATGACGGGAGAGCGTGATCGGTTCCATGTCGAGCAGATCGGCGAGGGCCGTCTGATTGAGCGGCTCCTGCCCCAGCATCTCGCAGCGCGCCACATTGGCAAGGACACGCCATTGCGCGCTGGTGAGGCCAAGCGCCTGGGCTCGCTGGTCCATATGCCGGCGCAGCAGGCGCGCGACGTCATGGAGGAGGAAGCCGACGCTCTTGATCGGCGACATGTTCTGCGGGTCGGACATGGGCGGGGATATAATAAGCAAACTTATTATGTGCAAGCTCTCAAAATTGCCGGACGTGCGGAAATGGTTGGCAGACGATCAAACGAGCGAAATCCGCCGCTCGGACCGCCGTAGAACCCCTTCCGCGTTGGCCGCTTGACGCTCGTGGCAGCCAATCGCCACCTTGGGGTGGCGCCGGCGGAGCAAAAGGGCTATCGATCCGGCCGAATTTCCAGCTTTCCGGCTCATCAAGATGAACGACACCGCCAAGACGACCGTCTATCCGCCCGCCGAGCCCAGCCCGAGCTTCCCCAGGATTGAGGAATCCATCGGCGACTGGTGGGAGGAGGAGCGGATCTTCCAGCGCTCGATCGATCAGCGGCGCGACCGAGGGTGCGAAGGAATATCGTCTTCTACGACGGGCCGCCCTTCGCCAACGGCCTGCCCGCATTACGGGCACATCGTCACCGGCTTCGTGAAGGACATCGTGCCGCGCTACCAGACCATGCGCGGCAAGGTGGTCGAGCGGCGTTTCGGCTGGGATTGCCACGGCCTGCCGGCGGAGCTGCATTCGGAGACCGAGCTGAAGCTCTCCGGGCGCCAGGCGATCCTCAAATACGGCATGGCGCGGTTCAACGAGCATTGCCGCACCAGCGTCATGCAGTTCCGCAGCGACTGGGAATATTACGTCAACCGGTCGGCGCGCTGGGTCGATTTCGACAACGACTACCGGACCATGGACCTCTCCTACATGGAGAGCGACGATCTGGGCCTTCAAACAGCTCTGGGACAAGGGGCTGGTCTATGAGGGCTTCCGCGTCGTGCCCTATTCCTGGGCGGCGCAGACGCCGCTGTCGCAGTCCGAGACGCGCCTCGACAATTCCTACCGGTCGCGCCAGGACCCGGCGCTGACGGTCACCTTCCAGCTTCGCCCGAAGCCGGGCGAGGCGGTAGCGCCGAAGCTGCTCGCCTGGACGACGACGCCGTGGACGCTGCCCTCCAACCTGGCGCTGGCGGTTCATCCGGACGCCGACTACGCGCTGATGGAGCGCCAGGGCGAGCACTGGATCATCGCCGATTCCTCGCGCGAGCATTACGCCAAGGAACTGGAGGACTGGTCGCGGGTCGGCACGATCAAGGGCGCCGAGCTGATCGGGCGCAGCCTACGAGCCGCTCTTCCCCTTCTTCGCCGACACCGAGAACGCTTTCGTCGTGCTCGGCGGCGAGTTCATCGAGCTCGGCGAGGGCACTGGCGTCGTGCACATCGCCCCGGCCTTCGGCGAGGACGACATGAACGTCGCGCAGGCCGCCGGCGTGCCGGTCGTCGATCCGGTCGATCTTGCCGGCGACTTCACCGACGCGGTGCCGCCCTATGCCGGCAAGAACGTCTTCGAGGCCAACAAGGACGTCATCCGCGACCTCAAGGAAGCCGGCGCGGTCGTCCGCCACGAGACCTACGAGCACAATTATCCGCATTGCTGGCGCACCGACCAGCCGCTGATCTACAAGGCGATGCCCTCCTGGTACGTGAAGGTGACCGCCTTCCGCGACCGCATGGTCGAGCTCAACCAGGGCATCACCTGGATGCCGCCGCATGTGCGCGACGGCATCTTCGGCAACTGGCTCGCCAATGCGCGCGACTGGAACGTCAGCCGCAACCGCTATCTGGGGCGCGCCGATCCCGGTGTGGAAGTCGGACGATCCGGCCTATCCGCGCATCGACGTCTATGGCTCGCTCGACGAGATCGAGCGCGATTTCGGCGTGCGCCCGACGGACCTGCACCGTCCGTATGTCGACGAGCTGACGCGGCCCAACCCGGACGATCCGACCGGCAAGTCGACGATGCGCCGGGTCGAGGACGTGCTCGACTGCTGGTTCGAGTTCGGGCTCGATGCCCTTCTGCCAGGTGCACTATCCGTTCGAGAACAAGGAGTGGTTCGAGAGCCACTTCCCCGGCGATTTCATCGTCGAATATGTCGGCCAGACGCGCGGCTGGTTCTACACGCTGATGGTCATGTCGACGGCGCTGTTCGACAAGGCGCCGTTCCGCAGCGCCATCGGCCACGGCATCGTGCTCGACGAGAACAAGCAGAAGCTGTCCAAGCGGCTGAAGAACTATCCGGACCCGGTGGAGATGTTCAACACCCACGGCGCCGACGCGCTGCGCTGGTACATGATCTCCTCGCCGCTGATGTCGGGCGGCGATCTCGCCATGCCCAAGGACGGCAAGGCGATCGGCGAGGCGGTGCGCTCGGTCATGCTGCCGCTGTGGAACGCCTATTCGTTCTTCACCCTCTACGCCAATATCGACGGCATCAGGGGCAAGATGGTGACGCAGCGCCGAGGCGGAGCTCGACCGCTACATCCTCGGCAAGACGGCGGAGCTGACGACCCGCGTCGAGCGAGCGATGGACGCGGCTCGACCTGCCGGCGGCGTGCAACGCCCTGCCGCCCTTCATCGAGGCGCTCAACAACTGGTATATCCGCCGGTCGCGCGAGCGCTTCTGGAAGGCGGAGAAGGACGCCGACAAGCGCGCCGCCTATGACACGCTCTATACCGTGCTGGTGACGCTGACCCGGACGATGGCGCCGTTCCTGCCCTATCTGACCGAGCACATCCACCGGGCGCTGTGCGACGGCGAGAGCGTGCATCTGGCCGACTGGCCTGACGCGAAGGCCTTTGCCGTCGATGCAGACCCTGGTCGAGCGCATGGACCTGGCGCGCGAGGTCTGCTCGGCGGCCGCCTCGATCCGCACGGCGAAGAACCTGCGCAACCGGCTGCCGCTGAGACAAGCTGACGGTCGCGCATCCGAAGCACGCCCTGCTCGCGCCGCTGCGAGGCGATCATCGCCGAGGAGGCGAACGTCAAGGAGGTCGCGCTTGCCGACGATCCTTCGCGATTTGGTTCGGAAGTGCTGGTGGTCAATCCGCGCATTGTCGGCAAGCGCGTCGGTGCGGCGATGAAGGATGTGCTGGCGGCGGCCAAGGCGGGCGACTGGAAGCCGGTCGGCGGCGGCGCCGTCGAGGTCGCGGGCCAGGTCATCCAGCAGGACGAATATGAGCTGCGCTTCCGTGCGGCCGAAGGCCTCGACGCGGTGAGCTTTGCCGGCAATGCCGGCGTCGTCGTGCTCGACACGGCGGTCGATGCCGATCTCGAGCGCGAGGGCCTGGCGCGCGACTTCATCCGCCTCGTGCAGGTGGCGCGCAAGGATGCCGGCTTCAACGTCTCCGACCGGATCGCCATCGAGGTGAAGGCGGGGCCGGCGGCGAGGGCTGCGATCGAGGCCCATGCCGAGACGGTCAAGCACGAGACGCTGGCGGTCTCGCTGGAAGCCAGCGAAGCGCCCGCCGGCACGCTCTCCGAGCAGAAGCTCGCCGACGAGCCGATCGCCGTCGGCGTGCGCGTCGCGGGATAGCGGCCGCTCAGGCGGCCTTCGTCTCGCGCTTGCCAAGGGCGCGCTTGAGCGCGGCGAAGCACGCCGGATCGATCGCCGTTCCGACGTCGCCGGCCATCAATGCCAGCGCTTTGTCGACCGGCATGGCGTCGCGATAGGGACGCTTCGCGGTGACCGCCTCGAAGATGTCGGCGGTGGTGATGACACGCGTCTCGATCGCGATCTCATCGGCGCGTAGACCCTTCGGATAACCATTGCCGTCGAGCCGCTCGTGATGGGCGGCGGCGATCTCGGCCATGTCGGCGAAGGCGCTGACATGGCCGAGAATGCGCTCGGTATGGACCGCGTGCATGCGGATCGCCTGCCATTCCTCGGGGGTCGGCTTTCCGGACTTGTCGAGGATCGTATTGCTGACCCCGAGCTTGCCGATGTCGTGCAAGCGCGCGGCGCGCATCAGCCATCGGCGTCGGGCCGGGTCGAAGCCGAGCTCTTCGGCGATCGCGTCGGCGAACATGGCAACGCGCTCGCTGTGTCCGTGGGTATAGGGGCTCTTTGAGTCGACGACCTGGGCGAAGGCCGAGGTGATCTCGTCGAGATAATCCTCATCCACCGGTTTGGGGTTCTGGACCGGCTGCAGCGCGTGCACCGCGGTCTCGAGGTCTTCGGAGGCGAGCCGGTCCCAGAATTCGCTAGCGTCGGCGACGCGTTCGAAGGCGGCCACCAGCCTCGGGTCGAACCAGGTGCCGGACCGCAGGTGGATCTCGCGGCGCGCGGCCTCGCGACCATTGCTCATCTGAAACACGTCGACGACCTGCGCCATCAGCGCGATGCGGGCGAAGACGGGTATGCGTTCGCCGGCGAGACCGTCGGGCTGGCCGCGGCCGTCCCAATGCTCGTCGAGGGCCTGGATGCCGCCGGCGACTTCGGCGGAGAAGCGCATGTCGCGGGCGATCTGCGCGCCGCGGTGGCAGCGCGTGTCGATGATCTCGTGGATGAAGTCGGTGCTGTGCTGGACGACATTGATGACGGTCCGGACCCGTGTCGCCAGGGCGACATCGCGGCCGGTATGGCCGAGAATGAACCTGAGGGCCTGAACGGCGCCGTCATTGACCAGCTTGGCCTCGCGCTTGAACGCGAGATCGTCGGTCAGGAAGAGATTGCAGACCCGCGCCGCGTTGCTGCTGCAGCCGAGGTCCTTGAGGAGGAGCGTGTAGTAGAGATCGCCGATCTCCGCATCGCTCAGTCCGATCGCGCGGCCGATGTGGACGCCGATCCAGCAACAGCGGACGCAATGGCCGTCGGGCTGGCCTTCGGTGAGGTCGAGCGCATGGGAAAGAGCCGCCACCAGCTCCGCCAGCCTGATGGCGGGTGCGCCTTCGGACGTCGGAGATCCAATCCGGCTCGGTGGCTGGTTCATTCGACCAATGCTCTCTTCAGGCAGCCTCCCGAATCAAGCAAAGGCATTGGCGGCTTAATTTTCCGTAAGCGCGCGCCGTGCCGCGCCATGGCTGGTGAACAGAGGTGATACCCGGCGCGCCGGGTGGCTTGAACGCGACCCGCGACACGTCGTTCGGCGCATCGCTCTTTCCCTCGTTTGGCGGTGTATCCAGGCGGAGGGGTTTTCGTGCTCGCCATATTTGCTAGCCTTGGCGGGTCGGGGGTTCGGCTGTGGGGAATGTCATGCGCTTGCGTTCGGAGTTTTTCGGTCTCGCCATTGGACTGTCGCTTGCCGCCGCGGGAGCGGCTCAGGCGGCAAGTTGCGATGCCGACGCACAGGTCGGCGTGCCGCAACTGGCGGCCGCCACGACCGTCGATGTGGCTGGCGATCGCGTCGCCGCCGGAAAGAGCTTTTCCGTTCACTGGAAGCGTGGTCCCTTTCCCGGCCGCTACCCCGCCTATCTGATGATCGCCTTCGACAAGCCGGTGCGCTTTCACGGTGATGGCTTCTATCCATTGCTGCCGAATGCCGAGGCACCCTTCGGCATCGGCCGCTTCGCCGACGAGACCCGCGCCGTCATTCCCTATTACGGGCGTGGCGTCCCGAGTTCGGGCGATGTGACGGTGGTGCCGCTCGAAGCCGGGCCGCTCTCGGTCCGCTGGGCGGTGGTTGGCCATGATGGCTGCGACGAGATCGATCCGGAGGCCGGCAGCGGTGCCGCCAGCGTGCGTGTCGAGGCGACCGGTGCGCCAGAGATCGTCGTTCGCGATTTCGCCGCCAAGGAACCCAAGAGCCGCATTTTCTCGCCGGCCGGCGGGCGCGTCATTCAGGTCTTCAACGGCCGCTATCGGCTGGTCGACGAGGCGAGCGGCGCCCAGCTCGCCGATCGGGCGGGCAAGGTTCCGCGCTTCTCGCCAACGGGCCGGTTTCTTGCAGCCTATTCCGAGGATGGCCTGGAGATCATCGACACGGTCGACGGGACGACGGTCTTTCGGGATTCGACCGGCTTCAATCTCGCCTGGGACGACAAGGACAGCTTTGCTGTCATGGACAGTGGCGCCTGGGGTGCCGTCACCGTGCTCGCGCCGATCCGCAAGGATCCGGTCATCCTGAGAGGGCAGGGTGGCTGCCATGCCTGCTCGGGGACGGACAGCACGGCGGTCAAGGTCGATCTGGAGAACAACGTCGCTGTCTTCAGCGGTGATCTCGGCGTCGGCACGGCGAGCCTCAGCGTTGCCGCGAACGCGACGCCGGACAACTGGTCATCCGACTTCGACATCAGGACGGCGCGGACCAAGGTGGCGACGTTCGTTCGACGCCTTTCCCAGGTGACAGATTTCGCCCTGCCGAAGCGATGGGAACTGCATGGCGGTCTGCATTTCTCCAATCTCGGCAGCATTGCCCGCGGCGATTCCGGCAATGACCCTCTGGAACGCTTCCTGATCAAGCCGCAAATGCAGGCGACCGGGACTCGTACGACAGCTGCGGCGGATACGGTCCAGTCGGTGCGATGGCGGGGCCTGTCGATCGTGCGCGAACCCGATGCCAACCGGAACATCCTCACCCGGCTTCAGGCCTTCGGCCTGCCGATCCCGGCCCAGGCGATCGATCCCGCGGCGGCGGCGACCGCGCGTGAAGCACTCACCATCAACAAGACCAATGAGAAGATCTTCGAGGATGCGGACCTACCCAAACTTGCGGCGGCGGTGAAGCGCATCAAGGCGGATGTGCCGGCGGCCAAGGACGCGCTTGTCGCCGACTGGCAGGGGCTGGGTTGCGGGCCGAATGACGACGACTTCCAGGCGCCAAAACGCTTCGGTGCCTTTCAGCAGGCTTTCCGCTTCCAGGATCACGACCGCGTGCTGTGGCTGACCCATCTGCAGTGCCGCGAGGGGTCTGGCGGCTTCACGCTGCCTTCGCTGATGCTGCTCGATTTCGCAAAGCAGCGCCCCCTGGATGCTCGACATGGAAACCGGCGACCGTTCAGCCTCGGCCGGCAATGTCTGCTACACGGACATTTCCGCCTGCGATCTCGACGCGCGGCTCTTCGGCGGGCGCTATCTCGTGCTCGCCTCGACCGCCAGTCGGGCGATCGAGGTCTACGACCTGAAGACCCACAAGAACATCTTCAAGAAGTACAACCTGCCGCGCGGCGACCTGCTCAGGCAGGCTCTGATCTCGCTCGATGGCAAGCTTGTCCTGCAGATCAATTCCGATGGCAGCTTCGCCGGTTTCCGGGTGAGCGATGCAGCGCAGCTCTTCGAAGGACGCTATGTCGACGACGAGGTCGTGCTGTGGGCGCCGGACGGGCGGTTCGATGCGACCTCGGAAGGGGCGCATTATGTCAGCCTGCGCCTGCCCGGCCGGGTCGGCACCTATACCTTCGCCCAGTTCTCGGCGCAGCTCGAGACCCATGGCCTTGCTGGCAAGCTCCTCGACGGGTCGGCGCCGGCGCCGGTGACGCTGGTCTCGCCGCCCTCGCTCAGCGGCCAGATCGAGGCGGCGGGCGGGCACCTGACCGGCACGGCGGAGGCTTCGGGCGACACGCCGCTCTCGGCGCTGCTGGTCTTCCAGGACGGTCTCTTGACCAATCGCCTTGACCCGCCTCAGGCGGGCACCCACGCCTCGTGGAACATCAACGTCGATCTCCTGCCGGGCACGCGCTGGGCGTCGCTTGTCGCCGTCGACGAGAAGGGCCTGGCGAGCCTGCCAATGGGGCGCGACCTGCCGGCCGCGGCGCCGCGGCGGGTGCACGTGCTCGCGGTCGGGCTCGACCATTATCAGGACCCGGACATTCCGACGCTCGAGTTCGGCCAGAGCGATGCCAGGCGCTTCGCCGGCGCGCTCGACAGGATCGGCAAGAATGTCGAGATCGCCTCCTCGCGCATCCTCGATGAAAAGGATGCCACGAAAGGGGGCGTGCTGAAGGCACTGCACGAGACGCTGGCCGCGGCGAAGCCCGGCGAGACGGTGGTCCTCTTTTTCGCCGGCCATGGCGTGCGCGACACCGACGGCACTTACTACCTCGCCACGGCGGATACGAAGATCGCCGACATTGCCGGCTCCGCCCTGCCATGGAGCGACGTGGCGGCGGAACTCGCCAACCAGAAATCGCGGATCGCGGTCTTCCTCGACACCTGCCATTCCGGTGCCGCCGAGACCGACACCTTCTCGACCAACGATTCGGTTGCAGCGAGCCTGCTCGAGAAAGTGCCGAGCGGCATCGTCGTCTTCTCGGCGGCCAAGGGCCGCGAATTGTCGGAGGAGGCGCCGAGCGCCGGCGGCGGCATCTTCACCACCGCGCTGGTCAATGTGATCGGGGCAGATCGCAAGCGCTTCGACACCAATGGCGACGGAGCGATCGAGATCAGCGAGCTCTATCGCGGCGTCAAGAGCGCGGTCGTCGCCGACACAGACGGCCGCCAGACCCCATGGATCGCCCGCAATCAGATGGTCGGCGATTTCGCCCTGTTCTGAGCGCGGTCGGGCTCGGCCGTAATGAAAAAGGGTGGCGGCGACCGGGGGTGTCGCCGCCGCCTCTCACTCCTGCGCCCTCCCTAGACCTGGCGCCAGTCGTATCAGCCGGCCGTTGCGCGGAGTGGTTCTCGGACCACGGCGAAGCGGGTGCGGCATTCGTGGCCGTGCTGGCGCGAGATGGCGCGCCAGGCGGTCTCGGCCGCCGCCTCGTCGGGGTAGGGTCCGAGGACCTTCTCGGTGCCCTCGGTCATGTGGTCGAAATCGGTCGAACGGAATTCGCCGCCGATGACCCAGAAGCGTGTATGCGTCATTGTCCTGTCCTCCTGCGGCGGGCTATTCGGCGGCCTCGGCCGGGATCTGCTCGAACTGAGCGGTTTCGGTGGAATCGGCCATCGCCGTTGTCGAGGCAGCGCCGCCGGCGATCGCCAGGCTCACCTGGTCGAAATAGCCGGTGCCGACCTCGCGCTGGTGGCGGGTGGCGCTGTAGCCGTCCGCCTCGCTGGCGAATTCGCGCTGCTGCAGCTCGGAATAGGCCGCCATGCCGCGGTCGCGATAGCCACCGGCCAGCTCGAACATGCCGAGATTGAGGCTGTGGAAGCCGGCCAGGGTCACGAACTGGAACTTGTAGCCCATGGCGCCGAGCTCGCGCTGGAAGCGGGCGATGGTGGCCTCGTCGAGATTGGCGCGCCAGTTGAAGGACGGCGAGCAATTATAGGCCATCATCTTGCCGGGCATCTCGCGATGCACCGCCTCGGCGAAGAGGCGCGCTTCCTCCAGGTTCGGCTTCGAGGTCTCCCACCAGACGAGATCGGCGTGGCGGGCGAAGGCGAGGCCGCGCGGGATGCAGTGGTCGAGCCCGGTGCCCGGCTTCAGGCGATAGAAGCCCTCCGCCGTGCGCTCGCCGGTCGAGGAACTCACGGTCGCGCTCGTCGACATCGGAGGTGATCAGCTTGGCGCTTTCGGCGTCGGTGCGGGCGACGATCAGGGTCGGCATGCCGCAGACATCGGCGGCGAGCCGCGCGGCCTGAAGGTTGCGCTCGTGGGCCGCGGTCGGGATCAGCACCTTGCCGCCCATATGGCCGCACTTCTTCTCCGAGGCGAGCTGGTCCTCGAAATGGACCGCCGCGGCGCCGGCCTCGATGTAGGCCTTCATGATCTCGTGAGCATTGAGCGGTCCGCCGAAGCCGGCCTCGGCGTCGGCGACGATCGGCGCGAACCAGTCGCGCGTGGCGTCGCCTTCCATGTGCTCGATCTGGTCGGCGCGCTGCAGAGCGCGGTTGATCCGCCGGCAGAGCTCGGGGCCGGAATTGGCCGGGTAGAGGCTCTGGTCGGGATACATGGCGCCGGCGACATTGGCATCGGCCGCGACCTGCCAGCCGGAGAGGTAGATCGCCTTGAGGCCGGCGCGGACCATCTGCATGGCCTGATTGCCGGTGACGGCGCCGAGGGCAGCGACATAGGGTTCCTCCCGCAGGAGCTCCCACAGGCGATTGGCCGTGCGCCGCGCCAGGGCGTGGTCGGCTACAAACGAGCCACGAAGCCGCTTCACGTCGGCCGCGGTGTAGTTCCGCGTGATGCCGTCAAAGCGGCCCTTGGGCGCGCCGGGGATGAGGGTTTCGAAGCTGTTTGTCATGGCTGTCTCCGCCGTGGCTAGGCGGCTCAGTGAATTGAGCCGCTTACAATTGTGACAGATCATGCGTATTCGCTGGCTCTGTCACGAGCCTCTATCGCGGATGAAGCTAGACAAATCAAGGAATTCGGCGGAGAATGAGGAAAGCCGGCAACGATCATACAAAGTAATTAGGTAATTTTGTCAAAATGACACAAGTCGACAACGACAGCCGCGAGCCGCGGCGCAAACTGTTTCTCGGCCCGCGATTCCGCCGGTTGCGCCAGCAGCTTGGGCTGTCGCAGACCGAGATCGCCGCCGAGCTCGGCGTGTCGCCGAGCTATGTCAATCTGATCGAGCGCAACCAGCGGCCGGTCACCGCGCAGGTGCTGCTGCGCCTGGCGGAAGCCTTCGATATCGACCTGAAGGACCTCGCCAGCGGCGACGACGGCCGCTCCTTCGCCGAGCTCAACGAGATCTTCAGCGACCCGCTGTTCCGCGACATCGAATTGTCGCGCCAGGAAGTGCAGGACCTCGCCCAGCTCGCGCCGGGCGTCACCCACGCCCTGCAACGGCTCTATGGCGCCTATGTCGAGGCGCGGCGCGGCGAGAGCCTCGTCGCCTCGCGTATCGCCGAGCGTGATGGCGACGGGACGTTCCGGGCGAGCCCGGTCGACCGGGTGCGCGAGATCGTCGAGACGAACCGCAACCATTTCCCGGACATCGAGCTTGCGGCGGAAGCGGTGCGGGCGGAGCTGGACGGGCAGGGGACGGGGCTCTTCGCGGCGATGGAGGCGCGAGCTGCGCGAGCGCCACGGCCTCCGCGTGCGGGTCTTGCCGATCGAGGCGCTGCCCAATCTGTTGCGTCGGCTCGACCGCCACCGGCGGCAATTACTGATCTCGGAACTGGTCGAGGAGGCGGGCCGCATCTTCCAGTGCGGCTTCCAGATCGGCATCGAGGAGCAGGGGGCGCTGTTCGAGCGGCTCGCCGACCTGGCGAACGAAAAGGACCCGGAGACGCGGCGCTCGCTCAGGGTCAACTTCGCCAATTATTTCGCCGCCGCGCTGATGATGCCCTATGCCGCCTTCCATGCGGCGGCCGAGCAGCTCGGCTACGACATCAACGTCCTGTCACGACGCTTCGGCGCCAGCTTCGAGCAGGTCTGCCATCGCCTCACCACCCTGCAGCGGCCGGGCGCGCGCGGCATCCCCTTCTTCATGCTGCGCGTCGACCATGCGGGTAATGTGTCGAAGCGCTTCTCCTCGGGCACCTTCCCGTTCTCGCGCTTCGGCGGCACGTGCCCCTTGTGGAACGTGCACACCTGTTTCGACACGCCCGGCCAGATTGCGACGCAGGTGATCGGCCTGCCGGACGATCAGCTCTATTTCTCGATCGCGCGCACGGTGAAGCGGGCGACGATGCCCTATGCCCAGGTCGAGCCGCGCCACGCGGTGGCGCTCGGTTGCGAGTTGAAGCATGCCGGCAGGCTCGGCTATGCGGCGGGCTACAGCCTGACGGAGGCGGATGCGACGCCGATCGGCGTCAATTGCCGGCTGTGCGAGCGCGCTCACTGCGCCCAGCGCGCCGAGCCTCCGATCACCCGCACCCTCATCGTCGACGAGACGCTGTCCGGCGTCTCGCCCTTCATGTTCCAGAATGCCGGTGAGATTTAGAGCGGATCATCGTTCGATGGAATCGCTGATCCGCTCTAACTCTTTATTCTCACCGCAATTTCGGACGGAAAAGCGGTACCCACTTTTCCCGCAATTGCTCTAGCTCTTCGGCTTCATCAGCGCCCATCCGGCCGGCACCGAGAGGGCGACGAGGGCGATCTTGAGGAGGTCGCCGAGGACGAAGGGATAGAGCCCGGTCTCGAGCAGGGTCTGCGAGTAGCCGATGGTCGGAACGGCATGGCCGAGCCAGCCGAGGCCGAGGGCGAAGTCGAGCGCGTCGGCGGCAAGCACGACCGCGAAGAGCCGGACCATGGAGCGGTCCCAGCCGCGATCGGCGGCATAGCCGATGATGGCGGCCATCGGAATCCAGCCCCAGATGAAGCCGGCGGTCGGTCCGAGGAGATAGGCGGGACCGGCGACGGCACCGGCGAAGACCGGCAGGCCGGCCATGCCTTCGAGGATGTAGGCAACAAGCGTCGCGGCGGCGAGGCGCGAGCCGTAGGTGGCGCCGACCAGCATCACGGCGAGCGTCTGCAGGGTCAGCGGCACGGGCCAGAACGGTACCTGGATCTTCGCGGCTGCGGCGATGATCGCCGTGCCGGCAAGGACGAGCACGACGGATTGAAGGGTACGGTTTGCGTTCTGCGGCCAGACGGCGGCAGCCAGCGCGCGGGAGGTGGTGTTGGTCTGCATCGGAATTCCCTCGATCCGGAACCGGTCATTCGGCGAAGCTATAGGGGCATTCGGGTGAGGCGACAAGCGCAGCTGATGCGGCGCAGAAACGCCTTTTCGCCGCCGCACGGCTTCGCTACACAGGCTGTCATGGAAAAGCGCAATCAGACCCTTCAATCCATTCTGACCGCGGCGCCGGTCGTTCCCGTCCTCACCATCGAGAGCGTCGAGGTGGCGGTGCCGCTGGCGCGCGCTCTGGTCGCCGGCGGCCTGACGGCGCTGGAGGTGACGCTGCGCACGCGGGCCGGGCTCGACTGCATCCGCGCGATCGCCGCCGAGGTCGAGGGCGCCAATGTCGGCGCTGGTACCGTGCTCAACCCGATGCAGCTCGAAGGCGCGGTCGATGCGGGCGCGACGTTCCTCGTCTCGCCCGGCGCGACGCCGGCCCTGCTCTCGGCGGCGCGCGAATGTCCGGTGCCGTTCCTTCCCGGCGTGGCGACGGCCGGGGAAGCCATGAGCCTGGCGGACGAAGGCTACACCTATCTGAAATTCTTTCCGGCCGAGCCGGCGGGCGGCCGGGCCTATCTGAAGGCGCTTGCCGCGCCGCTGCCCGATATTCGCTTCTGCCCGACCGGCGGGGTCAGCGCCGCCAACGCTGCCGACTATCTCGCTCTCGACAATGTGATCTGCGTCGGCGGCTCGTGGGTCGCGCCGGGCAAGGCGGTTGCCAGCGGCGACTGGGCGGCAATCACTGCCTTGTCGCGGGCGGCGGCGGCGCTTTCGGGCGGCTAATTCGACCCGATTCGGGGTGCTTGCGGGACGGGTCTTCGCGAGGCGCAGAATCGATTTGTCTTGCAATCCTTGTCGAGTCGCGCCATATGCCCATTGTTCGGGCACTTTGGACCCGGAGACTGGAACACGGGCGCGCGGCGGATAGACGCCACGCAGGTTGATGTAGGGCCGTATGAAGAACCGACCCCGCAACCTTCACGAAAAAGACGCTTCCTTCCTTTCCCCGTTACTCAAGATGCCGACCACGGTGGACGCATGTCGTGTCCGCTCATTGCAAACTTTGGGAAAGGTTCCCTTATGCGCCAGACTGGCACCGTAAAGTTCTTCAATTCGGCCAAGGGCTTTGGCTTTATCACTCCGGATGGTGCGTCCAAGGACGTATTCGTTCATGTGAGCGCTCTCGAGCGTTCCGGTATCTCGCATCTCGAGGACGGCCAGAAGGTCACCTTCGAGACCGAGCCGGACCGTGCGGGTAAAGGCCCGAAGGCCGTCGACATTCAGCTTGCCTGAATGAACTGATCAGCGGTGTCGACTGGCGCCGCCCCGATCATGAATTTGAACGCCGCCGGCCTTGCCGGCGGCGTTTTCGATTCCGGGCAGGGCGACGCAATTGAGGGAAAAGCAGCGTCCACCATTCCGTTCGAATTCGCGGCAGGAACAGCGTCGGGGAGCGGGGCGGCGAACCCCGCCAGGCAATGATCTACTGCGGAAGCGGAAGGTCACGCGGACGACAGAAAGGCGCCGTTTGGGTCGCCCCAACCGACGCCTCCCTGTCAGGTCGGCCTCCGATCGATGCCCGGCCCGAAGGCACAGGCGCCCGACCGACGCCGCGCTGAGTGTGATCGGGTGCAGCCGCCATCGCTGTCAGCGCGATCCCGTCACCGCGGCAACACGCCTCTCGGCTTGTCGCCGCCCCGTCAAACGGTTGTGCCGCCGTTCACGGGAGCATCGGCCCGATCCATTCCACGCCGGCCGCATCGCTGCATTCGACATGTCCCGGATCGGCTCCGCGGGGCTTCCAGCTTCGCGACTTGCGTCGCAGCCACCGGCGCGGTCCACCGAAGAACCCGTCTCGGTCGCTCGACTTGCCCGTGTCGAACTCGACTGGCCTTCGCGGTAGGGAAATCGTCGCTCACTCTCCGGTAGAAGGGAAGCGACGATCTCGCGGCATTGGGATATTCGGGGATAACGGGGAGCAACCGACATCGCGATGGCTCCCCGACAGGGCTGGAAAAGAGCCCTGCCGGTTCAGGCGAAGTGGGCGATCTCATCAAAGTCGAGCCGAGGATTGCGCGGAAAGAGCTTCTCCGCGTCGCCATAGCCGATATTGACCAGGAAGTTGGAGCGGATCGAGGTGCCGGCGAAAAAGGCTTCGTCGGCCTTGGCATTGTCGAAGCCGTTCATCGGACCGGCGTCGAGGCCGACGGCGCGCAATGCCAGGATGAAGTAGGCGGCCTGAAGCGTGCCGCTCTGCCTGGCGGTGTGCTCGGCGAAGGCCTCGTTGCCGACGAACCACGACTTGGCGTCGGTGTGCGGGAACAGCTTCGGCATGAACTCGTAGAAGGCGAGGTCATAGGCAAGGATGGCTGTGACCGGCGCGGCCATGGTCTTCTCGACATTGCCTTCCGCCAGGGCCGGCTTGAGCTTGGCCTTCGCTTCCGGCGTCTCGACGAAGAGGATGCGGAAGGGCGAGGAATTGGCGGCAGTCGGCGCCATCTTGGCGAGCGCGATGGCCTCCTCCAGCAGGGCATGCGGCACCGGCCGGTCCTGCCAGACATTGTGGGTGCGGGCCTCGCGGAAGATCAGGTCGAGGCCCGTCTCGTCGAGGCGGGCTTCGTAGGCTTCGCTCGGCGCAAGGGTCTTTTCGGCGACAAACTGGTTCATGGTCCCCTCGTCAATATGCCGGACGGGGAGGCGTCCGGCTTCGCTGGTCAGCATATGGGGACTTGTCGCATCGCGAGAATTGGCCAAATAATGGCAGTATCCATCAGTTGGGATGATAGCTCATGCTCGATCCGCTCACCCTCGACCAGATGCGGGTGCTCATCGCCGTCTCCGAAACCGGCAGTTTTTCGGCGGCTGCGCGCCGTCTCGGCCGTGTCCAGTCGGCCGTCAGCCAGTCCGTTCAGGGCCTCGAGACCGCTCTCGGCACGCCGATCTTCGACCGCTCCGGCAAGGTGCCGGTCCTCAACGATGCGGGGAAGGTCATTCTCGAGGACGCCCGCGAACTCGTCCGCGGCGCCGAAAGGCTGAAGGCGCGGGCCGAAAGCATCGTCCACGACATCGAGCCGGAGCTGACGCTGGCGGTCGATTCGCTGGTGCCCAACGACATCCTGACGCGGGTCCTCAAGGGCCTTGCCAAGGCATTTCCCACCCTGCCGGTGACGCTCTACACCGAGGGCCTCGGCGGGGCCGAGCAGCGGCTGCGCGACGGTGCGGCGCGGCTCGGCTTCATGCTGCTTTTCGACGAGAACAACGACGAGCGGGAAACCGAATTCCTGATGACGATCCCGGCGGTGCCGGTGGTCGCGGCCGACCATCCGCTGGCGGCGATCACGCGGCCGCTGATCCGCGCCGATGTCGAGCCGCATATCCAGCTCGTGCTGACCGACCGCACGCCGATCACCGCCGGCCGCAATCACGGCATCCTCAGCCGGCGGACGTGGCGCTTTGCCGACATCAACACGCGGCTCGACTTCCTGCGCGCCGGCTTCGGCTGGTGCAACATGCCCGTGCCGATGGTTCGCGCCGACATTACCGCCGGGCGGCTGAAGGTCCTCGACTTTCCCGACAACAACGCACCGAACTTCAAGATCCATGTCGTGCACGACCGGGACCGCCCACCGGGCCGCGCCGGGCGCTGGCTGATCGAAGAGATGCGCCGCCTGGTGCCGGGCTGTGTCGAGCCGATGTCGCTGCCACAAGCGAAGGTCACGGAGACCGCGGCGTGACCGGGTCGGCCCGCCGGCAGTCGCACATGCTGGTGCTGCTGGCGCTGTCGTCTCGATGCGCCACACGCGGGACCTGGAAAAGGCAGCCACGGCCGCCGGCGTTGCGGTGAGTACCGATATCGTTTCCGGATATGATCACATGGGTGTCTATTTCGCGCTGATGGAGCCGCATTCGGCGATCAGCGAGCGCGTGGCGAAGTTCATCGCGGCGCATAGCCGCTCCTGACCATTGCCTTTTGGCGGCGGGTGCGGCGCGCCAGCTGATCCGGCGCGACAGGGAGGGGACGATCCGATGGGCGCAGTCGAGACCGGCACGTGATCTCGCACTGGCCCATCGCGCCCGGGGGGCGGACGGCCAGTCGTGGTCGATACGAGCCGTCAGGTGGGGGCGCCCTGTCCGGCCGCGGCGCGGCCCTTCGTGCTGGCGGCGACGATCGGCGGCTCGGCGATGGCCTTCATCGACGGCAGCGTGGTCAGTATCGCGGTCCCCGCGATCCAGCGCGATTTCGGCGCCGATCTCCTGGCGCTGCAATGGGTGGTCAATGTCTATCTGATCATTCTCGGCGCGCTGATCCTGGTCGGCGGCGGGCTGGGCGACCGGATCGGGCGGCGCCGCGTCTTCATGGCCGGCGTGACGGTCTTCTCTCTGTCTTCGCTCGCCTGCGCGATCGCGCCTGACGTGATCACGCTGATCGGCGCGCGGGCCGTGCAGGGGATCGGCGCGGCGCTGCTGGTGCCGCAGAGCCTGGCGCTGATCGCGGCCAACTTCCCCAAGGACATTCGCGGACAGGCGATCGGCACCTGGGCGGCGGCCTCGGCCGTCACCACCGCGCTCGGGCCACCGCTCGGCGGGTTCCTCATCGACCTCTTGTCCTGGCGTGCGGCCTTCTGGATCAACTTGCCGCTGTCGCTCGTGACGCTATGGCTTGCCTGGCGCTACGTGCCGGAGAGCCGCGACGAGGGGGAGAGGGGAGAGCTCGACTGGCAAGGCGCGGCGTTCGCGGTCGTCGGCTTCGGTCTCCTGACTTACGGCCTCAGCGCCCTGTCGGATGGCGGCGGCGGACCGCTGATCGCCGGGGCGGCGATTCTTCTCGGCGCGATCGGCATCGCGGTCTTCGTCGCCATCGAGATGCGGGCCAGGAACCCGATCATGCCGCCGGTGCTCTTCCGATCGCCGGTCTTTTCGGCGGCGAATGTCATCACCGTGCTGCTCTATGGCAGTCTCAGCGGCACGCTCTTCCTGGTGCCCTTCGACCTGCTCGCGCGGCGCGGACTAACGGGGGCGGAGACCGGGCTGGCGCTGCTGCCGATGGGGATCATCATCGGTCTGTTCTCGCGCCTGACCGGCTCCCTTGCCGACACTTATGGGCCGCGCCCGTTCCTGATTGCCGGCTCGGCCGTTGTCGGGCTCGGCTGCCTCGGCTTCACCGCCACCGCCGGCAATATCTGGCTCGGCGCCGTGGTGCCGATGGTGCTGGTGGCGAGCGGCATGGCGATCGTCGTCTCTCCGTTGACGACGGCGGTGATGAACGCGTCGCCGGAGGGTCGTTCGGGCGCCGCGTCCGGCGTCAACAATGCCGCCAGCCGGCTTGCCGGCGGGCTCGCCATCGCCATCGTTGGCGCGACCGCGGGCCTGGTCTTCGCGATGCAGGCGCCGACGCAGGCGCGCTTCGGCACGATCCCGCCGGTCGGCGCGGCGGCCCGGGCGGCGGTCGAAAGCGCGTTTCTTGCCGGCTATCGCGCCGGCATGCTTGCGGATGCCGTTCTCGCCTTCCTGGCCGCGCTCGCCGCTCTCCTCCTGATCCCGCGAAAGGAGCCGGTGCCGGCGGCGCTGCCGGAGCAATAGATCCATCGGCGGCGCCGATCATATCCATCGCAATTTCAGCACTTCGACGGTGTCGCTCGGCGCGGCACCATGGCGGCTCCAATCTGGTTCGCGGCGCTTCGGCTTCCGCGACCATCCTCCCAAAATTTGGAGTTCCGTGATGCTGAACGTTGCCGTCATCCTCGGTTCCACGCGCGAGGGGCGCTTTGGCGAGAAGCCCGCCCGCTGGATCTTCGGCGAGCTCGAAAAACGAGAGGGCGTCAAAGCCGAGTTCCTCGATCTTCGCGACTATCCGATGCCCTTCTTCGATCAGCCGGTCTCGCCCGGCTGGATCAGCGAGCCCTACAGCCACAATGAGGTTGTGGCCCGCTGGACGAAGAAGATCGGCGCGCAGGACGGTTTCGTCATCGTCGCCCCGGAATACAATCGCAGCATGTCGGCGGTGATCAAGAACGCCTTCGACTGGGTCTACAAGGAATGGAACCAGAAGGCGGTCGGCTTCGTCGGCTATGGCGGCATCGGCGGCGGTCGCGCCGTCGAGCAGATGCGCCTGGTCGCGGTCGAACTGCAGATGGCGCCGGTCCGGGCCGGCGTCCACCTGCCGATGGACCTCTACATGTCGATGGCCAAGGAGCCGGCGCCTGTCGATCCGGCGCGCTTCGCTCCCGTCCAGCAGGCGGCGAATACGATGATCGACCAGCTCCTGTGGTGGACCAGCGCGCTCAAGGCGGCGCGGCAGCAGACGGCGGCGGCCAAGGCGGCCTGACCAGGCAAAGGGCCAGCCGATGGAGTCGGCTGGCCCGATCGCTTCACATTTCAATTCAAGGCGGCACGCCATCGTCCGCACGGCGTGCGGACCCCGCGATTTGCAAGTCGGACGAGTCGTTTAGGCAGCTTCGCTGAGACGGCGAATGATCGCCGTCGGCTCAGACCGACTGACCCGCGGCGGCGTTGCGGCTCTCCAGAAACTCCTTCATGCGGTCGATGGCGCGGATGATGTTCTCGGCCGAATTGGCATAGGAGAGGCGCAGATAGCCCTCGCCATGGACGCCGAAATCGGGGCCGCCGATGGTGGCGACGCCGGCTTCCTCGAGAAGCTGCGAGGCGAGCGCCTTGGCCTTCATGCCGGTCCTGCTGACATTGGGGAAGGCATAGAAGGCGCCCTTCGGCGTGATGCAGGAGACGCCCGGTAGTTCGTTCAGCCTGTCGACGACGATCTTCCGCCGCTTGTCGAATTCGGCGACCATCGCGGCGACCGAATCCTGCGGGCCCTGCAGCGCCGCGAGCCCGGCGAACTGCGACGGCGCGTTGACGCAGGACCAGGCATTGACCGCCAGCTTGCGGACATGATCGTAGAGCGGCTCCGGCCAGACCGAATAGCCCATGCGCCAGCCGGTCATGGCATAGGTCTTCGACCAGCCGTCGAGCAGGATCACGCGATCGCGGATCTCGGGATAGGAGAGCAACGAAACGTGGTCGAGGCCGTCATAGGTCATCTGGCCGTAGATCTCGTCGGAAAGGATGGCGACGTCGGGGAAGCGCTCCAGTCCGGCGACGAGCGTGTCGATCTCTTGCTTGGGCGTGACGCCGCCGGTCGGGTTCGCCGGCGAGTTGAGGATGATCAGCCGCGTCTCAGGCGTGATCAGCGACAGGGTCTCCTCGGCCGAGAAAGCGAAGCCGTTCTCCTCGCGGATCGGAATGGGGACCGGCCGGGCGCCGGTGAACTCGATCATCGAGCGATAGATCGGGAAGCCGGGATCGGGATAGAGAATGTCGGCGCCGGGCTCGCCGAACATCAGGATGGCCGAGAACATGGTGACCTTGCCGCCCGGCACGATGATCACCTGGTCGGGCGAGACCTCGACATTCACGCGGCGGTGGATGTCGGCGGCGACCGCCTCGCGCAAGGGTTTGATGCCGGTTGCCGGCGTGTAGCCGTGCTGGCCATCGCGCAGGGCCTTGATGGCGGCTTCGACGATGTGGTCAGGCGTGCGGAAATCGGGCTGGCCAATGCCGAGGTTGACGATGTCGCGGCCCTGGGATGCGAGTTCCGTTGCCCGCGCCAGCACCGCGAAGGCGTTTTCCTCGCCGATTCGATCGAAGCCAGAGATGGTATGAAACATGACTTTCCGGCTCCTGGCCGTCCCTCGTTGATTTTGCCCGGACTCTTGGCGCATAAGACGGACGAAATCAAACCCGTTCCGATCGGCGCCCGACCGCCGCGACAAGGCGGGGAGGGAGGCGCATGCCAGACATCGCGGAGAAGCGACAGACATTCCGGGACCTGCACAGGTCCGGATGCTTCCTGCTGCCCAATCCCTGGGATGTCGGCACGGCGCGCTGGCTCCGGGGCCTCGGCTTCAAGGCGATCGCCACGACCAGTTCCGGCGCGGCGTGGAGCCTCGGCTATGCCGACGGCGAAGTGCCGCTCGATGAGATGCTTGCGCATATCAGCAGCCTCGTCGCGGCCTCCGACCTGCCGGTCAATGCGGATTTCCTCGCCGGGTTCGCGAGCGAGCCTGAAGGGGTCGCCGAGAATGTGAAGCGTTGCGTCGCGACCGGCGTTGCCGGCCTGTCGATCGAGGACGCGACGGGCGACCCGGCGACACCGCTGTTCGCTTTCGATCTGGCGGTCGAGCGGATCAAGGCGGCGCGCGCGGCGATCGACGAGACCGGTGGCGACGTGCTTCTCGTCGCCCGGGCCGAGTGCTTCCTGACCGGTCACGATGATCCTCTGAAAGAAGCGATCCGCCGGCTGACGGCCTTTGCCGAAGCGGGCGCCGATTGCCTCTATGCGCCCGGCGTTGCGACGCCTGCGGACATCGCGGCAATCGTCAGGGCGGTCGCGCCGAAGCCGGTCAATCTGCTCGCTCGCGGCCTCAACGGCATGACCCTGCGTGACGTCGCCGAACTTGGCGTGCGGCGCATCAGCGTCGGCGGCTCGATGGCGCGCGTGGCCTGGGCCGGCTTCCAGCGTGCCGCCCGCGAGATGGCCGAGAGTGGCAGCTTCACCGCCTTCGGTGACGCGGCGCCCGGCGGTCCGCTCAACGATTTCTTCGCCGAAGACGCAAGGCGGCGCAACTCATGAACGCCGCAACTGATCCATCACGGCCGATCGGGCCGATTGTCGAGACGGCGCCGGCGACGCGACCCGGGCCAATGGTGCTCGAAGGGCGCTTCTGCCGGGTCGAGACGCTCGATCCCGCGCGCCATGGCGCGGCGCTGTGGCAACGGCTCGCGGGCGAGGATTCGATCTGGGACTATATGGGTGTCGGTCCGTTCGCGGACGGAAAGGCCTTCGCCGAATGGCTCGAGGGGCGGGCGAAGGTGCTCGATCCCTTCCACTATGTCGTCGTCGACAGGGCGAAGGATGCGGCGGTCGAAATCGTCACGCTGATGGAGATCCGGCCGGCGATGCGCGTCATCGAGATGGGCAGCATCGTCTATACGCCGGACCTGCAGCGGCAGCCGGCGGCGACGGAGGCGCAATTTCTCGTCGCCGCGCATGTTTTCGAGACGCTCGGCTACCGGCGCTACGAGTGGAAGTGCAACGCGCTCAACGCGCCGTCACGGCGTGCCGCCGGCCGGCTCGGCTTCACCTTCGAGGGCATCTTCCGACAGCACATGATCGTCAAGGGCCGCAACCGCGACACCGCCTGGTTCTCCATGACCGACAGCGAATGGCCGGCCCGCAAAAGAGCCTTCGAGCAGTGGCTCGATCCGGCAAATTTCGATTCCGACGGGCGGCAACGCACAAACCTTTCCACGCTCAACGCGGCAACCGCCAGAAATCCAGCAGGGAGATAATGAGAATGAACAGGTTGAAGGGCAAACGCGCTTTTCTGACGGCGAGCGGCGCCGGTATCGGCCGGGCCACGGCGCTGGCTTTCGCCGCCGAGGGTGCGCATGTCATCGCCACCGATCTCAAGCCGGAGCTGATCGCCGATCTGAAGGGCGAGGGGATCGCTGAGACCCACGGCCTCGACGTGCTCGACACGGACGCGGTCAACGCGCTTGCCGAAAAGGTCGGTCCCGTCGACATCATCTTCAACTGCGCCGGCTACGTCCATCACGGCACGGCGCTGACGACGAGCGAGAAGGACTGGGACTTCTCCTTCAACCTCAACGTCAAGTCGATGTTCCGCACGATCGCGGCCTTCCTGCCGGGCATGCTGGAGAAGGGCGGCGGATCGATCGTCAATATCGCCTCGGGCGCCTCTTCGGTGCGCGGCATTCCCAACCGCTACGTCTACGGCACGTCGAAGGCGGCCGTGGTCGGTCTCACCAAGTCGGTGGCCGCGGACTTCATCCGCCAGGGCGTGCGCTGCAATGCCATCTGTCCGGGCACGATCCAGTCGCCTTCGCTCGACGACCGCATCGCCGCGCAGGCCAAGGCCCTCGGCAAGTCGCTCGACGAAGTGCGCCAGGCCTTCATCGACCGGCAGCCCATGGGCCGGCTCGGCACGGCCGAAGAGGTCGCGTTGCTCGCCCTTTATCTCGCTTCCGACGAGTTCGAGCTACACGACCGGTCAGATCCATCTCGTCGACGGCGGCTTCGCGCTTTAGCACCTGAGCCCGGCGGAGGGCGGCGATGGAACTGCCCACCGCACTCCGCCAGGCCCTCGATCGCGCCTTGGATGGCGTCGCGCTCGCCGACTTGCAGCGCGCCGCCGCCGCTCTCTCGGTGCGCTATCGCGGCGACGATGTTGCCGGCCGCGAGCATCTTGCCAACGACATCGCCGCACGCGCCTATCTTGCGACGCGCATGCCGGCGACCTATGCCGCCATCCGCGCGGCGCTGGACGCGGTGGCGCTGGCGCGGCCGGATTTCGCGCCGGCAAGCCTCATCGATGTCGGGGCGGGGCCGGGCACCGCGCTGTGGGCGGCGTCGGATTGCTGGCCGGACCTGGCGCGCGCCATCCTGGTCGAGCGTGGCGCGGCGATCCGCGGCTGGGGCGAGCGGCTCGCCGAGGATGCACCTTTCGCCCGGCCGGAATGGCGGATGCAGGATGTCGGCTCCGGCCTCACGGGCGTTGGTGAGGCCGATCTCGTGACGCTCGCCTATGCGCTCGGCGAGATCAATGCCGGCGACCGCCCGGCGCTGATCGACCGGCTATGGGCGGCAACAGGAGATGTTCTTGTCGTCGTCGAGCCGGGGACGCCGGCCGGCTGGGAGCGGATCCTGGCGGCGCGCGCCCGGCTCATCGCCTCGGGCGCCCATGTGCTCGCGCCCTGTCCGCATGGTGGGGCGTGTCCGCTGACGGCGCCGGACTGGTGCCATTTCTCCGCCCGCCTGTCGCGGTCCCGGCAGCACCGCCTCGCAAAGGGCGGCGCGGTACCGTGGGAGGACGAGAAATTCATCTATCTCGCCGCCTCCCGGCATCCCGGCGCCCCCGTCGCGGCACGCGTCATCGCGCGGCCGCGTGCCGGCAAGGGCAAGGCGATGCTGAAGCTCTGCCTTGCCGATAGTACCGCCGAAGAGCGGATGTTCAGCAAGCGCCAAGGCGATGTCTTCCGCGCCGCGCGCCGTGCCGACTGGGGTGATGCGCTGGACGCGGTCTAGAGCGAGTCATCGTTCGATGGAATCGCTGATCCTCTCTAACTCTTTGTTATTACAGCAATTTCTGACGGAAAAGTGGTGCCCACTTTTCCTGCTAATGCTCTAGGGAAAGAACGTGTCCGGGACCGCATCGGGGGCATAGTCCACCGGTGCGTTGCGCTGGATGGTCCTGAAAAGCGGATAGACGAAGAAGGCTCCGGCAAGGGTGATGAACAGCGACTTCAACTCGCCCGTCAGGACGAGGAGGACGACCGGCAGGCCGATGAAGAAGAGGGCGGCGACGACCAGAAGAACCTTGCCGAAGGTCTGCCTGCCGGCGCTGTTGCCGGCACCGAAATGGATGCGGGTCCGGTCCTCGGCGCCGAGCCGTCCGTGCAGATCACGCAGGAAAGCGGCATAGACGATGGCGCGCTCGCGGCTGGCATTGCCGAAGCGGGTGACGCTGCTGACGGTCATCTGGCCGCCGTCGCGAAAGGTGATGCGGCAGCTTCCAAAGGGACCGCCTTTCGGCAACTGGCCGATCTGGAGTTGGATCGCGGCGATGTCGGCGTAGGCCGCGTGCCGGTCGGTGCCGTCCTTTGTCCATTCGAGCCCGGTCGGAGTGAGCGTGATGCCCTCGTCGCGATGACGAAGCACTAGCCGGCTCGGCCCGTCCTGCACGACGAGCGGGTAGGGGCGATCGGCGCGGTCCGGCCCGGCCGGCACGTCTGCAGCACTCATTTCCGAATCCCGTTGCGGCATTGCGTTGCGCCATTCTTGCTCATGCGCGCCCTGTCCGCCTGTAATCCCGCTCACGCCGCACAAGGAAATCGGCCGGCTCTCTGGTGGTTGCCGGATTGATCCTTATACTGGCCGCGCGCGGGCAGCGGCAGGCACCACAATGCCGTCATCCGCGGGAGGATCATCAGCGGAATCACAATCATGCACATCTTGATTATCGGGGCGGCCGGCATGATCGGCGCCAAACTGACGGCGCGCCTGGTCAAGGACGGGTCGCTCGCCGGCAAGGCGATCGACCGCCTGTCGCTTGTCGATGTCGTCGCGCCGACGACGCCGGATGCGGCGTTCAACGTCGACACGAGGGCGGTCAACCTGACAGGCGAGGGCGTTGCCGCGCAACTCGTCGCCGACCGACCGGACGTCGTCTTCCATCTGGCGGCCATCGTCTCGGGCGAGGCGGAGGCTAATTTCGAGAAGGGCTACAGCGTCAATCTCGATGCCATGCGCTCGCTGATCGAGGCGATCCGCGCCATCGGCGACGGCTATTGCCCGCGCGTCGTCTTCACATCATCGATCGCGGTCTTCGGCGCGCCGTTTCCCGAGGCGATCGGCGACACATTCTTCGAGACGCCGCTCACCTCCTACGGCACCCAGAAGGCGATCGGCGAACTGCTCCTCGCCGATTACACGCGCAAGGGCTTCCTCGACGGCATCGGTATCCGCCTGCCGACGATCTGCGTGCGCCCGGGCAAGCCGAACCTCGCCGCGTCCGGCTTCTTCTCCAACATCATCCGCGAGCCGCTCGCCGGCAAGGAAGCCGTGCTTCCGGTCTCGGAGGATGTCCGCCACTGGCACGCCAGCCCGCGCTCGGCCGTGAACTTCCTCATCCACGCCGCCGGGCTCGACGGGGCCAAGGTCGGGGCCCGGCGCAACCTCGCCATGCCCGGCCTGTCGGTTACCGTCGGCGAGCAGATCGAGGCCCTGCGCAAGGTCGCCGGCGAGGCGGTGGTCAAGCGTATCCGGCGCGAGCCGGACGAGACGATCAACCGGATCGTCGGCGGCTGGCCGCGCAACTTCGCGCCGGAACGGGCGACAGCGCTCGGTTTCAAGGCCGAGGCGAATTTCGAGGAGATCATCCGCATCCATATCGAGGATGAGCTCGGCGGCGACTGGGTGCACTGATCACGACTCCATCGGCCGCCCTCTCACAGAGGAGCGGCGGCCGGTGGCGGACGGCTTAGGTCAGGCCGGCCGGCCGACCATCAGGGTAGCGCGGAAGACATCGTCCTCGTCGATGAACATGGCCTCGGGCGTGGCGCCGACGGCGTCGAACAGCCGGCTGAGGAAGCACCGGATCGAGGCGCAGATGGCGATATCGAAGATCTGCACGTCGGTGAAGCCGACCTCACGCAGCCGGTCGATGTCGCGTTGGCTGACCTGGGTGGCGTTGCTGGCGATCTTCTCCGCGTAATTGAGCATGGCGACCTCGCGCTCGGTGAGGCCGGCATGGCGGTGGTCGCGGCAGATCGCGGCGACCTCCTCCCGTGAGCCAAGCTCCTCGAGCAACTGCTTGCCGTAGACGAACGAGCAATAGGTCGAGGGCACGTTCTTGGCGGCGATCAGGGTGATCAGGCGCCAGTTGCGCATGCCCAGCGAGAAGTTCCCGCGCATCTGGCGCATGAACGGGATCCAGAGCTCCAGCATGTCGGGGCGCGTCGTCCAGCATTGGATCGCCGACATGAGCACGCCGACCGCTTCGCGTTCTTCCTCGTAGATCTCGGCAACACGCCCGGTTGCCTCATCCTCGCCGATGATCTCCAGGTACATGTTTGATCCCCCAACCTATTGCGTCGGCGCAACTGTCGCCTCCGGTTGCGGCCCGCCGCCGATACGGCTTTCGCGCGAGCATATAGGATGGACGCAACACAATCACGCGAATGCGTGTTCAGGAATTCGACCAGGGCGTTTCCGGTACCGGGGTGAGCGGGCGACCGCTGTCGAACCAGCGCGACAGGTTGTCGATCATGAGCTGGCCCATGGCGGTGCGGGTGTGGACGGACCCCGAGCCGACATGGGGGAGGAGAACGACATTGTCCATGGCGATCAGCGCCTCGGGCACGTTCGGCTCGTCGACGAACACGTCGAGGCCAGCGGCGAGGATGGTGCCGTCCTGAAGGGCGCGAACGAGCGCCGGCTCATCGACCACCGAACCCCGGCCGATATTGATCAGGATCCCTGTCGGGCCAAGCGCCTCGAGGATCGTGCGGCCGACGAGATTGCGGGTCGAGTCGGTGCCGGGGAGGACGATAACGAGAATGTCGACCGCCTTGGCCATTTCGCGGAGGTCGGCGAAGTGGCGATAGGGCACGTCCGGACGCTTGTGGCGGGTGTGGTAGACGACCGGTACCTGCATGGCGTCGAGCCGGCGAGCGAGCGCCGTGCCGATGCGGCCGAGGCCGGCGATACCGACCGTGCGATCGCGCAGCGACGCCTTCGTCAGCGGGTAATTGCCCTGGCTCGCCCAGCGGCCGGCGCGCAGATGGCGCTCGGCCTGCGGCAGCTCGCGCACCGTCATCAGGATGAGGCCGAGCGTCGTATCGGCGACCTCCTCGGTCAGCACGTCCGGCGTATTGGTGACGACGATGCCGCGCTCGGCGGCGGTGGTAAGGTCGATGCCGTCATAGCCGACGCCGAAATTGGCGACGATCTCAAGTTTCGGAAGCTGGTCGAGCAGCGCGCGGTCGATATTGAAATGCGAGCCGCGGGCGATGCCGCGCACCGCCCCGGCCGCCGGTGGCGGGCCATCCGGGTCGTGCGGCAGGTCGTGCACCTGGAAGAGCCGGCGGAGCGTTTCGGATGTCGGCTCGGGCAGTTCGCCCGCCGTCAGAATGTCAACCTTGGCCACGTTTGAATTCTCCTGGAAGCTGGCAACCCGGTCAGCGGTCGTGGTGGACGCGCTCGCGATAAAGCACATAGAGCCCGCTCGCCACGATGATGGCGGCGCCGACGAGGACCGTCCGCTTCGGCACGTCGCCGAAAAGGAAGTAGCCGAGGCTGATCATCCAGATGAGCTGGGTGTAGCCGAAGGGCGCGAGCACGGTCGCGGGCGCGTGGCGGTTGGCGAGAATGAGGAACCAGTGACCGATGCTCCCCATCAGCCCGGTCACGGCGAGTGCGCCGAGGACCTGCCAGCCTGGCGGCACGACGCCGACAGCCGGCAAGGTCGGGGCGAGCGCGACGGTGGCGAGCAGCGAGCCGTAGATCAGCATGCTCGACGGGGTGTCCGTGGCGCTGAGAAGGCGGGTGGTGAGGGCGTAGATCGCCTGGCAGATGGCGGCGGCAACGGAAAACATGGCTGCCGGCTGGAAATTGCTCGGTTCCGGCTGAATGACGATGAGGACGCCGATGAAGCCGACAACGACCGCGGCCCAGCGTCGCGGGCCGGCCCATTCGCCGAGCACCGGCCCGGCGAGCGCCGTGACCATGAGCGGCGCGGCGAACATGATCGACACCGTCTCGGTGAGCTGGAGATAGCGCAAGGCGGCGAAATTGAGCACCGTCGAACCCGCCAGCGCGGCGGCGCGCAGGATCTGCACCACCGGGCGGCGGGTGTAGTACTCGCGCAGATGCGCCCATGGCCTCAGCACCATGACCGACATCGCCAGGCTGAAGCCGTAGCGGGCGAAGGCCACCTCGATCGTCGGCACGTAGTGGCTGGCGTATTTCGCCGCTGAATCGAGGAAGGAAAAGCTCAGCACCGCCAGGCAAAGAAGGGCGATGCCACGGAGCCGCTCGGCGGTCTCCACCTCGCTGAGCGGCGCCGTGGACTGAGCCATGAGACGATGCCGTCGGGTCTAGTAGGTCGCCCGGCCGCCGGAAATGTCGAAGGCGGCAGCCGGTCGTGAAGGAGTTTTCCTCCGAGACCATGAAGGCGATCATGGCGGCGATTTCCTCGACCAGTGACGAAGCGGCCGCGCGGGATTTTCGACAGCATGTAGTCGATATGGGCCTGGGAGACCTGCTCGAAGATGCGGGTCTTGGCGGCCGCCGGCGTGATCGAGTTGACCGCGATATCGTAGCTCGGCGACTTCCTTGGCGAGCGACTTGGTCAGCGCGATCACGGCCGGCCTTCGAGGCCGAATAGGCCGAGGCGGTCGGGTTGCCCTCCTTGCCGGCGATCGAGGCGATATTGGCGATGCGGCCGTAATTGCGCTCGATCATGCCGGGGATGACGGCGCGCATGCAGTTGAACTGGCCGCGCAGATTGATCGCCATCACCCGCTCCCACTCGTCCAGCGGGTATTCCCAGACCTTGGCGTTGAGACCGGCGACGCCGGCGCTGTTGACCAGGATGTCGATCTGGCCGAATGCGTTGGCGGTCGCGTCGACGGCCGGCCTCGACCGAACCGTAGTCGGTCACGTCGACCGGGACGGCGATGACCCTGCCATTGGCGGAAAGTTCCTTGGCCGTTGCCTCGGCCACTTCGTTGTCGCGATCCCAGATCGCGACCGAGGCGCCGCCGTCGATCAGGCGCTCGATCACGGCGCGGCCAATTCCCTGGGCGCCACCGGTGACGGCGGCCGACCGGTTCGGTGAAATCATATCTTGGATGGCATGGATGGCCCCTTGTTTGGTGAGGCGCGGATGTTAGTCCGCGGCAGAGGGGCGGGCAAACGGAAATCGGCCCGGCAGGCCGGAATTCCCGCCTTTGGACAGTGGATGTCAGACGGAGGAGGCTTCGGCGGCCGCGTCGGCGGCTTCGTCGTCGGCGCCGCCGGGGTCGAGTTCGCCGCGACGGCGGCCGCCGAGGTTGCGCTCGACCTGGCGCAGCAGCTTGCGCAGGCGTTTGCGGTCCTTGTCGTCGATGCCGGAGAGCGCGTCCTTCTCGATCCGCTTCCACACCTTGTCGATCAGAGGCGATGGCGTGCTTGCCGCGCTCGGTGAGGAAGACCAGGGCCTGCCGGCCGTCGCCGGCGAGGCGCGGCGCTCGACATAGTCCTGGGCGGCAAGCCGGCTGATCATCTTGGTGACCGTCGGCGGCTGGACGCCGAGCGAGGCGGCCAGGTCGCTCATGGACATGCCGTCATTCTCGGCAAGCGCCTTGAGCAGGTTCTCCTGACCGGAATGCAGGTCGATGCGCGACAGGTGATTGCCGGCGCGCACGCGATAGGCGTGGGCCGCCTGAGCGACACGATAGGTCACTGTTCGGCGATGATCGAACCCCATGAGCAGCGGTCTTTAACCGGCGAACATGTCGCCTTGATGACAGTCGGTTAAGCGTTCAGAAAGCCCGCATTTCGTGCGGAAACCTTGTCGAGGAAGGCCTCGCGGCTGGGCCTCGTCGTTGCGGTTCATGTCATAGAGCGCGAGATAGACGGTGCGGGCGGTCGGGTGAATGACCGCGCGGACGGCGCGCTTGATCACCTTGCGCGGCGGATCGCCCACAGCCGAGCGCCCGCCAGCGGGCGCCGCCATAGGTGACGACGGCGCCGAGCTTGCGGATGTTGTGGAGATTCGGCGCGACCTTGCCGTCCTTCAGCACGAAGGAGACGCCGGGCAGGAAGACCCGGTCGAAAAAGCCCTTGAGGATCGCCGGATAGCCGAAATTCCAGACCGGATGGACGAGCACCAGCGCCTCGGCCGCGAGCACGCGCTCGACATAGGAGTCGACATTGGCCCGGTTGATGTCGGTGTCGTGATAGTCGAGCCGCTCCTGGCGGGTCAGCACCGGGCTGAAGCCCTCGGCATAGAGGTCGCAATCGTCGACCTCGTGGCCGGCCGCCTTCGAGCGCCTCGACGACGCCCGGTGGGTCGCGGCGTCGAAGCTCGTTTCGACGGGATGGGCGAAGAGGACGAGGACGCGCATCGGATCGCGCGTATCTGCCTATTCAGCCGCCGTCTGCTGCAGGCCGGGGAAGAGATACATCTTGCCCGTCGCGCGCGTCGAAATCCGGGTTCTCCCAGCCGATCATCTTGCCGGGATTGAGCAGGCCCTTGGGGTCGGCCTCGCGCTTGAAGGCGAGCTGCACCGCGTCGGTCTGCTTCATGCCGCCTTCCTCCAGCGTGTAGCGGTGCGGGTTGAAGATCGGGCAGCCATTGTCCTCGTGGATGCGGATGATTTCGTCGAGCCGTTCTTCGCTGGTGAAGCGCACGATCGGCAGGCCGGAGCAGATGACTTTGCCGTCGAAGCGGACGAACTCGAGATGCCCGGGCACCTCGTCGCCGAAGATGCGCGTCACCGTCTCGACCGACTTCGAGGTGGTCGGGGAAGGGGTGAGGGACCTGCAGATAGGTGATGGTCGGGTCGACCCGGAGCGCCGCGCAAGGTCGTGTGGTTCCAGGCCAGCTCGAAGACCGGCGGCAGGCCCTTCTTCGCGTCCTCGGCGCCGTGTCGGAGCGGAAGAGGATTTCGCCCTTCTCGCGTCCGGCCAGGGCGAGGAAGTCGCCCATCGCGTGCGGCGCCACCATGAGCAGGACGACCGACTGCTCGCGGCGCAGGAACTTCTGGTGGCGCAGGAAATAGTCGTAGGGCACCGGCGCGGCGACCGGGGCGATCTCCTTGACCAGCAGGCCGTCCTGGTTGCCGACCGTAGTCGGCGAAGCGGACCGCGTCCATGTAGTCGTCGAAGCCGACGATGACGTCGACCCAGTCATAGGCGGCGTCAGCGGCATCTCGACCTCGGTGATGATGCCGTTGGTGCCGTAGGCGTGCATGACCTTGTGCAGGTCCCAGCCGGTCGAGATCGAGGACGCGCGGCTCGGCCTCCATGGTGACGACGCGCAGGCGCGATGACGTTGCCGAGATCGCGCAGGCCGCCCCATTTGATCGAGCCGACGCCGCCCGAGCCGCCGGCGATGAAGCCGCCGATCGAGGCGGTGTTGGAGGTCGAGGGATGGATGCGCATCTCCTGCGCCGAGTGGCGCGCGCGTCTCTCGGTCGACATGGGCGATCACCGCGCCGGCCTCGGCGACGACGCGGCCGGGCGCGATCGACTTGACCTTGTTCATCTCCGACAGGCTGAGGACGACGCCGCCGGAGAGCGGCATGGCCTGGCCGTAATTGCCGGTGCCGGAGCCGCGCGGGGTCACCGGCACGTCCATCTCGAAGCAGGTCTTGAGGACGTGGATGACCTCGGCCTCGCTCTTCGGCGAGACGACGACGTCGGCGGTGACCTGGTCGAGCTGGCGCTTGAGGACCGGCGAGTACCAGAAGAAGTCGCGGCTCTTCTGCTTCACGATCGCCGGATTGTCCTCGACCTTGATGTCGCCGAGAGCGGCTTTCAGACGCGCGATATCGGTCATGACGATGGCCCCATCAAGTCGTCGAGTTCACGATAGTCGGGCAGGCGGCGGTCGATCGCCGTGCCCGAGCGTAGCACCGTCCGGTCGGCTTGAGGACGGGAGAGAAATTCCGTCCAGTTGCGCGCCCGGAAGAGCACGAGGTCGGCCGAGCCGCCGGCGGCGATGACGCCGGACTCGGTCCGGCGCATGATGTCGGCGGGGGTGCTGGCGACGAGCTTCGGCCAGTCGCCGATCGGATGGTCGAGGTGGAGGATGCGCACGCCCTCGCGGAAGACCTCGACCATGTCGAGATCGCCATAGGCGTAGAAGGGGTCGCGGGTATTGTCGGAGGCGATGGCGACCGGTGTGCCGCGGGCGCGCATCTCGTGGAGGAGGGTGACCCCGCGCCAGCGCGGCGTGCGCGCCGGCCCGTCTTCGACGGTCTCGTCGAGGCGGTGGCGATCCTGCAGATACATGTTGCACATGGGCAGCGAGACGACGCTGATGCCGGCCTCGGCGACGCGGTCGAGTGTCTCGTCGGCCTCGTCGCTCATCTGCCGGGCGATCGAGCAGCAATGGCCGGCATTGACCTTGCCCTGATAGCCGAGCGCGATCACCGCGTCGGCGAGGTAGCGCAGGCGAGCGGCTGTCGGGATCCTCGGTCTCGTCGACATGGAGGTCGAGGTCGAGCCCGTTGTCGCGCGGCGAGCGCACGAGCGTCTCGAGATGGCGCTTGGTGTCGCGCGGCCCGGCGATGGCGCTGCCGAGCACGCCGCCATATTTGCGCAGGAGGCCGATCAGCTCGGCCATGAAGGTCTCGTCGAACAGGAAATCGCCGCCGGCCAGCGCGACGGCCTGCAGCTCGATCCGGCCGGCCCAGCGGGCGCGCATCTCGGCGAAGACCGGCCAGGAGATCGTGTGCTGCGGCGGTACGGAATCGATGTGGGTGCGCAGCAGGCGGTGCCGTGGGCATAGGCGCAGCGCAGGCTGAAATCCATGCGCCGGGCGACGTCGTCGGCCGACCAGTTGGCCTCGCGATCGCTCGCGCACCGCGTTCGAGCGCGCCGTCGAAGGTGCCGTCCGGATTCCGCCGGCGCGGCCAGATGTGGCCCTTGTCGATATGGGTGTGCATGTCGACGAAGGTCGGGCAGACCATGCCGCCGCGCAGGTCGAGGACCGGCAGGCGGGTCGTCCGGTTGGGCGGGTCGATGCGCTCGATCCTGCCGTCGCGGATGGTGATGTCGGCGGCGGTCAAGCCCTCGGCGTCCGGCTTTGTCGGTGGCGCGGCGACCAGCGCGGCCGGCAGGGTCGCGTTGGCGAGGACGAATGCGCGGGTACGCGGTACGGCGGCAAAGCCTCTCGCCATCGCGCTCAGTTCTCCCGCCGGACGGCGCTTTCGTGCCACTTCCTGAGAAGCAGGTGGGAGATCAGGCTGGTGGCGAAGAAGATCAGCACGCCGGTCAGCGACAGCAGGACCAGCGCGGCGAAGAGGCGCGGGATGTTGAGGCGGAACTGCGATTCGAGCAGGCGGAAGGCGAGGCCGGAGCCGGCGCCGGCCGAGCCGGCGGCGAACTCGGCGACGACCGCGGCGATCAGCGCCAGGCCGCCGGCGATCCGGAGCCCGGCCAGGAAATAGGGCAGGGCGTTGGGCAGCTTCAGGTGGATCAAGCGTCTGCCAGCGGCTGGCGCCGTAGAGCTCGAACAGGTTGAGGAGATTGTGGTCGGTCGAGCTCAGCCCCTGCGTGGTGTTCGACAGGATCGGGAAGAAGGCGACGATCCAGGCGCAGATCAGCAGCGCCGCCTGGGTGGAGGGCGCATAGATGAGGATCAGCGGCGCGATGGCGACGATCGGCGTCACCTGCAGGATGACGGCATAGGGGTAGAGCGCCAGCTCGATCCATTTCGACTGGGCCATGAGTACGGCGAGCGCGACGCCGCCGACCAGCGCGATGCCGAGCGCCGAGAAGGTGATCTTGAGGGTGACGAGCAGCGCCGGCAGCAGGATCGGCCAGTCGGTGCCGAACGCCTGGGCGATCCGCAGCGGGCTCGGCAGGATGTAGTGCGGGACGTGGTAGACGTCACGATAGACCTGCCAGACGACGATCAGCAGGACGAGCATGGCGACGGGAACGGCGATGCGGGCGATCCGGGCGCCGAGGCTCTCGGCTTCGCATGACGATCGGCAGGTCCTCGGTGGTGGCGGTCGTGGTTCGGCCGGCGGCTTGCCGGCATCGGCGACGGTGCTCAATGCTCGCGCCCTCCCATCGCGTCGTGCAGGGTCTCGGAGACCCGCCGGCAATGCTCGGCGTAGGTCGCGGAGGTGCGGAAGTCCTCCTCGCGCGGATAGGGCGCGTCGATCCTCATGTCGGCGAAGACGCGGCCCGGGCGCGCCGCCATGACGACGATGCGCTCCGACAGGTAGACCGATTCGAACACCGAATGGGTGACGAAGATCGACCGTCCAGCCGAACTTCTCCCAGAGATGCAGCAGGTCGTTGTTGAGCTTGAAGCGGGTGATCTCGTCGAGCGCGGCGAAGGGCTCGTCCATGAGCAGCAGCTTCGGCCGGGTGACCAGGGCGCGGGCGATCGAGACGCGCATCTTCATGCCGCCGGAAAGCTCGCGCGGATAGGAATCGGCGAAGCTGCTCCAGCCCGACCATGGCGAGCGCCTCCATGACCTCGTCGCGGACGGCGCTCTTCGACCTGCCCTTGAGGCGCAGCGGCAGCCAGACATTGTCGAAGACCGTCGCCCAGGGCATCAGCGTCGGCTCCTGGAAGACGAAGCCGATCTCGCGGATGCGGCCTGGCCCGCCGCGTCGTGGCTCGGACGTCGGCCATTCGACGGCGCCGGAGCTCGCCTCGCCGAGCCCGGCGATGATGCGCAGCGCCGTCGACTTGCCGCAGCCGGACGGGCCGAGCAGGCTGACGAACTCGCCCTGGCCGACGTCGAGCGACATGTTCTGCAGCGCCACCGTGCCGTTGGAGAAGACCTTGCCGACGCCGTGGAGCGAGACCAGCGGTCGCGCGCGGCACTTTCGGCGCGCCGGCCGGGGCTTCTGCTTGCAGTGCGGTGGTCAAATTTCAGCGCTCCGTTTTCCGCCAGGAGGCCGGCGAACGCTTCGGCGGTGGTCCGCCGGTCAGATCAGGATCGGTGGCGGAGCCGAAGCTCCGCCACCGGCCGAGGTCTTATGACATCGACACGTGATGGCAGGGGCGGCCGTTCGGCCGCGGCTACTTCTTCAGTCCATGCCGACGCCCTTGCAGACGAACTCGGTGGTGTAGGACCTTCGTGTAGTCGAGATCGGCCTTGACGACCCGGCCTCCACCATCTTGTTGTAGAACTCCTTCTGGCGCGCGTCGTCATGCAGCCGATGCCCTGCTTCAGCGTGTCGCCCGAATTCGACGATCCCGTATTCCTTCATCGTCGCGATCGAGTAGGCGATCTGGCCGTCGGTCATCTCGGGATTGTCCTTCTTGATCAGCTCGTTGGCGGCTTTGTTGTCACCGTAGAGGTAGTTGTACCAGCCGACGATCGAGGCATCGACGAAGCGCTGCACGATGTCGGGATGGGCGGCGACGTAGTCCTGCTTGACCTCGATGGTTGTCGAATAGGGCTCGTAGCCGTTGTCGGCGAGCAGGAAGACCTTGGGCTTGAAGCCGCCCTGCTTCTCGATCGCGTAAGGCTCCGATGTCAGGTAGCCCTGCTGGGCGGACATCTTGTCGGCGAGGAACGGCGCCGGGTTGAAGGTGTAGGGCTTGTACTGGGAATCGTTGAAGCCGTCATAGGCGGTCTTAACATC
>CAWEUR010000016.1:0-80016 GCA_963812285.1 uncultured Alphaproteobacteria bacterium | reverse complement strand
ATTGTCGACCCGGCATAATCCGGAATTCACCATGCTGGAGTTTTACCAGTCCTATGCGGATTATCATGACCTGATGGCGATGACCGAGGAAATGCTGCGCACCATTGCCACCAGTGTGCTCGGAGCAACCACCGTAACTTATGACGGGGTTGAACTGGATTTCGGTAAACCCTTTGCCAGATGAAGACGAACTTGAAGTCGATCAGCGAGACGTTCGGCGTCGGCACGCGCATGGAGGCGCCGTCGAGCTTGCCGTTGAGGTCCGGCATCACCAGGCCGACGGCCTTGGCGGCGCCGGTGGTGGTCGGGATGATGTTGATGCGCGGCGGCGCGGGCCCGGTAGAGGTCCTTGTGCAGCGTGTCGAGCGTCGGCTGGTCGCCGGTGTAGGAGTGGATCGTCGTCATGAAGCCGTGCTCGATGCCGACGGCGTTGTGGAGCACGTGGACGACCGGCGCCAGGCAGTTGGTCGTGCACGAGGCGTTGGAGACGACGATGTGGTCCTTGGTCAGCTTGTCGTCGTTGACGCCGTAGACGACGGTCAGGTCGGCGCCGTCGCCGGGCGCGGAGACGAGGACCCGCTTGGCGCCGGCGGTGATGTGCGGCCGTGGCCTTTTCCTTCGGCGGTGAAGATGCCGGTGCATTCCAGCGCGATGTCGACGCCGAGCTCCTTGTGGGGCAGCTTCGCCGGGTCGCGATCGGCGGTGACCTTGATCGGCCCGCGGCCGGCATCGATGGTGTCGCCGTCGACCTTGACGTCGTGCGGGAACTTGCCGTGCACCGAGTCGCGGCGCAGCAGATGGGCGTTGGTCTCGACCGGCCCGAGATCGTTGATCGCGACCACCTCGATGTCCTTGCGTCCCGATTCGATGATCGGCGCGCAGCACCAGCCGGCCGATGCGGCCGAAACCGTTGATGGCAACCCTGACCGTCATGTCGACTTCTCCTGTCCGTACGCGGGGCCGTGCCTTCGAGTAGGCCGGCGCGAACCGCTCATGCTTCGTGTCAGAGGAGCGCCTTGAGCTTCGTCGAGGCCGCCTCGGCCGCGGCGTCCGCCGTGATGCCGAACTTCGCGTACAGCTCCTTCGTAGGGTGCGCTGGCGCCGAAACCGTGCATGCCGATGAAGATGCCGTCGCGGCCGATGAAGCGGTCCCAGCCGAGGCGCACCGCCGCCTCGATGGCGACGTTGACCGGCGCGTCGCCGATGATCTCGGCTCTTGTAGTCGTCGCTCTGCTGCCTCGAACAGCTCGAAGCAGGGGACCGAGACGACGCGGGCGGTGTGGCCGGCCTTCTCGATCAGCCGCCTTGGCGGCGATCGCCATCTCCACCTCCGAGCCGGTGGCGAAGAGGCGACCGTCGGCGTCGCCGTCCTCGGCCGGGCGATCTCGTAGGCGCCGCGCGCGCAGAGATTCGCTTCGCTGAATTCGGTGCGCAACGCCGGCAGGTTCTGGCGGGTGAGCGCCAGCACGCTCGGCCCGGTGCGGTTCTCCAGCGCCAGCTGCCAGCACTCGGCCGTCTCGATCGCGTCGGCCGGGCGGAAGACGGTGAGATTGGGGATGGCGCGCAGCGCCGCCAGATGCTCGACCGGCTGGTGGGTCGGCCCGTCCTCGCCGAGGCCGATCGAATCGTGGGTCATGACGAAGATGACCCGCTGCTTCATCAGCGCCGCGAGGCGGATCGCCGGACGGCAATAGTCGGAGAAGACCAGGAACGTGCCGCCATAGGGAATGAGGCCGCCGTGCAGGGCCATGCCGTTCATGGCCGCCGGCCATGCCGTGCTCGCGGACGCCGCAATGGATGTAGCGGCCGGAGAAGTCGCCGGGCGTGATCGTCCTTCAGGCCCTTGGTGCGGGTGTTGTTCGACGGCGTCAGGTCGGCCGAGCCGCCGACCGTCTCCGGGCATCGCGGCGTTGATCACCTCGAGCGCCATCTCGGAGGCCTTGCGGGTGGCGACCTTGGGCTTGTCCGCGGCGAGCGTCTTCTTGTAGGCGGCGATGGCGCTCGCCGAAGCCCGGCGGGCAGGTCGCCGCGCATGCGGCGCTCGAATTCGCCGCGAGCGTCGCTGTCGAGCGCGGCGAGGCGCTTCTCCCAGTCCTTGCGCGCCTGGCTCGCCTTCAGCCCGGCGATGCGCCAGGCATCGCGGATGTCGGCGGGAATCTCGAAGGGCGGTGAATCCCAGTCGAGCTGCCTTGCGCGCGCCGGCGATCTCCTCCTCGCCGAGCGGCGTCGCCGTGCGCCTTCGCGGTGCCGGCCTTGGTCGGGGCGCCGTAGCCGATGGTGGTCTTGCAGGCGATCATCGTCGGCCTGTCGCTCGTTCCGGGCCGCCTCGATGGCCGCGGCGATCTCGTCGGGATTGTGCCCGTCGATCCGCGTCGCGTTCCAGCCGGCGGCCTGGAAGCGGGCGACCTGGTCGCCGGTTTCGGACAGCGACAGCGGGCCGTCGATGGAGATGCCGTTGTCGTCGAAGAACACGATCAGCTTGTTGAGCCTGAGATGGCCGGCGATGGAGATCGCCTCGTGGCTGATCCCTTCCATCAGGTCGCCGTCGCAGGCGATCACATAGGTGTGGTGGTCGACGAGGTCGTCGCCGAACTGGGCTGCCATGATGCGCTCGGCGATCGCCATGCCGACCGCATTGCCGAGGCCCTGGCCGAGCGGGCCGGTGGTCGTCTCGATGCCGGCCGCGTGGCCGTATTCGGGATGGCCGGCGGTCTTCGAGCCGAGCTGGCGGAAGTTCTTGATCTCGTCGATCGTCATGTCCTCGAAGCCGAGCAGATAGAGCATCGCGTAGAGCAGCATCGAGCCGTGGCCGGCCGAGAGCACGAAGCGGTCGCGGTCGGGCCAGCGCGGAGTCGGTCGGATCGAACTTCAGGTAGCGCGTGAACAGGACCGTGGCGACATCGGCCATGCCCATCGGCATGCCCGGGATGGCCGGAATTGGCCTTCTGGACCGCATCCATGGCGAGCGCGCGAATCGCGTTGGCCATGCGGTTATGCTTTGCAAGATCGGTCATGAGAATATTCGATCCGGTGCCGGGGAACTGGCGCAATTTGGCGCTGTCCTGCCGGCCCGAACAGACGACGCCGCGTCACGCCACGAACCGGTCCGGACGGGGCCGGTCGACACATAGCAGGTCAGCTTTCGGTGTCAATCAAGGCGTCGACACAGCCGCGTGGAGAGCAAGGCATTGACGCATAGTTCGGGCACTGCCTAATGTCTTGCCTTCAATGCATTGCGCAGTCATCGATTCTCTCCCTTCTGGGGATCCGATGGCCGGGCGGTGGACGATGACCACAACCGGAGTCCTTGAGGGCGCGCATGGCGGGCACGTCGACGATCGAGGACGCATTGACGCGGCTTAAATCGGCGCTGTCGCGCCTGGAAGGCGCGGTCGACCAGCGTTTCGATAGCGAGCACCGGGTGAACGAACTCGAGCGCGAGGTGCATCGTCTCGGCACCGACCGCTCGCAGCTCGCCCAGTCGCTCGACGCGGCGGAAGAACGTTCGGCGCGTCTCGAGGAAGCCAATCGCGAAGTGTCGCGGCGCCTTGTTGCCGCCATGGAATCGATCAAGGACCTTCTTGATCGCCACGGAGGTTAGCGCGGACATGGGGCAGGTCAATGTCACGATCAGCGGCAAGAGCTACCGCATGGCCTGCGACGACGGCCAGGAAGACCATCTGACCGACCTCGCCCAGCGGCTGAGCGACACGATCGAGCAACTCCGGTCGAATTTCGGCGAGATCGGCGACCAGCGCCTGACGGTGATGGCGGCGCTGACCATGGCCGACCAGACCTCGGAGCTTGAGCGCCGGCTGCACAATGCCGAAGCCGAACTGGCGAGCATGCAGGATGCCGAGGCAGCGACGGCGGATCTCCAGAACCGCACCGAGGGCAATGTCGCCAATGTCATCGAATCCGTCGCGGTGCGCCTGGAGGCGATCGCCGAGCGTCTGGACAACGCGCGCTCAGGTGACGACGGCGGCTGAGCCGGATTTCCCCGACAGTGTCGTCGACGCGGCCGCCCGGGACGGCCGTTCGGTCCAGAGCGGACCAACGCTTCGCGGAAGCGCCGAACCGCCCTAGTTCGTTGTTTTTGCCGCAATTTCGGACGGAAGAGCGGTCTCCACTTTTCCTGCGATTGCTCTGGCGCTCGGCCTGGTGCCGCCTTATATCTGCGGTCGGCGAGGCTGCGCGGTTCGACAGGAGACATACTTCCCCGGGGCCTTATCGATCCTAAAGGGAGCTGTCCCTGAGCGGGCCCGTGGGCCCGCACACACGGCGCCCACCTACGCTGTAGGTTCCCGGGATCGTAACATTCCACCGGCCACTGCGGCCTCGCTCATCTACGGTCAGTCTCCGATACGATGCCTCATCCGACCAACGACGCCGCCGACGCCATACCCGAGAAGGCGCGGTTGCGTGCGGCGGCGCTGGCACGCCGCGATGCGTTGAGCGATGCGTTCCGCGACGACGCCGCGCGCAAGATGGCGGAGACGGCCCGTTCCCTGTTCGCCTCATTCGGTGACAAGGTCGTCACTGGCTACTGGCCGATCCGCAGCGAGGCGGATCCGCGGCCCCTTCTCGAAGTAGCGGCGGAAGCCGGCGCCTCGATCGGCCTGCCGGTGCTGGAAGGAACCCTGCACCTGCGCTTCCGGCGCTGGGACGGCGATCCGGTACTCATCCCTGTCGGCTTCGGCACGATGGGTCCGCGTCCGGAGCAGCCCGAGGTCGAGCCTGACGTGATCATGCTGCCGCTGGCGGCTTTCGACGCCAACGGCCACCGCCTCGGCTACGGAAGGGGCCACTATGACCGGACGATCGCCCGGCTTGTTGCCGCGGGCGCAAAGCCTCTATTGATCGGCATCGCGTTTTCCGCGCAGGAGGTGGAGCGGATTCCGAACGAGCCGCACGATATCGCGCTGGACATGATCGTCACCGAAGACGGCGTGCGCGATCTTCGCCAGGGAGGATCTTGAGCCCATGCGATTGCTGTTTCTCGGAGACCTCCTCGGTCGGAGCGGACGCGCTGCGGTCATCCAGCGTCTGCCGGGGCTGATCAGCGACTTCGCGCTCGATTTTGTCGTGGTCAATGGCGAGAACGCCGCCGGCGGCTTCGGGATCACCGAGGACATCTTCCGCCAGGTGGTCGATGCCGGCGCCGACGTGGTGACCACCGGCAATCATGCCTTCGACCAGCGCGAGGCGCTGGTCTTCGCCGAGCGGCAGGAGCGGTTCCTGCGGCCGGTCAACTATCCGCAGGGCACGCCGGGTCGCGGCTCGGGCCTCTTCACGGCGCGCAATGGCGCCCGCGTCCTGGTCATGAATGCGATGGGCCGCATCTTCATGGACGCTCTCGACGATCCTTTCGCGGTGATCGACCGTGAACTTGCCGCCTGTCCGCTGGGCGAGCAGGCGGATGCCGTGGTGATCGACTTCCACGCCGAAGCCTCGAGCGAGAAGCAGGCACTCGCCCACCATGTCGACGGGCGCGCCAGCCTCGTAGTCGGCACCCATACCCATGTGCCGACCGCGGACGCGCGCGTGCTCTCCGGCGGGACGGCTTTCCAGACCGATGTCGGCATGTGCGGCGACTACAATTCGGTGATCGGCATGGATAAGGACGAGCCTATCCGCCGGTTCATCCGCAAGATCCCGTCCGAACGCTTCTCGCCGGCAAGCGGTACGCCGACGATCGCCGGTCTGGCGGTCGAGGTGAGCGACGATACGGGCCTGGCGACAGCGGTGGCGCCGCTGAGGCTTGGTGGCGCGCTCGCGGAAACGGTGCCGGAATTCTGGTCCGCCTGACGGCGAGGGTCAGGCGGGACCGTTGGAAGGCGAGGTCTCGATCATCCTGAGGAGACTGCCAAGTGTTGGCGTCGTGTCGTCGCGACGCCAGATGATGCCGGTCTCGAGCTGTGGCGCATGTCCCTCGAGCTCCAGGTAGCGGACGCCGGCGCGTGCCAGGTTGTGCAGTGAGGCCGGCACGAGGGCAATGCCCATTCCCGCCGAGACGAGGCTGATGATGGTCTGCATCTGGATGGCATGCTGGACGATATGCGCCTCGCCGCCGCGCGTGGTGAAGTAGCCGGTCACCAGATCGTAGAAGGACGGCGCCGCCCGCCGCGGAAAGACGATGAGCGGCGAGGCGACGACGGCGGAGGGCGACAGCCGGTCATCGACCGGTGTCAGGCGGCCTTCGGCGATCCAGGCCTCGGGCACCGCGGCGATCAGCGGCTCTGAGGCCAGGGTGCGATAGGCGAAGAGATCGGGAAGCCTCTCTTCGCTCTCCGGGATGATGATGCCGGCATGGCCGCGTCCCTCGCGCAACGCCGTGATCTGCACGTCGCTGGTGGCTTCGGTCAGCGCCAGCTCGACATCCGGATAGAGCTGCCGGAAGCGCCAGGCCAGCGTCGGCAGCACGCTGTAGTCGGCGGTGCTGACGAAGGAGAGTTCGAGCCGACCGGCGTCGCCCTTGCGGATGCGTTCCGCGGTTTCGCCGAGCGCCTCGACGCCGTTGAGCGCGGCGCGGACATGCTGGAGCCATTGCTCGCCGAAAGGCGTCAGCGCGACGCTGCGCTTGGTGCGGGCGAAGAGCGGTGCGCCAAGCTCCTCCTCAAGCGCCCTGATCGACTGGCTGAGGGGCGGCTGGGTCATGCCGAGGCGCTCGGCGGCCTTGCCGAAATGCAGTGTTTCGGCCACTGCCACGAAGTGCTTCAGTCGGCGAACGTCCATGTTTTCATATCTACAACGACCTAATTTCGGCTTGGTAATATATTTCACTCGCAATTGCGAGGGCTGTACCTTGTCATTCTTCTAAGTCCGGGAGGAAAGCATGCCCTCATATCGTTCGCGCACCAGCACCCATGGCCGCAACATGGCCGGCGCCCGCAGCCTGTGGCGGGCGACGGGCATGAAGGACGGCGATTTCGGCAAGCCGATCATCGCCATCGCCAACAGCTTCACCCAGTTCGTGCCGGGCCATGTCCATCTGAAGGATCTCGGCCAGCTCGTGGCGCGCGAGATCGAGTCGGTCGGCGGTGTCGCCAAGGAATTCAACACCATCGCCGTCGATGACGGCATCGCCATGGGCCATGGCGGCATGCTCTATTCGCTGCCCTCGCGCGAGCTGATCGCCGACGCCGTCGAATACATGGTCAACGCCCATTGCGCCGACGCGCTGGTCTGCATCTCCAATTGCGACAAGATCACCCCCGGCATGCTGATGGCGTCGATGCGCCTCAACATTCCCACCATCTTCGTTTCCGGCGGTCCGATGGAGGCCGGAAAGGCGACGGTGAAGGGCAAGAAGCAGGCCTTCGATCTCGTCGATGCCATGGTGGTCGCCGCGGATGATCGCTACAGCGACGACGAGGTGGCGACGATCGAGCGCGCGGCCTGTCCGACCTGCGGCTCCTGCTCGGGCATGTTCACCGCCAATTCGATGAACTGCCTGACGGAGGCGCTGGGACTGGCGCTGCCCGGCAATGGCTCGGTCGTGGCGACCCATGCCGACCGCGAGCGGCTGTTCAAGGAGGCCGGCTGGACGATCGTCGATCTCGCCCGCCGCTGGTACGAGCAGGACGACGCAAGCGCCCTGCCGCGCGGCATCGGCACCAAGGCGGCCTTCGAGAACGCCATGAGCCTCGATATCGCCATGGGCGGCTCGACCAACACGGTGCTGCACCTGCTGGCGGCGGCGCGCGAGGGCGAGGTCGACTTCACCATGGACGACATCGACCGGCTGTCGCGCAAGGTGCCGTGCCTGTGCAAGGTGGCGCCGGCCAAGAGCGACGTTCACCTCGAGGATGTTCACCGGGCCGGTGGCATCATGGCCATCCTCGGCGAACTCGACCGGGCCGGCCTGATCGACACCAGCCTGCCGACGGTCCACGCGCCGACGCTTGCCGGAGCGCTGGCGCATTGGGATATCGCCGGGACCAATGACGAGACGGTGCGGACCTTCTATCGGGCGGCGCCCGGCAATGTGCCGACCCAGACCGCCTTCAGCCAGTCGGCGCGCTGGGACGATCTCGATACCGACCGCGTGAACGGCGCGATCCGCTCCGCCGACAATGCCTTCAGCAAGGATGGCGGGCTGGCGGTGCTCTACGGCAATCTGGCGCCGGAGGGCTGCATCGTGAAGACGGCCGGCGTCGATCCGTCGATCCTCGTCTTCGCCGGTCGGGCGGTCGTCTTCGAGAGCCAGGAGGAAGCGGTCGCCGGCATCCTCGGCAACAAGGTCGTCGACGGTGACGTGGTCGTCATCCGCTACGAGGGCCCGAAGGGCGGGCCGGGCATGCAGGAGATGCTCTATCCGACGAGCTATCTCAAGTCGAAGGGCCTCGCCAAGACCTGTGCGCTGGTGACCGATGGGCGCTTCTCGGGCGGTAGCTCGGGGCTCTCCATCGGCCACGTCTCGCCGGAGGCGGCCGAGGGCGGGTTCCTCGGCCTCGTCGAGACGGGTGACACAATCCGCATCGATATTCCCGCGCGTGCGATCAACCTCGACCTGCCGGAAGAGGCGCTCGAGGCGCGCCGCGTGGCGATGGAGGCGAAGGGCGCCGATGCGTGGAAGCCGGTCAATCGCGAGCGCGTCGTTTCCCCGGCGCTCCAGGCCTATGCGGCGCTGACCACCAACGCCGCGCGCGGCGCGGTGCGCGACGTCAGCCAGGTCGCTTCGCACCGTTCGAAAGGCTAGGCCAGCCGGGGCCTGCGTGGTCGGGCAGACCTTTCCTTCCGGAGGTTGCGGCCTTATAAGGCCGCAACAATCCGATCCAGGTCGTGGCGGCTCGATCGCGCAACAGGCGCGGCCGCTACATCTGCATCCAGTCAGGAAAGCTCATGGCCGGCCATTCGCAGTTCAAGAACATCATGCACAAGAAGGGCGCTGCGGATGCGCGGCGCTCGAAGGTCTTCTCCAAGCTCGCCAAGGAAATCACCGTGGCGGCGAAGATGGGAATGCCCGACCCCGACATGAATCCGCGCCTGCGCCTTGCCGTTCAGAATGCGCGCGCCGAGAACATGCCCAAGGACAATATCGAGCGGGCGATCAAGAAGGCGAGCGGCGGCGACGCGGAGAATTATGAAGAGATCCGCTACGAGGGTTACGGGCCCGGTGGCGTCGCCGTGGTCGTCGAGGCGCTGACCGACAACCGTAACCGCACGGCCAGTGCCGTGCGCTCGATCTTCACCAAGAACGGCGGCTCCCTCGGCGAAACCGGCTCGGTTGCCTTCATGTTCGATCGCGTCGGGCAGATCGTCTACAAGCCGGAAGCCGGCAGCGCCGAGGCGATCCTCGAGGCGGCGATCGAGGCTGGCGCCGAGGATGTCGAGAGCAATGAGGACGGGCACACCATCACCTGCGCTTTCTCCGACATCGGCGACGTGGCGAAGACCCTCGAGGCGGCGCTCGGCGAGGCCGAGACGGTGAAACCGATCTGGCGGCCGCAGACGACGACGGCGCTGGACGAGGAGAAGGCGGCGACGATGATGAAGCTCGTCGACGCCCTCGACGATGACGACGACGTACAGGCCGTCTATTCCAACTTCGAGGTCTCCGACGAGATCATGGAGAAGCTGACGGCGGCCTGAGCCTTCAGCGCAGCCAGGCGTCGAAGACCGGCATGCTGGTCAGCGCCGAGAGCGCGATGACGCCATAGGCGATCGGCCGATAGGCGGTGCTGGCGGCACGACCGAAGAGGCGGCCGCCGAGAAAGAGCGCCAGCGCATAGGCTGGGCCGAGGATCAGGATCAGCCTGAAGGCTTCGGCGGTGAACAGCCCGTTCCAGAAATAGGACAGGAATGTCGATCCGCTCATCAGCATGAAATAGGCGAACATGTTCGCGCGGATGACGTTATGGGCGTGCGGGCCGCTCATCCAGTAGACGATAACCGGGGGACCGGAGACCTGGGCGACGCCGCCGAGAACACCGGAGGTGGCGCCAACGCCGAGCGAGGGCGCCCAGTGTGGCTCGCCGTGATAGCGGATGCCGGAGGCGAGCAGGACCAGCAGGGCGATCACGACGGCGCAGATCGCCCAGCGCAGGGTCAGCGGATCGCCATGGGCGAGCAGCCAGGCGCCGAAGGGGATTGTCGCCATGGCGGCGATCGCCGCCGGCAACACGGTGCGCCAGCGCACCAGCGGGATCGCCTTCACCGCCATCGGCAGCGTCAGCACCTCGTCGATCACCAGGAAGGCGACGGCGGCGAGCTTCGGGTCGAGCAGGGCGCTCGCCACCGGCATGAAGATCAGCGCGCCGCCGAAGCCGGAGAAGCCGCGCACGATGCCGGCGATCATGGCGGCAGCGATGGCCGCAATCAGTGCCGGATCGAGAGTCATCGGGAATCGCCGCTGCCGAGGGGTCGCGGCTTCCTATCAGCTACGGCGGTGCGCGGGTAGGGCCGCGGTCGCCGCGACCCTGTCCCTCCCGCGGGCTCAGCCGCCCGGTGACTTCAGCATCTTGACGACGTCTACCTTCATGCCACCGGGCATCAGCATCTCGCCCGGCTTCAGTCCGTTGCCGCAGGTCGGGCTGACCCAGCGCACGTCCTGTGTGATGACGTGGCTGCCGTTGATCGCGGAAACGCCGCCGGTGGTCTTGCTCTCGACCTTCACCGTGTAGGCGGACTGGAAATCGCCGGTGACGACGGCGTGCGAGACGACCGTCATCCTGCCGATCTTGCAGGTGGAATCGGAGACAATCGTATTGCCGCTGCGGGTCATCTTCTGATTGGTGCAGGTGCCCTTGGAGGCCGACAGGCCGGCCGCCATCATGGCGCGGTCGGTGGCGGCATCGAGGCACATCTGGATGGTCATGGGCGGACGGCCGGCGGCGATCGCCATCCTGATCTCCCATTGACCGGCCTTGCGGGCCGGCAGGTCGATGCCGGCGGCAACGGCCGGCGCGAGGGTGCCGGCGGTCAGGGCGATGGCGAGAAGCGGGGCTGCGAGGCGCATGAATTCCTCCTTGCGCGGTGGTCGGCTCCGGGCCGACGGACCTTATCAGCGTAGGGAGAGGACCTCGTCATTGCTGCGACCGCCGTCACAGAGCAGGCGATCTCAGGCGAGATGCGACACCGGAAGGGGCGCGTCGGTCTTGATCATGCGGATGGCGAAGTTCGAACGCACGTCCTCGATGGTCGGCAGCGTTAGCAGCGTGTCGGTCATCAGCCGCTCATAAGCCTCGAGGTCGGGGACGACCACCTCGGCAAGGAAGTCGGCGGCGCCGGAGACCATGTGGCAGGAGACCACCTCGGGGATGGCGAGAAGCGCGGCATGCACCGTGGCCGCATTCTCGCGGCCATGCTTGCCGACCTTCAACTCGACGAAGACGGTCAGGCCGAGGCCGATTTCGGCGGCGATCGAGGCGGGCCCGGTAACCGGCGATGATGCCTTCGTCCTCGAGACGCTTGACCCGGCGCAGGCAGGGTGACGGCGAGAGGCCGACGCGATCGGCAAGGTCGACATTAGAGAGGCGACCATCGGCCTGGAGGGCCTCCAGGATATTTCGGTCGATCCGGTCGAGAGTTGGCTGTGCCATCTCTCATCTCCATATTGAAAATGTACGGCATAATATTGCGCATATTTGTGCTGATGCACAATCTTAGCAAGGAAATGCCGCTTTGGTTGGGTCATGCTGCCCCGTCGTTTCGCCAATGATGGAGTGCTGTCATGTCCGGTACTTTCCTTGCGAGTGCACCCGTTTCGCCGGCTTCGTCGCCTCCCCTCCGGCAGGTCATTGTCGGCGCGCTGCTGGCACTCGTCACGGTCTCGATCTGGTCGATCTGGATCGTCGGCACACGTCAGGCGGTCAGCGAGCACCTGCCGCTCGCCTGGCTTGGCCTGATCCGTTATGGCGTTCCGGCAGTTCTGCTGGCGCCGTTTTGGTGGAGGGTCGGCCTACTGCCGCGCGGCGTCCATCGACGCTTGATCGCGCTGATGGTCGCCGGTGCCGGATTTCCCTTCTTCCTCGCCGTCGCGACCGGTATGCGCTTCGTGCCATCGGCCGCGATCGGTGTGCTTCTGTCCGGACCGATGCCGCTCTGTGTCGCGATCCTGTCCGCCGTCGTCGACCGCGAGCGCTTCGGGGCGAGCCGCATCGCCGGCTTCGCGCTCGTCGTCGCGGCGACCGTCGCGATCGGCGGGCCGGCCCTGCTTGGCGGCGCCGGCGCGGGATTCCTATTCATTCCGGCCGGAGCGCTTCTATGGGCCTTCTTCACGATCGCCTATCGTCGCTCGGGGCTCGACCCCTTGGCGGCGGCCGGGATCGTAGCCGCCTGGTCGGCGCTTGCCTTTCTGCCGTTCGCGCTGACCGAGGGCGCCGCGGCAATCCTTGCGGCCGATCCAAGGGTGCTCGTGACCCAGCTCCTGTCGCAGGGGCTCCTGTCTGGCGTGGTGGCGCTGGTCTCCTATGGCGGCGCGATCAGCCGGCTCGGCGCCTCGCGGGCGGCGGTCGTCACCTCGCTGGCGCCGGCCCTCGCGGCGCTGATGGCGGTGCCGTGGCTGGGAGAGGTACCGACGCCGGCGATGCTCGGCGGAATCCTCCTGGCGCTTGTCGGAGTGGCGCTCGGCAGCGGCGCGGTTGGCTTCAAGCGCGGTTGACTTGAGGTGGCATCGCGACAAGGGCCCTGGTTTGGCTGTAGGTCTTGTCCCATGGCTTCGACGATTCGGATTATCGGCATCGATCCCGGCCTTCGACGGACCGGCTGGGGGGTTATCGCGGTGACCGGCAATGCGCTTGCCTTCGTCGACGCGGGCACGGTGAAGGCGCCGCTGGACGGGGAACTGGCCGCGCGGCTGAACGCCCTGCATGTCGGGCTGAGCGAGATTGTCCGCGCCTTTGAACCGGACGAGGCGGCCGTCGAGCAGACCTTCGTCAATCGCGACGCGGCGGCGACGCTGAAGCTCGGTCAGGCACGTGGTATCGCCCTGCTGGTGCCGGCGCAGGCGGGGCTGCGTGTCGCCGAATATGCCCCCAATGCGGTCAAGAAGACGGTGGTCGGGGCCGGTCATGCCGACAAGCGGCAGATCCGGGCGATGGTGCGGGTGTTGCTGCCGCGGGCCCACTTCGACAGCGACGATGCCGCCGACGCCCTTGCTATCGCCATCTGCCACGCCCATCATCGCCAGTCTGCGCAGGTGATTGCTCCGGTCGGTTGATGCGGCGGTCCCCCATTTTCGCACTGGCAATGCCGGTACTGCTGCTGGCCGGCGGCGGTGTGGCATGGGCGGCGGCGGCGACCGAAGCCCCTGCGGGGCCCTCGCTCACCATCTTCTTCATCCAGGTCGCGCTGCTGGTCGTCGCCGGGCGCATCGGCGGCGAGGTGATGCAGCGGCTCGGCCAGCCGGCGGTGATCGGGCAGTTGCTCGCCGGCATCGTGCTCGGGCCGTCGGTCTTCGGCGCGCTGTGGCCGCATGCGCAGGCAGCGATCTTCCCGGACAGGGCCGACCAGCACGCCATGATCGAGGCGGTGGCGCAACTCGGCGTGCTGATGCTGCTCCTGCTGACCGGCATGGAGACGGACCTGAGGCTGGTGCGCCGGGTCGGCAAGCCGGCGGTGATGGTCTCGCTCGCCGGCATCGCCGTGCCCTTCGTCTGTGGCGTCGGGCTTGGCGAACTGGCGCCGGACTGGGTTCTGCCCCATCCCGACATGCGGCTGGCGACCTCGCTCTTCCTCGGCACGGCACTGTCGATCGCCTCGGTCAAGATCGTCGCCATGGTGATCCGCGACCTCGGCTTCCTCAGGCGCGACATCGGCCAGGTCATCCTCGCCTCGGCGATCCTCGACGACACGCTCGGCTGGATCATCATCGGTGTCATCTCCGGCCTCGCGGTCATGGGGTCGTTCCACCTGACCAGTCTCATCGGCGAACTCGTCGGCGTCGCCATCTTCATTCTCGCCAGCCTGACGATCGGGCGGCGGCTGGTCTCCTTCCTCATCCGCTGGACCAACGACCACCTCGTCAGCGAGATGCCGGTGATCAGCTTCATCCTGGCGCTGATGATCGCCATGGCGCTGACGACGGACTGGATCGGCGTCCATACGGTGCTCGGCGCCTTCGTCGCCGGCGTGCTGATCGGCGAGTCACCGATCCTCACCGAGCAGATCGACGAGGAACTGCGCGGCCTGATCACCGCGCTGTTCATGCCGGTCTTTTTCTGCCTGTCGGGGCTGAGCGCCGACCTCACCGTGCTCGCCAACCCGACCCTGGCGCTGTTTACCGTCGGGCTGATCCTCGTCGCCAGTATCGGCAAGTTCGCCGGCGCCTTCCTCGGCGGCTGGGCGGGCGGCCTGTCGGTGCGCGAGCGGGTGGCGCTTGCCGCCGGCATGAATGCGCGCGGCTCGACCGAAATCATCGTCGCCACGATCGGGCTTTCCATCGGCGCGCTCGACCGCAACCTCTATACCATGATCGTCACCATGGCGGTGGTGACCACGCTGATCATGCCGACGACGCTGCGCTGGGCGCTGAAACGCCTGCCGATGAGCGAGGAAGAGAAGGAGCGGCTGGAGCGGGAGGCCTTCGAGGAGAAGGGCTTCGTCGCCAATCTGAAGCGTCTGCTGCTGGCGGTCGACAGCAGCGACAATGGCAAGCTGGCGCTGCATCTCGCCGGGATCATCGCCGGCGCGCGCGGACTGCCGACGACGGTGCTGCACTGGCTTCCGGTCGGACCGCGGCGCGAATCGGAAGAGCAGGCGGCATCGGAAAAGGCGGGCAAGACGGTCGAGAAGGCGGCCGAGATCGCACGGATCGCGGAAGCCGACGGGATCCAGTCGCCCGACCGCGCCGACGTGACGACGCGTCTGCCGGCAACGACGATCACCGAGGCGGTCGAGAAGGAGGCGCCGAAAGGCTACGATCTGCTGGTCGTCGGCGTCGACGGCAGCGAGACCGACGGGCAGGCGATCTCGGCGGACGTGGCCCAGGCCGCCGAGGTTTTCGAGGGGCCCGTGGCGCTGGTCCACGCGCGCGGCGCCCATGTCGAGGGCGAGGCTTCGGACGCCCTGCGCATCCTCGTGCCGGTGACCGGCACGGGCCTGGCGCGGCGGGCGGCCGAGGTCGCCTTCTCGCTGGCGCGATCGACCAATGGACGGGTGACGGCGCTCTATGTCTCGGCCCAGCCGAAGGGGCGGGAGGGGCGCCAGGTGCTGACGCGCTCCTTCCGTCACCTCCTGCGCAGCGAGGAAGCCATCCTCAAGGACATCGTCGAGCTTGGCCGCCAATACGGGATCAATGTGCGCACGGCGGTCCGGACCGCCATCTCGCCGGACCAGGCGATCATTCAGCACGCCCATCGCGGCCGCGTCGACCTCATTGTCATGGGCGTCAACCGCCGGCCCGGCGAGGTGCTCTCCTTCGGCGTCGTCGCCGATTCGGTGCGCGAGAAATCGAAGCGCTCGATCCTCTTCCTGGCGGAGTGAGGCTGTTCCGCCGCTTGTGAATGTTTCTGAAATGTTCTATTCTTTACTTCGTGCGGTAAGAATGGGAGCCGGACGATGCGTGTGAGTTCGAAAGGCCAGGTGACCATTCCCAAGGACGTGCGCGACCGGGCCGGCATTCAGCCGGGCAGCGAGGTCGAGTTCGTTGTCGAGGGCGAGGTCGTGACGATGCGGCGCGCGACCAAACGGACGCGACCCGGGCCGAGCCGCGGCGAGCGGGTCGTCGCGGCGCTGCGTGGAACCGCGACACGGAACCGGCATCTGTCGACGGACGAGATCATGCAGCTTCTGCGCGGCGATGACTGACACGCTGGTCGACACCAATGTGCTGCTGGATGTCGCCGAAGACGACCCGCGCTGGGCCGCGTGGTCCAGCTTCCATATCGCGGAAGCGTCGAACGAAGGCGCGTTGGTGATCAATCAGGTGATCTATGCGGAACTGGCGGCCGGGTTCACCTCGATCGAAGATCTGGATGCGACCTTGACGCCGGATCGATATCGCCGGGAGAACGTTCCCTGGGACGCGGCCTTCGCGGCCGGGCATGCCTTCATCGTCTATCGCGAACGTGGCGGCACGCGCACCTCTCCCTTGCCCGACTTCTATATCGGCGCGCATGCCGCGGTGCGCGGCTATCGCCTGCTGACACGCGACCGTGGTTTCTATCGCAACTACTTTCCGACCATCGCGATCGTATCGCCGGAGACCCACCCATGATCGGCAAGCTGCGCGGCGTCGTCGATTCCTATGGGGACGACTGGCTCATCCTCGATGTCGGCGGGGTCGGCTATCAGGTGTTCTGCTCGGTGCGCACGCTGCAGGCGCTGCCGCCGCCGGGCGAGGCGGCGACGCTGTCGATCGAGACCTATCTGCGCGAGGACGTGATCAAGCTCTACGGCTTCACCAGCGATGTCGAGCGCGAGTGGTTCCGCCTGCTGCAAACCGTGCAGGGGGTGGGCAGCCGTGTGGCGCTGGCCGTGCTCGGCACCTTGAAGCCGGGCGATCTCGCCTCGGCAATCGCGCTGCAGGACAAGGCGACGCTGGCGCGGGCGCCCGGCGTCGGCAAGCGCGTCGCCGAGCGCATCGTGTCGGAATTGCGGGACAAGGCGCCGCACTATTCGGACGCCGATCCGGCGGTCATCCATCTGCAGTCCGATCTCGCCGACCAGCGCGCGCCGCGGCCGATCGCCGATGCGGTCTCGGCGCTGACCAATCTCGGCTACCCGCAGATCCAGGCGAGCGCCGCCGTCGCGGCCGCGGCACGCGCGGCTGGGGAATCGGCCAATGCCGAGCAATTGATCAAGCTGGGACTGAAGGAGCTGGCGCGGTGACCGGCACGCCGTCAGCCGCCGCGTGCGCAGTCGAGGCAGAGGGTTGCCGCCGGGTCGACCGCCAGGCGCTTTTCCCCGATATCGTCGCCGCATCGAAGGCATTCGCCATAGCTGCCGTCGTCGATGCGTGCGAGAGCAGCATCGATGCGGGCGATCTCGGTGATCCGCCGCTGCTCGGACGCCTTGGCCATGGCCTGGGCCTGAAGCGCGTCCATGCGCGACAGGCGGCCGACGCTCTGCTGGTCGAGCATCACCGTGCCGCGACTTTCGGCGCTCTGCGCGCGCAGGGCCTCGAGTTCGCTGCGGCGGGCGATGAGGTCGGCACGGGTCTGGTCGAGATCGATCATGCGGGCGAGGATAGAGCGCCTGACGGTTTCGGTCGATATCTCGCGTCCGATCGACGTCGTTCCACACGCGTATTGGAATAGGCAGATGGCGGATCCGCGACTGGTCAGTGCAGAAAGCCGGGAGGACGACGGCGCCGATTCGACGCTGCGCCCGCAGCTTCTCGCCGATTTCGTCGGCCAGCCGCAGGCCTGCGCCAACCTGCAGGTCTTCATCGAGGCGGCGCGCTCACGCCAGGAGGCGCTCGACCATGTGCTCTTCGTCGGCCCGCCCGGCCTCGGCAAGACGACCCTGGCGCAGATCGTCTCGCGCGAGCTCGGCGTCAATTTCCGCGCCACCTCCGGGCCGGTGATCGCCAAGGCCGGCGACCTGGCGGCGCTGCTCACCAATCTGGAAGAGCGCGACGTGCTGTTTATCGACGAGATCCACCGCCTGTCGCCGGCGGTGGAGGAAATCCTCTATCCGGCGCTGGAGGATTTCGAGCTCGACCTCATCATCGGCGAGGGACCGGCGGCGCGCTCGGTCAAGATCGGGCTGGCACCGTTCACTCTTGTCGGCGCGACGACCCGCATCGGGCTGCTGACGACGCCCCTGCGCGATCGCTTCGGGATTCCGGTGCGGCTCAATTTCTATTCTGTCGCGGAGCTGGAATATATCGTCAAGCGTGGCGCCCGCATTCTCGGCGTCAACCTCACCGAGGACGGCAGCACCGAGATCGCGCGGCGCTCGCGCGGCACGCCGCGCATCGCCACGCGGCTCTTGCGCCGGGTGCGCGACTTCGCCGTCGTCGACAAGGTGGCGGCGGTCGACGCGGCCGAGGCCGACAAGGCGCTGCGCCGGCTCGAGGTCGATCTCATGGGCCTCGACGCCCTCGACCGGCGCTACATGCAACTCATCGCGACGAGTTTCGGTGGCGGGCCGGTCGGCATCGAGACGATCTCGGCGGCCCTGTCGGAGCCGCGCGATGCGATCGAGGAGATCGTCGAGCCCTTCCTCATCCAGCAGGGCCTCATCCAGCGCACGCCGCGCGGCCGCCTGCTGACGCCGGCCGCCTTCAAGCATCTGGGCCTGGAGGCACCAGCCGGGATGGCGGCGCAGTTCGGGCTGTTCCGGGACGAAGACGAGTGACCATCCGATCCTGGCCAGTCTCCCGAACGCGCGTCCTGACGATCAGGCCGACGGGCGTCCGCTTATTGCTTTGTTGACCACCAGCGGGGAGCGGAATTGATGGGTGTCGCCCTGAATGTAATGGAAGGGGTTGCCATCGCGCGACCGCCTTCTGGAGGGAGGACATCGACCATGATCTTGCGCGCCGTCATCCTTGCGATCGCGGTCTCATTGGCCGTTCCGAGCCTTGCGGCCGGGGCGCCATCGTGCGGCGCCTTCTTCCTCACGGGCGGCGAAAAGACGATCAACCTCGTCGATAATCCGCCGAAAGGACTGAGCATCGGCGATGTGCGCGCCGGATCGCGAGCACTGCTCGGAGCCGACGGCAGTCCCGTTGCCGATGTTCGCTTCGTCGCGACGGTGACCGCGACCGCTACGGCCAGGCACGGCTCGGTGCTCGCCTCACAATACTTCATCACCTTCGACGATGGCTGGATTGCAACGCAGTCGGTCTATGAGCTCGCCGATGCGACCGACACCAGTCAGCGCGCCGGCGATGCCGTGCTATTGGTGACCGGCGGTATGGGCGCCTTTCGGAACGCCCGGGGCACGGTTACTCTCAAGGCCGGCGATCCGCCGACCTACGTCTTCGATCTGACCTGCAAGTAGAAATGCCGCGACGCGTCCGCTCCACCCCGAGCAGCCGTTCAGGCGGCGCCGCTCATTTTGGTGGACACTGAGTCCATGGATACGTCCCACGGCACGACCAGGTTCCGGCCACGCGACTTGGCGACGTAGAGCGCCTTGTCGGCTCGATCGATCGATTGTTCGACCGGGTGGTCGGGATCGAGCAGGGTGAAACCGAAGGAGACGGTGACCTGGAAGACCCGTTGATCCTCGGTCCGGTGCGGGAGCGTCGCCAGCTCCTTGCGCAGCCGGTCGAGGATCTCGCCGCCTGACGGCAGATCGGCGTCGGGCAGACAGAGAAGAAACTCCTCGCCGCCGTACCGGAACATCTTGTCGTAGGGACGCAGGTGGGCGGCAATGTAGCGCGCCGTGTCGGTCAGCACCCTGTCGCCGGTCATGTGTCCGTGTTGATCATTGACCGCCTTGAAGTGGTCGAGATCGAGCATCGCGACCACGCAGGTGTGCAGGTCGCGCCTCACCATTTCGTGCTGCTCGCGCAACTTGGTCAACATGCCGACGCGGCTCGGGGTGCCCGTCAGCGGATCGAGATTGAAGAGAGCATCTTCGAGCTCGCGCTGGACGGTGCTGATTTCGAGGCGCACGCGCTTCAGCGCCGAGACGAAGCGCTCGTAGTCGTTGATTGAGATGGGGATGTTGTTGGTCGAAGCCTGTAGCAGGCTTGCCGCATATTGGTGCATGCGTTCGTGCGCCTCGCCAATCTCGGCGAATCCGCGATGTTGCTCAAGGCCGGCGATGCCCGATCGATAGTACCATTGGCCGAAGCGGCAGCTCCGATGGGGATCCGGACCGGTATCCCGTTGATCAGGCTCGAGTCGGCAGATCAGCGTGCCGTAGAGCATTTCAGCCCATTGGTCGTGATTATGAATAGCCTGCTCGAGCTCGCGGAGCGCCGTCCGCATCTCGTCGTCCGTCATGTTCGGAATTGCCATTGGTGCAATCCTCGTGGCGTTCGTGCTTCCGGCGAAAAGCCGTACAGTGCCACCAGGCGGTCAACAAAACGTTTGTGAATTCGCTGTTCGCGGGCTTGGCGCGACGCGGAAGCTCATAACGACGCGCGGCGGCAGCAGGTATGTCCGAGGCGTCTCGCTCATGATTCCCCGGGCGAAAACCGGCGCACGAAGCGTTTGCCGGTGACCTCGTAGCCGCGGCGTTCGTAGAAGGCGTGGGCGGCTTCGCGGCGCAGATGGCTGGTGAGCGACATCTGGCCGGCGCCGCGCTCGCGCACCCAGTCCTCGGCAGCGGTCAGCAGCCGCGAGCCGACGCCCATGCCCTGGACGCGCCCGGTGACGATGAGGCCGGTGATGCGACCGATCGGCACATCGTGCTCATAGGACAGGGTGATATAGGCGCCGACCATGCCGATGATCTCGGCCCCATTCACCGCGAGGAAGGTGGCGTGGTCGGGATGGCGGGCGATACGCTCCATACGGGCGATCATCGCCTGCGGCTCGGTCGGGTAGCCGAGCTCGGTCATCAGCGCGGCGAGCGGGGTGGCGTCTTCCGCGGCGAAGCGTCTTATGGTGATTTCGTCCAAGGCCGGTCCTCGATCGGTGATGGCAGTGTGGAAGGATAAGGATCGAATTCATGCCGGAAAAATGGCCGCATGTCGCCGGCCGGCTTGTTCCCGGGGGCCATGTCCTGCCGGTGCGCATCTATTTCGAGGACACGGATTTCTCCGGCATCGTCTACCACGCCAGCTATCTGCGCTTCATGGAGCGGGGGCGGACGGACTGGCTGCGGCTGCTCGGCGTCAGCCACGAGGAACTCGACCGCGGCGACCATGGCGAGCGGCTCGCCTTCGCGGTGCGGCGCATGGAGATCGACTTCCTCAAGCCGGCGCGGATCGACGACCTCGTCGAGGTCGAGACGGTGACCGCCAAGTCGAGCGGGGCGCGCATCATCCTGCAGCAGACAATCCGGCGTGACGGCGCGGTTCTGGTCGACGCGACGGTGACGGTGGTGCTGGTGGCGGAGAATGGCCGGCCGCGACGGCTGCCTGCGAGCCTGCGCGAAAAGCTCGGAATGCCGGAGGAGGGCTAAGACTTCGTTAACCCCGATCCCCTTAGAAGATTCAAGGTTTTGTGCGGCCTGACGGGCTTCGGTGCGCCCTGCTTTTGACAAAATTGAAGGCGATTGACCCGCCTTCGCCGGCGTCCGGCCAGTCCACGCAAACCCTCCATGCGGTCCCATGACCGCCCGCGGTCGCAAGCAACCGCCAGCTCTGCCCGCGAAAAGGGGATTGTCATCCGCGAGGTTCTTGTCTCATGCCCGACAATGGGGTGACCCAGGCGGTTCTCGTCGCGCCCGACGCCGCCAACATCTCTCTCGTGACGCTCTTCCTTCAGGCGCATATCGTCGTGAAGATCGTCATCATCGGCCTGGTGCTCGCCTCGGTGTGGACGCTGGGCGATCATCGTCGACAAGACGCTGCTCTACAGCCGCATCCGCCGGCAGATGGACCGCTTCGAGAAGCTGTTCTGGTCGGGCCAGTCGCTGGAGGAGCTGTACCGCTCGCTGAGCGGGCGGACGCCGACCGGCATGGCCTCGGCTGTTCGTCGCCGCCATGCGCGAATGGAAGCGCAGCTTCGAGGCCGGCGCGCGCTCGCCGATGGGCCTGCAGATGCGCATCGACAAGGTGCTGGAAGTCACCATCGCGCGCGAGATCGAGCGGCTCGAACGGCGCCTCCTTTTCCTCGCCACGGTCGGCTCGTCCGCGCCGTTCATCGGCCTTTTCGGCACGGTATGGGGAATCATGACGAGCTTCCAGGCGATCGCCAGTCTCCAAGAACACCGCGCTGGCGGTGGTCGCGCCGGGCATCGCCGAGGCGCTGCTTGCCACCGCGCTCGGCCTGCTTGCCGCCATTCCGGCGGTCATCGCCTACAACAAGCTGTCCAACGACGCCGGCAAGATCGGCCAGCGGCTGGAAGGCTTTGCCGACGAGTTCTCGGCGATCCTGTCGCGCCAGGTCGACGAGGGGTCGTGAGCCATGAGCCGGGCCGCCGATCGGACCGGGATTCGCGGTGCGCCGCCGGCGGCAGCGCTCGCGCCTGATGAGCGAGATCAACGTGACGCCGTTCGTCGACGTCATGCTGGTCCTGCTGATCGTCTTCATGGTCTCGGCGCCGCTGTTGACCTCGGGCGTGCCGGTCGACCTGCCGGAAGCCAGGCCAAGCCGCTCAACCTCGAAAAGGAGCCGATCACCGTCACCGTCGACCCGGACGGACGGGTCTTCCTCCAGGATCAGGAGATCGAGTTCGAGCACCTCGTGACCAAGCTCAGCGCGAGGTCGCACCAACAGATCTCGACGAACGCATCTATGTGCGCGGCGACAAGTCGGCGAGCTACGGGACGATCATGCGGGTCATGGGCATCATCAACGGCGCCGGCTTCCGCCATATCGGCCTCGTCGCGCTCAAGGAACCGGACAGTAGTTGAAGGTCACATGCGCACCGGGCTCATCGTCTCGGTCATCGGGCATGCTGGCCCTGCTCGCCTGGGGCGTCATCTCGCTGCCGTCGGCGAAGTCGCTCGATATCAGCAATATCGAGGCGATCCCTGTCGACTTCATTCCGGTCGATGACGGTGACGCGTCTCGACGCAAGGGATCGACGACGGCCGAAGCTGCCGAGGAAGCCGGCGCCGAAGCCGGCGCCGCGTGCGAGAAGCCGCAGCCCGCGCCGCCGCCGACCGCCGCCAGCCGAACCGCCGGAGCCGAACCGCCGCCGCCCGAGGCCGAGCCGACGCCGCCGGAACCTGCGCGCCGAGGCCGAGGCCGAGCCGCCGCCGCCCGAGCCGGAGCCGCCAGCCGGCGGCGCCCGAGCCCGACGCCGCCGCCACCGCCGCCGGACGAGAAGGCTAGCGCGACGCCGCAAGCCGGTGCCGACGCCGCGCGTGCGGCCGCGACCGTCCGGCGCCGAAGACGGCGCCGACGCCAGACGGCGAAGAGCAAGAACAGCTTCGACGCCGACAAGATCGCGGCGCTGCTCGACAAGAGCGAGCCGCCGGCGCCGACGCCGGCCGAGCCGCCGAGACGCCGCCGGCGCTCGGCGCGCGGATCGGCAACGACAATGCGCGCATGACGCAGAACGAGCTCGATGCGCTCCGGGCGCGGCTCGCCGATTGCTGGAACCCGCCCTTCGGCTGGCCCGATCCGGCCGAGGTGAGGGTGATCGTGCGCATGTTCCTCAATCCGGACGGGACAATCGCGCGCGACGCCGCAGGTCATTGCCGGGCCGACCGGCCGCTACGCGCAGCAGGCGCCGGAAAGCGCCGTACGGGCGGTCCAGCGCTGCGCGCCCTACAATCTCCCCGCCGAGCGCTATGATGGCTGGCACGAGATCCAGGTGACGTTCGATCCGAGCGACATGTTCAGGGGCTGAGCGGAGACGACGACGGAGCAAAGGACAAATCGATGAGTGACAGTAATGCCGATCGCATGGGCCCGGGGCGGATGACCACGACCTCCTTGTCGCGGCGGAGACTGCTGCTTCTGGCCAGCGGCGCTGCCACGGCGACTATTCTTGGCGTGAGGCCGGCCGCCGCCCTCATCGAGCTCGACGTGACGCACGGCAATGTCCAGCCCCTGCCGATCGCTATTCCCGACTTTCGTCGCCGATGCCAGCGACACCCAGCTCGGCGCCGACATCGCCAAGGTGATTGCCGCCGACCTCAAGCGTTCCGGCCTGTTCCAGCCGCTCGATCCGAGCACCTTCACCCAGCGCATCACCAATCCCGACCAGCAGCCCGGCTTCGCCGACTGGCGGGTCATCAACGCCCAGGCGCTGGTGACCGGCAGCATCGACCGGCAGGCGGACGGCCGGCTGCGGGCCGAGTTCCGCCTGTGGGACGTCTTCGCCGGCCAGCAGATGGCCGGCCAGCAGCTTCTTCTCCAGCCCGACAACTGGCGGCGCATCGCCCATATCATCGCCGACGCGATCTACGAGCGGCTGACCGGCGAGAAGGGCTATTTCGACACCCGCATCGTCTTCGTCGACGAGACCGGTCCCAAGAACAAGCGCGTCAAGCGCCTGGCGATCATGGACCAGGACGGCGCCAATGTGCGCTACCTGACGCGCGGCACGGACCTGGTGCTGACGCCGCGCTTCAATCCGGCGGCCCAGGAAATCACTTACATGTCCTACGGCGCCGACCAGCCGCGGGTCTATCTGCTCAATATCGAGACCGGCCAGCGCGAAGTCGTCGGCGATTTCCCGGGCATGACCTTCGCGCCGCGCTTCTCGCCCGGACGGCCAGCGGGTCGCGCTCAGCCTGCAGCAGGACGGCAACGCCAACATCTATACGATGGATCTGCGCTCGCGGCGGACGACCCGGCTGACCGACGACGCGGCGATCGACACCAGCCCCTGCTATTCGCCGGACGGACAGCAGATCGTCTTCGAATCCGACCGCGGCGGCTCGCAGCAGCTCTACGTCATGACCGCCAACGGCGGCAATCCGCACCGCATCACCTTCGGGCCGGGCACCTATTCGACGCCGGTCTGGTCGCCGCGCGGCGACCTCATCGCCTTTACGCGGCGCAACGCCGGCAAGTTCGCCATCGGCGTCATCCGGCCGGACGGCACCGGCGATGCGCATCCTCACCGAGAGCTTCCACAACGAGGGCCCGACATGGTCGCCGAACGGGCGCGTCATCATGTTCTTCCGCGATACTGGCGGGCGAGACCGGCGGGCCTCAGCTGTGGACGATCGACATCACCGGTTACAACGAGCAGCGGGTGCCGACGCCGTCCTTCGCCTCCGACCCCGCATGGTCGGCCTTGATCAACTGAATCGGCTTGTCTACGGTCGCGTCCGCGGGCAGGCGGGTGCAATGGCGGTTTTCCACCGTCTCAGTGGAAACCATATGGGTGGCCCAAGGCCCGGCAATACTCTCTTAACCACTTTCCTGAACGCGCGCTTAACCACGCGCGGCTAGACCTTGGCCCTGTCCCTTTTGGTGGACGAGGAGTTATCGGAATGACGAAGTTCTTAACGATTTCCGCGCGGAATGCACGTCGCGGCCGCTCTGGGCATGGCGCTCATGCTGGCGGCCTGTGCCGCCCGTCCGGGAGGCAGCGAGCTGAGCGCCGCCGCCATGGGCGCCGGCGCGGCGACGCCGGGCTCGAGCCAGGATTTCGTCGTCAATGTCGGGGATCGTGTCTTCTTCGAAACCGATTCGTCCGACCTGTCTCCGACGGCCCGGGCGACGCTCGACCGCCAGGCGCAATGGCTGATCAAATATCCGCGTGTCGCCGTGACGATCCAAGGCCATGCCGACGAGCGCGGCACGCGCGAATACAATATCGCCCTCGGTGCCCGTCGCGCGGTTGCGGCACGCGACTATCTCGCCTCGCGCGGTATCGCGATTACCCGCATGCGCACGATCTCCTACGGCAAGGAGCGGCCGGTCGCTACCTGCGACAACATCTCCTGCTGGTCGCAGAACCGGCGCGCGGTGACGGTGATCAACAACGCGGGAAGCTGATTGCTTCGATCGCGCAGAACGGCGGACGGCGGCCATTCGGCCGCCGTTTTCCCAGGCGCCCAAATTTGGCCGAAGTCGGGCGTTCCATGCTAGGTAGGCGCCGACGGGGCGCGCATGGGCCGGATTCGCTCCGGCATGGGACCAGCCAGGGACGATCATGAGAGCAATCAGGATGCTGGCCGGCAGTGCCGCCATCGCGGCGCTTCTCGTTGCCGGGCCAGCTTCGGCCAAATCGTGGTGGAATCCGTGGTCGCGGCAGGATGCCGCGGCGCCGGCGCGGACGGTCGAGGCCGGCAACGGGTTCGCCGTGGCGCAGTCGGGCGGGCCGGCAGACGCGAGCCGGATCGACCGGCTGGAAGCGCAGATGCGCACCATGACCGGGCAGATCGAGGAACTGACCCACCAGCTTCAGCAGCTTCAGGCGCAGATCGCGCGGATGCAGAATGACAACGAGTTCCGCTTCGGCGCGCTCGAGCGGGCAATACCGGGCGGACACCCGGCGCCAGCGCGGCCGCGCGCCGAGGCGCCGTCGACGTCGGGCAATGCATCCGCCGGCACGGCCGGCAGCGGGGTGACGATCCTGGGTAACGACAATGCCTCGGCGGATGCCGGAGGCGGCACCCAGCTCGGCACGCCGCCGCATCCGCTCGGCCAGCTCACCCTCGATGCGCCTCCGAACCAGGGTGGCCAGCCGCTCGACCTTTCCTCGCTCGCGCGCGGCAACAATAGCGGCGGCATCGGCTCTGGCGATACCGGCGCAGGTGCCGCCAATGGCGGTGGAGCCGGGGGCGGCCAGGTCGCGTCGCTGACGGGGGACAGCCGTTCCGACTACGAGCGTGCCTATCAATATGTCCTTTCCGGCGACTACGACCTCGCTGAGGCTTCCTTCCGCCAGTTCCTGTCCGCCTATCCCAAGGACGCGCGGGCGCCGGACGCCCAATACTGGCTGGGCGAGAGTCTCTTCGCCCGCGGCAAGTATCGGGATTCGGCCGATGCGTTCCTGGCCGGCTACAAGGCCTATCCGCGCAGTTCCAAGGCGCCGGATACGCTTCTCAAGCTCGGGCTTTCGCTGGCCGGGCTCGGCGAGCGCCAGGCCGCCTGTTCGACCTATGCGCAGGTGTTGAAGCAATATCCCAGCGTCTCGAACGCATTGCGCCAGCGGGTCCTCACTGAACAAGCCAGTGCGAACTGCTGAGGCAGGCGCGCCGCTTGGCGATTCCGAACTTCAGGCGCTTTTCGCGCCGCTCACCAGTGCCGACCGGATCGCGCTCGCTGTTTCCGGCGGCCCCGATTCGCTGGCTCTTCTCGACTGCGTCGCGCGATGGCGCAAGGCGCGGGGCGGGCGACCGGAGGCGCATGTCCTCACCGTCGACCATGGGCTGCGCGAAAGCTCGGCCGGGGAGGCGGCGTCGGTGGCGCGCCTTGCCGAGACGCACGGGCTGCCGGCTCGCGTGCTCGTGTGGCACGGCCCGCATCCTTCCGGAGACGTGGAGGCTGCCGCCCGCGCGGCGCGCTACCGACTGCTGATCGGAGCGGCGCGCGAGATCGGGGCGAGCCATCTGGTGCTCGCCCATCACTGCGACGACCAGGCGGAGACCTTTCTCATGCGGCTGGCGCGCGGCGCCGGCGTCTTCGGCCTGGCGGCCATGCGGCCCCTGATCGCGCTCGATGGCCTGGTGCTGGCGCGCCCGTTTCTCGAAGTGCCGAAGACGCGGCTGGCGGCGACAGCGCGGGCGGCGGGCCTGTCGCCGGTCGAAGATGTGATGAACGTCGATCCGCGCTTTGCCCGTGCCCGGCTGCGCCGCGCCATGCCGGTGCTGGCGGAGGAGGGGATCGACCCGGAACGGATCGCGGCGACGGCCCGCCGGCTGGCCGGTGCGGCGGCGGCGCTCGATCTGTGGGCGAGCCGGGTCATCGAGGCCGCGGTGACGGTCGACCGGTGCGCCGTGGCGCGGCTCGTGGCGGCGGCGTTCCTCGCCGAACCTGCCGAGATCCGGCTCCGGGTCCTCACCCGCCTGCTCGGTGCGATCGGCGGGGAACTCTATCCGCCGCGCTTCGCCCGGCTTGCCGCGCTGGCGGAGATGATGGTGGCGGAGGGGCGGCTGAAGCGGACGCTCGCCGGGGCCGTGGTCGAGCGGCGGGGGGACGGATTCCTCGTCTATCGCGAGGTCGGGCGCGCCGGATTGCCTCAGGTGCGGCCGGCTGCCGGCACGCCCTGCGTGTGGGATCACCGCTTCACGGTTACCGTGGGAGAGGGGGCGCCGGCCGGCCTGACGCTCGGCGCCCTTGGGGAGGCGGGTCGGCGCGCCATCGGCCTGAAGGTGGCGGGCGTCCCGGCCGCGGCGCTTGCGGCATTGCCCGCAATCCGGCGCGGAGACAGGGTTTTGGCGGTTCCGGCGGCCGGATTCGTGGCGCCCGGGCGGCGGCGCTGGACGGTAGCAGCGCGGGCGATTGTCGCCGATCGCCTGGCCGAGCCGCCGCTTTTCCCGGATTTCGGAGCGGCGCAATGACGAGTTGCCGTTCACCCTGCCGTAATTTCAGCACGGTAGAACATTATTGTCTTATTGGCATTAACTAGGGCAGAACCTATCTTATGAGCTCAAAAGCCCAGGCGCGGGTGTGGCGGGCCGCGACCGGCCGGCCGAAGGGACCGTGATGAACGCGAATTTCCGCAACTTTGCCCTGTGGGTGATCATTGGCCTTGTCCTGATCGCCCTCTTCAACCTGTTTCAGAATTCCGGTCAGCGTACGACCGGGCACGACATCGCCTATTCGCAGTTCATGTCGGATGTCGACTCGGGCCGCGTGCACAGCGTCGTGATCTCAGGCCAGCAGATCACCGGCAGCTACAATGACGGCAACGCGTTCCAGACCTACGCGCCGCAGGACCCCGAACTGGTCAAGAAGCTCGAGAGCCACAACGTCAACATCTCGGCCAAGCCGCTGACCGAAGGCGGTCAGTCGCTGGTGGGCATGCTGATCTCCTGGTTCCCGATGTTCCTCATCCTGGCGGTGTGGATCTTCTTCATGCGCCAGATGCAGGGGACGGGCGGAAAGGCGCTCGGCTTCGGCAAGTCGAAGGCGAAGCTCCTGACGGAGGCGCATGGCCGCGTCACCTTCGAGGACGTCGCCGGTGTCGACGAGGCCAAGGAAGACCTGCAGGAGATCGTCGAGTTCCTGCGCGACCCGCAGAAGTTCCAGCGGCTCGGCGGGCGGATTCCGCGTGGCGTGCTGCTGGTCGGCCCGCCCGGTACCGGCAAGACGCTGCTCGCCCGGGCGATCGCGGGTGAGGCGAACGTTCCCTTCTTCACGATCTCCGGCTCCGACTTCGTCGAGATGTTCGTCGGTGTCGGCGCGTCGCGTGTGCGCGACATGTTCGAGCAGGCGAAGAAGAACGCGCCCTGCATCATCTTCATCGACGAGATCGACGCGGTCGGCCGCCATCGCGGCGCCGGCCTCGGCGGCGGCAATGACGAGCGCGAGCAGACGCTGAACCAGCTTCTGGTCGAGATGGATGGCTTCGAGTCGAACGAGGGCATCATCCTCATCGCCGCGACCAACCGTCCGGACGTGCTCGATCCGGCCCTGCTGCGTCCCGGCCGTTTCGACCGGCAGATCGTCGTGCCGAACCCGGACGTCGTCGGCCGCGAGAAGATCCTCAAGGTCCATGTGCGCAAGGTTCCTCTGGCGCCCGATGTCGATCTCAAGGTGACCGCGCGCGGCACGCCTGGCTTCTCCGGTGCCGATCTGATGAACCTCGTCAACGAGGCGGCGCTGCTCGCCGCCCGGCGCGGCAAGCGGCTCGTCACCATGGCCGAGTTCGAGGACGCCAAGGACAAGGTGATGATGGGCGCCGAGCGGCGCACGCTGGTCATGACCGAGGACGAGAAGCGGCTGACCGCCTATCACGAAGCCGGCCACGCGATCGTCGCGCTCAACGTTCCGGCGACCGATCCGGTGCACAAGGCGACCATCATTCCGCGTGGCCGTGCGCTCGGCATGGTCATGCAGCTTCCCGAACGCGACAAGCTGTCGATGACCTATGAGCAGATGACCTCGCGCCTGGCCATCATGATGGGCGGGCGCATTGCCGAGGAGATGATCTTCGGCAAGGACAAGGTCACGAGCGGCGCGGCCTCCGACATCGAGCAGGCGACCCGGCTTGCCCGCATGATGGTGACGCGCTGGGGCTTCTCGGACGAGCTCGGCACGGTGGCCTATGGCGAGAACCAGGAAGAGGTCTTCCTCGGCCATTCGGTCTCGCGGACCCAGAACGTCTCCGAGCAGACGGCCCAGAAGATCGACGCCGAGATACGCAGGCTGGTCGAATCAGGCCTGTCGGAGGCGCGGCGCATCCTCGAGGAGCATAGCAACGACCTCGAGGCTCTGGCCCAGGGCCTGCTTGAATACGAGACGCTGTCGGGCGACGAGATCCGCGGCCTGATCGCCGGCAAGCCGCCGGTGCGCGGCGATTCGGCCGAGGAAGCAAACGCGGCCAAGGCTTCGGCCGTGCCATCGACCAAGGGCAAGACCAACAAGGGCTCGAGCGGCGAGGAGCCGGGCGGCTTGAAGCCTCAGCCGCAGGCCTGACGGCGCGGTTCATTTTCGGCCTTTCATGAAGGCGCGTCGCGGGTTCCGCGGCGCGCTTTTTTCATGTCCCGACGGCAATGAAGGTTGACGGGGGCGCGCGGGCGCATGCCACGCCGATTCCGGCCTCTTCCGCAACCACCTGGGAATGCTGCGGTTTTCGTATTGGTGCGGCGTTTTACTTTTCGTTAAAGTAAATGAACGTGGTTAAAGATCGCAGTTAATCGCATCTTAAGAATTGCCTTGCAGAATCCTTCTCGAAGGTCGGCGATTTCGGCCATTCAGCGTTTTGTCGCCGGAGTAACGAAAGGGATTCAATATGGGCAGCCTCAAGAAATTCGCGGTTGCAGGTGCACTTCTTGTCCTGATGCCGTCGGCAGCGGCCCTGGCGGCGGACCTGACGTATTATCCGCCTCCGGAGACGCCACCGCCGGTCAGCGGGTGGTACCTGCGCGGAGATATCGGCATGACCAACCAGTCGGTTGGCAGCCTCTACAACGTGCTCTATTCGGGCGCGACCGTTACCAATATCGACAAGGGGTTCGACTCCTCGCCGCTGTTCTCCATCGGTATCGGCAAGCAGATCAACCAGTCGTTCCGCATCGACTTCACCGGTGAATATCGCGGCGGCGCGAGCTTCCACGGTCTCGACGTCTACTCGCCCGAGCCGTCTTCGGCCACGGGCATGGGCAGCGACGACTACAGCGGCACCAAGAGCGAACTGACGTTCCTCGCCAATGCGTATGTCGACCTGGGCAACTTCAACGGTATCGTGCCCTTCCTCGGTGCCGGTATCGGTGCCTCGCGGAACACGATCAGCGATTTCCGCGACGTGAACGTGCCGACCCTCGGCGTCGCTTACGGTGACAAGGCTTCCAAGTGGAACTTCGCCTGGGCGCTCTATGCCGGTCTCGGCTACGAGATCAACCAGCGGCTCACCCTGGAGGCGGCCTATCGCTACATCGATCTCGGCTCCGCCGAATCGGGCGATCTGACCACCTATACCGGTGTCAGCAACGTCGTGAATCCGATGGTCTTCAACCACCTGACCTCTCAGGATCTGAAGGTCGGCTTCCGCTACAAGCTTAACTAGGCCGGTCGCCTTTCTCCTCCTCCCGGCCAGTACCAGAGAACGCGGCGGTTTCCCTCACCGCCGCGTTCTTGCGTTTGGGGGGCGAATTCGCCTGGTAGTTCGCGGCCCGGCCGCGGCCGAAGGACGCTCCGCCATCCCCTGCGGGCCCGATGCCGCGATCGCCTGAACGCCCTGTCCGACGGGTCGTTACCTGCAAGGATGCCGCAGGTTTCGATTTGCGATCCGCCTTGCATTCCCGACGCGTTCCTATATGTCAGGCGGCGGGACACGCCTCCCCAACGAGGCGCGCCTATCTGAGAGGGTAGATCAAATGACGAATCCTGCCATGCCCGGCCAACGGCCGGTGAACCCCAATTATTCTTCCGGTCCCTGCGCCAAGCGACCCGGCTGGTCGCTGGACAATCTTCGCGATGCCGCGCTCGGTCGCTCGCATCGGGCCAAGATCGGCAAGGCCAAACTCAAACAAGCTATCGACCTCACCCGTGAGGTGCTCGAGGTTCCGGCGGATTACCGCATCGGCATCGTGCCGGGCTCCGACACCGGCGCGCTCGAGATGGCGTTGTGGTCGATGCTCGGCGAGCGGCCGGTCGATGTCCTCGCCTGGGAAAGTTTCGGCCTCGGCTGGGTGACCGACGTGATCAAGCAGCTCAAGCTGCCGGACGCGCGCGTCATCAAGGCCGACTACGGCAAGCTCCCCGACCTCGCCCAAGCCGATTCCTCGCACGACATCATCTTCACCTGGAACGGCACGACCTCGGGCGTGCGGGTGCCGAACGCCGACTGGATCGCGGCCGATCGCGAGGGCCTGACGATCTGCGACGCGACCTCCGGCGCCTTCGCCCAGAAGCTCGAATTCGACAAGCTCGACGTTGTCACCTTCTCCTGGCAGAAGGCGCTCGGCGGCGAGGCAGCGCACGGCATGATCATCCTGTCGCCAGCGCGCGGTCGAGCGGCTCGAGACCTACACCCCGGCCTGGCCGCTGCCAAAAGTCTTCCGCATGACCAAGGGCGGCAAGATCAACGAGGGCATCTTCGTCGGTGAGACGATCAACACCCCGTCGATGCTGTGCGTCGAGGATTATCTCGACACGCTCGACTGGGCGAAGTCGGTCGGCGGTCTCAAGGGCCTGATGGGGCGCGCCGACGCCAACTTCAAGGTGCTCTCCGACTGGGCCGCGAAGACGCCGTGGATCGACTTCTTCGCCGAGGATGCGGCCACCCGCTCGAACACCTCGGTGACGCTGAAGATCGTCGATTCAGACGTGCTCAAGCTCGACGCGGCCGGCCAGGAGGCCTTCCTCAGGGCGATCGTGGCGCGGCTCGACAAGGAAGGTGTCGCCTACGACATCAACTTCCATCGCGATGCGCCGCCGCATTTCCGTATCTGGGCGGGTGCGACGATCGAAGCCTCGGATCTGGCCATTCTGACCGAATGGCTCGAATGGGGTTTCGCCGCGCAGAAGGCTTCGCTCAAGGAAGCGGCCTGACGCCTCGTCGTCGTGGCCGGCGCACAGGCCGGCCACCCCATTTCCCCTGTTGATTCCCCATAAGCGCGCGGGCGTCCGGCGAGGAGCCGGGTGCGGCGCGAGGAAAGGAACGGCCCCATGAGCCCCCGTGTTCTCGTTTCCGACAAACTCTCCAAGACCGCCATCCAGGTCTTCAAGGATCGTGGTGTCGAGGTCGACTTCCAGCCCGATCTCGGCAAGGACAAGGAGAAGCTTCTCGCCGTCATCGGCGACTATGACGGTCTCGCCATCCGTTCGGCGACCAAGGTCAGCGACAAGGTCATCGCCGCGGCCAAGAAGCTGAAGGTGATCGGCCGTGCCGGCATCGGCGTCGACAATGTCGACGTGCCGGCGGCGACGGCCTCCGGCATCATCGTGATGAACACGCCCTTCGGCAATTCGATCACGACCGCCGAGCATGCCATCGCCATGATGTTCGCCGTCGCCCGTCAGCTTCCCGCCGCCGATGCCTCCACCCAGGCCGGCAAGTGGGAGAAGAACCGCTTCATGGGCGTCGAGATCACCGCCAAGACGCTCGGCATCATTGGTTGCGGCAATATCGGCTCGATCGTCGCCGAGCGCGCGCTCGGCCTGAGGATGAGGGTCGTCGCCTTCGACCCGTTCCTGTCCGACGAGCGCGCCGTGCAGCTCGGTGTGGAGAAGGTCGAGCTCGACGAGCTGTTCCGCCGCGCCGATTTCATCACCCTGCACACCCCGCTGACCGAGAAGACCAAGGGCATCATCGACGCGGCGGCGATCGCCAAGATGAAGGACGGCGTGCGCATCATCAATTGCGCCCGCGGCGGCCTCGTGGTCGAGGCCGACCTCGCCGAGGCGATCAAGGCCGGCAAGGTGGCCGGCGCCGGCGTCGACGTCTTCGAGACCGAGCCGGCCGAATCGAGCCCGCTCTTCGGCTTGCCCAATGTCGTGTGCACGCCGCATCTTGGCGCCTCGACTTCGGAAGCGCAGGAGAATGTCGCGGTGCAGGTGGCCGAGCAGATGTCGGACTACCTGGTCAGCGGCGCCATCTCCAACGCCCTCAACATGCCCTCGATCACGGCGGAAGAGGCGGTGCGCCTGACGCCCTTCGTCAAGCTGGCGGAAAATCTCGGCTCCTTCGCCGGCCAGCTCACCGAGACGAATATCAAGGGCATCACCATCGAATATGCCGGCGACGTCGCCGAGATGAACACCAAGGCGCTGACCTCGGCGCTGCTCGCCGGGCTGCTGCGGCCGATCCTCACCGAGGTCAACATGGTCAACGCGCCGATCGTGGCGCAGAGCCGCGGCATGGCGGTCGACGAGACCCGCCAGACCCAGCGCGGCGCCTACGAGACCTATATCCGCCTGACGGTGAAGACCGAGCGGCAGGAGCGGTCGGTCGCCGGCACGGTGTTCTCGGACGGCAAGCCGCGCTTCATCCAGATCAAGGGGATCGAACTCGACGCGGGCTTCGGCGCGCACATGCTCTACATCACCAACAAGGACAAGCCGGGCTTCATCGGCCGCCTCGGCACGCTGCTCGGCACCGAAGGCGTCAACATCGCCACCTTCAATCTCGGCCGGGCGGCGCGCGGCGACGACGCCATCGCGCTCATCGAGGTCGACGAATTGCTGAGCGACGACGTGCTGAAGAAGGTCGAGGCGCTGGAAGGCGTGGTGCAGGCCAAGCGGCTGATGTTCTGAGCGGACGCTGCCGACTCCCTCTCGTTTGCTGCCTCAAGGGGCGCGCAGTTTGCGCGCCCCTTTTTGCGCGACGATGATGCCGACGACGATGAGGGCGTAGCCGACCCCGTGGAAGAGGGCGGGACGCCAACCCACGCTACCGTCCGGTCTGTGCCGAGCCATTCGACGAGAATTTCAAGCGATGGCCACGGACTTGGTAGGTGCGGTCCGACATCGGAACTCCTGCCGACGGCCTCCTCATCCGTCCTCGAAGATGTCCTCGATTGGCCGCCCAAAGAGGCGTGCGATCCTAAAGGCGAGCGGCAGGCTGGGGTCGTACTTGCCAGTCTCGATGGAATTGACGCTCTGGCGCGAGACGTCGAGCAGCTCGGCCAGCTCTGCCTGACTCCAGCCGCGCTCGGTTCGCAGCGCCTTGAGGCAGTTTTTCACGGACGGGCCTGGCCTAGCGCATCCTCACCCGCCACACGGTCGCCGCGATCAAGGAACCAAGGAGTTGAGCGAAGACAAGCCCAACCCATCCCATTGCGAAGTAGGCGCCGGGCGTGCCGGGATGGCCAATAAGATGTGTCAGGAACGCACCTCCATTCAGCAGCCACAACAGCATGACCGGTGCGGTCACCAGGATCGCCCCCGTGGATCCGATCAGCCAGGAAATCTTGCGGGCCTCCCGGGCCATCTCGTCCATCCGGCGCCACGAGACAAGCCAGCCGACCCCAGCCGCCCATGCCAGGCTCGCGAATTTGGCGAGCGCCAGCCATGGCGCCGCAGCCGGCGCGTAGCGACCGAAAATGGCCAGTATGATGGCACTCGCGCCGAACCAGATGACGATGGCTCCAATGACGGCGATTGCAACGGAACTGATGAATGCGACCTGTCGGCGGGTAGGCATGAGAGGTAACGATCCGCATGGTTGAGTGACAAGCAAACTTGTCACCATCGAACGATAGTGTCAAGTTTCCTTGTCATCGATGCTCTGGCGGTCCTGGTATCCGTTCGAGGGAGGTCACTCTGCCAGCCGCATCCTGGAGCGGCGAAGGCCGCCCTCGAAGGAGGAGGCCGGCCCGGTGCGCCTAACCGGGCTTCCGCGCCCCTTTTTGCGCGACGATGATGCCTACGACGATGAGGGCGTAGCCGACGCCGTGGAAGAGGGCGGGGCGCTCGCCGAGAAAGACGATGGCGACCGCCGAGCCGAAAACCGGGATCAGATGAAAGAACGGGCCGGCGCGGTTGGCGCCGATCAGTTCGACCCCGCGGTTGAAGCAGATATAGGCGAGCACCGAGGGGAAGATCACCACATAGACCAGCACGGCGAAGGCCGCCGGCGTCGGGTCGATGCGCCGGCCGGCGACGAATTCGGCGATGGTCGCCGGCATGAGCATGATGGCGCCGGCGGTGATGGTGAAGGCGAGGAAGGACAGGAAGTGGATCGCCGGCCGCTTGCGCAGCAGGGCGGCATAGAGCGCGTAGCTTACCATGGCGACGAGCATCCAGACGTCGCCGGGATTGAGCGTCAGGTGGAGAAGCGCGCCGAGATCGCCATGGGCGATGATGACCACCACGCCGCAGAGCGACATCAGGATGCCGATGAACTGGCCGAGGGTCAGTCGGTCGCGGAAGAGGACGAGCGACCACAGCGCGATCATCAGCGGCGCCGAGGATTGCATGAGCAGGGCGTTGATCGCGGTGGTGAATTCGAGGCCGTGATAGGCGAGCGTGTTGTAGACCGTGATGCCGGTGAAGCTCAGCAGCAGCATGATGCCGAGATGGGATCGGATGGTCGTCCAGTCCTGCCTCAGCCGGTTGGCGGCGAGCGGCAGCACGATCACCGCGGCGCCGAGCCAGCGGATCTGGGCGAGCGCCACGGGCGGGATGGTGCCGGCGATGAAGCGGCCGAGGACGATGTTGATCGCCCAGAACAGCGACGTCAGCGACAGGAGCACATAGGGGCGGTCAAAGAGCGTGTTGCCGCCCGATTTGGAATTGGGCACTGGCGTTTCCTTTGACGTCTTCCTGGACCGCCGGCTCAGTGGAGGCGGTCGCAACCGCGGGCAAGTATGCCCTCGACCGGCTGGTCGGCGACATAGGCCGTATAGCCCTGCAGGATATCGCCGCCGACGCCACGCCGCTGCAGGGCGACTTCATAGTCAAGCTTGCCGAAACACTTCTCGACGGGCCTCACATCGCGGCCGGCGCGGACGAGGAGGAGGGCACGGCTGTGGCCGAGGGCCTGGTCGGGCGCGGGGGCGAAGGCGTAGCGGATGCGCTCGACAACCTGCTCGACCGGCGCCTTGCCGGCGAGATGATAGGCGAGCTCGGCATTGACGCCATAGTCGAGGGTCGCGACCCATTTGGCATCGACCTTCTGGCGCAGGCCGTCGACCTGGGCCGCGAGCTCCGGCCAGCCGCGATAAAGGGCGATCAGATCTACGGGCGGCGGCCAGGCGACGATGGGGGCTCCGATCATTGCAAGACCGGCAAGCGAGATGACGAGGCCGAAGGGCAGCGCGGCCTTGCGGGCGAGGGTGAGCGCCGTGCCCCAGGCGCCGTCCACCCTGATGCGACCTGCCGCGGCCGCGGCGGCAATCGCCAGCGTCGGGAAGACCGGCGCCGGCCAATGGGCCTGCACTGCGTCGTGGGACGCGTGAAAGACGAGATAGGCGAGAAGGGGCAGGGCGGTGGCGAGCAGGAGCGCGATCGGCCGGGTTTCGGGCATTGCCGGCCGGCGCAACCAGATGAAGGCGGCGACGCCGACAAAGAGCGCGACGAAGGGATTGATCAGGCCGATCTCGCTGCCGATGAACTCAAGAACACGGAGAATGCCGAAGCCCTTGTCGTCGACGATCCGGCCGAACTGGCGGCCGAAATTGGCCCAGTGGTGGCCGGCGTTCCATTGCAGGACCGGCAGGAAGATGGCGATCGCGACGGCGCCTCCGGCCCAGAGCCATGGACTGAGCAGCCAGCGCCTGAGGTCGCGATCGATCGCAAGGGCGAGGACGAGGCCGAGGCCGAAGAAGAAGATCGTGTATTTCGACAGCAGTCCAAGCCCGGCGAAGGCGCCGACCGCCAGCCACCAGGCGCCGTTGCCGGTCCTGACCAGCATGACGAAAGCGAGCAGCGCCAGCGTCCAGAACAAGGCGCATGCCGGATCGGGCACAGCGAGCCAGGCGCCGAGGCCGAAGAGCAGGGTAGCGTTGAACCACAGGACGCTGCGCTCGGCGATGGCGCGGTCGAAGAGCAGGCGGCCGATCGCGTAGACGGCGGCCGAGATCCCCAGCGAGCTCATGACCGTCAGGATGCGGATGCCGAAACCGGTATCGCCGGCGAGCCGCGTGCCGAGCCAGATCCACCAGGCGACCATCGGCGGATGGTCGAAATAGCCGATCGCCGGATGGCGCGACCAGAGCCAGTAATAGGCCTCGTCCGGGCTGACCGGGACGACCGCCGCGGCCCAGAAATGCGCGGCCGCGAGCGCCAGGACGACAATGATGACCCAGCGCATGCCGGAGGTCCACGATAGAGGACGGGGTGTCCCCTGATAGTGGAATTCGACCTGTTGTGCCAGCCGGCCCCGCAGCCGCGGAAGCTGACCGTTCCGCCAAGCTTTCATCACATTTCCGGCCGCTTGCAACCATAAAGGGCGGGTAACGAATTCATCCTTGGGGGAGGGCGACCCAGGGAGATCCCTCATGATCCGTTCAGCATTGCTGGTCGGCTTCGCCGTGTTCGCGGTGTCGCCGGCGTTGGCCGATGACATCAGGCCCGAGAGCAGCATCACCGCCGTCACCGTCTACCCACTCGGCGCCAGCATCGTGCGCACGGTTCCCGTGCAACTGCCGGCCGGCGCCTCCGTGGTGGTGATCGGCGACCTGCCGCAGGGCATCGAGACCGATAGCATCACGGTCGCGGGCAAGGCCGACCAGCCGATCGAGATTGGCTCCGTCGACAGCCGCCCTGCCTCCGCCGACGAGGTGGATCCGAAGCGGCAGGCGATGATCGATGCGATCCTCGGGCTTCAGGACAAGCTCGACCGGATCGGCGGCGCACTCGGCGCGCTCGACGGACGGCGGGAATTCGTCGAGAAGCTGATCGCCGAGACGCCGGCCGGCTTCGGCAAGGCACTTGGTCAGGCCGGCGACGATGTGGCACGCTGGCGCGTCGCCGCCGAGACGATCGGCAGTGAACTCGCCGCCATCGCCGAGGCGCGGCGCGCGCTCGAGATCGATGCGCGCGGGATCCGGGGGGATCTCGCGGCGAAGAAGAAGGCGCTGGCGGCGCTCAAGCCGCAGCACCGTCATCTCAGCTTGCGCGTTGCCGTCAATGCGACGGCGGCGACGACCGGGGTCCTCACGCTTACCTATCGCGAGCCGGGCGCGCGCTGGGCTCCGAGCTATGACGCGATGCTCGATACGGGCGAAGGGGACAATGGCGCGACGCTGACCCTGGTACGCCGCGCCGAGGTTACGCAGGCCACCGGCGAGGACTGGACCGACGTCGCGCTGACGCTGTCGACGGCGCGGCCGGCGGGCGGCACGGCCATGCCCGAGCTTGCCTCCGTGCTGGTGCATTTCCGCCCCGCCTACGACGCCGTGGCGCGGCCGAAAGCCATGCGCGAAATGGCGATGCCGGCGCCGGCGGCCGAAATCGCCGGCGGCGCGCTGGCGGATGTCCCCGCCAGGATAATCGAGGCGGCGGCCGACTTCGGAGATTTCCATGCCGCCTATCTGGTCCCCGGCCGGGTCACCATCGAAAGCGGCGTCGGCGCGCGCAGCGTCCGAATCGCGAGCGAGACCATGCCGGCGACGCTCGATGTGCGGGCGGTACCGGCGCTGACGGAGTCGGCCTTTCTCTATGCGGCCGTCGCCTCCAAATCCGATGCCCCCCTGCTTGCCGGCAAGGTGTCGCTCTTCCGGGATGGCGGCTTCGTCGGTAGCGGGGCGATTCCCTTCACCAATGCGGGCAGGACTGTCGATCTCGGCTTCGGCGCCGACGATCATGTGCGCGTGCGGCGGGTGGCCCTCGACCGGGAGACCGGCGAGCACGGTATCCTGACCAGCCGGCATACCGACACGCGGCGTTATCGCATCAGCGTCGAGAACCTGCATGGCAAGGCGATGCGGATCACCGTGCTCGACCGCATGCCCTTCGCCGAGGATGACAAGATCGTCGTCGCGCGCCTCGACGGTTCCACCGAGCCGACCAAGGTGAATGTCGACGACCGCCGCGGCGTCCTCGCCTGGACCTACACCTATAGCCCGGGCGAATCGCGCGAGATCGACAACGCCTATGAGGTGAGCTGGCCATCCGGTCGAGGACATCGTGTTGGCCGATTGAGCCGGTCACGCCCGACACATGACGAAAACCGCCGTTGTCGGCGGTTTTCGCGGTATCCGAGCCGGATTAAGCGCGATCAGGACACGGGGTCGCGTGGGAGCCGGTATGCCGCTATAGTCCCGCCGGTTTTGGCGAAGCGCGGCCGGAAAACATGCCGGCCGCGCTGTTGCGTGCGCGCAATTCCGGAGGGGAATCAAGAGCATGGCCAACGTGGTCGTCGTCGGATCGCAGTGGGGCGACGAAGGCAAGGGTAAGATTGTCGACTGGCTATCCGAGCGGGCGGACATCGTCGTCCGCTTCCAGGGTGGCCACAATGCCGGCCATACGCTGGTTATCGACGGGGTCAGCTACAAGCTGAGCCTGCTGCCGTCGGGCGTCGTGCGGCCGGGCAAGCTCTCGGTCATCGGCAATGGCGTCGTCTTCGACCCCTGGGCATTCATCGACGAGATCGGGCGGCTGGCCGCGCAAGGGGTGGCGATCAGCCCGGACAGTCTCGTGGTTGCCGAGAACGCCGTACTCGTCCTGCCGCTGCACCGCGAACTCGACATCGCCCGCGAGAGCTCGAACAAGGTCCAGGCGCTGGGCACGACCAAGCGCGGCATCGGGCCGGCCTATGAGGACAAGGTCGGCCGCCGGGCGCTGCGCGTCATCGATCTCGCCGATCCGGATTCGCTGCCGATGAAGATCGATCGACTGCTGGCGCACCACAACGCTCTGCGGCGCGGGGTCGGCGCCGACGAGGTCGACGCCAACGCGCTGCTCGCCGGATTGGTCGAGATCGCCCCGAAGATCCTGCCTTTCGCCGGTTCGGCCTGGCGCCGTCTCGACGAGGCGCGGCGCGCCGGCAAGCGCATCCTGTTCGAGGGCGCCCAGGGCGTCCTTCTCGACATCGACCACGGCACCTATCCCTTCGTCACCTCCTCGAACATCGTCGCTGGGCAGGCGGCGACCGGCTCGGGGCTCGGTCCGAGCGCGATCGGCTTCGTCCTTGGCATCACCAAGGCCTATACGACGCGCGTCGGCGAGGGACCCTTTCCGACCGAGGATACCGGCGAGGTCGGCGACTTCCTTGGAACCCAGGGCAACGAGTTCGGCACCGTTACCGGGCGCAAGCGCCGCTGCGGCTGGTTCGACGCGGTGCTGGTGCGCCAGACGGTGAAGATCGCCGGCATCGATGGCATCGCCCTGACCAAGCTCGACGTGCTCGACGGCATGAAAGAGATCAAGATCGCCGTCGGCTATCGTCTTGATGGGCGGGAGATCGACTATTTCCCGACCGCGCAGGCGGAGCAGGCACGGGTCGAGCCGATCTACGAGACGATGGAAGGCTGGGAGGCCTCGACAGCCGGAGCGCGAACGTGGAACGATTTACCCGCGCAGGCGGTAAAATATGTCCGCCATGTGGAAGAATTGATTGGTGCGCCGGTAGCCTTACTTTCGACAAGCCCGGAGCGTGAGGATACGATTCTGGTGAATGATCCTTTTCTCGGATGATCTGACGAGGTAAGAGGAACCTCTCGGCAGAGTGGGACTATGGCCGAATATTACGCAGTCTTGAAACGAGCGGTGGCAGGTCTTGGCCCGACTTCGGTCGAGGGGCGCCGGGTTGTCTATGACAAGGCCCGCAATGCCCTGATCGGCCAGTTGAAGGCGATCGATCCGCCTTTGCCGACTTCCGAAATATCCCGCCAGCGCCTCGATCTCGAGGAAGCGATCCGCAAGGTCGAGCGCGAAGCGGCGGGTGCTGCCCCGGCGGCGGCGTCTTCGCCGGCGAGGGCTCCCGCGGCTCGGCCGACCGTGACCTCGCCCGCCATGCGGCCGACGGCCGTTGCCCGACCGGCCGCGCGTATCGAGCCGGAACCGGTGACCGTACCCTCCGAGCCGCCGAAACCGCTGCCCCAGGCCGCCAAGCCGGATCCTCAGAAAGCGGCGCCGGCGCCGCCCGAGCCGGAGGAAGAAGCGTCGGAGGTCGAGGCGGTCGAGGAGCCGCCCGTAGTGGCCGCGGCCCGGCCGTCAGAGGGGAGCGATTCGCCTCAGAACGTCTTTCGGCGGGCGATTCAGGCGGCCGAGGCGCGTGGTGCCTCCGGCCAGGAGGAAGCGGACAAGGACTCAGGAGATATCGCGGAGAGCGATGCCTCGGTTGAAGAGATGCCGTCCGAACCGCCGCCTCAGCGCCCGTCGCGCGCCGCGCCGCCGGCGGTCGAGACGCGCCGCCAGCGTCCTGCCGAAATGCGGCCGGTGCTGCCGCCCGAGCCCGACTATGACGACGAGCCGAGTCTGGCGCCGGAATACGACCGGGACTGGGACGGACCGCCGCAGCGGGCCTATGTACCGCCGGCTCCTTTTGTCGACGATGAAGACCGCGGGCCAAGAATCGGCCGCAGTCCGCCGCGCGGCTATGACAATGACGACGATGAGCGCACCTCGATGGAGCGCCGGGCGCGTCCCTCGCGCCTACCGGCGATCCTGCTGACGATCCTGATCCTCGCCGTGCTTGGTGGGGTCGGGGCGCTCGCCTGGTCGCAGCGTGCCATAATCAGCGACCTGCTCGCCTCGTTCCAGTCGAGCAAGGAGGCGGCAACGCCGCCCGCTCAGGTCACGACGTCCGAGGCGCCGCCCGCGGCGCCCGGCAAGGACACTGACCGGCTTCTGTCCGCCGCGCCGGCGAACAAGAACGTGCGCGTCGTCGGCGAGGCGCCGCCGGCCACCACCGATTGGGTGCCGCGGCGACGACCACCGCACCTGAACCGACACGGCGGCCGCGCCGGCAGAGACGCCAGCGCCCGCCGACAATGCCGCGGCTGCGCCGGTGCCGGTTCCCGTCACCAACCCGGCGAACGGCGCGGCGACGAGCGAGGATTCGCTGGTTGCCCAAAAGGCGATCCTTTACGAGGAGCCGATCGACGGAAGCAGTTCGGGTGGCGTCACCGCGATCAATGCGGCGGTGACCTGGAGCTTCATTCCCTCCGGCACGAACGGTCCGGAAATCCGCGCCAATCTCGACGTGCCCGAGCGGCATATGAAGGTGCGCCTGACGGTCCGCCGGAACCAGGATTCGACCCTGCCGGCGAGCCACCTCATCGAGATCGTTATCGACGTGCCGGCGGATTTCCCCGGCAAAGGGTTCGCAGCGTTCCGCGTCTGGTGATGAAGCCAACCGAGGAAGCGCGCGGCCAGCCGCTGGTCGGCGCCTCGGCCAAAGTGGCCGACGGCTTCTTCTGGATCGCGCTGTCCTCGATCGACGCCGACGTGAAGAGCAACCTCGGCCTTCTCAAGGATCGCGACTGGATCGACCTGCCTTTTGTCTACGAGACGGGGCAGCGGGCGATTCTGACCTTCGAGAAGGGCACGCCGGGGCAGCGCGTCTTCGAAAAGGCGCTGGCCGCCTGGGGCTCCTGATCTCCGACCAAGATTTCACTTGAAGCGGCGGCACGCGCCTGCGATGCTGTCGGCGTTCCGAGGGGTGCTCGTTCCGAGCTGAGATGGCCTTACGGCCGAACCCTTCGAACCTGATCCGGGTCATGCCGGCGAAGGGACGGGAACCGTTATCCGCCAAGTCGCTGACCATGCCTGGATTGCGCACGCAATCGGTGGGTTCGTCATGCCTTGGCGTTGGAAATCATTGGCCGTCCTCCCTCTCCGGCAAACGGGCGGCGGGACATGCGCCCGCGGGGCAGGCCGATGATTGTCCTGCGCGGCCTCGCCATCACCATCGGTCTGCTTATCCTCTGGCAGGCGGTGGTCAGCCTTTTCGCGCCGCCGCCCTTCATGCTGCCGGGGCCGGAGCGGGTCTTCGCGGCCCTCATCGCACGGCCCGACCTGTGGCGCGTCCATGCGGTGACGACCTTGGTCGAGACCGTTATCGGCCTTGTCACCGGCGCGGTGCTCGGTTGCGCGCTTGCCCTTCTCATGAGCTTCCTGCCGCCGACGCGGCGGTTGCTCCTGCCGGTGATGGTGACGACCCAAGCCTTTCCGGTCTTCGCCATCGCGCCGCTTCTCGTGCTCTGGTTCGGCTACGGGCTCGGCTCCAAGATCGTCATGGCGACGATCGCGATCTTCTTTCCTGTTGCCTCCGCCTTCCATGACGGGCTGGCGCGCACTGATAGCGGCCTGCTCGATCTGGCGCATCTCTACGGCGCCACGCGCAGCCAGCAAGTGCGCTTGCTGCGCCTGCCGGCGGCGCTGCCGGCGCTGATCAGCGGGCTGCGCCTGGCCGCGGTCTACGCCCCGATCGGGGCGCTCATCGGCGAGTGGGTCGGCGCCTCGTCCGGCCTCGGTTACGCGATGCTGATGGCCAATGGGCGCGCCCAGACGGATGTCGTCTTCGCTGCGCTGATCCTGCTCGCGGCGATGTCGGTGCTGCTGCGCGCCGTCGTCGACCTTCTTACCCGCAACCTCACACCCTGGGCTCCCGAAACCAAATGAAGGAAACAATGAAACCACTTCGTCTCGCCCTCGCGGCGCTGTTCGCCATTGTCGTCGGCTCGGCTCCGGCGCTCGCCGCCGACAAGCTCACCGTGCTTCTCGACTGGTTCGTCAATCCCGATCACGCGCCGCTGGTGATCGCCAAGGAGGGCGGCTACTTCGCCCGCGAGGGTCTCGACGTTGACCTGGTGGCACCGTCCGACCCGAGCGCGCCGCCGCGGCTGGTGGCCGCCGGCAAGGCCGATATCGCCGTCACCTACCAGCGCGACCTGATGCTCGACGTCAAGGAAGGGCTGCCGCTCGTGCGCTTCGGCACGCTGATCTCGACGCCGCTCAACTGCCTGATTGTGCTCAAGGACGGCCCGATCAAGTCGCTCGCGGACCTCAAGGGCAAGAAGATCGGCTATTCGGTCGGCGCCGGCCAGGATCCCTATCTCAAGGCACTGCTCGGCTCGGCCGGGCTGACGGTCGATGACGTCACGCTGGTCAACGTCAACTTCAACCTGGTGACGGCGCTGATGGCCGGCCAGGTCGACGCGGCGCTCGATGGCTACCGGAATTTCGAGCTGATCCAGCTCGGTCTGGAGGGCAAGCCCGGTATCGCCTTCTATCCGGAAGAGCATGGCGTGCCGCCCTATGACGAACTGATCTATGTGACGAGTAGCAAGCTGCGCGACGACCCGCGCCTGCCGCGTTTCCTGAGAGCTGTTGAGGACGCGACCGTGTTCCTCACCAACCATCCGGACGAGGCGCTGCAGATGTTCCTGAAGTCGCACACCGATCTCGACGACGCGCTCAACCGCAAGGCCTTCGCCGCGACGCTGCCGCGTTTTGCCAAGCGGCCGGGGGCGCTCAGCCGTGCGCGCTACAATCGCTATGCCGAATTCCTGAAGGCTGGGGGGCTTATCGATACGGTGCCGCCGCTCGACACCTATGCCGAGGAGCCGAAATAGCGCTCCGGGTCCCGAACGCAAAACGGCCGGCGGTGGGATGCCGCCGGCCGTTGAATTTCGTTGGCGAATGTCGCGAAGGGGAGGGCCTCAGCCCACTGCCGCCTCGATCTCGGCCTGGGGCGCGCGCTCCAGTTCCTTGGCGCCCTTCTTGACCGCCTTCTGCACCTTCTCGAAGGCGCGGACCTCGATCTGGCGCACGCGCTCGCGCGAGACGCCGAATTCGCCGGACAGTTCTTCCAGCGTGACCGGGTCCTCGGCGAGGCGCCGGGCCTCGAAGATGCGGCGTTCGCGGTCGTTGAGCACGCCGATCGCGTCCTTGAGGAGCTTGCGGCGGTTATCGAGTTCCTCGCTCTCGGCAAGCAGGTTCTCCTGGTCGGGTGCTTCGTCGACCAGCCAGTCCTGCCACTCGCCCGATTCCGAATTCGGCCCGAAGCGGCGCGTTGAGCGAAGCATCGCCGCCAAGGCGGCGGTTCATCGAGATCGACGTCTTCCTCGGGGACGCCGAGCTTGGTGGAGATCTCCTTGACCTGCTCGGGGCGGAGATCGCCTTCCTCGAGCGCCTGGATCTGGCCCTTCACCTTGCGCAGGTTGAAGAACAGCCGCTTCTGATTGGCGGTCGTGCCCATCTTTACGAGGCTCCACGAGCGCAGGATGTATTCCTGGATCGCGGCGCGTGATCCACCACATCGCATAGGTGGCGAGGCGGAAGCCCTTTTCGGGCTCGAAGCGCTTGACGGCCTGCATCAGGCCGACATTGCCCTTCGGAAATCACTTCGCCGATCGGCAGGCCATAGCCGCGATAGCCCATGGCGATCTTGGCGACGAGCCGGAGGTGGCTTGTCACCAGTCTGTGGGCGGCATTGCGATCGTCATGCTCCTTGTACCGCTTGGCGAGCATGTATTCCTCGTCCGGCGCCAGCATGGGGAACTTGCGGATCTCGGCGAGGTAGTGGGACAGTCCGGATTCACCGGAGGCAATGACAGGCAGTGTGGCAGCAGAAGCCATTCTCAGCGCCCCTTTCCTAATTTCTTGACCCTCAAGACGACAGGCCAGCCGTGGTGCCCCGCAGGCGCACCACGTATCCCTATATAGGTACGATTTTGGCCGAAACACGTCCTGCAGTGCACAAAACGGGAATATTATTGTTTTACAGTGTCTTAAACGCGTCAATTAGCGCCGAAAAATCGTCTGGCAAGGGGCTCTCGAAGGCCACGTCGTCGCCACGTGACGGGGTGCTCGAAGCCGAGCAGGAAGGCGTGCAGTGCCTGGCGCGGAAAGCGCTGAACGATGGATACGGGCGGGCTCCGGCAGGCTGGCGGCCTTGGTGAGGAAGCCCGAGCCATAGACCCGATCGCCGACCAGCGGGTGGCCGATCGCGGCCATGTGGACGCGGATCTGGTGGGTGCGGCCGGTCTCCAGCCGGCATTCGATCAGCGACGGCGATGGGCCTGTCGCGCGAGCCGAAGCGCTTCACGACCCGATAATGGGTGATCGCCTGGCGGCCGCCCTGGCGCTTGACCTCGATCTTCTCGCGGTTGCGGGTGGAGCGGCCGAGCGGCGCGTCGACGGTGCCCTCGCGCACCGCGGGCGCACCCCACACGAGCGCCAGATAGGCGCGCTCGAGCGGCCCGGAGCGGCCGTGATCGGCGAACTGGGCGGCGAGGCCGTTATGCGCCTTGTCGGTCTTGGCGACGACCATCAGGCCGGTCGTGTCCTTGTCGAGGCGGTGGACGATGCCCGGCCGGCTGACCCCGCCGATGCCGGAAAGGCTTGCGCCGCAATGGGCGATGAGCGCGTTGACCAGCGTGCCGGACCAGTTGCCGGCGGCGGGGTGGACGACCAGGCCGGCCGGCTTGTCGATGACGATCAGCGATCGTCCTCATAGACGACGTCGAGCGGGATCGCTTCGCGGCTCGGGCGTCGGCCGGGACCGGCGGGGGCAGGCTGATGGCGATGTGCTCGCCCGAATTGACCGGCCTTTTCGGCTCCACTATCGTCGCGCCGCCGATCACGACCTGGCCGTCGAGGATGAGATTTTTCGCCCGGCTGCGGCTCAGATCGGCGACCGAGCCGGCAAGAAAGGAATCGAGCCGGGAACCGGCGGCCGTCGATTCGACCGTCAGTTCGATCCGCTCCCTCTCACCGCTGCGGCCCTCTACCATGGTTCAACCATCCTTCAACGACGACGAGGCGCCCCTCGATCCGGCGCTTGAGCGTGTCCAGGCGCGCATGCGGCGGCTGATGCTGATCGCCGGGCTGACGCTCGGTCTCGGCATTTTCGCGGTTTTCGGAGCGATCCTCTACAAGATCGCGACGAGCGGCGACAGGGGGGCGGTGACGGCCGGCTCGGACACGGTGGCGGCGAGCGTCTCCGCGACGCTCCCCGCTGGCGCGCGACTGGTCTCGACGACGAGCGCCGGCAACCGGCTGGTGCTCACCTATGAGCATCAGGGCGGCACGCTTCTGATCTTTGTTGATCCGCGGAATTTCGCCGTTGTCGGCCGTCTGGATCTCAAGCCGGAATAGGCCGGTCCGCCTAATTCACGCTCTCGTCGGCGCGCTTGTAGGGATAGGGGGGCAAATCTTTCGAACGTGGCGGCAGCGGAGCGACCTCGATCCGCCGCTCATAGATATCCGGGCGGGCGAACAGGTCGAAGATCGGCGTCGATCCGTCCGTCTGGTCCATGGCGGCGATCTGCTTGATCGCTGGCAGTAATGTCGAACTGAACGCGGGTTTCATGGCTCGACCCCAAATGTTGCGTCGCACCGGCGGATGCGGCATCTGCCTGCTCCGCCGCTCAGTTGGCGGCTTCGCGTTACCGGCGTTGCCGCAGTGACCCGATTGTCGGCCACCTCGACTTGCCAGTCAGTGAACGTGAACACAGCTACCCGAACGGGTTCTGATTAACCTTCCGATTGTGGCGTTATTCAGGACGACACATTCCGTGAGGGACCGCTTGAAGGAGAGCCTCGCGCCCGCTATAGGAGAGGCGCCGCAGGCTCCCTTCGTCTAGCGGTCTAGGACGCTGCCCTCTCACGGCAGAAACAGGGGTTCGAGTCCCCTAGGGAGCGCCACGCGCCGCACATCTGATTGATCTCATCTGAACAATTCGGCGAATTGGCAAACCTCTCCGACAGGGGGCTCCCATCCCCCCCCCCCGTGTCGATGAGAGACTTTTCGGCTGAAGCTCTTTCAGTTTCGCGGGCGTCTGCGATCGTCCTGATAGGGCGTCGGTCGCTTTGTCATTCAGAGCCGATCGTCGATGAGAGCGTCCGCAGCTCCGTGAAGGCGCGATCGAGACAATCATTCAGGCGCCTCGATGGATCCGTGAACCACGAGGCGAGCGCATAGCCGAGGACCGCCAGTCCCGCTTGGGCCGCGAGGTCGGCCCGCCGCTTTTCGACGCCCCGCCGTTGCAGGGCCTCGGCCGCCGTCCGGATGAGCGCGGCGTGCTTCGCCACTTCCCGTTCCTGCAGCGCCGGAGTTGCCGCAATGATGCGCTGGCGCGGCTCGGAGTATTGGCGGTTTGCCTCGAGCATCTCGGTGATTGAGGTGAAGGCCCGATGGAGTGTTTCGATCGGCGACAGCCCCCGCGGTGCCGCCGCGATGGCTTCGGTCAGGGCCGCGCCGAGAATTTCCTGCCCTTCAAACAGCACTTCCCGCTTGTCGGGGAAATGCCGGAAAAACGTGCGCTCGGTCACGCCCGCCCGCGCCGCGATCTGGGCAGCGGTGGTCTGGTCGAAGCCGTTCTCGGCAAACAGCTCCAAGGCTGCGCGCCGCAGGCGTTTGCGAGCCTCTTCTCCACTGCGTGGCATACGACAGACATAAGGGTATTGTCAGTCGCTGTCACTACCTCTATATGTCAGTCACTGACACTATAAGGAGTGCTGCGATGCGCGTCTTTCTCACCGGAGGCACCGGCCTGATCGGCTCCGCCGTCACTGCGGAGTTAGTCGGACACGGCCACACTGTCCTCGCGCTCGCGCGTTCCGACGCCTCGGCGGAGGCCGCGACGGCGGCCGGCGCCGAGCCGATCCGCGGCGCGCTTGCCGATCTCGATGTCCTGCGCGCCGGCGCCGCTCGGGCCGAGGGGGTGATCCACCTGGCCTTCGCCAACGACTTCAGCAGTCCCGAGGCATTTGCAAGGGCCGTCGCCGAGGAGAGTGCCGCCCTTGCGACGCTTGGCGAAGCACTGGTCGGCAGCGACCACCCCTTCGTCACCTGCTCGGGCACGCCCGGCGTGCCGGGCCGCGCTTCCACCGAGGCGGATCAGATACCGGTTGAGGGGCCGATCGGCGGTCGCGGTCGCTCGGTCACCGCGGTTCTGAACCTTGCCTCGCGCGGGGTCCGGAGCACGGCGGTGCGTCTGCCGCGTACGGTTCACAACAAGGGAACCGGCGGGTTTGCCGGCCTCCTGACCCTTTTCGCGCGCCAGGCGGGCAGGGTCGGCTATCCGGGCGATGGCGAGCAGCGCTGGCCGGCCGTGCATGCGCTCGACGCGGCCGTGCTCTTCCGGCTTGCCCTCGAGAAGGCGGAAGCCGGCACCTCCTGGCACGCTGTTGCCGACGAGGGAGACAAGGTGCGTGACATCGCGGCGGTCATCGGGCGACGGCTGAGCCTGCCGGTCGAATCGGTCCCCTCCGAGACCTTTGGCCCGCTGGGTCCGATCTTCGCGGCCGACCAGCCTTCCTCGAGCATCCTCACGCAGAAGGCGTTGGACTGGAAGCCGACGCATCCAAGTCTCCTGGCGGACCTGGAGAACGTTCAGCCCTGACGGCGATGTTCCGGTTGGACAGCGCGCTGGGGCGCCGTCAGGTGCGCATGCGCGGATCGATCAGGATGTACAGGACATCGACGACCAGGAAGGCCAGGACATAGAGCAGTGACGCGTAGATGACGAAGCCCTGCAGGGCGGCGAAATCCGATTGCCGGATTGACTGCAAGGCATATTGGCCGATCCCCGGCCAGCCGAAGATGGCTTCGAGCAGGACCGCGCCGCCGAAGATGAATCCGGCGATGCCACGGACCAGGGTCACGATCGGCCGCAGGGCATTGCGCAGGCAATAGCGGAACCAGACGACCTGCTTGCTGTGGCCCATGGCGAAGGCGGTACGGACATAGTCGCTCTGCAGCGCCTCGACCATGGACGAACGCGTCACCCTGGCGATCGGCGCGATCGATGAGATGGGAAGCCTCAGCGCCGGCAGAGTGAGCGCGGCGAGCGCCTCCGCGCGCGCAACGGAACGAACCGGCGAGGCGCCCTTTCTCTCCACCAAGACCGTGGCCGTGTCGAGAGTCATGCCGTCAGCAGGCGCATTCGCTGATCGCGTCCGGCTTGTCCGATCGCCTATAGTGACGCAAGCAGTCGAAGGCGTCGCCCGTCACCGCGTGACACGTGGCGGCCCCCGTTGATGATGGTGGATGCATGACACTTCACGAAGGTGCGGACCTCTCGCTTCTCGATGTCAGCGAGGACGTGGCGCGGGCGATCTCCGACGGTGCGGCGGTCGTCGCGCTCGAATTCGACGATCATCACCCACGGCATGCCCTATCCGGAGAATGTCGAGACGGCGCGTTCGGTCGAGGCGGTGGTGCGCGGCAAGGGCGCCGTTCCAGCAACGATCGCGCTCATCGAGGGACGCATTCGCGTCGGTCTCGACGATGCCACGCTTGACCGGCTCGGCCGGGCCGAAGACGTCTTCAAGGCCTCCGGGCGCGATCTGGCGGCCCTGATGGTCCGCGGTGCCTCCGCCGGCACGACCGTCTCGGCGACCATGCGGGTCGCGGCGCTGGCGGGGATCCGGGTCTTCGCGACCGGCGGCGTCGGCGGCGTCCATCGCGGGGCGGAGGCGACCTTCGACATCTCGGCCGACCTCAACGAACTCGGCCGCACGGAAGTGGCGGTGGTCTGCGCCGGGGTCAAGTCGATCCTCGATATCCCCAAGACGCTGGAATATCTCGAGACGCAGCGCGTGCCGGTGCTCGTCCACGGCGCCGACGCGTTTCCGGCCTTCTATACGCGAGACAGCGGCATGCGCGCCGATCACCGTTGCGATACGCCGGAGGAGATTGCCGCGGTGATCGCGACCCATCTCAGTCTCGGCACCGGGACCGGCCTGCTGATCGCCAATCCGATTGCCGAGGCCGACGCGCTGGACCGTGACCTGATCGAGGACATCATCGCCGAAGCCGTCGCCGACGCGGACCGGCAGGGCATCCGCCGCAAGGAGCTGACGCCGTTCCTGCTGGCGCGCATCGTCGAATTGTCCGGCGGCAGGAGCCTCAAGGCGAACATCGCGCTCATTCGCAACAACGCGGCCCTTGCTGCCGAAATCGCGGTGGCGCTCGGCCGCCTTTGAACACGGGCTGGTCAGCCCGCGCGCTTGGCGTCGAGATCGATCAGCGCCTCCAGCGGCTCGCCGTCCCTGAAGCGCTCGATATTCCGGGCGACGAAGGGCGCGAGGCGCCCCTGTCCGCCGAGGCCGCCATAATGCGGGCTGATGACGGTGTTCGGCGCGTGCCAGAGCGGATGGTCCGGGGCAGGGGTTCCGGGTCGGTGACGTCCAATCCGGCGCCGCCGAGATGGCCGGAATTCAGTGCATCGACCAGCGCGTCGGTGTCGATGATTTTGCCGCGCGCGATATTGACGATCATCGCGCCCTGCTTGCAGCGGGCGATGCGTTCCCGATCGAAGAGCCCGGCGGTCTCATCCGTCAAGGACAGGGCGATGAAGATGAGGTCGCTTTCGGCGAGCACGCTATCGAGCTGCGCGATCGGGCGCATTCCGTCGGCGGCCGGGTCCGGGGTGCCGTGACGCGAGACACCGGTGACGTGGGTGCCGAAGGCGCGCAGCCGCGTGGCGATCGCCTTGCCGATCGAGCCGAAGCCGACCACCGCGGCGCGCCGGCCGTCGAGCGTGCCGGCGGTCTGGAAGGCCTCGCGTTCCCAGGCTGATCGGGTCTGCGAGCGGATGGCGACATCAAGGCGTCTCAGCAGGATCAAGGCATGGGCGATGGCCTGCTCGGCAACGGCAGGGGACAATGTGTCGCCGGCGGTGGCGACGAGCGTCCCTGGTGGAAGCTGGCGGTCCAGAAGCGCCTCGTAGCCGGCCGAAAGCGATTGCAGGAGGCCAAGCCGCCCGGCCGCGACGACGGCCTTCTCGACCGCGTCGGTGTAGCGGTTCGGCGTCATCACCAGCACGTCGGCCGTGGCGGCCTCGCGGGCGGCGGTCTCCTCGTCATCGACGACGACGAGGTCGATACTTTCGATTGCGGCAAGGGTGCTCGGGAGGACGGGATCGTGGTGGGGGAGACCCCACAGCAGGACGCGCATGGGAATTCCACTTCGCTTGTAGGATGGGCCGGCATGGCGCCGGGCGGGGAGGAAGAGTCTCGGGGCCCTATCATGGCACCGGATAAGGGTCCGTGGGAACCGGCGCGGGCAGGGTGATGGCGAGTTGGTTCGGGGGCGGCCACGGCCAGGTGGCGTCTTCAATCGCGGCCCAACCGTTCATTGGCCGTTTCGCGGCGGCCAATCGCCGGCTATCGTCGGGACCAATACTCCCGAGTTCCCGGCCCCCTCCGGGGCCCATTGCTACCCTTCAAGACTTTCGAGGAATCCCATGGCGCGGTTGACGGATGAAATGCAGCAGGTGCTCGACTGGACGGCGAAGGAGGATGCGGGCCTGCCCGATCCGCTGACGCTGTCGGCCGTGGATGGACGGGCGATGTCCATAGAGCGGAACAGGCGTTGGCAGGTGGATCAGCCGCGGATGGACGCAAGCGTGAACGCCACCGTCCCGCCCGACGCGGAACTCGGCACCGGCCCGGTCGACATCGTCATCCACCGGCCGCCGGATGCCCAGCCCGGTATCTTCTTCTTCATCCATGGCGGCGGCTTCGCCTTCTGCAACAATGGCACCCATGAGCGCTGCATGCGCCTACTGGCGCTGGCGAGTGGGCGGACGGTGGTCGGCGTCGACTATCGCCTGGCGCCGGAGCATCCCTTTCCGGCCGGGCTGAAGGATGTGGTCGCCGCCTGGCGGGCGGTGACGGCGGCGCCGGCGACTTACGGCATCGCGCCGGGGCGGACGGTCCTGTCGGGCGATTCCGCCGGGGCCAATCTGGCGCTCGCCGCGACGCTGCACGAGGAGGCCGCCGGGCGGACTATGGCGGATGGCTGCGTGCTCTTCTATGGCGCCTATGCCTCCGATGCCGACCTGCCGTCCTATCGGACCTTCGGCGAGGGGTTCGGGCTGACCACGGCTTCGATGGTCCGCTACTGGAACTGGTATGCACCCGATACGGCCTCGCGGGCCGATCCGCTGGCGGCGCCGCTGCTGGCCTCCGACGCGGCGTTGAAGGCCCTGCCGCCGCTCTATCTGATAGCGGCCGAGGTCGATCCGCTGGTCGACGACACGAGGGAGCTGAAGGCGCGTCTCGACGGGCTCGGTCGCAACGACCCGATGACGATCGTCCCCGGCGTCGTTCACGGCTTCCTGCAGATGAGCCCGCGCCTGGCGGCGGCACGCGCCGCGATCGACGAAGCCGGCGCGGCGGCGCGGGGCTTCTTCGATGGGCGCTGAGCGGACCGGCCGGTGAGGCGAGGCGGATGACAGACCGTCTGACCTCGATCGCGGCCGTCGCGCCGGGCGTGCGGCTGCCCGGCTACGACCGGCAGGCCCATGGCGTCGGCATCGTCCATCTCGGCCTCGGCGCGTTCCACCGGGCGCATCAGGCGGTCTACACCGACGACGCGCTGGCCGCTTCGGGCGGCGACTGGCGGATCGCCGGCGTCAGCCTGCGCGGCACGTCCGTCGCCGACGCGCTCAACCCGCAACACGGGCTCTACACGCTGATCGAGCGCAGCGGCGAGGAGACGCAGGCGCGGATCATCGGCGCGATCGACCGGGTGATCGCGGCAACGCGCGACCCGGGCGCGGTGATGGCGGCATTGACCGCGCCGGCGACGCGCATCGTCAGCCTGACCGTGACCGAGAAGGCCTATGGCATCGACCGCACAGCGGGCGGGGCCGATCCGGCGCATTCCGCGGTCGCCGCCGATCTCGCCGATCCGCGCCACCCGGCCGGCGTGCTCGGCCTTCTCGTCGAGGCGCTGCGCCTGCGGCGGGCAAGCGGCAGCGCGCCTTTCACGGTGCTGTGCTGTGACAATCTGCCGGCCAATGGCGCGCTGGTCCGGGCCGGCGTGACGGACTTCGCGGCGCGCCTCGACGCCGATCTCGGCGCCTGGGTCGCCGACACCGTCGCTTTCCCCTCGACCATGGTCGACCGCATCACGCCGGCCTCGACCGAGACGACCTTCGCCGACGCGGCGCGGCTCACCGGATGCGCGGACCTGGCGGCGATCGAGACCGAGCCCTTCAGCCAGTGGGTGATCGAGGACGACTTTCGTGAGGGGCGGCCGCACTGGGAGGCCGGTGGCGCGATCTTCGTCGCTGATGTGGCGCCTTACGAGCACATGAAGCTGGTCATGCTCAACGGCGCCCACTCGATGCTCGCCTATGCCGGCTTCCTCGCTGGTCACCGCTATGTGCGCGACGTGATGCGCGACGCGGCGATGAGCCGGCTGGTGGCGCGCCATCTCGCGGCCGCCTCGGCAACGCTTGGCCGGCTCGCCGATATCGACCTCGACGCCTACGCGGCCGCGCTGACGGCGCGCTTCTCCAATCCGGCGATCGCCCACGAGACCTATCAGATCGCCATGGACGGCACCGAGAAGCTGCCGCAACGGCTTCTGGCGCCGGCGCTGGAGGCCCTTGGCAGCGGACAGGACATCGCTCCCTTCGCCTTCGCGGTCGCCGCCTGGATGCGCTATTGCCTCGGCCGCAAGGACGACAGCACCGCCTATGCCTTGCGCGATCCGCGCGAGGCGGCGATCGGGTCCGCGCTAGCCAGTGCCGGCACGGATCCATCGGCTATCGCCGGTGCGCTGATGGCGCTCCCTGGCGTGTTCCCGGAGGCGCTCACCGCCGATCCGCGCTGGCGCGGGGCCGTGGTCGCGCGGCTTGGCGCCATGCTGGAGCGTGGTGTCGCCGAGGCGCTGAAGCACGAGGCGGCATAGGAGGACGCCGCGCTCTACACCGCGAAGCGGTGCTCCGCCGTCTTGTGGGCCATGATGAAATCCCAGTCGTAGGTGACGCCGAGGCCGGGGCCGTCGGGGACCGGAACGCAGCGGTCCTTGCCGATGGCGCTCGGCTGGTCGTCATAGCCGCAGGCATAGACCGGCGGGACGACGTTGGGCATGCCGGGGCCGAGCAGGGCCATCTCGTAGAAATGGGTGTTGCGCATCGCCGACATGCAGGCGCGGTGCGCCGGGCCGCAGGCGTGGAGCTGGACGTCGATGCCGAGCGCCTCGCCGAAATGGGCGATCTTCATCGCGCCGGTGATGCCCATGTCGTATTCGGGATCGGCATGGATCATGTCGCAGCCGCCGGCGAGCACGAAGTTCGCCTTCTGCTCGAGGCCGCGGACATGCTCGCTGACGAGCAGCGGCGTCTTCAACTGCTCGCGCAGCATGCGCTGGCCATGGGCGGAGACGGCGGAATCCCGATAGGGGTCCTCGTACCAGAAGAACTTCGCCTCGTCGCAGGCGCGGCCGACATAGAGCGCGTCCATATAGGTGCGGAGCTGGCAGGCGGGATCGAGCATCAGCGGAAAATCGTCGCCGACCGCCTTGCGCAGGGCGAGCACATTGGCGGCCTCGCGGCGCGCGTCGCCGTCGTGCCAGCCATGGGCCTTGAAGGCGGCGAAGCCGTGTTCCTTGCAGGCGGCGGCATAGGTGGCGAAGGCCTCGATGGAATCGAGCCCGCCGCCGTCCTCCTGGCCGTGATGGGTGCTGGCATAGGTCGGCAGGCGCTTGCGATAGCCGCCGAGCATGGCGGCGACCGAGACACCGTGCTTGCGGCCGGCAAGGTCCCATAGCGCAATATCGATCGGCCCGTGGCCCATATGGTCATAGGCGCGGAGCTCGCGCTTGAGATCGTCATAGATCTCTTCGCGCTGCTCGGGATCGCGGCCGAGAAGATGCGGCGCCAGCATGATCGACTGGGCGAGGGCCGCCGGCGTGCCGACCCAATGGGTGACATAGGCGCCCTCGCAGCCATCGTCGGTGCGCACGCGCACGGCGTAGCGCATGACCGTGAGGCTGCCCTTCGGGCGCGTAGCGGAGATTGCTGACGCCCATCGCCCGGTGGCCGCCGAGGTCCAGCCCCTTCACGGCAAATTCGAACGGAACGACGCTGACTTCTGTGATCGTGCTCATCTCTTGTCGGAATCCTCGGCTGGAGGGGCGGGTCAGATGCGATAGACGGCGGCGGCGTTGTCGTGGAAGAGCTTGCGCTTCTCGTTGGCCGAGAAGCCGGCGACGATAGTTCTTGAAGGCGCCGTAGAGCGTGTCGAAAGAACTGTAGAGCTTGTCGACCGGAAAGTTGCTGGCGAACATCGCGCGGTCGGTACCGAAGATGTCGATCGATTCCAGCACGAAGGGCCGGATGGAGTCCTCCGTCCAGTGCCAGTCGACCATGCCGAGGCCGGAAACCTTGACCCAGACATTGGGCTCGGCGGCAAGTGCCTTCATGCCGCTCGCGCCACAGGGCGATACGCGTCGGCGTCGCGGTCGATCGGCATGCCGGCATGATTGAGGATGATGACTGTGTCGGCATGGTCATGGGCCAGCTTCGCTGCGTCCGCCATCTGCTGCGGGATAGAGCTGCAGGTCGAAGGAGAGATCGTATTTCTTCAGCAGGCCGAAGCCGCGCAGCCAGGCGGCGTCGGTGAGAAGGTCCGGCCGCTGGATGAAGGTCTTGGCCGGATCGGGATGCCAGTTCACGATGTGGCGGATGCCGCGCACATTGGGGAATGCGGCATGGGCGGCGAGCAGCGCTTCGACATCCGGCTTGTCGAGTTCGGCGCGGGCGACGATGCCGTGGGGAAAACCGCGTTGGTCGGCGAGGGACTGCAGCCAGCGGGTCTCCTCGACCGGGTTCGCCGGATCGAAGCCGCCATCGATATGGACCGACTTGACGAGATTGTGCGTTGGCGGCGTCGGCGAGGATAATCGTCGACGAGATAGGAATGGGCGATCGGATCGACCTTGCCGGCGACCTCAGTGGTTGCGGCTTGACCGTCAGCCAGGGATAGGAAAAGCGCTCGAGATCCCATAGGTGATGGTGCGGGTCGATCATCGGAAAGTCGTCCATGGTTTCCTCCTCCCTGTCGGGCTTCAGCCCGATCTTGGTGATTGGCATGAGAGCGGCGCGAAATCGCCGGCGGCCAACGAGACCATAGACGATCCCGGCGTCCGCCGGCAGCGACGATGACGCGCGTCTTCGCGCCTTTGAGGGGGCGCGGGGAAGGCGGCGGCACCCCATATAACAAAGAAGGCGCCGGATCATGCCGGGGTGCTGCCAGCCGATCATGGGCTGGCGGTCGCTGGCGCGTCGCGGATGTGAGCGCGACGTTCAAGCTGACATAGCCCACCCGGCACCGTCTCCGGCGGATCAGTCGTCGCAAGGAGATGGCGGCTATGGGCGTCAGGGGATTTCGGGCCGGTCGCGGCGGCGTGGTCGCCGCGCTTGGCGGTGTGCTGATGGCGGTGATGCTGGCCTTCGGTGGCTGGCTACAGGCCGCGCCGGTCTTTGCTCAAGCGACACACGATGTCGACGTCGTGCTCTTCTACGGGCGCGGCTGTCCCTATTGCGCGGCGCTGCGGGACTATCTCGCCGGCCTGCAGCCGAGCCATCCGCAGATGAAGCTGCACGAATACGAGGTCTATTTCGACGCCGGCAACGCGCAGCTCTTCCAGAAGATGGCGGCGGCCTACAAGGCCGAGATCCAGGGCGTGCCGACACTCTTCGTCGGCGAGGACATGTTCGTCGGCTATGCCGAGGAGATGCAGCCGCAGCTTCTCCAGAGCGTCGAGCACTGCATCGCCAATAGCTGCGCTTCGCCGCTCGAGCGGGTGGCGAGCGTCGCGCCAGCGGCGACTGCCGCGCCGGTCCTGACCTTCTCGGCGGTCGCGTTCGCGGCTGCGGTCGATGCGATCAATCCCTGCGCCTTCGCCGTGCTGATCATCCTCATCACCGCGGTGCTCGGTGCCGGCAGTGACGGGCGGCGGCGGGCATTGCAGGCCGGTCTCGCCTTTTCGCTCGCCATCTTCATTTCCTATTACCTGATGGGGCTCGGTCTCTATTCGGCGGTGGCCGCGGCGGGCGTCACCGAGGCGATCTTTATCGCCGTGGCGGTGCTGGCGATCCTCATCGGCCTCTTCAACCTCAAGGATTTCCTCTGGTACGGCAGGTGGTTCGTCATGGAGGTGCCGCTCTCGTGGCGGCCGCGGCTGAAGCGGATCATCCAGCGCGTCACCTCGGTTCCGGGCGCGTTCCTGACCGGCTTCGTCGTCAGCCTCTTCCTGCTGCCCTGCACCTCGGGGCCCTACATCGTCATCGTCGGCCTGCTCGGCGAGACGGCGACGCGCACGAGCGCGCTTGCCTGGCTGCTCCTCTACAACGCGATCTTCATCCTGCCGATGGTCGCGATCACGGCGGCGGTCTATCTCGGCGTGACGACCGCCGAGAAGGCGGAGGCATGGCGCATGCGTCACCTCAAGACGTTACACCTCATCGCCGGCCTGATCCTGCTCCTCCTCGGCATCGGCATGCTGGTGACGCTGTGGCTGGGCTGGGTGTAGGCAGGCGGTGGGAAACCGAATCCGTTGGAGAACCCGACTACGCCGCCTTTGCGATGCCGCCTCTCCCCGCCGGGAGAGGTGAGGGCTGGCTCGATCGTGGCGGTTGGGCTCAGGCGTCGAGATGGGGCGCGGGGAGCTAGAGCGGATCATCCTTCGATGGAATTGCTGATCCGCTCTAACTCTTTGTTCTCGCCGCAATTTCGGACGGAAAAGTGGGCTCCACTTTTCCTGGAATTGCTCTAGGTCGCGAGCGTCTTCGTCACCTCGCCCAGCGCCTCGGCCGTCGCCGTGACGATGATGTCGGCCTCGGCGCGGGTGAGGCAGAGGGGCGGGGCGAAGCCGATGATGTCGCCCTGGGGCATGGCGCGGGCGATGACGCCGCGCTTGAGGAGCCCGGCGACGACCTTCGCGGCGACCTTGTCGGCGGGATCGAAGAAGAGCCGGTCGTCGCGGTCCTTCACCAGTTCGACGGCGGCGAGCATGCCCTCGCCGCGTACCTCGCCGACATGGGCCCTGTCGCCGATGGCCTCGGCGAGGCGCGCACGGAAATAGCCGCCGACGTCGCGGACATTGGCGATGAGGTCGAGGCTGTCGACGAGCTTGAGATTGGCGACGCCGGCGGCGGCGCAGAGCGGATGGGCGGAATAGGTCCAGCCATGGCCGATCGGGCCCATGGCGTCGGTGCCCTGTTCGAGCACCTTCCACATGCGGTCGGAGATGATCGAGCCGGAGAGCGGCGCATAGGCGGAGGTGAGGCCCTTGGCGATGGTGATGATGTCGGGCGCGATGCCGTAATGGGCCGAGCCGAACATCGAGCCGAGGCGGCCGAAGCCGGTCACTACCTCGTCGGCGATGAGCAGGATGTCGTATTTCGCCAGTACCGCCTGGATCTTCTGCCAATAGGTCGCCGGCGGCGGGACGATGCCGCCGGTGCCGAGCACCGGCTCGCCGATGAAGGCGGCAATCGTCTCCGGGCCTTCCTCCTGGATCATGGCGTCGAGCCTGTCGGCGCAATAAGTGGCGAAGGTCTCTTCGTCCATGGAGCGGTCGGGACGCCGGAAGAAATAAGGCGCCTCGGTATGCAGCACCGGCGCCAGCGGCAGGTCGAAGGCCTTGTGGAAGGCATCGAGCCCGGTGAGCGAGCCGGTCATCAGGCCGGAGCCGTGGTAGCCGCGCCAGCGCGAGATGATCTTCTTCTTCTGCGGCCGGCCGAGGATGTTGTTGTAGTACCAGACGAGCTTGATGTTGGTCTCGTTGGCGTCGGACCCGGAGAGGCCGAAATAGACGTGGTTGAGATGGTCCGGCGCGCGCTCGGTGACCATTTCGGCGAGCGTGATCGAGGCCTCGGTGCCGTGGCCGACATAGGCGTGATAGTAGCTGAGGCTCTTGGCCTGGGCCGCGATCGCGTCGGTGATCTCGCGCCGGCCATAGCCGACATTGACGCAATAGAGGCCGGCGAAGGCGTCGAGGCTGCGGCCGCCGTCGCGGTCGACGACATAGACGCCCTCGCCGCCGGTCATGATGCGCGAGGGCGACTCGCCGCGGGCGTGCTGGGCGAGGTGGGTCGAGGGATGGAAGAAGTGAGCCCGGTCCCAGGCGTCGAGCTGGTCGTTGCGGTTGAGCATTGGTGTTTCTCCTGACTGACCGGTCCGCTCTCAGTCGACGTCGAGGCAGACATATTTGAGGGTGGTGAAAGCCTCGATGCCGTGGCGCGATCCCTCGCGGCCGAGGCCCGACTGCTTGATGCCGCCGAAGGGGATCGGCGCGCCGGTGATCTTGACCCGGTTGACCGCGACCATGCCGAATTCGAGGGCGCGGGTGAGCCGGGCGATGCGGCGGTAATCGTCGGTGACGAGATAGGCGACGAGGCCGTATTCGGTGGCGTTGGCGCGGGCGACGACCTCGGCCTCGGTATCGAAAGGCGCGAGCGCCGCGACCGGCCCAAAAGTCTCCTCGGACATGATGAGGGCGTCCTCGGGAACATCGGCGAGGACGGTCGGTGTGTAGAAGCGCGGGCCGGCTTGATGGCGGCTGCCGCCGGTCATCAGGCGGGCGCCACGGGCAAGGGCGTCGGCGACATGGGCCTCGACCTTCTCGACGGCGCGCTCGTGCATCAGCGGGCCGATGTCGACGCCGTCCTCGAAACCCTGTCCGACCTTGAGGCCGGCGACACGCGCGGCGAAGTCGTCGGCGAAGCGCTCGTAAAGGCCGCGCTGGACATAGATGCGATTGGCGGCGAGGCAGTCCTGGCCGGAGGTGGCGAACTTGGCCTTGACCGCCAGGTCGACGGCCCTGTCGAGATCGGCGTCGTCGAAGACGATGAAGGGGGCGTGGCCGCCGAGCTCGAGGACGAGATGCTTGACGGTCGCGGCCGCCTTGGCGGCGATCATGCGGCCGATTTCGGTCGAGCCGGTGAAGGAGACGGCGCGCACGCGGGTGTCGGCAAGGAAGGCATCGACGATCTCGGCCGCCTGGCCGGTGACGATGTTGAAGGCGCCGGCGGGAAGGCCGGCGCGGTCGGCGAGCTCGGCCAGCGCCAGGGCGGAAAGCGGCGTCTCGGAGGCCGGGTGGGCGACGACCGTGCAGCCGGCGGCGAGCGCCGCGGCGACCTTGCGGGTGAGCATCGCGCTCGGGAAATTCCACGGCGTTGCGACGGCGACGACGCCGATCGCCTCGCGGCGCACCGACATCTCGGCCGCCGGCGAGGTGGCTGGTCACCGATCTCGACGTTGAGGCGCCGGGCTTCCTCGGCGAACCAGTCAACGAAGGAGGCGGCATAGTCGATCTCGCCGAGGGCTTCGGCGAGCGGCTTGCCCTGTTCGCGGACCATCAGCACGGCAAGGTCGTGGCGGGCGGCGACGATCAGGTCGTGCCAGTGGCGCAGAATCCGTGCGCGCTCGTCGGCCGGCCGGTCGCGCCAGTCGGGCAGGCGGGCGGCGGCCGCATCGACGGCGGCACGGGCTTGCGCCGCATCGAGGCTGGCGACCCGGGCAATCGGGTCGCCGCTTGCCGGATCGGTGACGGCGAAGGTCGCGCCGGCCGGACCGGTCGTCCATTTGCCGTCGATATAGGCCCGTTCGCGGAAAAGGAGCCTGTCGGCGAGGCGCGCGGGCGGCTCGGCTCCTTTTGGCGCGGGGTAATGAATGGTCATGGTCGAATCCCGCATGGTGCAAGGACCGTCTGGCTCCGACCTCGAACTTAGGGGGAGCGCACGGGAGCTTCTGACTTTATTGCGGGGTCGCGACAGAGAGGCTCTCTGCGATGGCGCCCGGATGACGGGTCATCTCTCTGCGACAGGCTTCCAGGGCCCGTCAGTCGCCGAGCTGAAAGCGTTCGAAGCGATGAAGGGCCTGCTCGATCGCCTTCTTGTGGGCGCGCGGGCGCCCCTTCTCCGTCCAGTGCCATTCCTGGATCAGCAGCTTGCCGTTCTCGCGGTCGGTCTTGAGGTCGAGGAGGGCGACGATGTCCTCGCCGACGAGCACGGGCAGGGTGAAATAGCCGTAACGCCGCTTCGCTTTCGGCACATAGGCCTCGAAGATGTGCTCGTAGTCGAAGAAGAGCCGCACGCGCTTGCGCTGGATGATGAGCGGGTCGAAGGGCGAGAGGATGTGGACGATCTCCTCGGCCGGCTCCAGCGTCGCTTCCAGGACCTCCGGCAGGGCCCAATGCTCGAGCTTGCCGGCGCCTTCAAGCGCGACGGGCACCAGCGCCTTGCGGCGCAGGCGCGTCTCGATCAGCTTGCGCATCGCCGGCTTGCGGCTGGGGACCAGGTGGCAGATGGAATCGAGGCTGACGAGGCCCTGCGCGCGCAGGGCGCGGTCGAGCTCATAGGCGAGGATTTCCCGCTCGCTTGCCGCCTTCGGCGGCTTGTCCCAGCCGAAATGGCGGTCCATCAGCTCATAGGTCTTCACCATGCCGTCGCGCGCACTGATGGTCACGGCGCCCTTGTAGAAGGCGACCTGCAATGCCCGTTTGGACGGCTTGCGGCTCGCCCAGGGATGGTCCTTTTCCACCAGCACGTCGTCGTCGATGTCGCGGATGGTCAGGCTACCCTCGTCGCGAATGCGATTGAGGACCTTGCGGACTTCCGATGGCTTGACCGTGTTGAACCAGGCGCTGCGGCGCCGCCAATCCTGCCGCATGAAGCGAAGGAAGAATCTCAGGTCCCGGGTCGGCACAAAGGAGAGCGCGTGGGTCCAGTATTCGAAGACGGTCTTGTCGATGGTCTGGGCCCGGTGCAGGTCGGCGCGGCGATAGGCGGGGATGCGCGAATAGAGGATGTGGTGGTGGCAGCGCTCGATGACGTTGATCGTGTCGATCTGGACGTAGCCGAGATGTTCGATGGCACGCCGCGTCGCCTCCGGTCCCTCGCCGAAGGGAGCGGCCGTGTCGAGCCGCTGGGCATGGATCCAGATGCGGCGGGCATCGGACTGGCTGAGGGGGACGGGCGTTGCGGGGCGACGGGGCATGGTCTTCGGGTGAAGCGGAATCCGGATCAAAGAATGGCCGGCCGGATCGTTCAAGTCGAGAGCGTGGGATCGCCTTGCCGCCGGATGGCGGCAAGCTCCTGACAGAGGGTGTCAGGTGAGGCGCCTCAGGATGCGCTCCCGGGACCCGCCGCGCGGGCGAGGAACTCGACCGGGACCGGCTCGTTCTTCACCGGCGCGGTGACGACGTAGGAATAGTAGCGCTTGATGCCGACTTGCTGGCGAGGAGCGATTCGATCAGGGCCTGATAATCGTCGAGATGGGGAACGATGACCTTGCAGAAATAGTCGATGCCGCCGCCGACCGCCCAGCATTCGATGACTTGGGGCATATCGGCGATGGCCGCCTCGAAACGGGAGAAGTCCTCGCTGCGGTGGCTTTCGATCTCGACCTCGACGAAGACGATGGTCATCGGCCCGAAGGCCTTCATCGAAATCTGGGCGCCGTAGCTCTCGATGATGCCGGCTTCCTCCAGCCGGCGCAGCCGCTCCCAGCATGGAGTCGGCGAGAGATTGACGCGCTCGGCCAGCGCGGTTTTCGAAATCCGGCCTTCGCGTTGCAGGATGCTGAGGATCCTGATGTCCCGCGAATTGAAGTCTCGGTCGCCCGGATTTGTCAGCGCTCACGCCAAATTTCCGCCCCATCGATGAATGGAGCGAAGAATAGATCGGCTCGCCGCTCCAGCGTCTAGGCCCTCGCGCGCCGGCGTGGCGCGCGGCGAAGGGACGGACGGATGGGGCGCGGGGCGGGCATCGGCGCCTAGCCATCGAGGACGGCTTTGAGGAATTCGCGCGTGCGCTCCTCCTTGGGCGCGGTGAAGAACTCCTCCGGCGTGCCCTGTTCCCGGATCTTGCCGTGGTCGAAGAAGCACACCCGGTCGGAGACCTCGCGGGCAAAGCGCATTTCGTGGGTGACGAGCAGCATGGTCAGGTCGTGCTCGTCGGCGAGCCGGCGGATGACGTTGAGCACCTCGCCGACCAGTTCGGGATCGAGCGCCGAGGTCGGCTCGTCGAAGAGCATGATCTTCGGCCGCATGGCGAGCGCCCGGGCGATGCCGACGCGCTGCTGCTGGCCGCCGGAAAGCTGCGCCGGGAACTTCTTGGCATGGTCGGTGCAGGCCGACCATCTCGAGCAGCTCCTCGGCCGCGCTCGCGCGCCTCCTTGCTTCGACAGGCCGAGGACGTGCGTCGGCGCCTCGGTGATGTTGCGCAGCACCGTCATGTGCGGGAAGAGGTTGAACTGCTGGAAGACCATGCCGAAGGTCTTGCGCATCTGCCTGAGATGCGCCTCCGAGGCGGGAACGAGGTCGCCGTTCCTGCGCTCGTGCCAGAGCAGATCGTCGCCGACATGGATGACGCCGCCGTTGATCTTTTCCAGCGTCATCAGGATGCGCAGCACCGTCGACTTGCCGGAGCCGGACGGGCCGATGATGGTCACCTTCTCGCCGGGCGAGACCGTGAAGTCGAGCTCGTCGAGGACGACGTGCTCGCCGAAGCTCTTGACGACCTTGTCGAAGACGATGATGGGCTCGGTCATCTCAGCGGCAATCCTGTCTTGGGGAGGCTGACATCGACGAAGCGGACGATGGCCGAGGCGACCAGAGTGAGGATGAGGTAGAGCCCGCCGACCATCGACAGCGGCACCAGATAGTCGAAGGTCTGGTCGCCGATGATCTTGGCGACGTTGAGCATCTCGAGGACGGTGACGACCGAGAGGACCGGCACGTCCTTCATGATCGAGACGAGATAATTGCCGAGCGCCGGCACGATGCGCGGCACGGCCTGGGGCAGGATGATGTGGGTGAAGGTGTGGCGGCTGGTGAAGTCGAGCGCCTTGGCCGCCTCGCGCTGGCCGCTGGGCACCGCCTCGATGCCGGCGCGATAGACCTCCGCCGCATAGGCGCTGTACTGGACGCCGAGCGCGAGCGCGCCGGTGAGGAAGGCGGGCAGGATGATCCCGTATTCGGCGAGCACGTAATAGAGAAAGAAGAGCTGGACGAGCAGCGGCGTGTCGCGGAAGAACTCGGTCACGAAGCGCGAGGGCCAGGCGATGATCTTGCACCGGCGCGGTGTTCAGCACGGCCAGAACCAGGCCGAGCACCATGCGCGATGAAGAAGCCGACGATCGTCGCCTCGATGGTGACGAGCAGGCCGACGAGCAGCATCGGCAGGATCGAGATGGCGAAGGCCAGTTCGCCGTGGCCGGTGTCCCAGTGATAGCCGAACAGCATCGGATCAGTGCCTCGCGCCGCGCCAGGTGCCGACCGATCGCTCCAGCAGCCGCATGATGGCGGTGAGGACCAGGGCCATGCCGAAATACATGAACAGGATCATCGTGTAGACGGTCGTGCTGTCCTGGGTGAAGTTGCGCACCTGCTCGGCGCGGAAGGCGAGGTCGCCGAGGCTGATCAGCGAGGCGAGCGCCGTGTCCTTCAGGTTCTGAACGGCGAGATTGCCGAAGGACGGCATCATCTCCGGGATCGCCTGCGGCAGGGCGATCCGCCAGAGCGCCTGGCGCGGGGTGAAGTTCAGCGCCCTTGCCGCCTCGTACTGGCTCTAGGCGAACGGCCTGGATGGCGCCGCGCACCACCTCCGCGCCGTAGGAGCCGATGTTGAGGCCGAGCGCGAGGACGCCGGCGGCGATCGGCGGCAGGCGCAGGTCCATGCCGATGGCGTCGCCGGCGATCGGCAGGGCGAAATAGAGCCAGAAGAGCTGGACCAGCAGCGAGGTGCCGCGGAACACCTCGATATAGACGATGCGAGAAGCCCTTGATCGCCCAGTTGCGACGAAAGCTTGCCGATGCCGAACGCGAAGGCGGCGAAGGCGCCGAGGATGGTCGAATAGACGGTGAGCTGGACGGTGACCCAGGCGCCCTGGGAAAGCGGCTTCAGGTATTCGACCCAGTGCATCGGCCGCTGCGCCCCCGTTTCGTCCGGGGTGACGGTCCCCGCCCGCGGGACCCCAAACCTCTGGCCCAATGCGGCCCTGGCGTGCACGCGCTCTATTCGTCGCGATGCCCACCATGGCGGGCCGTCGCGGACCGGATTTGACCGGCCAGAACGGTTTCGGCCGGGCTTCTTGCGCGAAGCCCGGCCGTTAGTCTTACATGCCGCAGAGTTCCTTCGTCGTCTTCTCCGGTCGACGCCGGCGATGTCGGCCGGCGTGAAGCCGTAGCCGGAAAGGATCTTCTTCCACTCGTCGGTCTTCTTGAACTCCACCAGCTCGGCGTTGAAGGCGTCACGCAGATCCGTGGAGTCGCTGTTGAAGTTGAAGCCGCCCCAGCTCCGCGCGGCCTTGCCGTCGATCATCGGGTCGGTGAAGTCGGGGGCGAGCTCGACCTTGTCGCTCTTGCCGGCAAGCTCGCTGGCGGTCAGACCGGTCGCCGCATAGGCGTCGGCGCGGCCGGTGGCGACCGTCGAGATGGCATCGGCATTGGCGGCGATGGTGACGATATTGGCCTCCGGCACGCCGAGCTTCTGCATCATGTTGAGCTGGTCGGCGCCGGCCATGACGGCGACCTTCATGTTACCCTTGGCGAAGTCGGCATAGGTGTGGATCTTCTTCGGATCGCCGGAAGCGACGAGGAGGCCCTCGCCATAGGAGGTGTTCGGCTCGGAATAGACCACCTTCTGGCAGCGCTCCGGACGGATCGCCATCTCGGCGGCGGTCATGTCGAAGCGGTTGGCCTGCAGGCCGGGGATGAGCGAGGAGAAGTTCGTCACCACCCACTGGATGTTCTCCGGATCGATGCCGAGCGCCTTGACCACCGCCTTGGCGACATCCGGGCCGGCGCCCTTGGCTTCGCCATTCGGATCGACATAGCCGTAGGGGATCTCGTTGGCGACGGCGATGCGGATATAGCCGCGGTCCTTGACCTCCTTGAGGGTGACCGCGCCGGCCGCGGTCGAGAGCAGGCGGTAGCCGCGAAAGCGGCGAGCGCGCCCGCCGCGGCGGCCCTCAGTCTTACGAGAACGTTTGACGGATGTGTCCATGTTCGTGTCCTTCCGAGATGTCGCTGTTGACGTTGAAGGTGCCGGCGCGTGCGCCGGCATTTCGAGGGCATCGGACGAGCGCCGAGGCGCCCGCGGACTGAAACGATAGATCTCTCCTGGATGTCCTCGCCGGGGTGGTTTTGCGATCATCAAGCGTTGCGGACGCCGTCGCAGGAGTCGAGGGAAGATACGTCTTTTTTTCCCTGTCGGGACAGGAGGATCAGCTACGCCGTGAAATCAGATTGGAGGGATCGACTGGATCGCGGGGCGAGTCGTGCCAGACTTCGCACCTGGGCCGCGGGGCCCGGCGGTTGCCGTCGAGGCAACAAATGCGCAGAAATATGCCGGCAATGAGGCATGCGAGGTCTGCATGATCGGCTTTACGCAAATCCTGCATGCGCGCAAGCGCATCGCCGGGCATGTCCTGCGCACGCCGCTTTATCCGGCATCGGGCTTAAGTCGGCATCTGTCTGCCGATATCTTCATCAAGTGCGAACACCACCAGCTCACCGGCAGCTTCAAGCTGCGTGGCGCGACCAATGCGATTCTCTCGCTCACCGACGAGGAGCGCCGGCGCGGCGTCGTCGGTGCCTCGACGGGCAATCACGGACGGGGTCTGGCGCATGCGGCGAGGAATGCCGGCGTGCGCGCGGTCGTGTGCATGTCGGCGCTGGTGCCGGAGAATAAGGTCGCCGCCATCCGCGATCTTGGCGCCGAGGTGCGCATCGTCGGCCGGTCGCAGGACGATGCGCAGGCGGAGGTCGACCGGCTGGTGGCGGAGGACGGCATGACCATGATCCCACCCTTCGACCATGAGGCGGTGATCGCGGGTCAGGGAACGGCGGGGCTCGAGATCGTCGAGGACCTGCCGGATGTTGCCGCGATCCTGGTGCCGCTGTCCGGCGGCGGGCTGATCTCGGGCGTGGCGCTCGCCGCCAAGGCGATGCGGCCGGAGGTGCGTATCATCGGCATTTCGATGGAGCGCGGCGCGGCGATGGCCGAAAGCCTCAAGGCTGGGCGGCCGGTGCCGGTGACCGGAACGCGCGACGCTTGCCGATTCGCTCGGCGGCGGCATCGGTCCCGACAATCGTCACACCTTCGAAATGGTGCGCGACGCTTGTCGACGAGGTCGTTACCTTGAGCGAGGCCGAGATCGCCGAAGGCGTGCGCGCCGCCTATCTCGGCGAGCGCGAGGTGGTCGAGGGGGCTGGCGCCGTCGGCATCGCGGCGCTGCTTGCTGGCAAGGCGCGACCGCATGGTCCCACGGTCGTCTTCCTGTCGGGCCGCAACATCGACATGGCCCTCCACCAGCGCCTGGCGTCGGGCGAGCGGGTCGATCTCGAAGCGGAGGTGGCATGACAGCGATGCGCGTCCTCGACGGAAGCAGAGCTGCGCGGTCTTGTGCCGCTCGACCGCGATGCGGTGGCCTGTGTCGCCGATGCCTTCGCGGCGCTGGCGACCAAGCCGGTGGCGATGCCGCCGATCCTTCGCCTCGACGTGCCGGAGCACAATGGCGAGGTCGACGTGAAGACCGCCTATGTGCCCGGCCTCGACGGCTTCGCCATCAAGATCAGCCCCGGCTTCTTCGACAATCCGAAGAAAGGCCTGCCGAGCGTCAACGGGCTGATGGTCTATTTCGACGCGACGACCGGGCTGGTCGAGGCGCTGCTCCTCGACAATGGCTATCTGACCGATGTGCGCACGGCCGCGGCTGGCGCGGTGGCCGCCGACCAGCTCGCGCGCGCCGATGCCTCGGTCGCCGCGATCTTCGGCGCCGGCGTGCAGGCGCGGCTGCAACTCGAGGCGCTGACGCTGGTGCGGCCGATCCGCGAAGCGCGCATCTGGGCGCGGCGCATGGAGGCGGCGGAACGGTTGGCGCGGGAAGCGGCCGAGGCGCTGGGCATCAAGGCGGTTGCCGTCGCCGACGGAGCGGAGACGGTGAACGGGGCCGATATCGTCGTCACCACGACGCCGGCAACCGAGCCGATCCTCATGGCCGACTGGCTCGCCCCCGGCCAGCACGTCACGGCGATGGGTTCGGACGCGGAGCACAAGAACGAGCTCGATCCGACGGCGATCCGACGCGCGATCTATGTCGCCGACAGCCTCGTGCAGACGCGCCGGCTGGGCGAACTTCACCACGCCATCGCCGGCGGACTGGTGCATGCCGAGGACGCCTTCGTCACCATCGGCGCGGTGATCGCCGGCGATGCGCGCGGCCGCAAGTCCGACGCCGACCTGACGATCTGCGACCTGACTGGAACCGGCGTCCAGGATACCGCGATCGCGACGCTGGCCGTCGCCCGCGCCCGGGCCGCCAATGCCGGAACCCCGTTCGAGAGCTGAGGACCCGATGCCCGAGATATCGCTCAACTTCACCCGCGCGGAATATGACGACCGTGTCGCGCGGACGCGTGCCGCCATGGCGGATCGCGGGATCGACACGCTGATCGCCTCCGACCCGTCCAACATGGCCTGGCTGACCGGCTATGACGGCTGGTCCTTCTACGTCCATCAGGCGGTGGTGGTGCCGCCCGAGGGGGCGCCCCTGTGGTTCGGTCGCAGCCAGGACGGGCGCGGCGCCGAGCGCACGACGTGGCTGCCGGAAGAGCGCATCGTCGCCTATCCCGACAATTATGTGCAGTCGAGCGAGCGCCACCCGATGGAGGTGCTTGCCGCGGCGCTGGCGAGCCGCGGCTGGGACAAGGGCACGATCGGCGTCGAGATGGACAATTACTGGTTCTCGGCCGCCGCCTTCGCGACGCTGCAGAAGCACCTGCCCAATGCCCGCTTCGTCGACGCGACGGCGCTGGTCAACTGGCAGCGCGCGGTGAAGAGCCCGCAGGAACTCGACTATATGCGGATCGCCGGGCGCATCGTCTCGGCCATGCATAAGGAGATTGTCGAGCGCATGGAGCCGGGCATGCGCAAATGCGACCTCGTCGCCGAGATCATGGCGGCGGGGGTGCGCGGCGTCGACGGCCACGGCGGCGACTATCCGGCGATCGTGCCGCTGGTGCCCTCGGGCGCCGACGCGGCGGCGCCGCACCTGACTTGGGACGACAAGCCGTTCAAGCGCGACGAGGGGACGTTCTTCGAGATTGCCGGTTGCTACAAGCGCTACCATTGTCCGCTGTCGCGCACGGTCTATCTCGGCCGGCCGAGCGAGACCTTTCTGGAGGCCGAGAAGGCTGTGCTGGAGGGCATGGAGGCGGGGCTCGAGGCGGCGCGGCCGGGCCGGACCTGCGAGGACATCGCCAATGCTTTCTTCGCGGTTCTCGCCCGCTACGGTATCGTCAAGGACAACCGTACCGGCTATCCGATCGGGCTGTCCTATCCGCCCGACTGGGGCGAGCGGACGATGAGCCTGAGGCCGGGCGACCGGACCGAACTCAGGCCCGGCATGACGTTCCACTTCATGACCGGGCTGTGGATGGAGGATTGGGGCATGGAGATCACGGAATTGATCGCCATCACCGAGGGCGCGCCGGAGCTTCTCGCCGACGTGCCGCGCCAGCTCTTCGTCAAGCCATGAACGCGGCAACGGACGTGCCGGTGGCCTCGGACTCGCCGATCGTCGCCAGTGTCGATTTCAATGCCGAGGGAATCCAGCACGGCTTCCTGCGGCTGCCCTACAGCCGGGACGATTCCGCTTGGGGCTCGGTGATGATCCCGATCGCGGTGATCAAGAACGGCGAGGGGCCGACGGCGCTGCTCACCGGCGGCAATCATGGCGACGAATATGAGGGACCGCTGGCGCTTTTCGAGCTTGCCAACACGCTGACGGCGGAAGAGGTGAACGGCCGGATCATCATTGTCCCGGCGATGAACTATCCGGCCTTCCGCGCCGGCACGCGCACCTCGCCGATCGACAAGGGCAATCTCAACCGGTTGTTTCCCGGCCGCCCGGACGGGACGGTGACGGAGAAGATCGCCGACTATTTCCAACGCGCCCTGCTGCCGCTCGCCGATTTCGTCTTCGACTTTCATTCCGGCGGCAGGACGCTCGACTTCCTGCCCTTCGCCGCCGCCCATATCCTGCCCGACAAAACCCATGAGGAGCGCTGCTTCGCGGCGGTTCGGGCGTTCGGCGCGCCCTATTCGATGCGCATGCTCGAGATCGACGCGGTCGGCATGTATGACACGGCGGCCGAGGCGCTCGGGCGGGTGTTCGTCACCACAGAGCTCGGCGGCGGCGGCACCAGCACGCCGCGCACCGTCGGCATCGCGCGGCGGGGCCTGCGCAACTTTCTGATTCATTGCGGCATCCTTGGTGGCGACATCGAGGCGAGCGAGACGGTGTGGCTCGACATGCCGTCCGACGATTGTTTCGCCTTCTGCGAATGCGAGGGCGTAATCGAATTGCTGGTCGAACTCGGCGGCACGGTGAAGAAGGGCGAGCCGCTGGCCCGCATATACGCGCCGGAGCGCACCGGCGTCGCGCCGACGATCTGCCATGCCAAGATGGACGGGCTTCTCGTCGCCCGTCATTTCCCGGGCCTCGTCAAGACCGGCGATTGCGTCGCCGTGGTCGCGCGCCGGATCGAAGGCTGAGGTCGGACCGCTTCCGCGAGTGCCGGGAACGGCGGTGACGCATGTGGCGTGCCGCCGCCGCCCGAGTTGCCGCCGGATGCCGGTGCCCTAGCATCAGGTTGTTCGGGACGAGGAGATGGCCATGGTCGGTGGTGCGGTGAGGCTTCAATCGCCAGCGACCGTCGCGCGGTCGACTGCGGGCGCCGCGCTTCTGTTCCTGGCCGTATCGGCGGCGTCGTCAGAGCCGGTCGACGCGGCGGACGGGACGGTCGCCGTCGACCTTGAACTGGTGCTCGCCGTCGATGTCTCGCGATCGATGGACTATGACGAGCAGCGGCTCCAGCGCGACGGCTATGCGCAGGCCTTCCGGCATCCGGACGTGATCTCGGCGATCGGCTCGGGCGCGCTCGGGCGGATCGCGGTGACCTATATCGAGTGGGCGGGGCCGCGCTACCAGACAATCGTCGTGCCGTGGACGATCATCGGCGGCCATGCGGACGCGCTGGCCTTCTCCGATCGCCTCGCGGCTGCGCCGATCACGCGCGAATTCGGCACTTCGATCTCGGGCGGGCTGACTTACGCGGCGGGCCTGTTCGATAACAGTGGCGCGCGGGGCGACCGGCGCACCATCGACGTCTCCGGCGACGGGCCGAACAATATGGGCCAGCCCGTCGTGCCGGTCCGCGAGGCGGTGGTCGCCAGGGGCATCACCATCAACGGCCTGCCGATCCTGCTCAAGCAGGGTGGCGGCTATGGCGGCTTCAACATCCCCAATCTCGACATCTACTATGAGGATTGCGTCATTGGCGGGCCCGGCGCCTTCATGATCACGGTCGCCGACCTGAAGGGTTTCGCCGAAGCGGTCCGGCGCAAGCTCGTGCTCGAGATTGCCGCGGCCGCGCCGCGCCTCGTCCCAGCGGCCGCAATGTTAAGGCCGCCACCGCGCATCGACTGTCTCATCGGCGAGAAGCTGCGCCAGCGCTGGTTCGACCGGTAGGCGCGGGGTCAGGTCAGTTGCTGCGGGCGGCGGTCTGCTGGAGGGAGCGCAGACGCTCGGCCAGGGTGCGTCCGGCGGTTCCCGGCTTCGGTCCATCGCCGGAGGCGACCGGTGTCGGGCGCGCCGCCGTAGAGGGGACCGGCGGCGTCGTGAACTGGCGGGCGAAGGCCGGTGGCGCGGCCGCCGTTTCCTTTCTGGCCTCGCCAGTGCCGTTGGCGGGCGACGTGGCCATGTCCGGCGTCGTCGGCTGCGGCGCGGCATTGCCGCGGCTCATTTCGGCAACGGTCGCGGCGATCGTGGCGAGCTTGTCGCGAAGCTGCAGGTCGATACTCACCTGATCGCCGCCCTGCATTGCGGCGGTCTGGCGAAGGGCCATATTCTCCGCCTGCAGGACAGCGTGCGCGTTTTGCAGGGCGATCAGCTGCTCGGACAGGGTGTGCTTCTCGGCTTCGTCGGCCTCGGCCGCCTGGGTATTGTCGCCGGCCGTGATCGAGGCGGAATCGAGCTTCAGGCGCAGCGCGGCCACTTCCTCCCGGGCAATGGCAAGGGCGCTCTGTGCGGTCGCGGCGCGCGCTTCGAGTGTTTCGCGGGCCTCGGTGGCGGCCCGGATCTCGGCCACGAGGCGGGCGAGTTCCTCGGCCTGGCGGCCGATCTCCTGGCGCTGCTCGTCGCGGTTCGCCTCGATCTTCGCCAATTCGGATGACAGCGCCTGGCGGCGTTCCTCGCCGGTGGCGATTTCGGCCCTGAGACTGGAAATGATGGCGGCCTGCTGGGTGAGTTCAGCGAGCCGCTCGATCCGCTCCGTTTCCAGGGAATTTGCCCGGTTCTCCAGCTCCTCGAGCCGCTGGTGCTCGGCGGCAAAGCGCGCCTTCTCGCTGGCCAGCGACTCGTTGAGCTGGTCGCGGCTGGTGGCAAGGCTGGCCGCGGCGACCTTCATCTCCTCGATCTTGTCGGAGAGGTTGGCGATTTCGGTGGAGCGGGCGACGAGTTCGAGTTGCTGCTCCTCGGAGACCTGCTCGGCGCTGCCAAGCCGCGCTTGCGCGGCGGCGAGCGCCTCGGTGCGCTCTGCGAGGGAGGCCTCGCGCTCGGCAAGGGCCCGGGCGGCTTCGGCGCGCTTCTCCTCGGTCGTGGCGAGCGCGGTTTCGATCTCGGCGAGGCGCGCCTCGGCCTTCTTCAGGACCTCGGACTGGGTCGTATGCTCGCGGGTCGACCCGGCCGCGCTCTCGCGCAGGCGGTCGACCTCGATCGTCTGGTCGGCAAGTCTCGCCTTGGCTTTGTCGAGGTTCATTTCGAGCCGGCGATTGGCCATGGCGAACTGGGCGCGAAGCTGGTCCTTGTCCGCCTGGATCTCGGCCCGGGTCATCGGCATCGAGGCTTCGATGCGCGCCTTGGTCAGGCGCATCGCGCGACGCCAGATCGCGGGTGTGACCAACAGGGCGACGAGGCCCGCGGCAAGCAGGCCAAGGACAAAATACATGCCCGCCTGGATCAAGGGGTTCTCCTAGCCGCCGCGCCGAGGGCCGTGCAAAGGCGCCAGATACTGGCATCTCTGCGTTACAATGGCATTAAACTTGATGGCGGCGTCGACGGCAAGGAACGCGGTCACACCCCCGGGCGGGTGGCCCCTCAGAGGCGGCGCCTCAGAAGGGATTCCAGGTCGGCTGGGCGGTGAACTTCAGATAGCCGAAATTGACGCCGAGGCGGGCGCCGACGCCGGACACGATCGGCGCGACATAGACGCCGTTGCGGCCAAGCACCGTCATGCCGATGCCGGCAACCACATAGGCCGAGCCGTTGACGCCGACGAAGCGGTCATACATCGCCTCGACCGAGGGCAGGTTGTAGACGAGCATCATCGTGCGGTCGCCATTGGCGCCGAAATCGAGGCCGAGCGAGGGGCCCTGGAACCAGTGGGGCTAATGGTGCCTATAAAAGATCACAAAATTCTGGTCAATCCATTGTCATGGGACACATTCATACTGAGGCTTCAATTAGGTATAATGCTACTCATAAAGATTTAACATTTTCAATGATTGTAGGCTGTGGTGTGGATGAAAAATCATATGCGATGGAATATGCTAAAAACTTTTCTAGAAAATGATCATCTGCTGCCTAGTTTTGAATAATGGTACTTTACCGTTAATTATGCCAATGCATTTGAAATAAATAAATAAAATAATAACCAACTATGGATTCTAAAACAGTATTTATGAACAACATTTATCAAGTGTCTTATCGACAGGTAGATGATTATTGCTTTACAATGAAAAATATTTTAATTGATGTGACTGAATATGAGTCAAGAATTTTGCGTCAATTACCTATAATTATTCAGCAACTTAATGATGATCCAAAAACCAGACGGGCAACATTCGTCTTAAATCAAGGAATATATTTTGATTCTTGTTTAGTTGCAATTCAATTTCAAACCATTAATGATACCTTATACTTAACAGCATTTTACAGATCACAACATGAACGATATGGAAGAGAAGAAACTGATGAAGAAATGTTGAACTATTTAGCGACTCAAGTTTTAAACAGTTTACATGTCAAACCTAAGAAAGTTAATATCACTTGTTTTGTTGCAAATTATCACAATTACGATGTTATATAATATAAAGTAAGAGTTGTTAATAGTTGTTTCTCTTACTGAGGACTGTTTGAATGGTGTGTTGGCAGTCCTTTTTCTTTACAAAAAATATGCTGATTAATTCTAATGAGATTAATAAACCAATAAGACCACGACCTAATTCAGTATTGAATAATAACCAATGAGTAGGATTCCAATCTAAGGTAACTAATAAACCAATTACATAGATGAATGTAATTATAATTGAATATGCTTTAAGTTTTTTCATAGCTTTTTATTTTATATATTTTATAAGGGCATCTAACAATTTTGTTCTTCAATTTTGAACAACATTATTTCAAACTGATCAATTAAATCATTTAACTCTACAATAGGCTGCATCTTATTAATTTTCATTAGAACAAAAATTTGGTGGGCTACAAATAAAGTTGAACTAATAATCTTAATGTTTAAACGATTGTATTTATTTTTTTGTTGGTAATATTTGCTGATTACATTTTCCATGTTCAATAAGCCTAATTCAATTGATGTAATTTTAGTTTCAATATAGAATTGTTTGGCATCATTTTTCATATTGTTGAATTTTTTCAGCTCTTGAGAAGCATATTCCTTGATCTTATTAATTCGTTGGAAATCTCTTTTTTGGATGTAATTCATTGATAGGCTTTTTTAATCTTATTATAAGGTTTGGGTTCAAAGTTTTTTTTGTCTTGGATAGCTCCTAAATGTTCACTATACGTTTTTTTATCATGGCATGACTTACATAATGATTGTAAATTATCCAAGTCCAAACATAAATCAGGCCTTTTTGATAAATCAATCTTATGGTCAACTACAGTAGCCCAATTAATTTATTATCCTGTCGGCATTGTTCACATAATGGATTCTGTTTTAATTTAAGTTGTCTTAAGGTATACCACTCAGGAGTGTTATAAAATTTGTGACGGCTCTTATATGTCTTAAAATCGATATACCATTTCAATATATATCGCTTGCAAAAACAGTCAGAAATCCCACGCAGGAAAAAAATATATACAATAAAAAAGCAATATGAAAAACTTAACTATCAACCAACAACTTGATGACTACAATGCGAGTTATCATTCGCCAAATTGTGTGTTGAAAAATACTCTGAAACATACAAGATGGTATTTAGACACAATCAAAACTTTACTCTTAATCAGAGCAAAAGAGAGTATGAAGAATAGATATAAACATGAAAAAATCAACTATGGAAAAATTATTAAAAAATCTGTCAACCAAAATTAAAGAAGTTAATGTTTATACTCATTTTGCATATATAGCATTAACTGATAAATGTCCACTCAGAAAATATATTGATGAGTTAAAAAAATCACTTAATAATGATGATGCAATTACTTTAGATAGAGCCCTTGGTTTTATAGTATTTTAATTCTTTTTCATATAATGTATACAATGTTTGAATTAATTCTTTTAAACATTTCTATTGATCGTAAAATGCAAAATATTATTAATTATTTAAGAACTAAACAACATGTCAGATTTGAAATAGATGACAAAAAATACATAATGAAAAGATTTAATTTGAATGTAAATGTTCAAAACAATCAGCCATGTTCAATGAAACTAAAATAATGTCAAACTTAAACCATGAAAACTAATGAAAAAACAACTCAGAAAATGTATCAAGATTTATCTATCAAGAATAATACAGTAAAGTTCGTTCAGAATTTTATTCAATATGCAATAACAATTAAACCACCTTTTGCAGATTCGTGGTTAGCATTTGATTTAGACAATAATCAATACATCTTTTATAAGTTCAATAAGAACGATAACATAGCTAATTACAGATTAAACAAAGCTTATATTCTATTCCTAATGGTCAGAATATTATTTGCATAACTAAATCGACCAATTGGTTATTAACAACCTTCATGCAGTCATCCACAATAAGAGATCAGTTCACAGTATCCTACAAAGAAGCCAAAACATTCACGAATTCTTAACACATGAAATCAATAATGAAATCCATTACTTAAAAGAATCGTAATAACTCAGACTTTAAACCAAAAGGAGTCGGTCACTTATTCTAATTAAATAAATAAAATAAAAATCAACTATGCCTGAACTGAATTATAATCAACTTACAACGTGCCGATGAAAGATTAATGGCCATGAAAACACAATTGGATAAACAAAATCTTAATTACATTGTTTATCCGGCTGTTGATGCTAAACAAATTATTCAATCCATTAATCTTAATATCTTACCACCTTCACGGGGTGCTGGCCTAGTTATGTCACTAACCGAATTAGCCTGTACTTTATCTCATATAGGTGCTATTAAAATGGCAATGGCTGAAGGTGACGAATTAGTAATAATATTAGAATATGATGTTATTATCTGTGATGATTTCCTACATCGGTTGGAAGTCTTACAGCATTTGGTTACCTGATAATTGGGAGCATGTTTTTTTAGGCTAAATATCTATGACTATCAACCTTTATTGAAACAACAATTAGTTGCTTCAGATTTTAAAATATCGGGTGCTTACTCTTATATGTTGAATTATAGTAGATCAAAAGGTCAGCTACTATCTGACCAAACTATCAGAAACTGTCCATGATATGTTTGAACAATTGATATACAATAAACAATTGAACTCAACAATCTTCTTTCCTTTATTCACTTATCCATTACAAGGTTATTCATATATCTGGAATGAGGGATGGAAAGTTTGATTATCTAAGTTATCGGGCATGGTCAAAGAAACTTTAAATGAATATATAATTTATTTTATTATATATTCATTTAAAGTTTCTTTGACCATGCCCGATAACTTGGGTGTTGATCAAACTTTCCATCCTCATTCCAGATATATGAATAACCTTGTAATGGATAAGTGAATAAAGGAAAGAAGATTGTTGAGTTCAATTGTTTATTGTATATCAATTGTTCAAACATATCATCAACAGTTGTTGATAGTTTGGTCAGATAGTCACTGACCTTTTGATATGCTGTATGATTCAACATATAAGAGTAAGCACCCATATTTTAAAATCTGAAGCAACTAATTGTTGTTTCAATAAAGGTTGATAGTCATAGATATGTCCACCTAAAAAACATGTTCCCAATTATCAGGTAACCAATGTTGTAAGACTTCCAACCGATGTAGGAAATCATCACAGATAATAACATCATCTTCTAATATTATTACTGATTCGTAGTTCTGAGCCATTGCCATTTTAATAGCACCTATATGAGATAAAGTACAGGCTAATTCGGTTAGTAACATCTTTCGGCCAGCACCCCATGAAGGTGGTAAGATATTAAACAATGTCTAATGGATTGAATAATTTGTTTAGCATCAACAGCCGGATAAACAATGTAATTAAGATTTTGTTTATCCAATTGTGTTTTCATGGCCATTAATCTTTCATCGGCACGTTGTAAGTTGATTATAATTAGTTGAGGCATAGTTGATTTTTATTTTATTTATTTAATTAGAAGAAGTGACCGACTCCTTTTGGTTTAAAGTCTGAGTTATTACGATTCTTTAAGTAATGGATTTCATTATTGATTTCATGTGTTAAGAATTCGTGGAATGTTTTGGCTTCTTTTTGTAGGATACTGTGAACTGATCTCTTATTGTGGATGACTGCATGAAAGGCTGTTAATAACCAATTGGTCGATTTAGTTATGCAAATAATATTCTGACCATTAGGATAGAATATAAGTTTGTTTAATCTGTAATTAGCTATGTTATCGTTCTTATTGAACTTATAAAAGATGTATTGATTATTGTCTAAATCAAATGCTAACCACGAATCTGCGAAAGGTGGTTTAATTGTTATTGCATATTGAATAAAATTCTGAACGAACTTTACTGTATTATTCTTGATACGATAAAGGTCTTGATACATTTTCTGAGTTGTTTTTTCATTAGTTTTCATGGTTTAAGTTTGACATTATTTTAGTTTCATTGAACATGGCTGATTGTTTTGAACATCTTACATTCAAATTAAATCTTTTCATTATGTATTTTTTGTTATCTATTTCAAATCTGACATGTTGTTTAGTTCTTAAATAATTAATAATATTTTGCATTTTACGATCAATAGAAATGTTTAAAAGAATTAATTCAAACATTGTATACATTATATGAAGATCAAATACTATAAAACCAAGGGCTCTATCTAAAGTAATTGCATCATCATTATTAAGTGATTTTTTTAACTCATCAATATATTTTCTGAGTGGACATTTATCAGTTAATGCTATATATGCAAAATGAGTATAAACATTAACTTCTTTAATTTTGGTTGACAGATTTTTTAATAATTTTTCCATAGTTGATTTTTTAGTTTATATTATTCTTGATCTCTCTTGCTCTGATTAAGAGTAAAGTTTTGATTGTGTCTAAATACATCTTGTATGTTTCAGAGTATTTTTCAACACACAATTTGGCGAATGATAACTCACATTGTAAGTCATCAAGTTGTTGGTTGATAGTTAAGTTTTTCATATTGCTTTTTTATTGTATATATTTTTTTCCTGCGTGGGATTTCTGACCGGTTTTTGCAAGCGATATATATTCAAATGAAGTATATCGATTTTAAGACATATAAGAGCCGTCACAAATTTTATAACACTCCTGAGTGGTATACCTTAAGACAACTTAAATTAAAACAGAATCCATTATGTGAACAATGCCAACAGGA
>CAWEUR010000015.1:0-198175 GCA_963812285.1 uncultured Alphaproteobacteria bacterium | reverse complement strand
CGGCTGGGTAAGCCGATGGACAGGGAAGGGGGCTCGCCGCACGCGGAACGGTCGACCGGACCGCGTTGCAGCGCTTCTCGCCAATCCCTGGTTCGCGCGGAACTTCCCGAAGTCGCTCGACCGCGACGCCTTCTCCGCGACGCCGGTCGCCGAACTGTCCGATGCGGACGGCGCGGCGACGCTTGCCGCCTTCACCGCCGAGACCATCGCCAGGGGCATCGCTCTTGCCGGCGGTGCGGAATGATGATCGTCACCGGCGGCGGCGCACACAATCCGGCGATCCTGCGGATGCTGGCGGACGCCACCGGCGCGTCCGTGACGCGCGGCATCGATCTCGGCTGGGACGGCGATTTCGTCGAGGCGCAGGCCTTTGCCTATCTCGCCGCGCGCAGCGTCGCCGGCCTGCCGCTCAGCTACCCGGAGACGACCGGCGTGCCGCAACCGATGCCCGGCGGCGTTCTTGCCAGACCGTGATCCTTAGTTTCACCGGCTTATGGTGGCATTGCTGATAGACTGGACCGAGGCCGACTGAACCGGAGACCGAAGGCGCTCACCGATGCTGCAATCGATGAACATTGCCATTCTCATCGGTTCGGCGCTCGTTGTCGCCTCGGTCTTCACGAGCCTGATCAGCTTTCGCTTCGGCGCCCCGCTGCTGCTCGTCTTCCTCCTGGTCGGTCTGATCGCAGGCGAGGACGGGTTCGGCATCGCCTTCGACAATGGCCAGACGGCCTACTTCATCGGCTCGATCGCGCTCGCCATCATCCTGTTCGATTCCGGCTTCGAGACCCGCCTGGCGACGCTGCGTGTCGCCGCCTTTCCCGCCGTAACCCTGGCCGTCGTCGGCGTCCTCATCACCGCGCTTATCCTCGGCCTGATGGCGCAGTTCCTGTTCAGGCTGTCCTTCCTGCAGGGCCTGCTCTTCGGCTCGATCCTGGCGCCGACCGATGCCGCTGCCGTCTTCTTCCTCCTGCGCGTCGGCGGCATCTCGTTGCGCGACCGCGTGCGCTCGACACTGGAGATCGAATCCGGCTCGAACGATCCGATCGCGATCTTCCTGACGCTCGCCCTCGTCCAGATTGTCGCCGGACCGACCCTGACCGGCGCATCCGACATCGGCCTCGTCGGCCAGTTCTTCCTTCAGATCGGCGTCGGCGCATTGGTCGGTGCCGTTGGCGGCGGGCTCATCGTGCTGGTCGTCAACCGGGCGACGCTGGAGATGGCGCTCTATCCAATCGTCGTGCTGGCGATGGCCCTGACCACCTACGCCGTCGCCGGCATCGGCCAGGGTAGTGGCTTCCTCGCCGTCTACATCGCCGGCATCATCGCCGGCAATGCGCGGATGCGCCATGCCGTGGCGCTGAGCCGATTCCAGAACGGCTCGACCTGGCTCAGCCAGATCGCCATGTTCCTGACCCTCGGTCTGCTGGCGACTCCGTCGGAGTTCCCCGCCGTCCTGCCGATCGCGATTGGCGCTGGCTGCCTTCCTCATTCTGATTGCGCGCCCGGTCGCGGTCTGGATCTGCCTGTTCGCCTTCCGCTTCACGCGACACGAGATGGCCTTCGTCTCCTGGGTGGGACTGCGCGGCGCGGTCTCGATCCTGCTCGCCATCCTGCCCGTCATCGCCGGGCTGCCGCAGGCGCAGAACCTGTTCAACGCCGTCTTCATCATCGTCCTCGTCTCGCTGCTCATCCAGGGCTGGACGATCGCGCCGGTGGCGAGGTTCCTCGGCCTGCGCGTGCCGCCACGCCATGGACCGGTCGACCGCATCGAGCTCGAGCTGCCCGGTCGCGGCGATCACGAGATCGTCGCCTATGTCGTTCATCCAGAGAGCGCGGTCGGCAAGGGACAGCGCATTCCGCGCTGGGCTCGACCGGCGCTGATCGTGCGCGATGGCCGCTCGCTCCGGCCGGATGTCGCCGGTCGGCCGCAGGCGGGTGATTACGTCTATGTCATCACTGCGCCGAACTACATCGCGCTGCTCGACGGTCTCTTCGCCGGTCCCGTCGAAGGCACCGACGACCCGCGTCTTTACGGGGAGTTCCCGCTCAATCCGGATACCCGCCTTGCCGACCTCAGCAAGGTCTACGACGTGCCGGTGGTCGATGGCGACGCGGAGCTGACAATCGCCGAACTGATCCGCCGCGACCTCGACGGGGACATCGAGCAGGGCGACCGCATCGCCTACGGGCCGGTCGACTTCATCGCCCGCAAGGTCGACGAGGAGCACGAAATCTTGGAAGTCGGTTTAGCCCTGGAGCACGGCCGGCAGAAGCGTGCGCATATCCCGCTCTTCCACAGTCCGCGCGAGGTCGCCGACCTGTGGCGCGATTGGCGCGCGCGCCGGCGGAACAAGCGCGCCGCCGCTACGCCGGAGGCGCCGCCGTCAGAAGCCGTGCCGGACGTCGATGGCGAGAAAGAGATTGGCGAGCGGAAAGGTGACGAGCCACAGGGCGCCGACGACAATCAGGGCGGGGTAGAGAAACTGGCCGAGGAGGAATTGGGCAAGGGGCCCGTACGCGATGCACCAGAGGCGTGACGTGCTGCCGCGGCGCGAGAATTACGACTGTGGCCGGGAATATCGGTCGACCAGCGCTTCGGCGGCCTTCTGGATCAGCGCTTCGACAGCCTTGTCGTCGCGGTCCGCGGTGCTGAGGTCGCGATAAGTCGGCGCGCTGGTGAGCGCGAACAGGCTGTCCACCAGATCGGCCTTGTTCGAAACATCCGGCAGGCGATCAACAAGGGTGCGCAATCCGTGCCGGCGACGCTCGTTGCGCTCGCGTATGCTCTCTTCGATTTCCGGATCGAGCCCGGCCGCGGCGTTCAGGCTTTGCATCGCCGCGAGCCGCTTGCTCCAGAAGTCGCAGTACACCGTGACCAGGGTCCCCACCGCCTGCCGCGGATCCTCCATCCGAAACACGTCCGGCAGATTGGTCAGACCGCCGCGAAGCGCCAGCTCGTCGAAGGTTGCCTCGAGGAGCCCGCGCCGTGAGCCGAATTGATTGTAGACGGTCATCCGCGCGACTCCGGCACCCTCGGCCACGGATTCGAGCGAAAGCGCCGCGAGCCCGTCCTTCGAGGACAGGATGTCGAGAGCCGCGTCCAGGATGCGGCTGCGGGTCTTGTGGGCCCGCGCGTTGCGGATCGGGCTGCGGTAGGACCGCGGACTCATGTTGGCATGCGCCTTAATTTAGGCAGACTGTACATCCAATTCGGGGGCGACATCAGAGAGGACGTCGATTTAATGACTATATGGCTCATCATATTGCTGATTCTGCACGCCGTGCCGGGCGTCTTCTGGGCCGGCACGACGTTCGCCCTGGCGCGAGCGCCCTTGGCCTGGCCGGAAATGGGCATGGCGCGGGCGCAGGCCGGCGCAGCCGGCATCACTATTCTGGCAGGGCTCGGCCTGTGGGCCATGAACCATGGTGGCCCGCCGGCGACGGGCGAGTGGGTGCTCTCGATTGGTGCGCTCTGTGCGATCGCCGCCGCCGGAGTCCAGCATGCAATTGCCTGGCCGGCCCGCCGCAAGCTTGCCCAGCTTGGCGATCAGCAGGCGAGCGAGGCCACGAGGCTGCGCCGTCGCGCGGTCAAGGGACAGCGCATCGCGTCGCTGCTTCTGGTGGTGACCGTCATCACGATGGTGACATGGCGCTATTGGTAAGGCCGCCGGCCGGCGGCGCGGCTCATGCCGCGCTGGTCATCGCCAGACGCTTGTCGAGATAGCCGCTGCAGATCTCGAGCAGGGAGTCGACGTCGTTCTCGAAGAAGTGGTTGGCGCCGGGGATGATCGTCTGGTCGATCGTGATGCCACGCTGGGTCTTGAGCTTGTCGACCAGAACCTGAACGTCCTTCTGCGGCGCCACCTTGTCCGCATCGCCATGGACGATCAGCCCGGAAGATGGGCAGGGGGCAAGGAAGGTGAAGTCGTAGAGGTTCGGCTGCGGCGCGATCGAGATGAAACCCTCGATCTCGGGCCGCCGCATGAGAAGCTGCATGCCGATCCAGGCGCCGAAGGAGAAGCCGGCAACCCAGCAGCTCCGGGCGTCAGGATGGACCGTCTGGACCCAGTCGAGCGCCGCAGCGGCGTCGGAAAGCTCGCCGCCACCGTGGTCGAATTCGCCCTGGCTGCGGCCGACGCCCCGAAAATTGAAGCGCAGGACCGCGAAGCCGCGCTTCGAGAACATGTAGAAGAGCTGATAGACGATCTGATTGTTCATCGTCCCGCCGAACTGCGGATGCGGGTGGAGGATGATGGCGATCGGACCGTTTTTCTGGCGGGACGGTTGGAAGCGGCCTTCGAGGCGACCGGCGGGGCCGGTAAAGATGACTTCGGGCATGGGGTTATGGCTCTTTTTTGCTCTAGCGGCGCAAGCCTGCGCGACATCTGGCTCCCGCGCAGCGAATAGAACAAATGTCCATGCGCTCGGCGCCCTTCACCAATCTTTCGCGTCTCGGCGGAAAGTGCGGCATTCATATCACGATCGAGGGGGGCGATTTCAAGCAATTCGCGCTTTCGTGAGCGGCCAAGGGTTACCGCACCTCCCGTGGGTGGACGGGGAACCGGAGATGAGGCTGTATAGCCACTGGCAGAACTCGGCGGGCGAGCGCGTGCGCATTGCGCTGAACCTCAAGGGGCTGGCCTATGACTATGTGCCGGCCGGCAGCCTGTCGCGGGAGGCCTATCGGGCGATCAACCCGCAGGCACTGATGCCGACGCTCGCGGTCGATGGTCGGTTCATCGCCCAGTCGGCCGCCATTCTCGACTATCTGGAGGAAGCCCATCCCAAGGTGCCGCTCCTGCCCGCGGATCCGGTCGTGAGGGCACAGGCGCGGGCCTTCGGCGCCCATATTGCGGCGGAAATGCACGCGATCACGGTCAATCGTGTCCGCAAGTTCCTTGAGAGGGACCTGTCCGTTGGCCCGCAAGGTGTGGAGCGATGGGTTCGACACTGGCTCACCGAAGGGCTTGTTGCTCTGGAGGCGACGCTCGCCGCCCGGGCCGTATCCTGGCCTTTCTGCTTCGGTGACACACCCGGTTGGGCGGATCTGCATCTAGTGCCGCAATTGGCCAATGCCCGCCGCTTTGCCTGCGATCTGGCGCCTTATCCACGTCTGCTGGCGGTTGAAGCAAATTGCGTCGCGCTTGACGCGTTCCGCCGCGCCCGGCCCGAGGCGCAGCCCGATTTTCCCAAGGAGTCCGCGGCGAATTTGTCTTCGCCTGCGTTCCCCTAAACGGGTGCCGCCGCCGGCCGGATCTTTGGTCACCGATTGAAGATTTCTTTGATGAAGTTTCTTAACGCATGCAACCTAACGATGCTCGTTCGGAACCCGGTCAGAGCGTGCCGCGATGCTGAAAACCAGTGCTGATAGTTCCCCGTCCGAGCGGCTGCTTGGGATTCAGCACAAGAGTTCTCGAATTGGTCGCGACCGGCGAGGCGCTCCCGGTGGTGATGGACGATCTGTGCCGGCGGGTCGAGCAGATCGCCCCGGACGTCATCTGTTCCATTCTTGAGGTGGATGCCTCCGGCTGCCTCCGTCCGATGGCGGGACCAAGCCTGCCGAAGACCTATTCGCAGGCGCTAGACGGCGCCAGCATCGGTCCGGCGGTGGGCTCGTGCGGGACGGCTGCCTGGCGCGGCGAGCCTGTCGAAGTCGTCGACATCGAGACCGATCCGCTGTGGGTCGACTACAAGGCCTTGGCGCTGCCCATCGGTCTTCGCGCCTGCTGGTCGAGCCCGATCAAGGCGCGCGACGGCCGGGTCATCGGCACGTTCGCGTTCTACTATCGGCAGAAGCGGGGTGCCAGCGACCTCGATCGCGAGATCGTTTCCACCTGCGTCCACCTCTGTGCCATCGCGATCGAGCACGACATGGCACGCCGCCAGATCCAGCGGATTGCCTATCTCGACTCGATCACCGGGCTGATGAACCGTTTCGCGTTCCACGAGAAGGCGAAGCGGCTGATCGGCGCCGCCACGAAGGCACGGCCCGTTGCCGTCCACTATCTGGACCTCGACCAGTTCAAGGGCGTCAACGACACGCTCGGCCATCGCACCGGCGATCTCCTGCTCGCCGCCATTGCCGAACGCCTGATTGCCAGTATCGGTTCATCAGTTGCCATCGCGCGCCTTGGCGGCGATGAATTCGCCGTCCTCCAGCAGGTCGGTGCCGGGAGCAGCGTCGCCGACATCTCGGCGCACGTCCTCTCCATCTTCGATCGCCCCTTCGAGGTCGAGGACCACTCCATTTCGATGGACGCCAGCATCGGCGTCGCCGTCGCGCCCGACGACGGCGAGACGGTCACCGATCTGATGATGAACGCCGATCTCGCGCTCTATGCGGCGAAAGCGGACGGCCGGGGACGGTATCGGTTCTTTTCCGGCGAACTCGCCGATGCGGCCAAGGCGCGCCGCGCCCTCGAGCAGGACCTCAAGCTTGCATTGGCGGCGGATCAGTTCTCGGTCGTCTATCAGCCGATTGTCAGCCTCGAGGATGGTGCGGTCCGCTCCTGCGAGGCCTTGTTGCGATGGACCCATCCCGAACGCGGGTCCGTGGCGCCGGCCGACTTCATTCAGTTGGCCGAGGAGATGGGCCTGATCACGCGGATCGGTGACTGGGTCCTGCGGCAGGCGGCGCGGCAGGCCGTCATCTGGCCTGACGAAGTGACGCTGTCGGTCAACTTCTCCCCGCTCCAGCTCAGGAATCCGGACCTCGTCGCCGATATCGGCAACGCGCTGAAAGAAACCGGATTGCGGCCGGAGCGCCTGATTGTCGAGATTACCGAGACCGCTATCCTGACCGATGAGGATGCCGGTCGCGGTGCCCTGACGCGGCTTGCCAATATGGGCATCGGCCTTGCGCTTGACGATTTTGGCACGGGTTATTCCTCGCTCCGTTCGCTGAGGACCTTTCCGATCTCCAAGATCAAGATCGACCAGTCCTTCGTCCGCGAAGTGACCCGGACCAAGCTCTCGCGCTCGATCGTGAACACGGTCATTGCCCTGGCGCGGGATCTCTCCATGACGACGACCGCCGAGGGCATCGAGACCGCAGAGCAGGCCCGGCGCCTTGCCGATGAAGGATGCACCGAGGGCCAAGGCTACTATTTCGCCAGGCCGATGGGAGCCCCGGATCTGCTCGAATTCCTCAAGGCTGCCCAGGGCGGGCGGATGCCCTTGCCCCAGGCCCAGCGTCGCGCCGTGGCAGGCTGAAGCCGGGTCGCCCGCGCCGGTGCCAGCGAGGCGGCCGTTCAAGCGGGCAGCGCGTTATGGTACGGCACGTGGCGGACGATCACGAGAGAAGCCATGTACCAGCCACAGCATCATCGCGAGGATGACATCGGCGTTCAGCACGCCCTCATCCGGGCCCATCCGCTTGGCATGCTCATCACCCTCGGCGCCGAGGGCCTCGAGGCGAACCTGATCCCGTTCGTTCTCGACCCGGCAGCCGGCACGAAAGGCGTGCTGCGCGGCCACTTGGCCCGCGCCAATGGCCAGTGGCGGGACTTCGACGCCGCGACCGGCGCGCTGATCGTCTTCCAGGGGCCGGAGGCTTACATCACACCATCCTGGTATGCGACCAAGGCCGAGACCGGCAAGGTCGTTCCGACATGGAACTACGCGATCGTCCAGGTCCGTGGACCGCTGCGGGCGGTCGAGGATGCCGCCTGGCTGAGGGCACAGATCGAGGCCCTGACCAACGGGCGTGAAAGCCGGCGCGAGCAGCCCTGGCAGGTTTCGGACGCGCCGGCGCCCTTCGTCGATGCAATGATCCGGGGCATAGTCGGCGTCGAAATCGAGATCGAGACGATCGACGGCAAGTGGAAGGTCAGCCAGAACCGGCCCGAGGCGGATAGGCTCGGCGTTATTGCCGGGCTGCGCGGCGACGGAGATCCGGCCGGCATGGCCATGGCCGGCCTCGTCGAGCGGCCACGCGGCAAGGATTTCTGAGCGCCTCGTCCATTTGCCAAAGCTGGCGAAGGGTGGTTTCTGGATCCATGGACCGGATTTATTTCGACTACAACGCGACCGCTCCGCTGCGTCCCGAGGCGCGCGCCGCGGTGGTCCATGCGCTCGACGCCGTGGGTAACGCCTCCTCGGTCCATGCTGAGGGCAGGGCCGCCCATGCGCGTATCGAGACGGCCCGCGATCAGGTCGCACGGCTCGTCGGCGCCTCGGCGAAGGGCGTGACCTTCACCAGTGGCGGCACCGAAGCCAACAACACGGTGCTGACGCCGAACTGGAGCCGCGCCGGCAGGCCGCATCCACTTGACACCCTCCTCATCGGCGCGACGGAGCATCCTTCCGTGCTCGCCGGGGGCCGATTCCCGGCCGAGCAGGTGCGCGCCATTCCCGTCGATCGCCAGGGCGTCGTCAGTCTCCCGGCATTGCGCGAGATGCTGGTCGAGACGGTCGGTGGTGGCGCGCGGCCGCTGGTTTCGGTCATGCTCGCCAACAATGAGACCGGCGCTATCCAGCCGATCGCCGAGATCGCCGCGCTCGCACACGAGGCCGGCGCCGTCGTCCATACCGACGCGGTCCAGGCGGCAGGGCGAATTCCCTTCGATATCAATGCCCTCGGCGTCGATGTTCTCACAGTCTCGGCGCACAAGATCGGCGGGCCGCGCGGCGCCGGCGCGATCGTCCGGGCCGTCGAGGAGTTGAGCTTCGCGCCGCTGATGACTGGCGGTGGCCAGGAGCAGCGCGCCCGGGCCGGCACCGAGAATGTCGCCGCCATTGCCGGCTTTGGCGCAGCGGCCGAGGCTGCGGCGGCCGACCTCGACAAGGCGCCGGAATGGGTGGCCTTGCGTGACTCGATTTCTGAACCGATGTCGCTATCCGGCAGGCAATCAACGATTTTCAGCGCTGACGTGGCCCGTCTGCCGCAGACCCTGTGCATCGCCGTCGACGGAATATCGGCTGAAACCCTGGTGATTGCCCTCGATCTTCAGGGTGTCGCGGTCTCCGCTGGCGCCGCCTGCTCGTCGGGCAAGGTCGCGCCGAGCCATGTGCTCGCCGCGATGGGGGTATCGCCAGAGCGGGCCAAGTCAGCGATCCGCATCAGCCTGGGTTGGAATTCAAGGAAATCGCACCGAAATTTATTCGCAACTGCGTGGCGTGCCGTGCTAAAGCACATCGCGCCGGGGGACGTCCGGGCAGCCTGACCCCGCCTGGAAAGACTCGACCCGCGGTCCTTGAAACCGCTGTGGATGGAGCAAGATATGCCTGCCGTTCGTGAGACGGTCGATACCGTACGCGGAATCGACGTCGATCAATACAAATATGGCTTCGTCACCGAGATCGAATCCGACAAGGCTCCGAAAGGCCTTTCGGAGGATGTCGTGCGGTTCATCTCGGAGAAGAAGGGCGAGCCGGAATGGATGCTCGAATGGCGGCTGGCGGCCTATCGGCGCTGGTTGACCATGACCGAGCCGACCTGGGCGAAGGTCTCCTATCCGAAGATCGACTTCAACGACCTCTACTATTATTCGGCGCCGAAGAGCACGAAGGGGCCGAAGAGCCTCGACGAGGTCGATCCGGCACTCCTCGACATGTATGAGAAGCTCGGCATTCCGCTGCGCGAGCGCGAGGTGCTGGCCGGCGTCCAGGGCGCCAAGGTCGCCGTCGACGCGGTGTTCGATTCCGTCTCGGTCGTGACGACCTTCCGTGAGGAGCTGAAGAAGGCCGGCGTCCTGTTCTGCTCGATCTCCGAGGCGATCCGCGAATATCCGGAGATCGTGAAGAAATATCTCGGCTCGGTCGTGCCGATCACCGACAATTTCTACGCCACGCTCAATTCGGCGGTGTTCTCGGACGGTTCCTTCGTCTACGTGCCCGAGGGCGTGCGCTGCCCGATGGAGCTGTCGACCTATTTCCGCATCAACGAGCGCAATACCGGCCAGTTCGAGCGCACCCTGATCATCGCCGAGAAGGGCGCCTATGTGTCCTATCTCGAGGGCTGCACGGCGCCGATGCGCGACGAGAACCAGCTCCACGCGGCGGTGGTCGAGTTGGTCGCGCTCGACGATGCCGAGATCAAGTATTCGACCGTCCAGAACTGGTATCCGGGTGATACGCAGGGCAAGGGCGGAGTCTACAACTTCGTCACCAAGCGCGGCGACTGCCGCGGTGCCCGGTCGAAGATTTCCTGGACCCAGGTCGAGACCGGCTCGGCCATCACCTGGAAATATCCGAGCTGCATCTTGCGTGGCGACGAATCCGAGGGCGCCTTCTATTCGATCGCCGTCTCCAACGGTTATCAGCAGATCGATTCCGGCACCAAGATGACCCATCTCGGCAAGAACACGAAGAGCCGGATCATCTCCAAGGGCATTGCCGCCGGCTTCTCCAACAACACCTATCGCGGCCTTGTCACCTGCCATCGCAAGGCGACCGGCGCGCGCAACTACACGAACTGCGATTCCCTGCTGATTGGCGACAAGTGCGGCGCCCACACCGTGCCCTATATCGAGGCGAAGAATTCTTCCGCCACCTTCGAGCATGAGGCGACCACCTCGAAGATCTCCGACGACCAGCTCTTCTACTGCAAGGCCCGCGGCCTCGACGACGAGGCGGCCGTGGCCCTGATCGTCAACGGCTTCGTCAAGGACGTGATCCAGCAGCTGCCGATGGAGTTCGCCGTCGAGGCGCAGAAGCTCATCGGCGTCAGCCTCGAAGGGAGTGTGGGCTAATGGGCAGATACTCCCGCGAAGCCTGTCATGAATATCGCCGACGTGCCGCTGCGCGACAACGCGCATGGTGAAGCGTTCGAGGCAAAGATCGGCTCCTTCGGCCGGGCGATCGGCTCGACCGGTATTGGCTGCATGCTGCACGTGGTCGAGCCGGGCAAGAAGGCGTTTCCCTTCCACGCTCACCACATGACCCAGGAACTTTTCGTCATCATGGAGGGCGAGGGGACCTATCGGTTCGGTGCGGAGAACTATCCGGTCAAGGCTGGTGACGTGCTGGCGGCGCCGACCGGCGGACAGGAAGTGGCTCATCAGATCATCAATACCGGCGAAAAGACGCTGAAATATCTCGGTATTTCGGCCAACCCGGTCGGCGGTGACGTCGTCGAATATCCCGATTCCAACAAGTTCGCCGTCTCGTCGCGCTTTGACTGGGCGACCGGCACCGGCGGCGTCCGCTACATCGGCCGCAAGGAGAATTCGCTCGACTATTGGGACGGAGAGTGATGGCCGCCGGAAGGGCATCGCGGTTTGGAGAGCACCATGGGCTCACTACTTGACGGATTCGAGGCTGCGCGGAATGCGCGCGACGAGCGCAGCGCCGAACACCATCGCCTGCAGGAGAAGGTCGACGGGAACCTCGCGGAACTCGGCCGCCTTCTCGACCAGGACGCCGACCTCATGCAGAAATACGAGATCAGCCATCACGTCAGCAACCGGGTCCTCCAAGTGACCCACCGTCGCTCGCCGATCATCTCGATCCACTACGATCCGACGCCGAACCAGTTCCGATTGGTCTACATGCGGGACAACAGCAACATCCTGGCCACGAGCGCGGAAGATTGCGTCAAGGCGATCGGCGGCCTGGTGTTCAGCATCACCACACGGGAATGAACAGAATGCCCATGCTCGAAATCGAGAACCTTCACGTTTCCGTCGAGGACCGCGAGATTCTGCGCGGCATCGACCTCAAGATCGAGGCTGGCGAGGTCCACGCGATCATGGGCCCGAACGGCGGCGGCAAGTCGACGTTGGCCTATGTGCTGGCCGGCAAGGATGGCTATGAGGTGACCGAGGGCAACGTACGCTTCAAGGGCCAGGACCTGGCCGACATGGCGCCGGACGAGCGTGCCGCGCTCGGGATTTTCCTTGCCTTTCAATATCCAACGGAAATTCCCGGCGTCGCCACCATGACCTTCCTGAAGACCGCGCTGAATGCGCAGCGGAAGGCGCGCGGGCTCGATGAACTGACGACGCCGGACTTCATGCGCAAGGTCAAGGACGTTGCCGGACGGCTGAACGTGACGCAGGAGATGCTGCGCCGGCCGCTCAATGTCGGCTTCTCCGGCGGCGAGAAAAAACGCAACGAAATCATGCAGATGGCGCTACTTGAGCCGTCGCTCTGCGTGCTCGACGAGACCGATTCCGGGCTCGACATCGATGCGCTGAGGGTCGTTGCCGATGGCGTCAATCACCTGCGCTCGCCCGAGCGCGGCATGCTGGTCATCACCCATTATCAGAGACTGCTCGACCACATCGTCCCGGACTTCGTCCACGTGCTCTCGGCCGGCAGGATCGTGCGTTCCGGTGGCAAGGAGCTGGCTCTCGAACTGGAAGAGAAGGGCTATGGCGAGTTCTCCGAGGCGGCGGCGTAAGTATCTGACATGACTGTCGAAACGAGAACCGTCAAGACCAAGGCCGAAGAGGCGCTGGCCGCCCAGTTCGACAGCGCGCGCCTGCCCGGCGGTGCCGTGGCGACCGAGCGCCGCGCCGCCGCGTTCCGCCATTTCGCCCGGGTCGGGCTGCCGCACCGGCGCGTCGAGGCGTGGAAGTACACGGACCTGCGCGCCCTCATGCGCCTCGCCCAGCCGCTTGCCGGCGCCCCCGACGTTGGACGGCTCGCTGGACTGCTGGACGACGATGCGTTGAAGGGCCTTGAACGGGCGCGGATCGTCATCGTGAACGGCGTCTTCCAACCCGGCCAATCGGACCTCGACGGCATCGACGGCGTGACGGTCGAACCGCTCGTCGAGGTGCTCGAAAAATCGCCCGAACGGGTCGGCGCGCTCTTCGCCGACAGCGAGGACGCGATGCTCGCCCTCAACACGGCGATGATGCAGGGCGGGGTGGTCGTCACCGTCGCCCGGGATGCCGCTCCGGCGCGCCCGATCGAGATCGCTCACCTCAGCGCGACCGCCGAGCCGGCGTCGACCTATCCGCACAGCGTCGTGACGGTCGGCGACAATGCCTCCGTCCGCTTCCTTGAGACCCATCACGGTCCGGCCGGCACCGCCTATCAGGTCAACGCCGTCATCGAACTCGATGTCGGGCCCGGCGCCAAGGTCACATGGGCGCGTCTGCAGGCCGAGGGCGGCGAGGCCGAGCACGTGACGAGCTTCGTCGCGCGCGTGGCCAAGGATGCCAGCCTCCACCACCTCGTCGCCAATGCCGGCGCGCGCCTGTGGCGCTGGCAGGGCTTCGTCAAGGCGGTCGGCAGCGGCGTCGATCTGCGCTTCAACGGAGCGACCATGCTGTCCGGCCGCGAGCACGGCGACACCTCGCTCGTTCTCGACCACGCCGAGCCGCATGGCATCAGCCGCGAGCTCTTCAAGAACGTGGTCGACGACGAGGCGAGCGGCGCCTTCCAGGGCCGCATCGAGGTCCGGCAGGGCGCTCAGAAGACCGACGCCAAGATGATGAGCCAGGCGCTGCTTCTCACCGATACCGGCGAGTTCGACGCCAAGCCCGAGCTTGAGATCTTCGCCGACGACGTCCAGTGCGGCCATGGCGCCACATCGGGGCGCATCGACGACACGATGCTGTTCTACCTGATGGCGCGCGGCATTCCGCGCCCCGTCGCTGAGCGGCTGCTGATCGAAGCCTTCCTCGCCGACGCCGTCGATTCCTTTGGCGACGAGCAGATCGGCGCGGCGCTGCGGCGGACCATCACCGGCTGGCTGGCGCGTCGTGGAGCCAAGTCGTGAACGACACCGGCCTCCTCAACGCGCCTTACGATGTCGAGGCGATCCGGCGGGATTTTCCGATCCTGTCGCGGGAGGTCTATGGCAAGAAGCTGGTCTATCTCGACAATGGCGCCTCGGCGCAGAAGCCGCAGGCGGTCATCGACGCGGTGACCCACGCCTATGCCTCGGAATATTCCAACGTCCACCGCGGCCTGCACTTCCTGTCGAACGCGGCGACCGAGAAATACGAGGAGGCGCGCGAGATCGTCCGCCGTTTCCTCAATGCCGCCCATCTCGACGAGATCATCTTCACGCGCAATTCGACCGAAGCGATGAACCTCGTCGCCGCCTCTTATGGCGGCGCCCATATCGGCGAGGGCGACGAGATCGTGCTCTCGATCCTGGAGCACCATTCCAACATCGTCCCCTGGCATTTCCATCGCGAGAAAAAGGGCGCGGCGATCAAATGGGCACCGATCGCCGATGATGGCACCTTCCTTCTCGACGAATTCGAGAAGCTGCTGACGCCGCGCACCAGGATCGTCGCCATCACCCACATGTCGAACGTCACCGGCACCCTGCTGCCGATCAAGGAGATCTGCCGCATCGCCCATGCGCGCGGCATTCCCGTGATGGTCGATGGCAGCCAGGGCGCGGTCCACCTGCCGGTCGACGTCCAGGATCTCGATTGCGACTTCTACTGCTTCACCGGTCACAAGACCTACGGGCCGACCGGTATCGGCGTGCTCTACGGCAAACGCGCCGTGCTCGCCGACATGCCGCCTTTCCTCGGCGGCGGCGAGATGATCCGCGACGTGACCGAGGACATGGTCACCTATGCCGAGCCACCGCACCGCTTCGAGGCTGGCACGCCGCCGATCGTCCAGGCGATCGGGCTCGGCGCGGCGCTGACCTATATGGAAGGGATCGGCCGCGCCCGCATCGCCGCCCACGAGGCGCGGCTGCGCGACTATGCCCATGAGCGCCTGTCGCGCATCAACAGCCTGACGCTCTACGGCACGACGAAGGACAAGGGCGCCATCATGGCCTTCAACATCGCCGGCGCCCATGCGCACGATATCTCGACGATCATCGACCGCGACGGTGTGGCGGTGCGCGCCGGCACCCATTGTGCCCAGCCGCTGCTTGCCCGCTTCGGTGTCACCGCCACCTGCCGCGCTTCCTTCGGACTCTACAACACGGTCGAGGAGGTTGACCGCCTCGCCGAGGCGCTGCAGAAAGCTCATGATTTCTTTGCCTGAGGCCGCGTGATGAACGACACGACCCTCGCCAACCAGACACCTGGGGCACCGCAGCCGGAAGCGCCGGAGCCGGCCGCCCAGACGGCGATGCATGCCACCGGTTCGGCGATCCCGCCGGATGAGCTCGAGCGGCTGACCGACCGACATCGTCGATGCGCTGAAGACGGTCTACGATCCCGAAATTCCGGCCGACATCTACGAGCTCGGCCTGATCTACCGGGTCGACATCGACGACGAGCGCAACATCGCCATCGACATGACGCTGACCGCGCCGGGCTGCCCGGTCGCCGGCGAGATGCCGGGCTGGGTCGAGAACGCCGTGAGCCTGGTCGAGGGCGTCAAGGACGTGCAGGTCAGCATGGTCTTCGACCCGCCCTGGGATCCCGAGCGCATGTCGGAAGAAGCCAAGGTCGCGCTCAACTGGTACTGAGCGCACGCCGGTCTTGCGGTTAGCGGCGGACGCGATAGGCTGGTATCATGAACAAGGCACTGAAAGACCTGATGACGCGTGCCGAGAAGTGGCCCGAGCGGGCACAGGAGGAACTCGTCCAAGTTGGGCTCGAGATTGAAGCCGAGCAGAGCGGTGTCTATCACGCGACGCCGGAAGAGCTCGACGCCATCGATCAGGCCGATCGCTCAGGGACGGCGACTGACGGCGAGGTCGAGGCAGCCTTCAGGAAATTCCGTCGCGGATGAATGTCGACTATTCTCGTCGGGCGATCGCCGATCTGGACGAGATTGCGACTCACTATCTTGCCGCCGCCGCAGATGTCGCCGCTCGATTTGAAGCGCGGTTTCGAGCCATCGTCGCCTTCATTGGCGACAATCCCACGGCCGGGCTTCGCGTGGCGGGCCGTGACGGCGTTCGGGTCGTATTTCTGGTCAGCTTTCCCTACAAGGTCTTCTATCGGATCGTTGAGCCTGATCGAATCAGGATTCTTCATGTTCGTCACACATCGCGGCGGTCGTGGAGTGGCGGGTAGAAGGATCTCCGTGTTGCCAGTCCGTTGCGCGCTGGAAGCAACGTGATCTTCAAGTATGCATACCGAGGTGACGGAAGGAGACCACCATGGCCGAATTTACCAATGTCCTGAAGACCTCGGACCTGTCGCCGGGCGAGATGAAGCAGGTCGAGGTCGGCGGGACCGAGGTCGTCGTCGCCAATGTCGGTGGCCGCTTCTGCGCCATCGCCGCATTCTGCAGCCACGAGCAGGCGCCGCTGGTGGAAGGCGAGCTCGACGGCGAGATCCTGACCTGCCCGTGGCACTTCACCGAGTTCGACCTCGCGACCGGCGAGGCGGTCGAGGGCGTCACCGATAAATCGATCGCCGTCTACGAGGTCCGCGTCGAGGGCGGGGATATCGCCGTAAAGATCGGCTGAGGGGCGGCGCGCGCGGCTCCGCCACGGCGGCGGGGCGGCCGAAACGTCAGCCGGTCAGTTTCGCCGCGCGCGGAAGTGCCTTGGCGAGATAGGCGGAAAAATCCTCCGCCGGCATCGGTGCGCCGAAGAGGAAGCCCTGTCCCTCGCGGCAGCCGAGCGTGTCGAGCAGCAGTCGCTGCGCTTCGGTTTCGATGCCCTCGGCGATGACGCCGAGGCCGAGGCTGTGGCCGAGCGCCAGGATGGCCCCGGACGATCGCCGCGTCACCGCTGTCCTCAAGCACGCCGTGGACAAAGCTCCTGTCGATCTTGAGCCGTGTCAGCGGAATGTTTTGAGGTGGCTGAGCGAGCCATAGCCCGTCCCGAAATCATCAAAGGCAATGCCGACGCCGGCCTCGATCAGGGCACGCAAGGGCATGACCGGCGGCCGGATTCGGGCTGCAGTGCGACATTTTCGGTGATTTCAAGCTCCAGACGGTTCGCGGGAAGCGCGTGCCGCGCGAGAGTCCCATCACGGTCTCGACCAGAGTCTCCCCGGACAATTGCGGCGAGAACAGATTGACGGAGACGCAGAGCGGCTGACCGGCCTCCCGCTGCCACGCGGCGGCTGCCGCGATCGCTTCGTCGATGATCCACTCACCGACCTGCGCCACGACCGGCGCGGTCTCGAGGACCGACAGGAAACGCGTCGGCGGCAGCATGCCGTGCACGGGATGGCGCCAGCGGAGCAGCGCTTCGGCGCCGACGGGCAGGCCGTCGTGGATCCGCACCTGCGGCTGGAAGAAGAGCGAGAACTGGCCCTCGCGATGGGCGCGGCAGATATCCTGTTCGATCTGGCCCCGGCTGGTCGTGGAATCCCGCAGGCTCGAGACATAGATCTGGCTGTGGCGACCGCCCCGCGCCTTGGCGCGGTAGAGCGCCAGATCGGCGTTGGCAAGCAATTCGCCGGCCGACCTGCCATGGGTTGGATAGGTGGCGATACCGATGCTGGCGCTCACCTCGACCGGCTGTCCTCGAGCCCGCAGGGGCTGGTGCAGCGCCCGGCGGATCTCCTCGGCGAGGGCCGCCGCATCCTCGGTCATGGCAACATTGTCGAGGACGATCGTGAATTCGTCGCCGCTCAGCCGCGACACATAGACGGTGTCCGACGCGAAGCTTCTGAGGCGCTCGGCCACCCGTTTAAGGAACGCGTCTCCGACCACGTGGCCAAACGCGTCGTTGACCTCCTTGAAGCGGTCGAGATCGACAAGCAGCAGTGCGCAGCCGCGTCGGCCGCCCTTGCCGACTTTCGCCGACCGGATCGCGGCGGAGAGGTGGTCCATGAACGCGGCGCGGTTCGGCAGATGCGTGAGCGGGTCGTGCGTGGCGAGAACGTGGAGCTTGGCTTCGCTCTCGCGCCAGGCACTCATGTCGCGAATGATGCCGCAGATGACGAGGTTCTCGTTCTCGTGCCAGCTCGAGTAGGAGACCTCGGTCGGGAAGCGGACGCCGTCGGCGCGCAGGCCCTCGATCTCGAACTTTCCGTTGGCCGCCCGCTCCGGCCGCCGCTTCAGGTCGGTGAGCCAGCGTGTGATGCGAAGGCGCTCGCGCGGCACCACAAGCCGGCGCACGTCCTGGCCGATCGCCTCGCCCTTGTCATAGCCGAACATCGGCGCCGCGGCGCTGTTCCACAGCATGATGTTGCCGCCGCCGTCGATACATACGACGGCGTCCGGACTGGTCTCGGCGATCTTGTGGAAGCGGCTGTTTGCGTGGCGCACCGAATGGAGGAGCCGCCGCTTGTTGAGCCGGTCGGTGACCAGCGCCGCGAGGTCCGCGAGGAGGGCCTGCTCCTGCCCGGTGAGGGGCGGGCGCGGCTTCACGTCGAGCACGCAGATCGTGCCGACCGCATGGCCCGGCTTGGCCATCAGGGGCGCGCCGGCGTAGAAACGGACATGCGGCGGGCCGAGGACGAACGGATTGTCGGCGGAGCGGTCGTCGGCGGTCGTGTCGGGGATGACGAGCACCTTTTCCTGCACAACCGTGTGGCAGCAGAAGGCGTCGCGGCGCCTGATCTGGTCGACGTCCATGCCGACACGCGCCTTGGCCCAGACGCGGTCCGCATCGACGAGGTTTATCATGGCCATAGGCGCGTCGAAGAGGTCCGTCGCGAGCTTGGCGAAGCGATCGTATTCCGCCTCTGGAGCGGTTCCGACGACCTCCAGCGAGGCAAGGAGTCTCAGACGTTCGTCTTCGTTCTCGCTGACCGGAAAGGCTCTGGCGTTCATCGTCAGGCTCTGGTGACTCGGGCTCCCCATCCTCACGCGCAGAGCGTTGCCGCCCCATGAAACAATTCATTCAATTTGAAGCCACTTTACAGGTATCGGGTGCAAACTGGTGCCGGCCTCGCCTCCGGCCGTCTTGTGCGCGGACTTCACCGGCCTCAGGTTGAGTCGGTGAATCTCGTGGCTGCGGGAGGGGAACGGGGCCTTGCCGAAGCCGTTGGCATGCCTTGAGATGAACGGGTTGCGGGTCGTGGAGAGCATGGGCGAATGACCGAACAGGAGACCCTGGCCCGTCTGGCTCTGGCGCTCGCCATCGGCTTCCTGGTCGGCGTCGAGCGCGGCTGGAGCGAGCGCGAAGAGGCCGAGGGCACCCGCGTCGCGGGCCTCAGGACCTTCTCGCTGATCGGTCTCTTCGGTGGCGTCTGGGGCCTGCTCTCCGGTGTCCTCGGGCCGGTCGTGCTCGGCTTCGCCTTCCTGGCGCTGGCGGGCGCCATGACCTTGTTCAAATGGCAGGAATCCCTCAGCCAGAAGGACTACGGCATCACCACGCTGGTGGCGGCGCTTCTCACCTTCTCGCTGGGCGCCTATGCCATTCTCGGCGACATGACCGTTGCCGTGGCGGCGGCCGTGGCGATGGTGGCGCTGCTTGCCGCCAAGGCCTGGCTGCACGCCTGGCTGAAGCATCTGAACTGGGAGGAGTTGCGCGCCGCGCTGATCCTGCTCGCCATGAGCTTCGTCGCCCTGCCAGTGCTTCCGGACAAGGGATACGGGCCCGAGCAGGCGCTCAACCCCTATCGCCTGTGGCTGATGGCCGTGGCGATCGCCGCCGTCTCGTTCATCGGCTATGTCGCCATCAAGGTTGCTGGCACGCGGCGCGGCGCCCTCATCGCCGGCGCGGCGGGCGGGCTCGTCTCCTCGACCGTTGCCACGATCGACCTTGCCCGCAAGGCGAAGGCGACGCCCGAGCGGGCGCGCTATCATCTCGCCGGTGCGCTGGCCGCCTCGGCGGTCATGTTCCTGCGCGTGATCGTCATCGTTGCGCTTTTCCGGATGGACCTGCTCCAGCGGCTCGCTATCGTTCTCGGCCTGCCGGCGCTGGTCGTTACCGGGACGGCGTTGCTTCTCGGCCGCGGGGGCGGCAAGGAGGACGTGAAGGAGGACGATGTCGGCTACAGCAACCCTTTCGAGGTTCTCGCGGTCCTGCGTTTCGCCGCGCTGCTTGCCGCGATCCTGGTCATCTCGCGTATTCTCGCCGCCAGCTTCGGCGGTGGCGGGACGCTGCTTCTGGCCGGGGCGACCGGTCTTGCCGATGTCGACGCCATCACGCTTTCCATGACCCAGATCGGCGTGGCATCGGTCTCCGCCGGCGTGGCGGCCCTTGCCATCCTCGTCGCCGTCATCGCCAACTCCCTGTCGAAGTCGGTTCTCGCCATCGTGATCGGCGGGCTGCGTTTCGGCGCCGGCTACGCCGCGGTGACGGCCGCCGCCCTGGTGATCGGTGTGCTCGCCGGTGGCCTTGCCGATGGCTGGGCGTTTCTGGCCGGATAGGCCGACCGCACGCGCAGTTGCCCCGTTTCCGGGGCCGCCTTAGAACGGAGCGACGCCGGGCGTGAAACATCGGCGGGCGGGGAGCGAAGCGTATGTTCAACAAGATACTGATCGCCAATCGCGGCGAGATCGCCGTGCGGGTGATGCGCACGGCCCGCCGCATGGGGATCGCCACGGTCGCGGTCTATTGCGATGCCGATGCCGACGCGCTCCACGTCGAGATGGCCGACGAGGCGGTCAATATCGGCCCGCCGCCGGCCTCCGCCTCCTATCTGGTGATCGACAGGATCGTCGCCGCCTGCCGCGAGACCGGCGCCGAGGCGGTCCATCCCGGCTACGGCTTCCTCTCCGAGCGCGCCGCCTTCGTCGAGGCGCTGGACGCCGCCGGCATCGCCTTCATCGGCCCCAATGCCAGGGCGATCGCGGCCATGGGCGACAAGATCGAATTCGAAGAAGCTCGCCGCCGCCGCCGGTGTCTCGACCATTCCCGGCCATCTCGGCACGATCGAGACCGCCGAGGAGGCGATCGCGGTCGCCCGCGACATCGGCATGCCGGTGATGATCAAGGCCTCGGCCGGCGGCGGCGGCAAGGGCATGCGCATCGCCCATAGCGAGGGCGAGGTCGCCGAGGGCATTCGGCTCGCCCGCTCCGAGGCCCTGTCCTCCTTCGGCGACGACCGGGTCTTCGTCGAGAAGTTCATCGAGAACCCGCGCCATGTCGAGATCCAGGTCTGGCCGACAAGCACGGCCACGCCGTCTATCTCGGCGAGCGCGAATGCTCGATCCAGCGACGCAATCAGAAGATCGTCGAGGAATCGCCGTCGCCCGCGGTCGATGAAGCGCTGCGCCGGGAAATGGGCGAGCAGGCGGTCGCGCTGGCGCAGGCGGTCGACTACAATTCCGCCGGCACGGTCGAGTTCGTCATGGGCGCCGACCAGCGCTTCTATTTCCTGGAGATGAATACGCGCCTGCAGGTAGAGCACCCGGTGACCGAGCTCGTCACCGGCATCGATCTGGTCGAGCAGATGATCCGCGTTGCCGCCGGCGAGCCGCTCGGCCTCGGGCAGGAGGATGTCCGCCTGAACGGCTGGGCGATCGAGTCGCGCCTTTATGCCGAGGACCCCTATCGCAACTTCCTGCCCTCGATCGGCCGGCTCAACCGCTATGTCCCGCCGGCCGAAGGGGTCGAGGACGGCGTGACCGTGCGCGTCGACAGCGGCGTCGTCGAGGGCTCCGAGGTCTCGATGTTCTTCGACCCGCTGATCGCCAAGCTGGTCGCCCACGGGCCGGACCGGACGGCGGCGATCGATGCCATGGCCGACATGCTCGACCGCACCGTGGTCGACGGCATCGCCCACAACCAGCCCTTCCTCTCGGCGCTCATGGACCATCCGCGCTTCCGCGAGGGGCGGCTGTCGACGGCCTTCATCGCCGAGGAATATCCGGAAGGCTTCTCCGGTGCCGTGCTCGAGGCCGACCTCCGCGACCGGCTGGCGATCGTCGCGCTGACGATCGCGCTGTGCGAACGCGAGCGCCTGACGAGCCTGCCCGGCCGGCTGAACGGCGAGGGTGCGGGCTGGCGCGAGGACTGGGTGGTGAAACTCGGCAAGGCGCATGTGGCGCTGAAGGCGATCGCCGGTCTGCTGCAGGCGCCGATCGAGGTCGACATCGTGGCGCCTGGCGCCGAGGCGCCGCGCGCGGTCAGGAGCGACTGGCGCCCGGGCGATGCGGTCTGGTCCGGCACGATCGACGGCGAACCGCTTGTCGTCCAGGTCCGGCCGGCGACGGCGGGCATGCGCCTCAGCTATCGCGGCCTCGATCTCATGGCGAAGGTGATGACGCCGCGGGTCGCCGCGCTCGAAGCGCTGATGCCGGAAAAGGTGGCCGCCGACAGCTCCAAAACCCTGCGCTGCCCGATGCCGGGCCTCGTCGTCGCCATTGACGTTGCCGTCGGCCAGGAGGTGCGCGCCGGCGAGCCGCTGGCCGTGGTCGAGGCAATGAAGATGGAGAACGTGCTGCGCGCCGAGCGCGATATCGTCATCGCCCGCATCGACGTCAAGCCGGGCGACAGCCTCGCCGTCGACGCGGTGATCATGGAATTCGAATAGGCGCGATCAGACCAGTTCGCGGAGCGCGGCAAGCAGCCGGTCGCACTGGTCTTCGGTTCCGATCGTGATCCTGAGGAAGTCCTTGATCCGCAGCTTGGCGAAATGGCGGACGAGGATGCCGCGCTCGCGGAGGCCCGCGGCGAGAGCGGCGCCGCCATGGTCCGGATGCCGCGCGAAGACGAAATTCGCCGCCGACGGCAGGACCGCGAAGCCGAGCCCGGTGAGGGCTTCGGTGAGGGCGGTGCGACTGGCGATGATCCGCCCGCAGGTCTCCCGCAGCCACGCCTCATCCTCGATGGCGGCGACCGCGCCGGCGAGCGCGAGGCAGCCGAGCGGGAACGAATTGAAGCTGTCCTTGACCCGCTCCAGCGCCTCGATCAGGGGCCGCTGGCCGATGGCGAAGCCGACCCGCAACCCGGCGAGTGCCCGCGACTTGGACAGGGTGTGGATCACCAGCAGATTGTCGTGGCGGGCAACCAGCGGCACGGCGCTCTCCGCCCCGAAATCGACATAGGCCTCGTCGACCACGACCAACTGGTCCGGATGTTCGAGAAGCAGCGCCTCGATCGCCGCGCGCGAAAGCGCGTGGCCGGTGGGCGCGTTCGGATTGGCAAGGATGATGGCGCCGCAGGGGCGCCGGTAGTCCTCGACCCGCACCTTCAGCGCATCGTCGAGCGGAACCGCCTCATGGCGGATGCCGTAGAGGCCGCAATAGACCGGATAGAAGGCGTAGGTGATGTCCGGAAAAAGGAGCGGCGCCTCGTGATTGAGCAGGGCCTGGAAGGTATGCGCCAGCACTTCGTCGGAGCCGTTGCCGACAAAGACCTCGTCGGGCGCGACCGCGTAGCGGGCCGCGATCGCCGCGCGAAGGGCCGACGCCTGCGGGTCGGGATAGAGGCGCAGACGGTCCGTCGCCCCGGCGATCGCCTCGATCACACGCGGCGAGGGACCGTAGGGATTCTCGTTGGTATTGAGCTTGACGATGTCGTCGCGCTTCGGCTGCTCGCCCGTCACATAGGGCGTCAGGCCATGGACGATCGGGCTCCAGAAACGGCTCATGATCGGCGGACTCTCATGTGGCATCAGGTTCGGGGCAGCATATGCCACGCCGCGACACGAGTCCGCCAGCCGCCGAACGCCGGCCGATAGGATCGGCCGGCGGAGGTGCTTCCTAGATTCCGACCTTGTGGTTGACGAACCGCAGATCGTAGGCGGGGGTGATGTCCATGCCTTTCGGGTAGCCGCCGGCATCAGCGAGGAGGTCATAGATCGCCTTCCACTTGTCGGCGTTCATGGCGCCGATTCCCTCGGTCAGCGCCTGGCCGGATTCGGCAAGGCCGGCGTCGATCATCGCCTTGCGGGCATAGGCGATCTTCTCGTCGTCGATATCCGGGTTGTCCTTCTTGATGAGCGCATTGGCTGGCGCCGGATCGTCGTGCAGATAGCTCACCCAGCCGAGGATCGAGGCATCGATGAAGGCCTGCACCACCTCCGGCTTCTCCTCGACCATCTTCTTCGAGGTCTCGATCGTCGTCTGGTAGCTGACATATCCGAGGTCGGAGAGGAGGAAGACCGACGGCTCGACGCCCTGCTTCTCGATCAGTAGCGGCTCGGAAGTCACGAAGCCCTGCTGTGCCGATGCCGGGTTGGCCATGAAGGGGGCGATGGAGAAAGTGTAGGGCTTGAGCTGCTCGTCGGTCAGGCCGAACTTCGAGCGCACGAAGGGCCACCATGTGCTGCTCGCGGTGGACGAGACGAAGATCGGATGGCCCTTGAGGCCGGCAAGTTCCTTGACGTCCGGATGGGCGATGAGGACCAGCGGGTCCTTCTGGAAGATCGCCGCGACCGCCACGAACGGCGCCTTGGCGTGGACGAAATTCAGTGCCGATGCGGCCTGGGCAAGCGAGAAGTCGATCTTGCCCGCCATCAGCAGGCCGGCATTGTTGGTCTGCGGGCCGCCCGGACGGATTTCGACTTCGAGACCGTGGTCGGCGTAGATGCCCTTGGCGACCGCCTGGTAGAAGCCGCCATGCTCGGCCTGGGCGAGCCAGTTGGTCTGCAGGACGACCTTGGTGTCGGGCGTCGCGGCGCGTCCGATCGCCGGCATCGCCAGGAGCGCGGCGCCCGAAGCGGTGAGGTTGAGAAGCCGGCGGCGAGTGAGGGAAGGGGCAACCCGATGGGACATGTCGATCTCCGATTGTCGTGTCGTTGGGCCGCGATCCGGGGAGGGGACGGGCCGTTCGGTCTGGCATGGCGTCTGGCATGACGTCTGGCATGGGGGCTGCAAGGCACATGCCATGGACACGCAATCGGAAAGGCCGGAGACACCCATGGAGGCACTCGCGCAATCGCCGGATCTGGCAGGCATCCGCACGTCAACCAATCCGGGCGAACTGCGCCAGAAGAGCCGGGATTTCTACTGGTTCAGCCCGATCCTGCAGGCCGAGCTCGGCGACAAATGCGCCGAGATGGTGGTCTATCCGAGCGACAGGGATGAACTTGCCCGCATCGTCTCGGTTGCCGCGCGCGATGGCATACCGATCACCGCGCGCGGCGGCGGCACCGGCAATTACGGCCAGTGCGTTCCGCTGAAGGGCGGCATCGTGGTCGATTTCTCGGCAATTGATCGCATCGTGGACAAGGGCGCCTGGACGGTGCGGGCCGAAGCCGGCATCCGCATGGCCAAGCTCAATGCCGCGCTGCGCGAGCATGGCCAGGAGATGCGGCTCTATCCCTCGACTGTGCGGCTCTCCTCCCTCGGTGGTTTCGTCGCCGGCGGGGCGGGCGGAGTCGGCTCGGTCACCTGGGGCATGCTCAGCGCGCCGGGCAATGTGCTCGCCGCCACGATCATGACCGTCGAGCCGAAGCCGCGCCTGATCGAATTGCGTGGTGCCGACCTCGCCAAGGTCTTCCACGCCTATGGCACGACCGGCCTCATGGTCGAGGTCGAGCTGCCGCTTACCGCCGGCCACGACTGGGTGGAATCGATCTTCGGCTTCTCCGACCGCGACGAGGCCATCGACTTCTCAAGGGCGGTGGCGGAGGCCAATGCGATCCTCAAGCGCGATGTGGCGACGCTCGAATGGCCGGTGCCACGCGCCATGAAGAAGCTGACGCCGTGGGTGCCGGACGACACCCATATCGTCTTCGTCTCGGCGGCCGATCTCGCCGGTGATGCCCTCGACGACCTCGCCCGAGGCAAGGGGGCGACGCTGCTCTATCGCAAGACGGCGGAGGAACTGGCGGCCGAGAAGCTGCCGCCCAATTACGAATATTGCTGGAACCACGCGACGCTGAACCTGCTTCTGTCGGACCGCTCGACGCCGGTGACCTATCTGCAATGCGGCTTTCCGCTGGGCCGCGAGAAGGAGCTGATCGCCGCGCTGCATGAGCGTCTCGGCGACGAGGTCAGCGTCCAGCTCCAATGGGTGCGTCTCGGTGCCATCGTCACCTGCTTCGGCCTCCATCTCGTCCGCTATACGAGCCCGGAACGGCTGTGGGAGGTCATCGCGATCCATCGGGAGCTCGGCATCTCGATGAAGAACCCGCATGTCTACCAGCTCGAGCATGGCGAGCCGAACGCGTCGCATGAGGCGATGGCCGCCTTCAAGGGCGAGACCGATCCGGCCGGCCTCCTCAACCCCGGCAAGATGGCCTCCTGGCGCGGCGCCTGAGCGGGTGCCCGAAGCCCGGGCAATGCGATAGGCTGCGCCGACAGGATCGACCGGAGCCGCCATGTATCTCGCCGAAATCAATGTCGCGCGTCTGCGCTATCCCCTCGACGACCCGCGCGTCGCCGAGTTCGTGGAGAACCTCGAGCGGGTGAATGCGCTCGCCGAGGCCAGCGAAGGCTTCGTCTGGCGCCTCAAGGACGCCAGCGGCAATGCCACCCATATCGCCGCCTATGACGACCCGATGGTCGTCGCCAACATGTCGATCTGGACTTCGCCCGAGACGCTCTACGAATTCTCCTACCGGACGATGCATCGCCGCTTCGTCCAGCGCCGCAAGGAATGGTTCGAGCTCTTCGGCGCCGCCTACATCGCCATGTGGTGGGTCGAGGAGGGCGCCTATCCGGAGGTCGGCGAGGGCCGCCGCCGGCTGGCGCATCTGCAACGCTTCGGGCCGACCGCCCATGCCTTCAACTTCCGCCGGCTCTTCCCGGCCGATGCCGACGCGCCGCCGCTTGCCGATTTCGGCGAGGCCCGCGCGGCGCCGGAGGCCTATCGCCCGTGCGGATGAACGACAACGACAATGTCGCCGGCACGGTGCTGCTCGACCTCGACGGCACGCTGACCGATCCCTTTCCCGGCATCAGCCGCTCGATCCTCCATGCCCTCGCCGAGATGGACGAGCCGCCGCTCGACGAAGAGGCGCTGCGTGGCTGGATCGGTCCGCCGCTGATCGACTCCTTCCACACGCTTTTCGGCGACGCGGCCCGCGCCGCGCGCGGCGTCGCGCTCTACCGCGAGCGTTTCGCCGAGACGGGGCTCTTCGAGAACGCGGTCTTCGATGGCATTCCGGCCGCCCTTGAAACGCTTAAGGCGTCGGGCTTCGCGCTGGTGCTGGCAACCTCGAAACCGCGGGTCTTCGCGACGCGGATTGTCGGGCATTTCGGCCTCGACGCCTGTCTCGATGCCGTGCACGGCGCCGAACTCGACGGGACGCGATCCGACAAGGCGGAATTGATCGCCCATGCCATTGTGAGCGAGGGGATCGACCCGCGACGCGCGGTCATGGTCGGCGACCGCCGCCACGATATCGACGGCGCGCGCGCCAACGGGGTCCGCGCGATCGGTGTCGCCTGGGGCTACGGCACGGCAGGCGAACTGGCCACCGCCGCGCCCGACCGGATCGTCGAGGCGGTCGCCGACCTGCCTCCGATCGTGGCCGAGGTTCTCGCGACCGCCGCAAGCGAGACGGGGCCGGGATGAACGCCGTTCCCGCCGAGCGGCAAGGCCATGCCGTTCGGCGGGCGGGGTGTGCCGCCTATTTGGCGAGTTCCTTCAATGAGGGCACGCAAAGGAGCTGCGGCCCGCTGACGTAGTAGGTGTTCTTCTCGAGCTGGTTGGCGATATCGACCTTGTAGGTCTTGTCGTCCGGATTGGCGACCTTGATCGTGTAGCAGACGAGGTGAACCTTCGGCTGCGGTACGCCTTCGCCGTTCTTGTCGACGGGGTTGCACAGGAGGCTCGGCCTGACCGTCACGGCCGTGTCACCGCGGAACTGGTCCTTGAGCTTGACCTTGGTCTCCAGTGGTTTTCCCGACCAGTCGCGGATCTGGTAGCACTGGTAGTGGTCGAACTTGCCGCGGAACGGGTCGCTGGTCTTGGCTTGCGAAGTGCCGATCGTCTCGAGCAGCGCCAGCGTGATCGCCGCCGCCAGGATGCTGCCGGTTGCCATTGAACTCTTTCTGCGAGGCATGACGCCCTCCTTCGGGTCGGAAAGAAGTCTCAATTCATGGCAGGCAGAGAATACAATTAAGAATTGTAGTCGCGCAACCGGGCAGATCCCGCGCCTCTTTCATGGCCGGGGCAGACATGCCACTTTTCAGGGAGGGAGGCAGGAAAGCCGTTGAGCGAACGCAGCACTCATCTGATCGTTACCGGCCGCGTCCAGGGCGTCGGCTATCGCGCCTTCGTTGCCCGCGAGGCGGAGCGGCGCGGCCTTGCCGGCTGGGTGCGCAACCGCGGCGACGGTTCGGTGGAGGCGGTTTTCGTCGGGCCCGACGCGGACGTCGAGGCGATGCTTGCCGTCTGCTGGAAGGGGCCGGGCGCGGCGGAAGTCACGGACATCTCGGTTGGCGACTATGTCGGCCCGCCGCTGACCCGCTTCACGATGCTGCCGACGGCGTAGCGCCTTGTCCGGCGACCGTCGGGCCGAACAGCGCCTCGAATTCACGCCTCAGGATCGCGTCGACCTCGGACATGGAGACGAGCAGGCCGAGATCGGTCAGGCTGGTCACGCCCTGCTCGGTGACGCCGCAGGGGACGATGCCGGAGAAGTGCTCCAGCTCCGGGTCCACGTTGAAGGCGATGCCGTGATAGGTCACCCAGCGGCGCACGCGGATGCCGATGGCGGCGATCTTGTCCTCGCGCCGGAAGCCTTTTTCGGGGCGCGGCACCCAGATGCCGACGCGTTCCTCGCGCCGCTCGCCCTTCACGTTGAAGGCGGCGAGGGTGCGGATGATCCATTCCTCCAGCGTCGCCACGAACAGCCTCAGGTCCTGCCGCCGGCGGGTGAGGTCGAGCATCACATAGGCGACCCGCTGTCCGGGACCGTGATAGGTGAACTGGCCGCCGCGGCCGCTGCGATAGACGGGGAAGCGCTCCGGCGCCAGCAGGTCGGCGTCCCGCGCGCTGGTGCCGGCGGTGTAGAGTGGCGGATGCTCGACCAGCCACACGCATTCCGGCGCGTGCCCCGCGCGGATCGCAGCGACGCGGGCTTCCATCGCCGCCACGGCATCCGGATAGGCGACCCGTTCGCTGGCGATCAGCCACTCGACCGGCGCGGTGCCCGCGGCCGGCAGCATCGCATCGGCAACGGGCCGGCGTTCCGTCGCAATGTCGCTTGTCACAAGTCGGAACCCTCGACCTTCTGGGCGGTTGATACCTCAGCGATATAGGCGTCAGAGACGGACGTGACCAGCCATCATCGGCGGCCGCAACGCTGCCGAACGTCGGATCGGTCCGCGCCGGAGGTGTGCCTCGGCGACCCCGAAATGGCGGATCGCCGGGGGAGGCCGGCACGGACCTTCGCCGCGCATTCGGCCGTATGCGAAGGCCTTCCGGTTCCCTTGTATCGGCGCATTCGATTTGATACATGAAGCGCGCTTTTCGCGGTCGTGGCGGAATTGGTAGACGCGCAGCGTTGAGGTCGCTGTGGGGCAACCCGTGGAAGTTCGAGTCTTCTCGACCGCACCAGATATTGAGTGAATGCAGATCGGCGGCCTTTGGCCGCCGATTTGGTTTGGAGAGTTGGTAATCGAGCGCTAAGTCTCCGCCGACGCCCGAATTCCCGACCGAGACAAGCGGAGGGGGCATGGTCGACCAGGCGACCCTTGAGCGCGAAGATGTGGCCGAGCCGCCGATCGCCTTCCGCGACGAGCGCGGGGACGTTTCGGCCGCCTTCATCGAGGCGATCGAGCAGGCGGTCGCCGCCTCCGATGCCGAGACGGCGCAAAAGCTCACCGGCACCCTTCACGAAGCCGATCTCGGCAGCCTGATCGAGACCCTCGACCGGGAGACCCGGGCGGACCTCATCCGTCTGCTTGGCGATGAGTTCGACTACACCACGCTCACCGAGCTCGACGAGACCACCCGTGTCCAGATCCTCGAGGACCTGACGCCGGCGGCGGTCGCCGAGGGCGTGCGTGATCTCGAATCCGACGATGCCGTCACCATCCTGGAGGATCTCGAGCCGCAGGATCAGGCCGAGATCCTGGCGCAGATCCCGATCATCGAGCGCGCGGCCCTGTCGCGCGCGCTCGAATATCCGGAGGAATCGGCCGGCCGTCTCATGCAGACGGACTTCATCGCCGTTCCCCCGTTCTGGACCGTCGGCCAGACCATCGACTACATGCGCGAATCCGCCGAGGACCTGCCCGAGGACTTCTACGAGGTCTTCGTCGTCGATCCCGCCTACCGGCCGCTCGGCACCGTCGCGCTCAACCGGCTCCTGCGCAGTCAGCGGCCAACCAAGGTCGACGCGCTGATCGACGAGGTGCGCGAACTGGTTCACGCCTCCGACGACCAGGAGGACGTCGCCCGCCAGTTCGAGCGCTACAACCTGGTCTCGACGCCGGTCGTCGACGAGGCCGGGCGCATGGTCGGCATCGTCACCATCGACGACATCGTCGACGTCATCCAGGAAGAGGCGGAAGAGGACCTGAGGGCCCTCGGCGGCGTCAGCAGCGACGAGGAACTGTCCGATACCTTCTGGACGATCGCCCGCGGCCGCTTCACCTGGCTGCTCGTCAACCTGTTCACCGCGATCCTCGCCTCCGCCGTCATCGGTCTCTTCGAGGGCGTGATCCAGAAGATGGTGGCGCTCGCCGTCCTCATGCCGATCGTCGCCAGCCAGGGCGGCAATGCCGGCACGCAGACCATGACGGTCGCGGTCCGCGCCCTGGCCACCCGCACCCTGAGCCCGCATAACGCGCTCCGCGTCGTCAGCCGCGAGGTGCTGGTCGGCCTTCTCAATGGCTTGATCTTCGCCGTGATCATGGGCGTGATCGCCTATGCATGGTTCGACGTGCCGCAATTGGGGATTGTCATTGGCCTGGCGATGATCGCAAATCTTGTCGCTGCGGCCCTTGCCGGGATCCTCATCCCACTGGCGCTGAACCGCTTCGGCATCGATCCGGCGGTCGCCTCGGGCGCCTTCGTGACGACGGTGACCGATGTCACCGGCTTCTTCGCCTTTCTCGCGCTGGCCGGGTGGTGGTTCGGATTACGCTAGGCGAGGGTGCACCGTCGCAGCCTATTTCAAGGCTTATCAATTGTTTATTGCAGTGCGATGAGGTCGCGTCGACTTCCGCGCCGGATCGGCTACACATGAGGATGCGAATCTCTTGGGGCTGAATTGGAAGACAGGCTGAGGATGGCGGAAGCGGTAAAGGTCGGCGTTGTCGGCCTTGGTTATTTCGGGGCACATCACGCGCGCCATTACGCGGCCAATCCCGCCGCGCATCTGGTGGCAGTCGCCGATGCCGACTATGCCCGCGCCTGTGCGGCCGGTGAGACCTATGTCGCCGAGCCCCATGCCGACCATCGCGAACTGATCGGCAAGGTCGACGCCGTTTCCGTCGCGGTGCCGACTTCGATCCATCACGCCGTCGCCGGCGACTTCCTCGATGCCGGTATTCCGGTCTTTGTCGAGAAGCCAATCGCCGCCGATGTCGATGCCGCCGCCGATCTGGTCGGCCGGGCGAAACGGGCGGGCGTGGCGCTTCAGGTCGGACATATCGAGCGGTTTTCGCCGGCTTTCCAGGCGCTCGCCGCCGAGGTCGAGGCGCCGGTCCTGATCCAGGCCATTCGGCAGGGCCCGTTCAAGCCGCGGGCGATCGACGTCGACGTCGTGCTCGACCTGATGATCCACGACATCGACCTGGTCCTCACCCTGGCGCGCGCCCCGGTCGTATCGGTGGCGGCGAGCGGCGTGAAGGTTGCAACCGATACAGTCGATATCGCCGAGGCGCGGCTCACCTTCGAGACCGGGCTTGTCGCGACGCTGGTCGCCAGCCGCGTCGCGCCGACCGTCGACCGTCGCCTCACCGTCACCGAATCACGGCGCCAGTTCGTCGCCGATCTCGGTGCGCGGCAGCTCACCGTGACCTCCCATTCCGACGTCGATGGCGTCCATTCGAAGACCCGCGAATTCGAGCAGGCGGATAATTTAGCCGCGGAAATCGCCGGTTTTCTCGACTCAGTCGCGAGCGGCACGGCGCCGCAGGTCGACGGTCAGGCGGGACTCGACGCGCTTAACGTCGCTGATATGATCCGGAAAACCATGGCCACGGGGCAGTATTTCCGGCCGTTCGATCCAAAACGGAGTTTCCACTCAATGACTTCTGCGCGAACAGGAGCAGCCCTTGCCGTTGCCGAAACGGGCCGCATTGGCCTTTACGACCTGCAGCGGCAGCGCATGCGCCTCGAACCGGGACTCCGTGGGCGGATCGAAGCCGTATTGGCGCACGGCCAGTTCATCCTCGGGCCGGAAGTCGACCTGGTCGAGAAGCAACTCGCGTCCTTTGCCGGCGTACCGCATGCGATTGCCGTATCGAGCGGCCGCGATGCATTGATGATCGCCCTGATGGCGATGGGCGTGAAGGCGGGCGACGCCGTCTTCGTTCCCTCCTTCACCTTCGCCGCGACTGCCGGTGCTGTCGTCTCGGTCGGCGCCACCCCGGTCTTCGTCGACGTTGATCCGGAGACCTTCAACATGGACGCCGGCGACCTCGACCGCGCGCTCGATGAGGTCAAGGCGGCCGGCGAAGCTCGTGCCGCGCGCCGTCATGCCGGTCGACCTGTTCGGCCTGCCGGCGGACTACGCCGCCATCAACGAGGTGTCCGAGCGCAACGGCCTGGCGATCCTCGCCGACGCCGCCCAGAGTTTTGGCGGCAAGCATGGCAACAAGCGCGTTGGCGCGCTCGCCCCGATCTCGGCGACGAGCTTCTACCCGACCAAGCCGCTCGGCTGCTATGGCGATGGCGGTGCGATCCTCACGGATAATACCGAGCTCGATAGGGAAGTGCGCATGATCCGCTCGCATGGGCGGCTCGGCACTGGCGACGAGGCCATGCGGCTCGGCCTGACCGGCCGGCTCGACACGATCCAGGCGGCGGTGCTGTTGTCGAAGCTCGAAGTCTTCGCCGAGGAACTGGTCCGCCGCCGCGAGATCGCGACCCGCTACAGCGAGGCGCTCAAGGACGTTGCCGCCGTCCCGGAGATCCCGCAAGGCTTCGAAAGCGCCTTTGCGCTTTACACGATCCGCCTGCCGCATCGCGACATCGTGCGTTCGCGCCTCGACGAGATGGGCATCGGCACCGGCCTGTTCTATCGGCTGGCGCTGCACCAGCATCCGGCCTTCCACCATTTCGACGGCCGTGAGCTGCCGGTCTCGGAGCGCCTGGTGAACGAGGTCCTCAGCCTGCCGATCCATCCCGATCTCGACGACGACGAGGTCGACCGGGTGATCGAAGGGGTCATTGCCGCCTGCGCATAGCAGGTCTGCGCGAGAATGTGACCGCCGTCACTGAATTGCCAAACCTTCTCGGCTATTGAACCGCCGAACGGGCCGCCGGCCCGGATTCGGATCGAAGCGCCTCGGCATCCCGTCGGGGCGCTTTTTCAATCGCCAAGAGGAATAGGACAATGAGTGACTTCTTCGGTATCGCGGCCATCGGCCGTGCGACCTCCACGCTGGCCGGCCGCATGATGGCCGCGCAACGCCGCCGCCGGACCATGCGGGTTCTCGAAAGCCTGCCGCCGGCCATTCGCCGCGACATCGGCTTCCCCGACGACCGCCGGTCGAGCTTCAGCGACGGCTGGCCCTGGCGCTAGGCCGGTGGCCGTAGCAGCAACCCGGTGGCGGACGGCGACAAGGCATCGCCTCGCCCTCCGCCGCCGGGCCGTACCCCGTCTCGACGCGGGCCCCCGCCTGGCATAGCGTGAGCGCCAGGCCGCCACCCCGGAGTGGCGGCACCGGAGGGGAACGCCCGGGCTTGCGCAACGATTTCACAGCCTCCTTCGATTTCGGCCTCGGCGAGACCGTCGACATGCTGCGGGCAAGCGTCGCCGCCTTCGCCGACGACCGGATCGCGCCGCTCGCGGCGCGCATCGACCGCGACGACTGGTTTCCGCGCGATCTGTGGCCTGAAATGGGCCGGCTCGGCCTTCACGGCATCACGGTCGAGGAGGAATGGGGCGGCGCCGGCCTCGGCTATCTCGCGCACGCCGTTGCCATGGAGGAGATCTCGCGCGCCTCTGCCTCCGTCGGCCTGTCCTATGGCGCCCACTCCAATCTCTGCGTCAACCAGCTCCGCCGCTTCGCCACCGAGGCGCAGAAGCGGCGCTACCTGCCGGGTCTGCTTTCCGGCGAGGCGGTCGGCGCCCTTGCCATGTCGGAGGCGGGCGCAGGATCCGACGTCATGTCGATGACGCTGCGCGCCGACAGGCGCGGCGAGCGCTATGTGCTGAACGGCACCAAGATGTGGATCACCAATGGGCCCTCGGCCGACACGCTGGTCGTCTATGCCAGGACCGATCCGCAGGGCGGCTCACACGGGCTGACGGCCTTCATCGTCGAGCGCGGCTTTGCCGGCTTCGCTGTCGCTCAGAAGCTCGACAAGCTCGGTATGCGCGGCTCGGAGACCGGTGAGCTCGTCTTCTCCGATTGCGAGGTGCCGGCCGAGAACGTGCTCGGCGGGGAAGGAGAGGGCGCCCGCATCCTGATGTCCGGCCTCGACTATGAGCGCGTCGTGCTCGCCGCCGGACCGCTCGGCATCATGCGCGCCTGTCTCGACCTGATCCTGCCTTATGTCCGCGAGCGCCGCCAGTTCGGCGCGCCGATCGGCTCGTTCCAGCTCATGCAGGGCAAGATCGCCGATCTCTATGTCGGCATGAATGCCGCCCGCGCCTATGTCTATGCCGTCGCCGCCGCCTGCGACCGCGGGACGACGACCCGCCAGGACGCGGCGGGCGCCATTCTCTATGCAGCGGAAAAAGCGACGGCGATGGCGCTGGAAACCATCCAGTGCCTCGGCGGCATGGGCTATGTCAGCGAATCGCCGGCCGGCCGGCTCCTGCGCGATGCCAAGCTTTACGAGATTGGCGCCGGAACGAGCGAAATCCGGCGCTGGCTGATCGGCCGCCAGCTCGTCGGCGAGCCGTCGTAGCCGCGACTGAATCGCCCGAAAGGCGACCCGCGCGGCCCGGCCGGGACGTTCAACTTGCAGATAACGCGTTAACCCCTCGCGGGCATAATGGCGCCGGTTATTCTGTGATTTGGCCGAGATCATGCATCTTGATATCCCGACCGTATTGTTCCTGATCAGCCTGGTTTGCGGACTGGTTGGGTTGTTTTTTCTGGTCGCGTGGCTGAAGAGCGCGCGGTCGGATGTCTATCTGCGCGCTGCTCTTGGGGCGCTCGCCATGGCGATTGGCGGCGGCCTCATCATGATGCGCGGCGTCATTCCCGACCGCCTTTCGATCGATCTCGCCGGCGCCCTGACCCTCTTGGGCTATGGCCTCGGCTGGGCGGCGATCCGGGCCTTCGACCGCCGTGCCGCGCCGCTGCCCGTGGTGATCGCGGGCACGGTCATCTGGCTGGCGGCCTGCCTCGATCCCGGATTCCATGCCAGTATCGGCAGCCGGATCATGCTGAACTCGTCGATCGGCGCCGCTTATTCCCTGCTGCTCGGCATCGAATTCGTGCGCTCGCCGATCGGGCCCTCGGCGGTCCGCCCGCTGATGGCCCTTGTCTCCTTCATTCACGGGGGCATTCTGATCGTCAGGGCGGTGCAGGGCATCTTCGTCGACCCTGCATCAACCATTTTCGAGGCGGATCTCCCCTTCAAGCTGCTGATCTCCGAGCCACTCCTGGCCATGATCGCGATCACCTTCCTCGGCATAGCGATGGTGCGCGAGCAGACCGAGGAAGCGCTGCGCGTCGATGCCGAGACCGATCCACTGACCGGTATTCTTAACCGACGCGCCCTGTTCATCCAGGCGGAGCGGCTGATTGCCAACGCCGCCAAGCACTCTCGTCCGGTCGCTGTCCTGGCCTTCGATCTCGACCGCTTCAAGTCGATCAACGACGCCTTCGGTCATCAGGCTGGCGACCAGACGCTGGCTGCCTTCGCCGCCGTCGTCGCGCGTTCGATCCGTGGCGACGATCTGTTCGGCCGGGTCGGCGGCGAGGAGTTTGCCGCCGTGCTTGTCGGCGTGGAAAAGGAAACGGCCGAGCGCATCGCCGAGCGCATCCGCATCGACTTTTCCCAGCACGCGATCTCCGCCGACGGAAAGGCGATACCGGCGACGGTGAGTGTCGGCCTTGCGGTCAACGCCGATCCCGCAGCGACGCTGGAAGACCTTTTCTCGATGGCCGACAAGGCGCTTTACGAGGCCAAGCGGCTCGGACGGGACCGCGTCAGCAGCATTTACGCCATCGCCGGGTAAGTTCATCCCCGCCGGGGCTTGTCCGACAAGTTTCCTCCGCTAGACTGGGCCCATGGACGCCGCGCGATCTCCAAGGTCGCGGCGCATGTCTTCAACGTCCTGTCTCCCGGAGCGAACCATGCATCATGTTGCGGCGAACGGCGCCGAAATTCCTGCCATCGGTCTCGGCACATACGCCCTGCGCGGCCCGGACGGCATTCGTGCCATCTCCGAGGCGATCCGCGTCGGCTATCGGCACATCGACACGGCCGCGAGCTATGGCAACGAGGAGGTGGTTGGCGAGGGCGTGCGCGCTTCGGGCGTGCCGCGCGAGGATGTCTTCGTCACCACCAAGATCCCGCAGGAGAACCTCGCCGACGGCGAGGCCGTCCGCAGCGCCGAAGCCAGCCTCAAGCGCCTCGGCTTCGACTATGTCGACCTCATCCTGATCCACTGGCCCAATCTCTCGATGTCCGCCGTCGAGATGATGCGGGCGCTGAACGAGGTGAAGCGGCGCGGGCTCGCGCGCCACATCGGCGTCTCGAACTTCACCTCCAGCCTTCTCGCCGAGGCCTGGGCGGCGACGGAAGAGCCGCTCGTCGCCAACCAGTGCGAATACCACCCCTATCTCAACCAGGACCGCGTGCGCGCCGCCTGCCGCGAGCACGACATGGCCTTCATCGCCTATTGCCCGCTCGGCCGTCAGGCGGCCATGAACGAGGCCGCGATCACGTCGGTCGCCGCCGCCCTCAACCGCACGCCGGCGCAGGTCGTCCTGCGCTGGGAGGTGCAGCAGGGCGTCATTCCGATCCCCAAGAGCAGCCACACGAAGCGCCTCGAGGAGAATATCTCGGTCTTCGACTTCTCCCTCAGTGACGAAGAAATGGCCGCGATCTCGGACCTGACCCGGACCCATCACGAGCGCATCTGCGATTTCAACTTCTCGCCGATGTGGGACGACTGACGCAGCGCGCCGCCGATCGAGGCATGCCCGCGTTGCCGTTTTCGTCTTCTCTCTTCCTCGAAATCTAAGGAGACATTCCTTGCAGACCGTATCAGCGCATGGCGCGACAATTCCCGTCCTCGGCTTCGGCACCTGGAGCCTGTCTGACGAGGTCTGTTCGCGCGCGGTCGAGGCGGCCATCAAGTCCGGCTACCGCCACATCGATACCGCCGCCAATTATCGCAACGAAGATCGTGTCGCCGAGGGCATCCGCGCCGGCGGGGTGCCGCGTGAGGAACTGTTCATCACCACCAAGGTCGGCCGTGACAACCTGGAGGATTCGGCCTTCAAGCGGTCCGTCGAGAACAGCCTGAAGCTGCTCGAGGTCGATCAGGTCGACCTGCTCCTGATCCACTGGCCAAGCCAGACGATTCCCGTCGCCGACACGATCAGGACGCTGAACGCGGTCAAGCGCGCCGGCTGGACCCGCCACATCGGCGTATCCAACCATCCGGTCGCGCTGCTCGATGAGGCCTGGGCGGCGACCGAGGAGCCGATCGTCACCAATCAGTGCGAGTTCCATCCTTATCTCAGCCAGAACAAGCTGCGCGCCGCCTGCCGGGCCAGGGACATGATCTTCACCGCCTTCTCACCGCTCGGCCGCAAGGTCGTGCTGGAAGACCCGGCTATCACCGGCATTGCCGCGGCGAAAGGCAGGACGCCGGCCCAGGTGGTGCTGCGTTGGTCGATCCAGCAGGACGGCGTCATGACCATCCCTCAGAGCACCAATCCCGACCATATCCGCTCGAACTTCGACATCTTCTCCTTCTCGCTCGACGACGCCGAGATGGCGGCGATCACGGCGCTCGGAAAGACTCACCGGCACCGCGGCTCGAGCCCGGCGACCGCGCCCGACTGGGACGACGAATAGCCGGCCGTTCCCTTGCTCTCGCTTCCGCGCGATAGTCGTCCGCGTCAGGGAGGGCAAAGGTGTCGGTGCTGACAACGAGGATCGATCCGCAAGCGGCCGGGTTCCAGGAGAACCGGGCCGCCATGCGGGCGCTCACGCAAGAGCTGGAAAGGCGCCGGGCCGATGCCGCGGAAGGCGGACCGGCCCGCGCCCGCGAACGTCATCAGGCGCGCGGCAAGCTGTTGCCGCGTGAGCGCATTTCGCGCCTGCTCGATCCCGGCACGTCATTTTTTGAACTGTCGCCGCTGGCGGCAAACGGCATGTACGACGCGGCGATCCATGGCGCCGGCCTGATCACCGGCATCGGCCGTGTCTCCGGCCGCGACTGCATGATCGTGTGCAACGACGCGACCATCAAGGGCGGCACCTACTATCCCCTGACGGTGAAAAAGCATCTTCGCGCCCAGGAGATCGCCGGCGAGAACCGGTTGCCCTGCCTCTATCTGGTAGATTCCGGTGGTGCCAACCTGCCGCATCAGGCCGAGGTCTTTCCCGACCGCGACCATTTCGGCCGCATCTTCTTCAATCAGGCCCGGCTTTCTGCCGACGGCATCGCCCAGATTGCCATCGTCCTCGGCTCCTGCACGGCCGGCGGCGCCTATGTACCGGCGATGTCCGACGAGGTGGTGATCGTCAAAGGCGCAACGATCTTCCTTGGCGGCCCGCCGCTGGTGAAGGCGGCAATCGGGCAGGTGGTCTCGGCCGAGGACCTCGGTGGTGCCGACGTGCACACGCGCCTGTCGGGTGTTGCCGATCATTTCGCCGAGACCGAGACCGAAGCGCTCGACCGGGCGCGGGGAATTGTGGCGCGGCTCGGGCCTGCGCAAGGTGCCGATATCGAACTTTCCGATGCGGCCGCGCCCGTCCTCGATCCCGCGGAGCTCGACGGCATCGTCCCGACCGACCGGCGGCGCCAGTTCGATGTCCGCGAGATCATCGGCCGGCTGGTGGACGACTCGGAACTCGATGAGTTCAAGGCGCGCTACGCGACGACTCTCGTCACCGGATTCGCCCGGCTCGGTGGCGTGCCGGTCGGCATCCTCGCCAACAATGGCATCCTCTTCTCGGAATTCGGCGCTGAAGGGCGCCCATTTCATCGAGCTCTGCTGTCGGCGCAGGATCCCGCTCGTCTTCCTGCAGAACATCGCCGGCTTCATGGTCGGCCGCGAGGTCGAGACCCGCGGCATCGCCCGCGACGGCGCCAAGCTGGTGATGGCGGTCGCCTGCGCCGCCGTGCCCAAGATCACGCTGATCGTCGGCGGCTCATACGGCGCCGGCAATTACGGCATGGCCGGCCGCGCCTTCTCGCCCCGCTTCCTCTTCACCTGGCCCAATGCGCGCATCTCGGTGATGGGCGGCGAGCAGGCCGCCTCGGTCCTGGCGCAGGTCAAGCGCGACGGTCTCGATGCCGACGGGAAGAGCTGGGACAAGGCCGGGGAGGAGGCCTTCAAGGCGCCGATCCGCGCCAAATACGAGGAAGAGGGCAACCCCTATTACGCCACCGCGCGCCTGTGGGACGACGGCATCATCACCCCGGCTGAGACCCGCGAAACGCTGGCGCGGGCCCTGCGCGTGACGCTCAATGCGCCGATCGAGGAGACGCGGTTCGGGGTGTGGAGGATGTGAGGCCTGGCCAGGGCTTAGGCCGCCCTTGGCTTGATTGCCTGCAGTTCCTCGCTGATTGCCCGGCGACGCTCCATCAGCTCGTAGTCGGCCTGCAGGCCGAGGAAGAAGCCATCGCTCATGCCGAAATAGCGGGCAAGACGCAAATCGCTGTCTGCCGTGATTGCCCGCTTGCCGAGAACGATCTCGTTGACGCGGCGCGGCGATACATGGATCGCTCGCGCCAGAGCATTCTGCGACAACTGCATCGGCTTGAGGAATTCCTCCAGCAGGATTTCTCCCGGATGCGGGTTGGGCAGCGCCTCAGTGGTAGTCGACGATTTCGACCTGGCGGGCATTCCCATCTCTCCAAATGAAACAGATCCGCCATTGATCGTTGATGCGGATCGAGTGCTGGCCCGAGCGATCTCTTGAGAGGGCTTCGAGCCGATTGCCGGACGGGACGCGCAAATCCGACAGGCGCTGGGCATTGTTGACGAGGCGAAGCTTTCTGAGCGCGACGGCCTGAATGTCCGCAGGCAACCAGCAGCTGAGCTGGCCTTTCCAGATCGTTTCGGTCTCGCGGTCGCCAAAGCTCACGATCATCGGTGATGTGCATAACGCATAACGTTATGGGTGGGCAGAGGTGCCGGCCGCGGTCACTTCCCCGTCAGCCGGTACCACTCCGCCTTGGCGCCTTCGACCGCGTTGTTCGCCACCGCGCCGAGAACGTCCCAGTTGACGATCTTGCCGCCGGCGATCGGGGCGGGCGGGAAGGGGCCTGGGCCGCGCGCGGCGTCAATGCGGGAATCGTGCACATAGGCGGCGGTAATCGTGAGGGCGATGCCGAGGATGATGCCGATGAGGAGGCGCATGGGCTGTGTCTCCAGGGTTGAGATTGCCGGAATCGAGAGCAAGGCAGGAAGGCGGCGTCCACGTTTCCGTCCGAAGGTGCGGCCGCAAAGATGAACGGGAGCGGAACAGCGATTCCGTCAAGCAATGATGCCCCTAGCGGCAAATTGCGGCGCGGCAGCGGCTGAAGCGGCGGCTGGCGCCTACCGGCTCTCGCCGGCCTGTCCTTCCGGCGTCCAGGTGTCGGAGACGAAGCGGTCCTGGCGACAGGCGACGCGCATCTCGATGCCGAAGAGCCGCCGCATGCCGATGAGGCCGATCGCCGAGCCGGCAAGCAGCGCCGCGTAGGTCGGCACGGCGTGCGGCGACAGGCTGGGTAGGCCGTAGAGGACGAGGGAGTCGTTGCCGCCGGGCGCCAGCGCCGTGCCGAGGCCCATCAGCGTGCCGCCGGATGCGTTTCTCAGCCACATGCGCTGCGGTCGCCAGTCGAGACGGAAGGTGCGCCGCTGCAGCGTCGACAGGAACATGCCGAAGAGCACCGCCACCAGCAGCAGCCAGCGTCCCATGCTCGGCGGCGGCTTCGCGCCGATGACCGCCTCGATGATCACCTGATAGGTCGAGGAATAGCCGGACGAGCCGAAGAGGAAGAAGATCGCCGCTGCCGCGATGCCGATCAGCATGGCGGCAGCCGACAGGCGGTATTGATGGGCGAGGAGGTGGCCGAAGAGGCCGCGCGCGCGGTTGCGGGTCCGCCATAGTCTGACGACTTCGTAGACGGCGAAGGCGACGAGGATCGCGATCAGAATCCTGGCAAAGGGCAGCACTGCCGGGATCATCGTCGAGGCGCGCACAGGCGGCGACAGCGCATGCGTGCTGACCAGCCCGGTGAAGGCGACGATGCCGACGGCAAAGCCGAGGATGGCGATGAACATGCCGACCTCGCCGTCGACCAGCCGCGCCATGATCGAATAGGCGCAGGCGCCGTTGATCGCGGCGCCGAGGCCGAAAAGCAGGCCGCCGGCAAGCGCCATGGCGCTCAACTGCCAGCCACCCTGGTACCAGGTGGTCGAAGGGATGAGCAGGAAGACCGGCAGGCTGATCAGCAGGATCCACAGCATGGATTTGACCAGGCTGAACAGCATGAAGCCTGTGCGCGCATGCATCGCTTCGGCAACGGCGCGCACGGTACAGATGCTTGCGCGATGGGCGGCGAAACCGACGACGACACCGAGAGCGAGCGAGACGACAAGGGCGAGCATGACAAGGACGCGTTCCGGACGGTTCTGGCCAAGGCGATTGCTGCGACCCTCGGACTATAGCCCAGATCGGCCCGCCTTCATGCCCTGACCTTGACGTAGCGCCCGGGAGCGTCCTCGATCGGCTTGTGCTTGGCGCTGCCGATGCGGCGGGCCTTGACTCGCGTATCGTTGAGCTTCTCGATCCAGGCCTGCCAGTGCGGCCACCAGGAGCCGCCATGCTCCTTGGCCTTTTCCATCCAGGTTTCGAACGGACGGCTGCTCGGTTTGGTGCCGGTCCAGTACTGATACTTGTTCCTGGCCGGCGGATTGACGACGCCGGCGATATGGCCGGAGCCGGCCAGCACGAAGGCCATCGGCCCGCCGAATAGCGTCGAGCCGCGATAGACCGAGACCGGCGGCGCGATGTGGTCTTCCCTGGTAGCGAGATTATAGATCGGGATCCGAACCTTCTTCAGGTCCAGCGTGACCCCGGCGATCTCCATCGCGCCCTTGGCGAGGGTGTTCTCCAGATAGCAGTTGCGCATGTAGAATGAGTGGTTGGCCGCCGGCATGCGGGTTGCGTCGGCGTTCCAGTAGAGCAGGTCGAAGGGCAGGGGCTCGCGCCCACGGAAATAATTGCTGACCACATAGGGCCAGATCAGGTCGTTCGAGCGCAGGAGGTTGAAGGCGGCCGCCATCTTGCCGCCCTCCAGGTAGCCGCGCTCGCGCATGCGCTCCTCGATGAGCGCGATCTGGTTCTCGTCGACGAAGACCTTCAGGTCGCCGGCTTCGGTGAAGTCGACCTGGGTGGCGAACAGCGTCGCCGACTTGATGCGCGTGTCGCCGGTCGCGGCCATGTAGGCCAGGGTCACGGCGAGCAGTGTGCCGCCGACGCAATAGCCGATCGTGTTGACCTCCTTGACGCCGGTGACTTCGCCGACGACGTCGAGCGCGGTCAGCACGCCCTCGCGCATGTAGTGCTCGAAGCTCTTCAGCGCCTGGCGCTCGTCGGGATTGACCCAGGAGATGACGAAGACCGTGTGCCCCTGTTCGACGCACCAGCGGATGAAGGACTTCTCCGCCGTCAGGTCGAGGATGTAGAACTTGTTGATCCACGGCGGCACCAGCAGGAGCGGGCGCCTCAGCACCTTCTCCGTGGTCGCCTCGTACTGGATGATCTGGCAGAGGTCGTTCTCGAAGATGACCTTACCGGGCGTGGTAGCGAGGTTCTCGCCAACCTTGAAGCTCGATCCGCTGGACTGGCGGATCTTGAGGTCGCCATGGCCGGCCTGGATATCCTCGGCCAGCATGTGCATGCCGCGCACGAGGTTCTCGCCGTTCGAATCGAGCGTCTCGCGCAGAAGCTCCGGATTGGTCAGCACGAAATTGGAAGGCGCCAACGCATTGGCGATCTGCTTCACGTAGAAGGCCGCCTTGTGCCGTGTATGCGGATCGAGTTCCTCGGCATTGTCGACGAGCTCGCTCGCCCAGCGGCTGGTGATCAAATAGAGCTGCTTGAGAAAGTCGAAGACCTGGTTCCGGGACCAGTCCGGGTCGGCAAAGCGCCGGTCACGCGAGTCGGGCTCGGCCGCCGGCTTCGCCGGTTCGCCCATCATCCGCATGAGGGACGAGCTCCACAGATCGAGATAGCCGGACCACAGACGCGTCTGCGCCTCGATCACCCTTTCCGGCTCGCCCATCCAGTACTCGCCCACCTTGGCGAGCGTGCGCACGACCTCGCGAATCTCCTCGCCGCTGTCGGGCGGGGTCTTGCCCTCCTCGCGCGGTTTGAGATAGGCGGACATGGCCTTGCCCGCCTCCTCCATCACCCGCGCAAGGTTGTGGGCAAAGGCCTCGGGGTCCTTGATGCCGTAGCCGGTTCTCGGAATGTCGCCGTCATTCGCCATCGTTGTCATTCCCACGGGGCCGCTTCCGACTCCGCTATGCCTCCCGCTTTTTGGACATAATACGACGGTAGTTAATGCCTGTAACACGGAATGAAAGAACGGTAATTAACGCTTTCATCACTATGGCGAGTGACGATCGTATCTTTATGAAGGCAGCGTGCATGAGATCGGGCGGGCGGCGGTTATCGACCGCACTGTTTGTAGCGTTCGGGGGGCTTGTGACGGCCGCGTGCACGCAGACGGTCAGCAATGACTTTTCCGCGCCTCTTGCCGCGCCCGTCGCGACGTCCTCGCCCGTTGTCTTGAGCAGCGCCAATCCGCCGGATAAATCCGCTTCGTCCAGCCGCTTCCTCGGGCAGCACGGCATCGTCGGTCGACCGGACCGCGCCGGTGACGACGAGAAAGGTCGAAGCCACGCCGATGGCCGTGGCGGCGCCGGAGCCGGAGGCGGGAAGCGTTCCCGCGACCTCGAAGGTTATCAAGGCGCCGGAGCCGCTGCCCGCACCCGCCGCGGCGTCCACGACGGAGCCGGCGCCCGCGACCGAGACGACGGCCGCCGCGCCTGCCGCGCCGGTGCCGAACCTCGACAAGAAGGGCTATCCCTACATCAATGCGCCCCTCGACGAGCCCGAGGGCAAGGTCCTGACGCCGGCAGAGCGGGCAAATGCGATCGCCCAGCTCCGCGCCCTGGCCGAAGCCCAGCAGAAGGCGCGGGCCTCCGGCGCGCCGATCCCGACCGTGGTCGACGAGACGCAAAAGCCCGATTGCACCAAGCCGAAGGCCGATGGAACCCTTCCGGATGGCTGCGCTCCGGCTCCGATGAAGCTGCAGTGATTTCTGTGATTTCCATCCCTCGGGGTGGTAAGAAGCGCCGCCGGGCCGCGGAAAACCCGGCTTCAAGCGAACGGGACTGAACGGGAACGGGAAAGATGGGCGAGTTCTACAGCGTGCGGCGTCTGCCGCCCTACGTCTTCGAGCAGGTCAATCGCCTGAAGGCGAGCGCCCGGGCCGCCGGTGCCGACATTGTCGATCTCGGCATGGGCAATCCCGATTTGCCGACCCCGCCCCATATCGTTGAAAAGCTTGCCGATACCGCCCGCCGCGAGGACACCCACGGCTATTCCGCCTCGCGTGGCATCAACGGCCTGCGGAAGGCGCAGGCGGCCTATTACGGCCGCCGCTTCGGCGTGAAGGTCAATCCCGACAGCCAGGTGATCGTCACCATCGGCTCCAAGGAAGGCTTCGCCAATATTGCCCATGCGATCACCGCGCCGGGCGATGTGGTGCTGTGCCCGAACCCCAGCTATCCCATTCACGCCTTTGGCTTTCTGATGGCCGGCGGGGTCATCCGCTCGCTGCCGGCGGCGCCCGGCGAGGACTATTTCCGGGCGCTCGAGCGGGCGGTGATGCATTCCATCCCCAAGCCGCTCGCCGTTGTCGTCTGCTACCCGTCCAACCCGACGGCGCATCTGGCGGATCTCGACTTCTATCGCGAGCTCGTCTCATTTGCCCGGCGTAACGAATTGATCCTGCTGTCGGATCTCGCCTATGCCGAGGTCTATTTCGACGACAATCCGCCGCCCTCGATCCTCCAGGTCCCCGGCGCCATGGATGTCGCCGTCGAATTCACCTCGATGTCCAAGACCTACTCCATGGCCGGCTGGCGGATCGGCTTCGCGGTCGGCAATGAACGGCTGATAGCCGCTCTTGGACGGGTGAAATCCTATCTCGATTACGGCGCGTTCACCCCGATCCAGGTGGCGGCGACAGCAGCGCTCAACGGCCCGCAGGATTGCGTCGAGGAGATGCGCGCCACCTACAAGCGACGTCGCGACGCGCTGGTCGACAGCTTCGGCCGGGCCGGCTGGGAGATTCCCTCGCCGGGCGCCTCGATGTTCGCCTGGGCGCCGATTCCGGAGGCTTTCCGCTCCCTCGGCTCGCTGGAATTCTCCAAGCTTCTCATCGAAAAGGCCGATGTGGCAGTCGCCCCGGGCATCGGCTTCGGCGAGCACGGCGACGGCTATGTGCGCATCGCCCTTGTCGAGAACGAGCAGCGCATCCGTCAGGCGGCGCGCAACGTCCGCCGGTTCCTTGAATCGGCGGAAAAAACGTTGCACAACGTCGTCCCCATGGCCAGCGCCAGGCGCTGACCTCCGCCACTTCCGGAGCGCGTTCCATGTCCGATAGCCTGCGTCTCGGCCTTGCCGGCCTCGGGACGGTTGGCGGCTCGCTTGTCCGCCTGCTCGAGCGCCACGGCAACGATATCGCGGTACGCTGCGGCAAGCCGATCAAGATCGCCGGCGTCTCGGCGCGCAACCGCAACAAGGATCGCGGTTTCGACCTGTCGGGTATGGCCTGGCACGACGATCCGGTGGCGCTTGCCCGCGATCCGGATACCGATGTCTTCGTCGAACTGATGGGCGGCGCGGGCGGGGCGGCCGAGGCCTCGATCAACGCCGCCCTCGAAGCCGGCAAGCACGTTGTCACCGCCAACAAGGCACTGCTCGCCGAGAAGGGCGTGGAACTCGCCCGCAAGGCCGAGGACGCTGGCGTCGCCCTCAATTTCGAGGCGGCCGCCGCCGGCGGCATCCCGATCATCAAGACCCTGCGCGAGGCGCTCGCCGGTAATTCGGTGAACCGCGTCTATGGCATCCTCAACGGCACCTGCAATTACATCCTGACCCGCATGGAAGCCGAGGGCATCTCCTTCGCCGACTGTCTCGCAGCGGCGCAGAAGCTCGGCTATGCCGAGGCCGACCCGACCTTCGACGTCGGCGGCTTCGATGCCGCGCACAAGCTCGCCCTGCTGACCGCCATCGCCTTCGGCACCGAGATCGATTCCGAGGCGATCTATGTCGAGGGCATTTCCTCGATCACCAGCGCCGACATCGAGGCGGCGGACGAACTCGGCTACCGCATCCGTCTGCTCGGCGTCGCCAGCCGCACCGACACCGGCATCGAGCAGCGCGTCCACCCGACCATGGTGCCGAAGTCCTCGGCCATCGCCCGCATCGACGGCGTCACCAACGCCGTCGCGGTCGAGGCCGACTTCGTCGGTCAGCTCGTCCTGTCCGGCCCCGGCGCCGGCGGTGACGCGACCGCCTCCTCGGTGATGAGCGACATCGCCGATATCGCCCGCGGCGACCGCATGGGCACCTTCGGCCGCCCGGCGACCAGCCTCGAGCCCTATCGCCAGGCGCGCATGCGGGCCCATGAGGGCGGCTACTATATCCGCCTTTCGGTCTATGACCGACCGGGCGCCTTCGCCGCGATTGCCCGGCGGATGGCCGATCAGGGCATCTCGCTGGAATCGATCGTCCAGCGCCGCCGGGCGCCGCGCACCAACGCGCCGGGCCATCCCGTGCCGGAGGCGCCGCAGCCGGTCATTCTCATCACCTATGAGACGACCGAAGAGGAAATTCGCGAAGCCCTCGACATGATCAAGGCCGACGGCCACATTAGCGACGAACCGCAGATGATCCGGATCGAGCAATTCGGCTGAGGGGGCGATGACCCGACCGAGGCAGGAGCCAGGCATGAACCAGGAAGTCCGCCTTCCGAAACGCGATCGCGGCCCGTCGCTCGACCGCATCCTCACGCTCGAGCTTGTCCGCGTGACCGAGCGCGCCGCCGTGGCCGCCGCCCAGCTTCGCGGCCGTGGCGACGAGATCGCCGCCGATCAGGCGGCGGTCGACGCCATGCGGCGCGAGCTCAATCGCCTGCCGATCGAAGGCACGGTGGTCATCGGCGAGGGCGAGCGCGACGAGGCGCCGATGCTGTTCATCGGCGAGGAGGTCGGCACCAAGAAGGGCCCGCGCGTCGATATCGCGCTTGATCCCCTCGAAGGCACGACCATCTGCGCGAAGAACCTGCCGAATTCGCTCGCCGTGATCGCCATCGCGGAGGAGGGAAGCCTCCTCAACGCTCCCGACGTCTACATGCAGAAGATCGCGATTGGGCCGGGATATGACGCCGGTATCGTCGATCTCGATGCCTCGGTCGCGGAGAACATCCACGCCATGGCGAGCGCCAAGGGCGTTCCGGTCAACGAGATCACCGCCTGTGTGCTCGATCGTCCGCGCCATGCCCGCATGGTCGAGGAGATCCGCGCGACCGGCGCCGCCATCCGCCTGATCGGCGACGGCGACGTGGCCGGCGTCATCCACACCACGGCACCGGACGAGACCGGCATCGACATCTATCTCGGTATCGGCGGGGCGCCGGAGGGCGTTCTCGCTGCCGCCGCGCTGCGCTGCATCGGCGGCCAGATGCAGGGCCGGCTGGTCATCAATTCCGATGAGCAGCGCGACCGCGCCCATCGCATGGGCGTCACCGACATCAATCGCAAATTCGACATGAGCGAAATGGCGCGCGGCGACGTTCTCTTCGCCGCCACCGGCGTCACCGACGGCAACCTGCTGTCGGGCGTCAAGTTCTCGAAGCGGGCGATCACCACGCACACCGTGGTCATGCGCTCGTCCTCCGGCACGGTCCGCTGGATCAAGGCCGAGCACCAGGACCTCGATAAGTTCGACGACGCAGAATAGACCCGGCTGCATTCCGGAGCCGGGCGAGGGGGAAGCATTATGTCCGACAGAAACCGCGCCGGCCTTTCGATCGCCCGGCTTCAGAAGATCGACCGCATCTTTCAGGAGCAGTTCGTCGATCCGGGATATCTCCCGGGCACGCTGATCCAGGTCTGGCGTGCCGGCGAACTCGCCCATACCGGCATGACCGGCATGATCGATCGCGAGCGCAACAAGGCCATGCGCGAGGACGCGATCTTCCGCATCTATTCCATGACCAAGCCGATCATCGGCGCCGCCATCCTGATGCTGGTGGAGGAGGGACGCCTCGATCTCCACCAGGATGTGACGACCATCATCCCGGCCTTCGAGAAGCTGCGCGTCTATACCGGTGGCGAGCGCAACGCCCTCGAGACCGCGCCGCTGCGTGGCCCGATGCGGGTGATCGACCTGCTTACCCACACCGCCGGCTTCGTCTATGGCAATGCGACAGGCAGCCCGGTCGAGCAGGCCTATGCCGATGTCGGCGTCGTCAGCAAGGTGACGAAGGGCGGCCTCGAGACCATGATCGAGCAGCTTTCCGAGCTGCCGCTGCTCTTCTCTCCGGGCGAGGCGTGGAACTATTCCATCTCCATCGACGTGCTCGGCTATATCATCCAGAAGGTCTCGGGCAAGCCGCTCGGCGAGTTCCTGCAGGAGCGCGTCTTCACGCCGCTCGGCATGGTCGACACGGGCTTCTACTGTCCGCCCGACAAGATGGACCGCTTCGCCGCCTGCTACCAGGCGGCACCCGACGGATCGCTCTCGCTGCAGGACGATCCGCCAAGCGGTACCTACACCACACCGCCGGCGCTGGAATCGGGCGGCGGCGGCCTCGTCTCGACGGCGGGCGACTACATGCGCTTCTGCCGCATGCTGCTCGGCAAGGGTGCGCTCGGCGACGTCCGCCTGCTCAGCCCGAAATCCGTCGCGCTGTTCGGCGTCAACTTCCTGCCCGGCGGGCGCGAGGTGGTCGATCTGGCCGTGCCGAGCCTCGCCTTCAACGAGAACGGCCATCCCGGCCTCGGCTATTCGATCGCCACCGCCGTCGACCTCGATCTCGCCCGCACGCGCCTGCCCGGCACGGTCGGCACCTTCTTCTGGTCGGGCGCGGCTTCGACCCATTTCTGGGTCGATCCCAAGGAGGACCTGACGGTGGTCTTCATGACCCAGGTGATGGCCCTGCCGAAGCGCATCCCGCTCCGTCGCATCCTGCGCACCTCGGTCTATTCGGCGATTGCCGAGTCCTACGTCTGAGAACGTAGTCCTCAGCGACATTCATTCTGTCGTCCCGGGCGCGATACGGCGCGAGGTGCTGCTTTGCAGACCCGGGACCTCGTTTCCCTCAAGGGGAATAGACGAGGTTCCGGCTCTCCGTTTCACTCCGGCCGGAACGACAGCGGGTGGGGGAGGGAAGCCCAGCGCCCACGCGACAGGCGGCGGGTGCCGCGCTATGAAGGGGGCATGGCACAGCCGGCTCTTTCGAATCTGACGCGGCCCACGGACCAGGGCGCGGCGCATCGCACCTTTCTCGATGTCGAGCGCTCGCTGACCGGCCGGCGCTGGGCCGAGCGGCTGGACGGCGCGGCCGCCAAGACCGCGACCGCGATCGCCCAGCGGCACGAACTGCCGGACCTCGTCGCGCGCGTGCTCGCCGGCCGCCATGTCAGCGCCGACGAAGCACCGTCCTTCCTCAGCCCCAGCCTCAAGGACCTGATGCCCGACCCGTCGGTCCTCACCGACATGGACGCGGCCGCCGCGCGTATCGCCGACGCGGTCACGGCCGGCGAGGCGGTGGCGATCTTCGGCGACTACGACGTCGACGGCGCCTCGTCCTCGGCGCTGCTGGCGCGCTTCCTGCGCGGCCAGGGCCTCGATCCGACGATCTACATCCCCGACCGCATCTTCGAGGGCTACGGACCGAACGTCGAGGCGATCAAGTCGCTCGCCGCCGGTGGCGCGCGCCTGCTCGTCACCGTCGATTGCGGCACCACGTCTTTCGAGGCGATCGAGGCGGCGCGCGGCCTCGGCCTCGACGTCGTCGTGATCGACCATCACCTTGCCGGCGTCGACTTGCCGGCGGCCTCGGCGCTGGTCAATCCCAACCGACAGGACGATCTCTCCGGCCTTGGTCATCTTGCCGCCGTCGGCGTCACCTTCATGGCCATCGTTGCGGTCAACCGCGTCCTGCGCGCCCGCGGCCATTACGGCAGCGGATCGCAGCCCGACCTGCTGCAATGGCTGGACCTCGTGGCGCTCGGCACGGTCTGCGACGTCGTTCCGCTCATCGGGCTCAACCGGGCCTTCGTCTCCAAGGGTCTGCTGGCGCTTGCTCGCCGCGCCAATCCCGGCCTTGCGGCCCTCGCCGACGTGTCACGGCTCGGCGGCCAGCCGGCGCCCTATCATCTCGGCTTCATGCTCGGCCCCAGGATCAATGCCGGCGGGCGCATCGGCGATGCCGGTCTCGGCGCCCGGCTGCTCGTCAGTGACGATGCCCTGGAATGCGAGCGGATCGCCGCCGAGCTCGACCGGCTGAACCAGGAACGCCAGGCGATCGAGACGGCGATGCTCGAGCAGGCGACGGCCGAGGCCGAGGCGGAAATCGGCGGCGGCGAGGGGCCGGCGGTGCTGGTCACCGCCAGCAACGAATGGCATCCCGGCGTCGTCGGCATCCTCGCCTCGCGGCTCAAGGACCGGTTCCGGCGGCCGGCGGTCGCCATCGCCTTCATGGCCAATGGCGTCGGCACCGGCTCGGGGCGGTCCGTGCCCGGCGTCGACCTCGGGCGCGCCGTGCGCGGCGCGCTGGAGCGGGGCATCATCGTCAAGGGCGGTGGCCATGTGATGGCGGCGGGCCTCACCATCGAGCAGGCGCGGCTCGGCGAGTTCAGGGCCTTCATGGAAGACACGCTCGGCGCCGTCGGTGCGCGGTGCCCGCGAGGCCGACATCATTTCGATCGACGCCGCCCTCAGCGCCCGCGGCGCGACGACCGATCTCATCGATCTGATCGACCGGGTCGGCCCCTATGGCGCCGGCCATCCGGAGCCGATCTTCGCCTTCCCGGCGCACCGCATCGCCTATGCCGACCGCGTCGGCAACGGCCATGTGCGCGTCTCGCTGGCGGCGCCCGACGGAGCGACGGTCAAGGGCATCGCCTTCCGTGCCGCCGACGCGCCGCTCGGCCGCGGCCTGCTCGAGGCGCGCGGGCGCCCGCTACATGTGGCGGGCGTCCTTTCGATCGATCGCTGGCAGGGGCGGCGTCAGCCCAATCTCAGAATTCTCGACGCGGCCGAGCCGACGCGCTGAAGCTCAGATCCCGGCGAGGCGAAAGGCGCGCTCCAGCATCTCGCGGCATTCTTCCGCCTGCACGCGCGCATCCTCCTCGCCCCAGCGACTGCTGATGTCGCGGAGGTCGCGAATGGCCGCGTCGACGGCTGTCATCAGGTCTATTTCACACTCAGCCTCTTCGCTCTCCTTGCGAGAGCGAAACTCGATCACAACACCCATGCGCCACCCATACGGACGAATCACCCTGTGCGAATCATTTCGCACCCGGAGTGGTTAACCCGTCATTACGATTCGCCTATCCGGCGTCGGCGGTGAGTCCGGCGGCCTCGATGCCGGCGATGGCGCAGGCTTCGTCCTTGTCCGAGACATCACCGCTGATGCCAACCGCGCCGACGATGGCGCCGCCGCCGTCGCGGATGAGGACACCGCCGCGGCCGGGGACGAGACCCTTCGGGGAAAGGCCGATGACTGCGTTGATGAAATGCGGATTGACCTCGGCCCGCGCGGCCAGCGCACCCGAGCCGACGCCCATGCCGAGCGCGCCATAGGCCTTGGCGAGCGCGATCTCGTAGCGCAGCACCGAGGTGCCGTCCTCGGCCACATAGGTCTTGAGGATGCCGCGCGCGTCGAGGATCGCCACGACCAGCGGCTGGAGCTTGAGTTCGGCGCCTTTTGCCAGCGCCTTGGCAGCGATGGTCTGGGCTTCGTCGAGGCCGATGGAATTGAGGGTTTGCATGGGAATCTCCAGGCGGGTGCAATGTCGCAAGGACAGTCGGCCTGGCGCGCCCTACGGGAATCGAACCCGTGTTTCCGCCGTGAAAGGGCGGCGTCCTGGACCTCTAGACGAAGGGCGCGGATGAGCCGGGCTTATAGAGGCGAACCGCGGGGCCCACAAGAGGGTGAATCGCCTGTGCCCCGCGGTCGGTTTTCGGGCGCGCCGGGCGGCGCGCGACCCGGCTACCAGCTACCGGTGTTCGGCATGGACGCCCAGGGCTCCTGGACGGGCATCGAGCCGCCGGTCTGGATGATCTCGATCGAGATGCCGTCCGGCGAGCGGACGAAGGCCATGTGCCCGTCGCGCGGTGGCCGGTTGATGGTCACGCCCTTCTTCATGAGGTTATCGCACAGCGCGTAGATGTCGTCGGTGATGTAGGCGAGGTGGCCGAAATTGCGCCCGCCGGTGTATTCCTCCGGGTCCCAATTGTAGGTCAGCTCGACCTGGGCGCTCTCGTCGCCGGGCGCGGCGAGGAAGATCAGCGTGTAGCGGCCCTTCTCGTTTTCCGACCGGCGCACTTCCTTGAGGCCCAGCTTGTTGCAGTAGAAGTCGAGCGATTCGTCCACATTGGTGACACGAACCATCGTGTGCACGTATTTGAGCATGTTCGTTGGCCCTCTGATGGGTTTTTGGGGAGCTTTCGCAGCCGTGCGGTGAGAGATGGCGATGATAGAGGCCCGCCGCCTGCCATGGCAAGCGTGCCGAGAGCGCCCGAGTGTGACCCTTAGCCCACAGACACCCACAGGTGAGCCAGCAAATCCAAATAGGGCTAGCCTCTCGTCCGTCGGGTGCTATGCTTTGGACAGATTCGTTGGCGGTTGCGTTGACGATGCGGCACTTGTAGGGGCGCGACGTCATGGGGGCGAAGGTCTCTCCCGAACTTCCTCTTGGAACTGAGGCGGACGACGAAGCACCGGTCGACCTGATCGAGGTTGCCGGGGTTATCAAGTGGTTCGACGCTTCCAAGGGTTATGGATTCATCGTGCCCGACAATGGCTTGCCGGACGTGCTTCTGCACGTCACCTGCCTGCGCCGCGACGGCTTCCAGACTGCCTATGAGGGCGCTCGCGTTGTCTGCGAGGTGCTCGACCGCTCGAAGGGCCTGCAGGCCTTCCGCGTTCTGTCCATGGACGAGTCGACGGCCGTGCGCCCACCGCAGACAGAAGCGGAGCGGACCCACAACTCGGTGACGCCGACCAGTGGTCTCGAACGCGCCGTGGTGAAGTGGTTCAACCGGGTACGCGGCTATGGCTTCCTCAGCCGCGGCGACGGGACCGAGGACATCTTCGTCCATATGGAGACGTTGCGCCGCTACGGCCTCGCCGAGCTTCGTCCCGGCCAGACCGTGCTCGTCCGCTTCGGCGAAGGACCCAAGGGCCTGATGGCTGCCGAGATCCGCCCGGACGGCGGTGGCGGCATCACCTCCCACTGACCGCCGGTTAGCCGGTACTCTCCAGAATCGATCCAAATTTGCGCCAAAAAGGCGCGGAATTCCGCTACTTCGCGGCTCGCTGCCGGCGCGCCTGTCCGGCCATGACCGAGGCGAAGCTCGACAGGAAGAGGAAGACCGCGAAGCTCGCGGTAATCGAGCGCGTGCCGATCGAGGGGATGAGGAAGAAGGTCGTCACGATGATGCCGATGATGTTGCCGAGCGACGATATGGCGAAGAGGCCGCCCGAGACCTTTCCGGCATCGGAAGGCTCGCTGAGGAGCAGGCGCACCGACAGTGGCGAGTACATGCCGAGCACCAGGAGCGGCGGGAAGCAGACGACGAAGCCGCTGAGGAACAGCGCCGCCGTGTCGTCGGTGACGTAGTCGAGCAGCCCCTCGAGCGTCCCGCCCGCGATCCAGTAGACGAAGGCGAGATAGAGCGCGCCGACGATCTTGATCAGCGCCGCGACGCCGAACCTCGGATGCCGGTCGGCGAGGATGCCGCCGAGGAAATAGCCCGCCATCAGCCCGGCGACGACGATCGAGATGATGGTCGCCCAGGTGTAGATTCCGCTGCCGAAGAGGGGCGTCAGGATGCGGCTTGCCACCATCTCGAAGCCGAGCGTGATGAAGCCGAGGCTCGCCACGTCGAAGACGACGAGGAGAGCGGCGCCGCCGCCGACGGCCAGCCGGCGATGCAGCCGCCGGCGCTCTGTGGCGATTCGCTCCACGCCGCCCGTCACTGCTTCCGATTATGGCGTTCGACCGCCTTCAGATACTCGACCGGCGCGAAGTCATCGGTGAGCGGCTCCGTCTTCTCGTTCCAAAGCGGTGTGAAACGGCGGTCGAGGAGTTCGGCGAGGGGATAGCGGAAGCCGTATTTCGCCTGTCGGGCACTGACCTGTGCGGCGAGCGCCGCCTCGTCCTTCTCCGGGCCGTTATAGGCGAGGATGACGATGTTGTCCTCGCCGCGCAGGAAGACGAGATGGTCGAAGGCGGCCCTGATCGTTGCCACCGCGCTGTCGAACAGCATGGTCGTCGGCTCGACGTTCTGCACCGCGACGCCGCCCGGCTTCAGGTGTTCGCCAACCAGGCTGTAGAACTCCCGGGTGAGCAGGTGGAAGGGGACGAAGGGGCCGCGATAGGCGTCGATGAAGATGACATCGAAGCGCTTGTGCGTGCGCGCCAGATAGACCCGCCCGTCCTTGATCTCCATGTCGAAGTTCGGCTCGACCCGCACGTTGAGGTACTTCTCCGCGATCTTCGCCACGTCCGGGTCGAGCTCGACCGCGGTCATCTTCATCTCCGGCACGGATTTGTGCACGTACCAGGCCGTCCGGCCGCCACCGAGGCCGATCATCGCCGCGTCGTCGAGATTGGAGGCATAGGCGAGGCCGGCCGTCATCGACTGGGTATAGGTGACCGGCAGCTCGGTCTCGTCCTTCGGATTGACGATCAATTCGATGTAGTGGAGACGCCGAGCGCCGAAGGCGAGCAGGTAATAGCCGTCCGGCCGCTCGTAGAGGGCGATGTCGTTGTAGAGCAACTCGACCTTGGTAACGAGCTTGTAGGGATCCGAGATGGCGTGGCCCGCAACCGGCGTGAACACCAGCGCGACCAGCCCGAGGACCGCCAGCATCACCGGGCCGCTATGCCGAAACCGCCGTAAGGCCTTCATTTTGCGTCCCGCGACCGGCTGGAGAAAAGGCCGCGAAGTATAACTGCGGCGTGCGGGCTGGCAACTGGCCCCGCCTTGGGTGGCCAGCTTGAAGCGGCGCCGGCAAACGTGTAAGTCAAACTCGCGTTTCGGACCCGGTTTCGCTAGTCGGGGCGTAGCTCAGCCTGGTAGAGCACCTGCTTTGGGAGCAGGGGGTCGTAGGTTCGAATCCTGCTGCCCCGACCAATATCCAACCCGGAAGAACGCACCATATTGGGGGAATTTTCTGCGGATTCCCCTCTGATTTGATGGCATATAGGGTCCGCGCCCGCCCTTGCGTGGCGGACAACGATCGAGGCAATGAGGAAAGACCTGATGCTCGCGCGCATCTTCAAGCCGGCCCGCAATGCCATGCAATCCGGTCGAGCCAATGTCGAGCGGTGGGTGCTCGAATACGAGCCGGAATCGGCGCCCGAGGCCGATCCGTTGATGGGCTATACCTCCTCGGTCGACATGCGCCGGCAGGTTCACCTGGAATTCGACACCTGCGAACTGGCAATCGCCTATGCCGAGCGCAATGGCATTCCCTACCAGGTCCTCGAAGCGCAGGAACGGGTCACCAAGGCGCAGTCCTATTCCGACAATTTCCGTTTCGGCCGGCCCCAAGCCTGGACCCATTGACGGCCCTCGGGCACGATGGGCGCGATCCGGCCCCGTAGCTCAGCTGGATAGAGCAGCAGCCTTCTAAGCTGTTGGTCGCAGGTTCGAGTCCTGCCGGGGTCGCCAAATTCACATCGGATTGCGGGTGAGCGCATGGCCAGTCTCTTGCCCATCCTGTTGGCATTCCTCGTCGTCACGGTCTCGCCCGGCCCGGCCAATATCGCGACCGCGAGCGTCGCCATGCGCCATGGGCGGCGGAAAAGCCTTTCCTTTGGCGCCGGGCTCGGATTTGGCCTGGCATTCTGGGGCGGCGTCGCCGCCACCGGCCTTGGCGCGATCCTGCAGCAATCGATCTATCTGCTGACGGCCCTGAAGCTTCTCGGCGGCGCCTACCTCCTTTGGCTCGCGGTCCAGTCCGGCCGGGCCGCGTTGAAAGGGGCAACGCCCGTGATGGAGGCCCCGGCGCGGCAGCGCTGGTTCCTGCGCGGCATTGTCCTCAATCTCTCCAATCCGAAGGCGGCGATCGCCTGGATGGCGGCGCTGTCGATGGGGATCGGGGCGGGAAGCGGAAGCGCGCACCTGACTGTGGCGACGGCGATCTGCATCGCGCTCGGCTTCCTCAACTATGCGCTCTACGCGCTCGCCTTCTCGGTGCCCGGCATCATGGCGGGCTATCGCCGTTTCCACAGGTGGATCGAGGGCGTGGTGTCCGGACTTTTCGTGGTGGCGGGCCTCGGCCTGGTGCGTTCCGCGCTGGCACGCTGAAGGCCTTGAGACTTCCAACGGCCGCTCAGAAGGACCGTCGTCCCGGGTAGAAGCTGCGCGCGCCCCGCGGACAGGTCCTGGGGCAGCGGCGCGCGCTTGGCCGGTGTTTCCCCTCCGGCTTATCCGAGGCCGAGCTTGCCGCGCAGCGTCGACAGGTCCTCGGCCAGCGTATTGACCTTGGTCGCAAGGATCGTGCGGTCGCCGTCGGTCAGCTTTTCATAGGATTCGTAGCCGCCGTCGGCGGTCTTGTACTGGGCCAGCACATCCTCGACAGCCTTGAAGTTGGCCTCGACCTTGGCGACGAAATCCGGATCGTCCTTGGCGATCAGTGGCTTCAACAGCTCGAAGATCTTCTTGGCGCCGGCGAAGTTGGCGTCGAAATCCCAGAGGTCGGTGCGGCTGTAGCGATCCTCCTCGCCGGAGATCTTGGTGGCGGCGACCTCTTCCATCAGGGCCGCGGCGCCGCCGACGACCGTGTCGGGCGGGAAGGTGAGCCCGTTGATGCGGTCGTTGAGGGTTGCCACGTCGCTCATCAGCTTGTCGGCGAATTCGCCGAGGCCGTCAGTCGTGCCCTTTTCCCACAGCACGTATTCGATGCGATGGAAGCCGGTGAAGGTCGGATCCTGCTCGCCCTTCTCGAAATCGTCGGCGCGCGCGTCGATCGAGCTGTCGAGATCGGCGAAGAGCTCGGCGATGGGCTCGATCGACTCGTAGTTCATGCGGGTCGGCGCGAACAGCGCCTTGGCCTTGTCGATCTCGCCGGCCTTGATGGCGTCGACGAGGGCATGGGTGTCTTTCACGAGTTCGGCGGTCTTCCCGGCCACATAGATCTTGTATTGCGCCAGCGGTTCGACGAGGTCGAGGGAAGTGTCCCCGGCCAGGGCCGCTCCGGCAAAGGCCGAGGTGCCCAGGGTGAGGGCAAGTGCGCCGGTGGCGAGGAAACGGGAGAACGTCATCGCGAAGAACTCCTTGTTTTTCGCTTCAGGTAGGGGTCGAAGGAGAGGCCTTGATGGCTTCGATCAGCGTCCGTCCCAGGTAGTCGCGCGCGTCGCGCACGCCGGGCAGGACGAAGAAATACCCGCCGCCGACGGGCTTGATGTATTCCTCCAGCGGCTCGCCATTGAGCCGGCTCTGGACGGTGATAAATCCCTTCTCCAGATCGGCCTGGTAGACGATGAAGAGCAGGCCCTGGTCGAGCTGGCCGGACTTCGTGACGCCGTTCGAGTAGTTGAAGGGCCGACGCAGGATCAGGTTCTTGTGCGTCTCCGGCGTGCGCGGATTGGCGAGCCGGATATGGGCGTCGAGCGGCGTGACCTTGCCGTCCGGGTCGCTCGCATAGACTGGCGTATCGCTCTCCTTGTGGCCGTCGAGCGGCGCGCCGCTGGCCTTCCTGCGGCCGAAGATTTCCTGCTGTTCCTTGAGTGGCGTCCGGTCCCAGCGTTCGACGAAATTGCGGATGATGCGCACCACCTGATAGCTGCCGCCGAGTGCCCAGTCCGGCTCGCCATTGCGCTTGTCGACCCAGACGATGTCGTCCATGAGCGCGGCGTCGTGCGAGTTGGGATTGGCCGAGCCGTCGCGGAAGCCGAGGAAATTGCGCGCGCTCTCGGTCGTTCCGTCGGGCTTCGGCGGGATCACCGGGACGTCACCCTCCTGCATCCAGCGCAGGACCAGGAACTCCGGCAGGTTCTTGATCATGTCGCGCAGCGCGTGAATGTTGGTGTCCTGCAAATTGGCGCAGAACTGCAGCGACAGGTCGCCATGGCAGAGCGGTTCTTCCAGCGCGTCGTTGGGGAACTGCGCCATGCGCTGCAGGTGGTTCGGCATGTGCGCCTTGAGCCAGGGACGGCTCTCGAAGAGCGAGGCGCCGAGACTGACGGTCACGGTCAGATTGTCCGGCGCGACCACCGGTCCGAGGATGCCGGAATCGGCCGGCGGCAGCTTCGGGTCGATCATCGGCGTCTGCCCGCCGGCGTCAGGAAGGCGATGCGCTCGGTCAGCTTGCGGAACAGCGCTTCGAGATCGGCCGGCGTCTGCGCCACGACGTTGAAGGCGGCGACGATGCCATTGGCCGGGCGCGGCGTGACGATGCCCGCCTGATGCATGCCGTGGAACGGCACCCGCTCGGTGGTGCTGGTCATCCCGGTCGGCGCGTCGGTCACCTGCGGGCCGTCGGCTTCCTCGGCCAGCGCCCGTCGCGCGCCGAGCGCCAAGGCACCGCCGGCCCCGCCCAGGCCGAGCAGCAATTGCCGGCGGTTCGTGTAGGGACATCCGAAGGCCGCTTGGCCGGCCTTCTTCTGAGCTTCTTGGGTCATGTCAGCTCACTCCGATGACAGAATCCAGTCGATCGAGGGCCTCGGCCAGCTTCCGGAATGCTTCCGCAAGCGAGGCCCGCGTGGCCTCGTCGACGCTCTTGTATGAGGGGAAACCGCCGTCGCCCTTCAGCCCGGCAAGCCGCTTCTGGACGGCGTCGAGCCTCTCGACGATTTCGCTCTCAAGCTTGGGATCGACGGGCTTGACGATTGACCGCAGCAGGCCCGTGATCTTGGTGATCCCTTCGAGGTTGGCGGAGAAGTCCGCCAGGTCGGTCTGGGAATAGTGGTCCTCGCCGTTGACGATCTTGTCCTCCGCCAACTGCGTTGCCATGCTGCCCGGGATGGACAGGAGCAGCGCCGGATCGAGCTTCAGCTTGGCCAGGCGATCCTTCAGCGTCGTCATGTCCGCCACCAGCCGATCGGCGACCGGCGTCAGCCCGTCCGTGCTGTTCTTGGCAAAGAGCCCGTATTCGATCCGGTGGAAGCCGGTGAAGGCGGGGTCCTCTTCGCGCTTCGCCAGGTAGTCGGCGACCGGGTCGATGGCGTTCTCGAGATCGGAAAGCCTGAAGGCGACCGGCTCGAGCCGCTTGTAGGGCACGCGTGCCGCCAGCCACGCCGCGCGCGCCTTTTGCAGGTCGCCAGCCTTGATGGCATCGGCCAGCGCGGTCGCCGTGTCGACCGCCGCCATGCCCTGCTGGACGAGATAGACCTTGTATTCGGAAAGCGGCCCCAAGAACGTGCGCAGGCTCACGGTGGTGGCCGCCGCGCGCGCCTCGTCGGATTGCGTCACATGCAGCACGCCGCGCGGATTGGAGAGCAGCCCGCAGGTGATCTCGTAGTCGCCGGGGGCAAGTTGCGCCGTCACCGTCTGCTTGAGGCCGGGCACGATGTTCTCGCGCTCGGCGACGACCATGACCCCGTCGAGGATCTCCCATTCGATCGGGCGGTCGGAGGTGTTGACGATCTCGAAGCTGCGCTTGCCGCCGGGAACGGTGATTTCGTTCGGTTCGCAGGCACTCGCCGAGACCGAGACCCGGAATGACCCGTCGCCGCCGGCGCCGCGCTGGTTCTGCTGCGTCGCGTAGTAGAACGCGCCGCCGCCGGCGATCACGAGCGCGGCCGCGCCCGCCACGGCGAGATAGACCATGCGCCCCGGCGGGGCGCCCGCGGGCTTCGGCTCAGGTGCTGGCATTGTTGCGCTCGGCGGCCGCCACGGCCCGCGCGCCCGCGGGCGCCGGACGAAGAAAGAAGAAGAGGGTGACGGCGAGGAACGCCAGATAGACGATGGCTTCGCCCACCGACGGGTTTTCCTTGTAGCCGAAGACGCCGGACAGGATCGTCCCGAGAATGCTGGAGACCGGCAGGACGTGGCTGAAATCGTAGACGGAGGCCTGCAGCTCATTCCACAAGCCGGCCTCGTGCAGATTGCCGAGCGCGCCCGCCAGCATGCCGGCTGCAACGAAGATGATGAAGATGCCCGTCCAGCGGAAGAAGCGACGGAGGTTCAGCCGCAGCCCGCCGAAATAGATCGCCAGCCCGATGAAGACCGAGACGACGACCCCGGCAAGGGCCGCCAGCGGCGCAGCGGGACCCGTGCTCTGCTGGAAGATCGCCAGGAGGAAGAAGACCAACTCCAGCTCCCTCGCGCGCGACCGCGAAGAAAACCATGCCGATCAGCGCCCAGCTCGCGCCCGACGAGGCCGAAAAGGCAGCATCGATCGAACCGTGCAGCTCGCTCTTGATCGAGCGGGCCGCCTTGCGCATCCAGAACACCATCGAGGTGAGGATGATGGCGGCGACGACGCCGACGATTGCCTCGAAGAGCTCCTGGGCCTTCTGCGGGAACTCGGCGCTGACGAGCTGCAGCCCGGCGCCGACGAAGAGCGACATGGCGACCGCCAGGAAGATGCCGACCCAGATCACCGGCATCCACGCCGACCGGCCGGTCTGGCGCAGATAGGTGGCGATGATCCCCGTGATGAGGGCCGCCTCGATACCTTCGCGCAGCATGATGAGGAAGGGAGCAAGCATGTCGATCTATCCTTCGAAGCCCTGGAATCGCGCCATGTCGCGAACGCTGGCCCGCCACGGGGCGCGCGGCGGGCCAGCGGGCCATCGCCGCGGCAATGTGAGGACCCGTCAAGCCGGCCGGCCGCCAGCGAGCATCCGCGACGCAACCGGGTGCTCTCAGTCTTCCTCCAATGTCCTGACCCAACGAACACACCCCTCGATAGCCACAATGCCGTCGCGGAATTTCCGGCTGGGGTCGAAGCGGTCCGGATATCGTTCTCCGACCTGATCGACCACTCCCGGAGGCAGCCCATTGGGCTCCGCGTCGCCCACGAGGTGCCTAGTAGTGACCGAGGAGACAAATTGCAACATGATTTCAATAGGTTAGAGAGATTCTAAGCTGGAATCACTCTAACTTGGGGCGATGAGCGAATCCGCCGAATTCCTGACCGTGCCGCGCCGGCGTCACGGCCATGGACACCCAATCCGCGAGATCGCCACTGCGATCGCCGGTCAGTGCTGCGCTGGGTCAATTATGGGCTCGCGGCCCCGGCCGAGAGGATTGGACTGCCGGAAAAGCGGGGGAATTCCGGGAGACAGGCGCTGCGCTGTCAGAGTGTCGCCCAGCCACCGTCGACCGGGATATCCGCCCCGGTGATCTGACGGGAAACGTCGCTGGCGAGGAAGAGGCAGGCATTGGCGACGTCGGCATCCTGCGAGACGCGCTTCAGGGCGTAGTCGGCCGCGTGGCGCTCCATCGCCTCCTCGAGCGAGATGCCGAGGCGTTCCGACAGGTCGGCGCAGACCTTCTCGCGGAAGCGCGGACCGTCGACCATGCCGGGGGCGACGGTGTTGACGTTGATGTTGTAGCCGCCGAGCTCCAGCGCGAAGCTCTTGGTGAGCCCGCGCAGCCCCCATTTCGACGAGGAATAGGCGACCCGGCCGGCACGGCCGCGCAGGCCGAAGGTGCCGCCGACATTGACGATCTTGCCGTAGTGCCGGGTCATCATCGTCGGCGCGCAGGCGCGGATCATGTGGAAGCAGCCGTTGAGGTTGACCGTGACGATGTCGTCGAACTCTCCCGGCGTGGTCTCGACGCCGGTCTTGCCGATCGGTCCCGACCCGCCGGCGATATTGACCAGGATGTCGATGGCGCCATAGGCGGCGAGGGCTTCCTCGGCGGCGCTCGCGCATGCCGCAGGATCGGTCACGTCGCAGGCAAGGGCGACGGCGTCGCCGCCCTCGCGTCCGATCGCCTCGGCCAGCGCGCGCACTGCCGCGAGGTCCCGGCCGAGCAGGACCAGCCGGCAACCCTCCGTCGCGAAGGCGCGCGCGATCGCCGGCCCCATTCCCTTGGCCGGGCCGGTGATGACGGCGACGCGGCCGCTCAGGTTCAGATCCATGTCAGTGCCATACCATTCGGAGCCGGACGGTCACATCAGCGCCGGCGGGTTGATTGTTCCTGTCATAAGCGACGGGAGAGGGCGGCTCACCAGGGTCTTTGCTCGGCGACCAATGCGGATTTGAGAGTCGTGGCGACATTGCGCGGCGCCGGCGGCGGCATCTTGGGGCAGACGATGCGTCCGGTGCCGGGTTTGGCGACGACTTCGCCGTCCTCGGCAACCACGGTGCCGCGGACCATGGTCATGACGGGAATGCCGCGCACCGTCCTGCCGTCGAAGGGGGTGACGTTGCCGCGCGAGTGCAGGGCAGCGTCCCGGATCGTGTCGGTGCGGTCGAGATCGACGAGGATGAGGTCGGCATCGGCGCCCGGCCGCAGCACGCCCTTCTGCCCATAGAGGCCGAAGGCCCGGGCCGGCGCCGCGCTCGACAGGGTGACGTAGCGCTCGAGGCTGAGCCGTCCGTCGGCCACCGTCGTCAGCATCAGCCGCACGGAGGTCTCGACACCGGGAAAGCCGCAGGCGACGTCCCAGATGCGGTTGCCGACCTTCTCCTCCGGCGCATGCGGCGCGTGGTCTGTGGCGATCATGTCGATCGTGCCGTCGACGACGGCCTCCCAAAGCGGCTCCTGATGGGCCTTCTGGCGGATCGGCGGGTTCATGCGCAGCAGTTCGCCACCGGGCTCGCAGCATCATCTCCGCGTCGAGCAGCAGATATTGCGGCAGCGTCTCGACGGTCATGTCGACGCCGCGCTCCTTGAAGAAGCGGATGAAGGGCAGGCTGCCGGCGCAGCTCTCGTGGACGATGTGGATGCGCGCGCCGGTCCACTCGGCGAGCGTGCAGGCCCGGTTCAGCGCCTCGATCGCCACCACGTCGGTGCGCGCGGCGAGATGGGCCAGCGGATCGTTGCGGCCGGCCTCCTGCAGGCGCTTCTGGCGCCAGAAGAGGATCGGCGAGTTCTCGGCGTGAATGGAGCATCTCAGGCCGAGCTCGGCGAGGATCTCGAAGCCTTCGAGCACCGCGCCGTCATTGGGGCAGGGCAGGTCGCCGGTGGTGTTGCCGAGGAAGAGCTTGAAGCCGACGACGCCGGCCTCAACCAGCGCTTCGAGGTCACCGAGATTGTGCTCGCCGAGAAGCCCGTAGATACCGAAGTCGACGACCGACTTGGAGGCCGCCGCCTCGCGCTTCATCTCGAAATGTGCGACCGATCCGTCGCCGGCACCGTGTTGGGCATCTCGAAGACGGTGGTGACGCCGCCGACGGCCGCCGCCGCGCTGCCCGTCTCCCAGTCCTCCTTGTGAGTCATTCCCGGCTCGCGGAAATGGACGTGAACGTCGATGACGCCCGGCAGGATGTGCTTGGCGGTGGCATCGATCGTCCTGTCGGCCGGCGGCAGGCTCGCGGCCTCGCCGATCCCGACGATGATGCCGTCCCTGATGGCGATGTCGGCCCTGGCGCGTCCGGTCTCGCCGACGACGGTGCCATTGGCGACGATCGTGTCGACGCGCCCCTCGATCATGTCCATGCTACCTCGAATCGAACCCTTGCGTCCCCATGCCACAACCTGAGGGGCATATTTCCACAATCCGGCACTTGTCGGAAATCGGTCGGATTTGCGATACTTGTGTGCGGCATACCTTTTGCCAGCATTTGCCAGCGAACGAAACGAAAAAGCCCCGAAGCGGAGCACCGGCCCACCCGATGAACAAGATCGACGAAATCAGCGAAGAGGCCGGCAAGTCGCTGAGCGAGGCCGTCTTCGGCCAGTTGAAGTCCGACATCATTCTCGGCGTGCTCGAGCCGGGCAGCCGGCTTCCCTTCAACCTCCTGCAGGAACGCTACCAGGTCGGCACCAGCCCCTTGCGCGAGGCGCTGTCGCGGCTCGCCGCCGATCGCCTCGTCCGCCAGGAGACCAATCGCGGCTTCCGCGTTTCGCCGATCTCGCTCGCCGATTTCGAGGACATCGCCACGGTGCGCCGCGATATCGAGTGCAAGGCGGTCGCGGCCTCGGTCGCCAGGGGCGACAATGAGTGGGAGGAACGCCTGATCGTCGCCCACCACCGTCTCGGCCGGCTCGTCCGCGACAAGCGCGCCTTCCCCAAGAGCGGTGTCTCCGGCGAGTGGGAGCGCTGCCACCGCGCCTTTCACATGGCACTGATCGCCGCCTGCGGCTCGGAATGGACGCTGCATTTCTGCGGCCTGCTGCACGACCAGTTCGACCGCTACCGGCGCCTCGTCGGCACCAGCAGCAATGCCCAGGCCCCGCTCGGCCAGTACCACGACATGCTGCTCGAGGCCGCGCTCGGACGCGACGCCGATGAGGCGGCGCGCATTCTCGCCGAGCATATCGACAAGACCGCCGAAATGGTGCTCGCCCATCTCGCGGGCGGCAATGCCAGGCCCCGTCGTCGGGCGAAGCGGCGTGCTCAAACGATCGTCCCCCCGTCGACGAGCAGGTCCTGACCCGTGATGTTGCGTGCCGCCTCCGACAGGAGGAAGAGCACGGCCGCGGCGACGTCGCTGTCCTGACTGGCCCGTCCGAGCGCCGTCGAGCTGACGAAGCGGGCGTGGACTTCTTCGGGACTGATCCCCTCGCGCGCCGCCTGTTCGCCGAACTGCCGCTCGAGCCGTGGCCCGTCGACGGCGCCGGGTGAGACCATGTTGACCCGGACCCTGCCGGCCCCGGCCTCCAGCGCCGCTGATTTGGTCAGCCCGCGCAGGGCCCATTTCGTCGCGCCATAGAGCGAGGCGTCGCGTACACCCTTGAAGCCGAAGGTGCCACCGATGGTGACGACGCTGCCCTCGCCGTTCTCCATCAGGCGGGGAAGCAGGCTTCGCAGGAGCAGGAACACGCCGAGGACGTTGACGTCGAAAAGTTCACGGAAGTCGGCGGCGCTGTGATCCCAGATCCTGGCGCCGGTCGGCCCCGGCACGCCGGCGATGGCGACGGCGCCCCACAGTCGTTTGGCGAAGGTCTCGGCAGCGCTGGCGACGAGGCGCTCCATGTCTGCCTCGCCGCGCACATCCGTCTGGACGACAAGCGCCTCGCGTCCGAGCGTCTTCACCTCGTCCGCCACGGCATCGATGGCGGCGAGGTCGCGGCCGGCGAGGACGAGGTCGGCGCCGGCTTCGGCCAGCGACAGGGTGATGCGCCGTCCCATGCCCTTGGCCGGTCCGGTGACGATGACGGCGCGGCCGGAAAGATCTAGCTGCGCCACGCCAGTAACCTCCGCTCCACTATCGTCGTCAGCGAGAAGATGAAATAGGCCATCAGCATGCTGCACACGACCGCCGCCCAGAGTAGCCCCGATTTCTTGTAGGACGCCGCGTCGAGGATGAGCGTTCCCATGCCGGGCGCGCCGCTCAGCCATTCGGCGAGCATCGCCGACAGGATGGCGCTCGTCGCCGCCGCCCTGAGGCCGGAGAAGATGAAGGAGAGGGCGAAGGGGAAGCGCACCTTGAAGAAGGTCTTCATCCAGCTCGCGCCGAGCACATGCATCATCTCCAGCATGTTGCGGCGGGTGGCGGAAAAGCCCTTCATGGCGTTCACCATGATCGGGAAGAAGGCGACGATGACAACGACTACGGTCGCGGTGGCGACGCCGCGCCCGAAGATCATGATGAGGATCGGCGCGATCGCCAGCACCGGCGCCGTCCGCAGCCCGATGACCAGGGGCAGGAACGCCTTGGTTGCCGCTTTCGAGGAAACGAAGATCGCCGCCAGCGTGATGGCAAGGATGAGCGCCACCGCCAGGCCGAGGAAAGCGTTGCGCAGGGTCGATGCCATGGCGACGCCGATGTCGGCGCGGTTCGCCACGAAGCTCTCGAAGGCGCCAGCCGGCGTCGGCATGATGAAGGGCGGGATCCTGAACCAGGCGACGATGCCCGCCCACAGGCTGGCCACCACCGCGATGACGATCAGGAAGGCGACCACCGCCCGCGTCGCGCGCGTCAGGCGGTCCTGGCTGGTCTCGTGAAGCGAGGGAAGGGCCTGGCTCGGGGCCTCGATCGTGGAACTCATGGTCAGCCGCCCGCCCGGTCGGCCATGCCGCCGGACTCCCAACGCACGATCAGTCGTTCTGCCAGCGCGACGCCGCCATAGGCGAGCATGGCGAGGGCGCAGACCGTGATGATGGTCAGCCAGACCAGCGGCACGTTGAAGGAGAAGAGCGCGTAGATCATCATGATGCCGAGGCCGCGATCGGCATTGATCCACTCGGCGATTAGCGCGCCGAGGATCGACAACGGCGCCGCGACCTTGAAGGCGGCGAAGAGATAGGGAAGCGCCGTCGGCAGGGTGAGCTTGAGAAAGCGCTTGCGCCGGCTCGCCGAGAGCACGTGGAAGAGCTCGCCGGCATTGCGGTCGACAGCCTTGAAGCCCTGCAAGGCGCCAACGCAGAGCGGGAAGAAGGCGGCGATGGTGGCGAGTACGATGCGCGAGATCATGCCGGTGCCGAGCCAGATCATCAGGATCGGAGTCGAGCGCGACGAGCGGCACGGAATCGACGATGATGCCGAAGTCGAGCACCGGCCGTTCGAGCTTCGGCCAGGTGATGGCGAGGCCGGCGAGGCTGACCGAGAGCGCGATCGCCAGCAGGTAGCCGGCAAGGGCGGCGAGCACCGTCGGCCCCATGTGATAGAGCAGGTCGCTGTAGCTCTGCGTCAGGGCGACTAAGATGGAACTCGGAGCGGGCACGGTGACCGGCAGCATTCCGGCGCGCTTGGCCAATTCAAGCAGGATCACCAGCGCCGCGAAGACGCCCGTCGGCAGCAGGATCGAGGATAAGGAACCGCCGAGCCCGGCCAGTCGCGACGCCGGCGCGTCGGCCTCCAGCGCCGCTTCCTCGCGGAAGACGACCGCTTCGGTTTCGGAGACCACCTGTTCAGACATTGGCCGCCACTGGCGCGCGGGCCTCGGCTCGGCCGCGCTCGTCCATCTCGTCGCCGAAGAGGGCGTCGCGCACGGCGTTCTCGAGCGCGTTGAATTCGGGCGAGCGCATCAGTGACAGCCGGCGCGGCCGCGGCAGGTCGATGTCGATGGTCCTGGTCAGCCGGCCTGGATTGGCGGCGAGCACATGCACCTTGTCGGCCATGAACACCGCCTCGCCGATCGTGTGGGTGACGAGGATCGCGGTCGTTCCGGTCTCCTGCCAGATGCGCAGCAGCTCGATGTTCATGCGCTGGCGGGTGATCTCGTCGAGCGCGCCGAAGGGCTCGTCGAGGAGCAGGACCTTCGGCCGCAGCGCCAGGGCGCGGGCGATCGCCACGCGCTGCTGCATGCCGCCGGAGAGCTGGTTCGGCCGTGCCTGCTCGAAGCCGGAGAGCCCGACGAGCTCGACGAGCAGTTCCGGGCTCGGCGCGCCCTCGACCGTGCCGCCGACGACTTCCAGCGGCAGGCGGACATTGTCGATGACGTTGCGCCACATCAGCAGCGTCGCTTCCTGGAAGACGAAGCCGATCTCGTGATTGCGCCGCGCATGCGAGGGCGGCGCGTCGCCGATGCGGATCGTCCCCTCGGACGGGTCGAGGATATCGGCGACAAGGCGCAGGATCGTCGACTTGCCGCAGCCGGAGGGACCGATCAGGGCGTGGAACCCGCCGGAAGGGAAGGTCAGCGAAATGTCGCTGAGGGCGGTCACGACCTTGCGGCCTATGGAGAAGCGCTTGGTGACGTGTTCGAGGGCGATGTCGGTCATGATCTCACTCGGCCACCAATGTCGTTTCGCCGGTCTTCATGTGGCAGCCGCAGACATAGTAGCGGCGCACCGCTTCCCGCAGATGCGATGCCGTGCCTGTCGCCGGTGGCCGCTTCGCCCATCCGGCCTTGGCTTCATCGAGAAGCTCCGCGGCGAGCGCCGGCAGGTCGACGCTGACGCAGCGTCCGTCGGCGACGATGGTGCGCCCGGCAACGACAAGGCGGTTGAGATGGCGTTTGGTCGCCCGGGTCAGGATGACGTCGAGTGGCTCCGCCGCGCCGTCGAGCACGTCCTCGGCCATCGCCGCATAGTCGAGGATCGCGACATCGGCGGCGGCGCCAGGCGCGATCGTCCCGCCGTCGTCGGTGCCGGTGATCGTGCGTCGTCCGTCGACGCAGGCGGCTTGCATGAGATGCGCGGCCGTCACGCCCTCGTTTCCGGCGAAGCCGCGCTGGAGCTGCCAGAACAGGCGCAGCTCACGATAGGCGTCCTCGTCGTCGTCGAAGGCCATGCCGTCGAGGCCCATGCCGAACTTGAGTCCGGCGGAGAGGAAGCGACTGACCGGTGCGATGCCCGAGCGCAGGCGCAGATTGGACGAGGTGTTGACCGAGACGGTGACGCCGCGCTCGGCCAGCAGTTCGCAATCGGCCTCGTCGAGCCAGACGCCATGCGCCACCGTCAGGCGCGGCGACAGAAACCCGATCGCGTCGAGATGGCGCAGAAGCCCGTCCGGATAAGCGGCCTCGGCCCATTCCTTCTGGAAGCGGGTCTCGAAGAGATGCATGTGGATGCGCCGGCCGGTATCGGCCGAAGCCTGCGCGATCGCCTCCATCGCGGCGTCCGACACCCATTGCGGGCCGACCGGGCCGTACTGGACCGCGAACGTCTCGTGCTCGAGGTCCGCGATCGCCTCGACCGCGGCAAGCGCGTCCCTGACCGAAGCGGCGCGCCGCGCGCGTGCGGCAAGCGTCGTCCGTTCGGTGTCGGGAAGGTCGGCCAGCAGGGGCGCCACGTCGCCATAGACGATCGGATTGCGGTCGAGGATCGGCACCGCGAAGGCGATGCGGATGCCGACGTCTTCGCGGCGCGCGAGACGGTCTTCGGCCTCCTCGAGGAGGTCGGTCGGGCTCCTGCGTGTTGTGACAATGATTGGCGGCGGCGACACCGCCCTCGGCGAGCCGCCCGAAGGCGACCGCCGCGCGTCGATAGGGATCGACCTTCGGCTCATGGCCAAGTGCCGTCGAGCCAGACTTCGAGCAGGTCGTCGAGCGCCCCGAAGGCGAGGGTCTTAAGCCCGCGACCGTGGTCATGGGCATCGGCGAGCGCCGGCAGCGCGAGGAAGCCGCGCGCCTCCGCCGGCAACGCGGCATCGTCGAGCGGAGTGCATTCGGCGATGCGCCGTCGGTGAAGCCCAGGCGGATCGGCCCTTCGGCCGGCAGCCGCCCGGGTTCGCGCAGAACGCGACCGACCGCGAGGGAGGTGCCTTCGGTCATGATTCCTGGCCGGTGCCTCAGCTCACGCCGTGCGCCGCCTTGATGAGGTCCTGGGTGACGACGTCTTCCACCTTCACCTGGCCTTCCTTCATTTCGCCGGCGGCGATGGAGAACTTCATGCCTTCGGCGAAGACGGCCGGATCGACCCAGAGGAGGCCATGCTTGGCGGCATCGCCCACCGGGATGAAGTCCTTGTAAACCTGCGCCTCGACATGCTGCTCCTTGGCGTCGAGCCCGCGCTGGCCATACTTGTTGACCATGAGATCGGCCATCTTGTCCGGGTTGTCGAGGAACCACTGCCAGCCCTTGATCTCGGCCTTAGCCAGCGGACCAGCACGTCCTTCTTCTTCTCCAGCGTATCGTCGGTGGCATAGAGCACGCCGGCATAGCCGACGAGGCCGAGGTCGTTCATGTAGGCGACATCGATGTCGACGCCGCGCATCTTGAGCATGACGCCCTGATTGGTCGCCCAGCCGTAATAGCCGTCGACCTGGCCGGCGGCGAGGATGCCGGGATCGGTGCCGACCGGCACGAAGTTGACCGACTTCGGATCAAGCCCGGCCGCCGTCATGATCGCGTCAACCTGCGGACGCACGCCGTTCGGCAGGGCGATCGTCTTGCCGGGGAAGTCCTGCAGGGTTTTGATCGGCTTGGACTTCAGGCTCATGATCGCGCCTGGTGCCTTCTGCATGATGGCGGCGAAGGCCTTCACCGGGATGCCATTGGCGCGGGCCCGGATGGTGCCGGCGACGTCGCCATCTGTGGTGTCGGCCTGGCCGCCCGCGACCGCCGCGTCGGTGTCGGTGCCCGGACCGCCGGAGACGAACTCCGCGTCGATGCCCTCATCGGCGAAATAGCCCTGGTCGATGGCGCGCGAAATGGCCGCCGAACTGGATCGACTTGATCCAGCCGAGCTGGTGCACGACCTTGTCGAGCGCGTATGCGCGCCGCGGCAGGCCGATGGTCGCGCCAGAGGCGATGAAGACGCCGGCGAGCGCGGTTGACGCCTTGATGAAGCGTCGCCGGTCGAGGATCACGGCAGGCGCTGCTAGCGGGGAGGAGGGGGTGTCGACCTTTTTGGTCATCGCGGTTCCTTTCAGATTGGCAGTTGCCCGAGGAAAATCTGGAAGGCCCGTTGCAAAGCGCATGCCAGCGCCTCGGGCATGAGTTTCGCCAAAGGTGCGATGTTGTGAGGATTTTCGACAATCCATGTTTTGTCGAAAATCGCGTCACCCTATGGGCAAATCGTAAGCAGGGTTGTGCCGCGATCGGTGGTGAAGGCGGCCGCGATGGCGCGATCGGCCGCCCGGCTCCTCTGGCATATGTCTTGCGATCCGCTCGGGAGCCTTCGTCATTCCGGCAGTCCGATGGATCGATTTTCGCCTGCATCCCAGACAATCCACGCCAACGGCATCGACCACCATGTCGTCACCGCCGGCGCTGCGGACGCGCCGGCGATCCTCCTCATCCATGGGCTCGGCTGGGATTCGACCCTGTGGAGACCGCAGATCGCCTGGCTCGCCGCCGCCGGCTGGCGCGTCGTCGCGTCGGATCTGCGCGGCATGGGCCGGACGGAGAAGCCGGACGCGCCTTATTCCATCGACCAATACGAAGACGATATGGCGGCCCTTCTGGAGACCATGGGTATCGATGGTGCCGTCGTTGTCGGGTTCTCTCTGGGCGGCACGATCGCCATGGCGCTGGCGGCGCGTCATCCCGCGCTGGTTTCGGCCCTCATGGTCGCCTGCGGGTCGGCCATGTCCTCCCGCGAGGCGGAAGCCGGGACCGAGGCGATGCTCGAACGGGCCGCGACGCTTGGCGCGCTGCGCTTCGCAGAGGAGCAGGCCAAGGCGATCTTCAGTCCGGCATGGGCGGCGGCTCACGAGCAGGCGGTTGCTGACTTCGTCGTCTGGCGCGCTTCGATGGACCAGGTCGGCCTTCGGCATGCCTTCCGCTCCTCCTATGGTGTGGATCTCAGGCCCGAGCTGCTTGCGATCGAGGTTCCCACGCGCATGCTCATCGCCGAGCGGGACAGCTTCGTCTCGCTCGAGACCGGCCGCGAGATCGCCGGCTGCTTCGGTGCCGACCTGATCGTCATTGAGGATGCCGGCCACATGGCCTCCATCGAACAGCCCGAAGCATTCGATGCCGCGCTTCGCGCGTTCCTCGACCGCGTGGAGGCGGAAACGTCGACCATGGCCGTCCGCGTGGAGGCGAGCCTATGAGCGAACGCGTCGGCCTCGTCACCGGCTCGGCCGCATTCGCCGGCCTGCCGACCAATCCGGCGGCGCTGGTCCTGCCCGAAATCGAGGGCATGATCGCCCACGGTATTCGCGTCGTTACCCGCGAGACGCCGGTTTCCTATCGTGCCTTGCCCTCGCTCCTGCCCGAACTGATCGGCGAGACCTCACCGGCCTTCGTGCTCTCGATCGGCCTCGCGCTCGGCGCCCCGGTCGTCCAGGTGGAATCGATGTCGGTGAATGCCGCCCATTTCGCCGTCGCCGACAATGACGGGGCGCTGCCCCGCGGCGGCGCGCGTTTCGATGCCGATGGTCCGCAGGGCCGCGCCGCCACCTGGGATGCCGCGCGCATCGTCGAGCGGCTGAAGGATGGCAATGTGCCCGCCATTCAGTCGTTCCACGCCGGCACCCATCTCTGCAATCTCACCCTCTACACCATGCTCGGCGCGCTCGAGGCGGCCGGCAGCCGCGCGCCCTGCGGCTTTCTGCACCTGCCTTACCTGCCGGAGCAGGTCGTCTGGATGATGCGCAACCGGCCGGCCGGCGGCGATCACGCGCCGATCACGCCGGTGACGCTGCCCAGCATGGCTTTCGAGCTTCAGGTCGCTGCCGTCCGCACTGTCGTGGACGCGCTCGCCCAACAGGCCGCCGAACGGTCCGGCCAGAATGAAATCCGCCAACAGGAGGTGCCAGCCCGATGAACGCCACCGACAAGCCCAAGGTCTACGCCCAGGCCCGTGAGATCGACCGCTCGGAAATTCCGGTTGTCGACTTCTCGCCCTTCCTCGACGGCAGGGCCGCCGACAAGGCCCGCGTCGCCGCCGAGATCGGCAAGGCGTGCGAGACCGTGGGTTTCCTCTATCTGATCAACCACGGCGTCCCGCAGGCGTTGATCGACGACACGTTCGGGGCCTCCAAGACCTTCTTCGACCAGTCGCAGGCCGATCGCATGAAGACGGCGGCGACGCTGGAGCACTGGCGCGGCTACGTGCCCTCGAAGCTCGAAGGCGAGGGCGGTGCCGTCGGTGGCGCCATCGAGACCTTCCGCTTCATGCTCGACCTGCCGCCGGATGATCCCGACGTCGTTGCCGGCAAGCCGCTCCACATGCCGAACAGGTGGCCGGACCACCTGCCGGGCTTCAGGCCGACGGTCGAGGCCTATTTTGCTGCAATGATGAACCTGTCGAAGAGCCTGCGGCAGGCCTTCGCCATGGCTCTCGGCATCGATCCGGACTATTTCGAGCCCTATTACCAGCGGCCGCTGGTGCAGCTCAGCCTGCTCCACTACCGGCCGCCGGCCTCGCTCAAGGAGGAGGACCTCGAGATCGGCGCCGGCGAGCATCGCGACACCGGCGGCTTCACGCTTCTCATGCAGGACGAGACCGGCGGCCTCGAGGTCGGTCACAAGCGGGGCGAATGGGTCGCCGCGCCGCCGATCAAGGGCGCCTATGTGATCAATATCGGCGACATGATGATGCGCTGGACCAATGGCCGCTTTGTCTCGACGCCGCACCGCGTCGTCAACCGGGCGATGAAGCCGCGCTACTCGATCCCGTTCTTCGCCAATCCCGACTACGACACCGTGATCGCGCCGATCGAGGCACTGGTGCCGCCGGGCGCCGAGCCGGCCTATCCGCCGCTCAACAATGGCGAGTTCATGGTCGATTTCTACGACCGCGGCATGGCCTACCTGAAGAAGGGTTGAGCCGCGGGTGCGACGCCCGCCGCGAAAATCCACGCATGAAAGAGGCCCGCTTCGTTCCGCGAAGCGGGCCCTTCTGCGTGTGCCCTGGCCAGTGAGCTGGAGCCTGCGGCCGGATCGCAAGCGGAGCGGCCAAGATCCTCACAATGCGTCGGAATTCCTGACGGTGGGTTGCGGTCCGGGGCCCCGCGACAGGCTGCCCGTCGGACTGGCGCGACAGATCGCGTGACCACGGCCGTTTCAACCCGGGGCACCAATTCGCAATCCGGAAAGGTCCAAGATGAAAAGGCTTCTTCTTCTCGGCGCGGCGCTCGCCTTCACCTGCGGCACGGCCATGGCGGAAATGCCGGCAACGCCCGCGGAAGGCGATGTGCCGGCGGCCGCGGCTCCGGCGCCGACAGCGCCTGGAGATCAGGACATGCGGCCCGGCTGGCAGGGATGGCATCGCAACCATGGTCGCGGTCGCTTCATGGGGCACGGCGACTGGGCCGATCGCGTCATGCCCGGCCTCGCCCGCGGCCGTCACGGCATGGGCATGCCGCCCTTCGCCGGTGAACGGATGCCGATGGTGGCGCCTTCCAAGGCCGCCCATTTCGTTTTCCAGGGGCCGGGTGGCGCGCGCATCGACATCAAGTGCGCCGAGTCCGACACCACCGAGGCCTGCGCCACGGCAGCTGGTGATCTGATCGGCAAGATCCTGCCGGCCCTGCGTCCGCGCGGTCCCGGCCAGGCGATGCCGCCGGCACCCGCGCCGGCGCAATAGCTCACGAGGAGCCGCGCGGGTCTCAGCCGGCCCGCGCGGCGCTATCCTTCGCCCTTCTCCTTGTCCACCTCCCACTGGAAGATGTAAGGGCCGGGGAACGGTGCAATGTGGCCGAGATGGGTCGCCATGCCGTCCTCGGCGGACCAGCGATGCAGCAGAAATCCCGTCGGCTCCAGGGTGAAGCCAAAGCGCTGGTCGGCATCGAGCGCCAGAAAGATCTGGTGCGCGGTTCCCGGAGCGATCGTTGCAACCGTGCCGCCGAACTGGGTCACGACCATCCGGTGGCAATGGCCGCAGATCAGCCTGACGACATTGCCGTGCCGCTTCAGCACCGCCTCGAAGTCGGCCGCGTTCTGCATCATCAGGCGGTCCATGCCGGCAATGCCGATGCGAAACGGCGGGTGATGTACCGCGACGACGACGGGCCGCTCGCCGCGCAGCGGCAAGCTCTGTCTCGAGGAAGGCAAGCTGCTCGTCTGGCACGGCGCCGTGGTTTTCGCCTTCAACCCAGGAATTGAGAGCAATGAGCCGCAGCGGCCCGATATCGGCCGTGTAATAGAGCCGTTCCGGCGGTGTTGCCGCCCAGGGCGCGCCGGCGAAGACGCGCTTCATCGCCAGCGGATCGTCGTGATTGCCGGCGAGCACAAAGGTGGGCATCTCGAGTTTGGCGAGCGTGTCGCGCGCCAGCGGGTAGTCGGCCTCGTTCCAGGTGTCGATGATGTCGCCGGTTACGATGACGGCGTCGGGCCGGGGCGTCAGCGCGTTCAGCGCCGCGACCGCCTGCGCGGCGAGCGCGTTGGTGTCGACCTTGCCGTCGAACAGCCTGCCAGGCGGAAGAATGTGGAGATCGGATATCTGGGCGATGAGGATCATGGGGATTCTGAGGCTTGTTGGCGGGAGGATGGACGCAGATGCTACGCTATCCGCGCCGCGCTCAAGCGATAGGGCCGGGAAGGGTGGTGCGGCGACCCTTTCCTCACGCCCAATTCCTGCTAAGGTCCGACACCCGTTCACAGATTTCGCGACGCTGGGACCAGCAGCCCCATGGCGACAGCCGAAAAGGTCGCGACGAGAACCGACCCGGCCAAGGCTGTTGAGGGTCTCGTCGATACGCTCGCCAGCTCGCGATGGGCGAGCGCCGCGGCTATCGTGATCGTTGCGCTGGTCTGTTTCCTCCCCGGCCTCAATACTCTGCCGCCGCTCGATAGCGACGAGACACGTTTCGCCGAGACCGCCCGGCAGATGGCGCGAGCCGGCGATTATGTCGACACGCGCCTGCAGGGCGTCGAGACTGCATATCTTCGCCGCCTGGCACCTATTGGCTCGAAGGCGGCGGCGATCGAGTCTTTGCATCGGGCGCGGCCTCGACCCGTTCTGGCTCTATCGGCTGCCGCTCGGTCCTCGCCGCGATCGCGGCGGCGCTCCTGACCTGGTGGGCGGCCCTCGCCTTCGGGCGGCCACGCGCGGCGCTGCTTGCCGGCATCCTGCTGGCGGCGAGCGTCTCGCTCGGCGTCGAGGCGCGGATCGCACGCCCGATGCCATCCTGCTGCTTCGCAACGATCACCCTCGCCGAGGGCGCCCGCGCGGGCGTGGCTGAAGCGCGGACGCAGAGCCGGACCGCTGGCGCGCCTTCCTGTTCTGGACCGGCGCGGCCTTTCGATCCTGATCCAGTCCATCAGAGGGATTGACCATCATTGCCCTGACCGTCGGCGGTCCTTGCTGTCTCCGGCCGCCCGCGCGACTGGCTGCGGCGGCTCATGCCGCTGCCTGGCATCGCCTGGATGCTGGTGTTTGCCGCCGTGTGGGGGCTGTCCGCCTTCCTCGCCTGGAAGGAGGGCGCGCTCACCGATCTCGGCGACGTCGAGAGCCTGCGCCTTTACGCCGGCATCGAGACGCCACAGGCGCCGGCCGGTACCTATGCGCTGCTGTTCCCGTTGGTCTTCGGACCGGGCGCCGCCTTCTTCCTGCTCGGCGTTCCCTGGCTGACCCGGCAGGCGTCGCGGCCGGTGGTGCTTTTCGCCGCGGCCTGGGGCATTCCGGCCTGGATTCTGGTCGAGCTGATCCCTGACAAGCTGCCGCAATTCGTGCTGCCGGCGGTGCCGGCGGTGGCAATCCTCACCGCTGTTGTGGTCGACGAGGGCGCGGCGATCATCTCGAGCCGCTGGCGCTGGATCGTTGCCATCGGTCCCTTCCTGCTGCCCGGGTGGATTGCCGTCGGCGTCGCCTGGCTGGTGTACCATTTCGATGGACGCGTGCCCGTTGGCGGCCTCGTGCCGATGTTTCTCTCCTTCGCGATCGCGGCCGTCGCCTGGAAGTGGCTGCGGCGCGGCGAGACGGTCGCCGCCATGGTTCTGTCGATTGTCTCGGGCTCGCTCGTCTATCTCGGCCTCTTCGGCATGATCTTCCCGAACCTCGCGGCTATCCGCATCAGCGAACGCCTCATCGAGACCGGCCGCGACGCGGTCACCTGCGCCCATCCGAGCTTCGCAGTCGCAGGCTATCCCGAGCAGAGCCTGATCTTCCTTGCCGGGCCGGAAACGCTTATGACGACAGCCGTCGGGGCGGCCAATTTCCTGGACGGGCCGGGGTGCCGTGTTGCCTTTGTCGATTCGTGGCTGGTGTCCTCCTTCCGCCAGCGGGCGGAGGACCTGGGGATCGAGGTCCTTGATCGCGGTAAGGTCACCGGGTTGAATCTGGGCAAGGCGCGGGTGGTCGACATACGAGTCTATGCAGTGAAAGAAGCGACCGAATGACGGTGGAAGACACGGGGCCAGCAATGGCACGGGGCCGGCGCGCGAACTTCGCGTCAGCCCGGCTGCGCTTTGCGCGCATGCGTGCGGCGCCCGGCCGGCCGTCGACGCGGCGTCACGTGGCGGTGATCGGCGTAATCGGCATCATCGCGACCCTTGCCGCGGCGTCGACCCTCGACATCGCCTCCATCAGTTGGGGACCGGCGCTCCCCGACGGAGTCGTCTCCTTCTTCGCCTTCCTTACGCGTTACGGCCAGTCGGACTGGATTCTCATCCCCACGGGCCTTTTTGTTATTCTGCTTCTTCTGTGCAACTGGAGCCGCATCGACCGGCGGGTGGCTGCCGCCTGGACCGAAATCGGCACGCTCGCCACCACGCTCTTCGTGGCCGTCGCCGGTTCCGGGCTGACGGTCGATCTCATCAAGGTCATCATCGGGCGCGAGCGGCCGCTGCGCTTCGGCATGGACGGCGCCTTCGCCTTCGATCCGTTCTCCTTCCAATACGCGACAAACAGCTTTCCTTCCGGCCATTCGACGACCGCCGGCGCGGTCGCGGTCACGGCGCTGCTGATCTCGCGCCGGGCCGGGGGCATCGTCTTCTTCTTCGCGATCCTGATCGCCCTCAGCCGCATCGTCGTCGGCGCGCATTATCCGAGCGATGTCACGGCAGGGTTTCTTTTCGGCGCCTCCTACGCTTATTTTCTGGCGGTCGGCTTCTCCAAGGGCCGCATCGGCTTTTCCATGGGCTCACGCAACATCCCGCGGCCGCGCTGGATCGCCATCCGCCGCGTGTTCGCACGACCCGGTGGCGCCAGGCTCATGGTCCTTGGCCTCCTCAGTGCCCTGGTCGGGCGCCACATGCCGGATCCCTCACGCCAGTCCGCACGCCTGGCGCCGTCCACCGAAGGGAAAGATGCTCATGATCGCTGAACTCTCGGCACACCTGTCCGCTGGCTCCACACGGTCTTCATCGTCAGGATTCGACCGCTGGGTGGCCTTCGGCTTTCTGGCCCAGGTGTTCTTCATGCTGCGCTTCGCCCTCCAGTGGATCGCCTCCGAGCGGGCCCGGCGAAGCGTCGTGCCGATGTCGTTCTGGGTCTTTTCCGTCTTCGGCGGCGTGCTGCTCCTGATCTACGCGATCCATCGCGGCGACCCGGTTTTCGTGGTCGGCCTGTCGGGCGGGCTGTTCATCTACGCCCGCAACCTGTGGTTCGTCCTGCGCGAGCGACGTGAACTCGCCGCCCGATCGACCGCGTAGCGTTTCAGACCGCCGCGGCGCGTGCCAGCGCCGCCTCAAGGTCGGCGATGAGATCCGCCGGGTCTTCCAGCCCGATATGCAGCCGGACCAGCGGGCCTTCCGCCTGCCACGGAACTGCGGTGCGCATGGCCTGCGGCCGGCCGTAGATGACAAGGCTCTCGAAGCCGCCCCATGAGGCGCCGAGGCCGAAAAGCTCCAGCGCGTCGATGAAGATCTTGGCCTGTTCCTCGCTCCAGCCGTTGAAGACGACGCCGAACAGGCCGCAGCCCCCGGACATCAATTCCTTCCACAGCGCATGGCCGGGGTCGGAGGGGAGCGGCGGGTAAAGCACGCGCGCCACCTCCGGCCGCGCTGACAGCCAGGTAGCAATCGTCATGGCCGATTGCATGTGCCGATCGAGGCGCACGGCGAGCGTGCGGATGCCGCGCAGGCCGAGATAGATGTCGTCGGGCCCGACGCAGATGCCGAGCGCGCCATGGGTGCTCCTCAACGCGTCCCAGGCCCCTTCATTGGCCGAGATCGTGCCGAGCATGATGTCGGAATGACCGCCGAAATACTTCGTGCCCGCCTGGATCGACAGGTCGACGCCATGATCCAGCGGCTTGAAGAAGAGGGGGGTCGCCCAGGTGTTATCGAGCAGAACGATGGCGCCCCGCTCATGCGCGATCGCGACGATGGCTGTCACGTCCTGCATCTCGAAGGTCAGCGACCCCGGTGCCTCCAGGTAGACGCCGCGCGTGCGTTCGGTGAACAGATCGACGATGCCGGCGCCGACATTGGGGTCGAAGAAGGTCGTCTCGACGCCCATCCGTTTCAGCACGGTATTGGCGAAATGTCGGGCAGGGCCGTAGACGCAATCCGCCATCAGCAGATGGTCGCCCGCCGCCAGGCAGGAGAGCAGCGCCACCGAGACCGCCGCAAGGCCGGAGGGACACAGGACCGTGCCGGCGCCGTTCTCCAGCGCCGTGACCGTACTCTCAAGTGCGTCGATCGTCGGGGTGCCGCGCCGCCCATAGGAGTAGCGTTGCTTGCCCGAAAGCATGTCATCGACTGAATCGAACAGGACGGTCGACGCATGTACGACCGGCGGATTGACGAATTGACCGGTGACATGCTTGTCACGGCCGAGTCGTACCAAACGCGTTGCCACGCCGCGCTTGGAAGAACCATTCTCACTATTTGTCATATAATTGAATTCCGGCTGCTGCCGATTGACTAGGCGATTGCCCAAACTATCGCGTTGCGTCCACACCCTTGACCGCTGTCGAATAATGGCCTGAGATAAAGCGGTCAATCAGTGAGTGATCGCCAACGGAGGCGAGCCGGCACGACGGGTGTCCCCAGAGATGCAGGTTTGCAGAGTCCAGCCATTGATAGCAGTGGGACTCGACGCCATCCAAAGTTGAATTTGCATTGAAGATGACAACGCGAGAGGCAGCTAGATGACATTAAGCAAAGCAATTCTCCCGATCCTGGCTGGCGCGGCGCTTTCGCTGGTCGCTGGCGCTGCGGTTGCCGGAACCCTTGATGACGTCAAGGCGAAGGGCTTCGTGCAATGCGGGGTGAATACCGGTCTGCTCGGCTTCGCTTCGACGGACGATCAGGGCAACTGGAAGGGTTTCGACGTCGACTACTGCCGCGCCGTCGCGGCCGCTGTGTTCGGTGACGCGACCAAGGTGAAATACACCCCGCTCACCGCGAAAGAGCGCTTCACCGCGTTGCAGTCCGGCGAAATCGACATGCTGGCCCGCAACACGACCTGGACGATGTCGCGCGACACCTCGCTCGGCCTCACCTTCGCCGCGGTCAACTACTATGACGGCCAGGGCTTCATGGTGAAGAAGTCGCTTGGCGTGTCGTCGGCCCTCGAGCTGGGCGGCGCCGCGGTCTGCGTGCAGACCGGCACCACCACCGAGCTCAACCTCGCCGACTACTTCAAGCGCAACAACATGAAGTACAACCCGGTCGTCTTCGAGAAGCTCGGAAGAGGTCGCTGCCGCCTACGATTCGGGCCGTTGCGACGCCTACACGACCGACGCCTCGGGCCTCTACGCAACCCGCCTGACGCTGACCAATCCCGACGACAACGTCGTCCTTCCGGAGATCATCTCCAAGGAGCCGCTGGGACCGGTCGTGCGCCAGGGCGACGACCAGTGGTTCAACATCGTCAAGTGGACCTCCTTCGCGCTCGTCAACGCCGAAGAACTCGGCGTGACGTCGGCGAATGTCGACGAGATGAAGAGCTCGCCCAACCAGGAGATCCGCCGGTTGCTCGGCGTCGACGGCACCTTCGGCGAGGCCATCGGCCTCGGCAATGACTGGGCCTACAACGTCATCAAGGAAGTCGGCAACTACGGCGAGATCTTCGACAGGAACATCGGTGCGGGCTCCAAGCTGCAGATCGCGCGTGGCCTGAACCAGCTCTGGACCAAGGGCGGCATTCAGTACGCTCCCCCGATCCGCTAGTCGATCCGCGGCGGGCGGGCCCTCGGGCCCGCCCGACCGAAACTCAGTAGGGCGACAGCCGTACCAGGGGTGGCCGGCATGGCGATTCAGGACAGTGTGTCGGGCTCAGCGGGCCCCGGCGGAGGCGGCTCTTCCTTCATCTACGACCCGAAGGTTCGGGCGATCATCTTCCAGGTGCTGCTCGCCGCTCGGGCTGATCAGCTTCTTCACCTGGGTCGCGCACAACACGATCCAGAACCTCGAGCGTGCGCATATCGCGTCCGGCTTCGGTTTTCTCTGCGATCGCGCCGGCTTCGACATCTCGCAGACTCTGATCCCCTATTCGCTTGAATCGACCTATGGCCGCGCTTTCCTGGTCGGGCTGCTCAACACCGTCCTGGTTGCCGCGCTCGGCATCTTCTTCGCCTCTGTCATCGGTTTCGCTCTCGGCATTGCACGCCTGTCCAAGAACTGGCTGATCTCGCGGCTCGCCGCCGTCTATGTCGAGACGCTGCGCAACATCCCGCTGCTTCTGCAACTTCTGTTCTGGTACAAGGCGGTGTTGTCGGTTCTGCCCGGCCCGAAGGACGGGATCGTGCTTCCCCTGGGCAGCAATCTCAGCAATCGCGGCCTGATCATTCCGCAGCCGATCACCGAGCCCGGCTTCAGCGCGACCCTGATCGCTATCCTGGCAGCGATCCTCGTGGTCATCATCGTCGCCGTATGGGCTCACCGTCGCCAGATGGCGACCGGGCAGCCATTCCCGACCTTGTGGGTCGGACTCGGCATCCTGATCCTCCTGCCGGCCGCCGCCTTTCTCGCGACCGGCGCGCCGCTGGTCTGGAGCTTCCCGAAGCTCGATGGCTTCTCTTTCGTTGGCGGCCTGCAGATCAAGCCGGAATTCATGGCTCTGCTGCTCGGCCTGTCGCTCTATACCGCCACCTATATCGGCGAGGTCGTTCGCGCCGGCATTCTCGCGGTCTCGCATGGACAGACCGAGGCCGCCTATGCGCTCGGCCTGCGTGCCCCGGTGACCCTGCGGCTCGTCATCATCCCGCAGGCAATGCGGGTGATCATCCCGCCGCTGACCAACCAGTACCTGAACCTCACCAAGAACTCCTCGCTTGCGGTCGCCGTCGGCTATCCGGATCTCGTGGCGGTGTTCTCGGGCACCGTGCTCAACCAGACCGGTCAGGCGATCGAGGTCATCTTCGTTACCATGCTGGTCTATCTGGCCATCAGCCTTGCGACGTCGATGTTCATGAACTGGTTCAATCGTCGCCTGGCACTGGTGGAGCGCTGAGCCATGACCACCGCTTACGAGTTGCTTTACGTCCGCACGGAGGAAGAGCCGATCCTCGATCCACCGTCGAGCAATGTCGGCGTCATCGGCTGGCTGCGCGGCAACCTCTTCTCCTCGGCCACCAACATCATCCTGACGCTGCTCGGCATCGCGCTGGTGCTGTGGATCGTGCCGCCGCTGATCAAGTGGGCATTTGTCGACGCGGTGTGGACCGGGCCTGACCGCGAGGTCTGCGTCCAGCCGGGGGCGGGGGCCTGCTGGGCCTTCGTCCATGCCAAGTTCGCCCAGTTCATGTATGGCAGCTATCCGCTCGACGAGCGCTGGCGCGTCAATCTCGCCGGCATCCTGCTGGTCATCGGCATCATCCCGATCGCGATCCCCCGGCTGCCCTTCAAGCGCGAGACCACGATCTACCTGTTCGGGCTCTATCCGCTGATCGCGCTGATCCTGCTGACCGGGGGCCATTTCGACATCGGCATCAGCACGATCGTCGCGCTGATCCTCACCGGCCTGTTCCTCACCGGGCTGATCGTCACCACGGCCGGCGGCGGTCAGGTGCCGGTAATGACGAGCCGCGTCGCGCTGATCAGCGCTGCCGTGGCTCTCGTCGCCGCGATCGCGTCGTTGTTCATCGATTCCGCCATCTTCGGTATCGGCGGCTACAGCCTGACAATCATCGGCTTCGTCGCCGTTCTGGCGGCGGTGGTTTCCGGTCTCGCCGGTCTCGCCGGTCTTTACCGCACGCCGGGCCGGCCCGGTCAGCGCGCGGTCGGAAGCGTGTGGATGCTGCTTGGCGGGATCATCGTTGTCCTGCTCATCCTGTCGGTGAATTTCGGCCTCGAGCCGGTCGAGACCCAGCTCTGGGGCGGACTTCTGGTTACCCTTGTCGTGGCCCTGGTCGGCATCGCCTCGTCCATGCCCATCGGCATCATACTGGCGCTCGGCCGGCGTTCGATGCTCCCTGTAATAAAATTCTGCTCGATCGTCTTCATCGAGTTCGTGCGCGGCGTACCGCTGATCACGGTCCTGTTCATGGCGAGTGTCATGCTGCCGGTCTTCCTGCCGACGGGCGTCAATTTCGACAAGCTGCTGCGCGCCCTGATCGGCGTCGCGCTGTTCTCCTCGGCCTATATGGCGGAGGTGGTCCGCGGCGGTCTGCAGGCGATCCCGAAGGGCCAGTACGAAGCAGCGGCGGCCATGGGGCTCGGCTACTGGCAGATGATGCGGCTCATCATCCTGCCGCAGGCGCTGAAGATCGTTATCCCCGGCATCGTCAACAGCTTCATCGCGCTGTTCAAGGACACCAGCCTTGTCCTGATCATCGGCCTGTTCGACCTGCTCGGCATCGTCCAGCGCAACTTCACGGATCCGGACTGGGCGTCGTCCAAGACCCCGGCGACCGGTTATGTTTTCGCTGCCGCCGTCTTCTGGGCATTCTGCTTCGGCATGTCACGCTATTCCATCTATACTGAGCGCAGGCTCCACACCGGCCACAAGCGTTGACAAGGGAGAAGAAAAACCATGTCGGGACAGACTGCGGTGGCTGAAAGCGGTGAATCCGTCCGCGCGAAGCTGAAGGTCTCGGATACCGAGGTCGCCATCGAGATCGCGGACATGAACAAGTGGTACGCGGACTTTCACGTCCTGCGGAACATCAACCTCAAGGTCATGCGTGGCGAGCGCATCGTCATCTGCGGCCCGTCGGGCTCGGGCAAGTCGACGATGATCCGCTGCATCAACCGCCTGGAGGAGCACCAGAAGGGCAAGATCGTCGTCGACGGGATCGAGCTCACCAACGACCTCAAGCGGATCGACGAGATCCGCCGCGAGGTCGGCATGGTCTTCCAGCACTTCAATCTCTTTCCTCACCTCACGATTCTCGAGAACTGCACGCTGGCGCCGATCTGGGTGCGCAAGATGCCCAAGGCCCAGGCCGAAGAGGTCGCCATGCAATATCTCAACCGGGTGAAGATCCCCGAGCAGGCGAACAAATATCCCGGCCAGCTTTCCGGTGGTCAGCAGCAGCGCGTGGCGATCGCCCGGGCGCTGTGCATGAACCCGCGCATCATGCTGTTCGACGAGCCGACCTCGGCGCTCGATCCCGAGATGATCAAGGAAGTGCTCGACGTCATGGTCGACCTGGCGGAAGAGGGCATGACCATGCTCTGCGTGACCCACGAGATGGGTTTCGCGCGGCAGGTCGCCAATCGCGTCATCTTCATGGATGCCGGCCAGATCATCGAGCAGAACGAGCCGGAATCCTTCTTCACCAATCCGCAGCACGAGCGCACCAAGCTTTTCCTCAGCCAGATCCTGCACTGAGGCCGCTCGGCCGGATCCTGTGACCGGCGCCACAGCGCGCCGGTCATGTCTCGATTACAAGCTCCGCCACGGGTACCGCTGCGCCATTTGCGCCGCGGCCTTTTTTATGGCGACCGGCCCCATGCGGAGCACAATGATGACCACGTCCGATATTCAGATCATTCAGCGCGCCTATGCCGCCTTCGAGCGCGGCGATCTGGCCTGCCTGATCGGCATGCTTTCCCCCGAAATGTCCCCGATTGCCTCGGGCCCCGCCGAGCCGGGCGCCATCGGCTCGCTGCGCGAGGAAGTCGCCCGAGTCGGTGCGTTCTTCGAGATGCTGTATAAGGTTGTCGGCGCCAGCGAGCATGAGCGGGCCGCGTTTCACGCGGCCGACGGCAAGGTCTTCGTCGTCGGCAATCATGTTCTGCCGAGGCGCGGCACGATGGGCGACAAGAACGCGTTCATTCAGGTCTTCGACCTGCGCGACGGCAAGATCGCCGGTTTCCGCGAGTTCCAGGATTCCGCGGCGATCGCGGCCGCCTGGAACGGTTGAACGCAACGCCGGACGCGGGCTGGGGAGGCTTGCATGAAGGTAACGCTTGATCTGACGAGACTGCTGTCCGAGGGCGCGATTACGACGGAAGAGGCGGAGCGGCTGAAAAAGCTCGGCTCCGCCGGCACCGGATCGCTCGCTTTCAACATCCTGATCGGCTTTGGGGTCGTTGCCGTCAGCGCCGGCCTCATCGCGCTGGTGCCGAATGCGGTGAGCGGCATCGTCGTCGGTGCCCTCGTCCTCGGCGGCGGGCTCGCCCTCTACGGCTCCCGCTCCCACGAATGGGAAATGCTCGCCAATATCTGCGTGCTGGTCGGCGCGCTGATGCTGGCCGGCGGTGCCGTCATCCTGACGGAGGCGTCGCTGTGGACCTTCGTCGCCATCACCGTGGGCTTCACGATCGTCGGGGCGGTCGCGCGCAGCGGCCTTCTCATCGCGCTCGCAGTCCTGGCGCTTTCTTCATGTTTCGGCGCCCGCACCGGCTACATGCACGCCACCTATTTCCTCGGTATCGAGGAGCCGACGCTCACCATCCTCGTCTTTTCGGCCTTGGCACTGGTCACCTATTTCGTCTCGAAGCAGGTTCCCGCCGCCTATGAGCGCCTCGCCCTAATGGCGGCGCGCACCTCGCTCCTGCTGGTCAATTTCGGCTTCTGGATCGGCTCGCTCTGGGGCGATCACGCCAAATGGCTGAAGAGCACCCTCAGCGCGGAGCTCTTCGTCGTCCTGTGGGCGGTGGCGCTGATCAGCGTCGGCGTCTGGGCGGCGCGTGCCAACCGCCGCTGGGTGGTCAATATCGCCGCCATCTTCGGCGCGATCCACTTCTACACCCAATGGTTCGAGCGTCTCGGTGCCCAGCCGCTCAGCATCCTCGTCGCCGGGCTGTTGGCGCTCGCCATCGCCATCGGCCTGTGGCGCCTCAATCGTGGCCTATGGGACAACAGCCGGGCACAGGCGGCCTGAGCGGTCGCGCCTAATTGTGCCCGCGCAGGAGTGGCGTGATCCGGCGGATCGTCACCCGCCGGTTCTCCGGCTCGGGCTGCGCGGAGATGATCTTCAGGTAGTTCTCGCCATAGCCCTGGGTGATCAGGTTTTCCGGCGGGATTCCGTAATAGTCCGACAGAAGTTCGGCGACTGATTGCGCCCGCCGGTCGGAGAGCACGAGATTGGCGAGGTTGGGCCCGACCGCGTCGGTGTGCCCCTCGATCAGGAAGATCTCCGTTGGATCGCGCCGCACAAGCGCCGCGATGGCGCGCCCGATCGCATCGAGCCGCGGCACTTCTTCGGGCGGCACGTCGGCCGATCCGGACGGGAAGGTGATCGTGTCGATATCGACCCGGCGGAGCATCGCCCGAACGCGGAAACTGCGGCGGATTTCGGCCAGCGAGAAGGCGCGCGGCGGCACCTGCACGGGTGGAGCGGCGAGCGCCTTCTCAAGGTCCGGTTCGGCTGCCTGGCGCGCTTCGACGATGTAGTCGCTTCGTGGAATGCTGATGATGAGGGATGGCAGCCGGTTGATCGAGGCAAGGTCGAGGGGTGCGCGCGTTGTCCCCGGCGCCGGCGGATTGTCGATCAGCACCGTCGGCTGGCCGCCGGGCGTCTTCCGCACCCGCTTCAGGATATTGCCGTCCGCGTCGCGCGTGGTGACGACCTGCGTCCCGTCCGGCCGGGTCGCGATCACCGTCTTGCTGGCGCTCGCCTGCGCGTCCTCCAGCACGGTCGCTCCGTCCGCCTCGAAGCGGGCGCGATCGTCATGCCGGACAATGAGGCGGCCACCGGCGTTGAGTACGACCCGGTCACCCTCCCGGTCGACGACTTGCGGCACGGAAGGCGATGAGGGCGGTGCGGCCGGCACGTCGGCGCTGGCATCCGGTGTCGCCGGCGGCGTCGCTGGTGGCGCGGGCACCGGCTGTGCTTCGGCCGGAGCCGGCGGTGTCTCGGCGGGAGGCGGTGCAGGCGCCGGCATCTGGGTGAGGCCGCCATCGGCGGCCGGCATGTCCTGCAGTCCGCCCGCCGGTGCGCCAGCATCGCCGCTGCCTGCCGAACCGTCCTCGGTCACGATATCGGGCGTCGCCGATGCGCCCGCCGGCACCGCGATCGCACCGCCGCTATCCGCGGCGTCCGGCGCCGGCATGGTCAGGTCCGGCGGGATGTTGCCCTTCCTGACCTCGGCCAGCACCTTCTGCGCGTCGCGAAGCTTCTTCTTCGCCTCCTCGACGCCGATGATGCTGTTGTTGTTGGCATAGGCATTACGGAGGACTGCGCGCGCGTTCTCGACGCGTTTCTCGGCGGCGGCAAGGGCCGCCTCGAGCTTCAGCTTTTCAGGGTCGGGAGCGGGGGCCGGCTGGGGCGCATCGGCCTGGGCAAGGATGTGGGGACGCGCACCGGCGGCGGAAACGTGCGCGATCGGCGTCCCCGCCAGGATCAGCAGGCTCGCGCCCATCAGCAGCGCTGAACGCAGGCAACTCATGGGTCCGTACTGCTTGCCCCTCATGGAAATCCGGCCACGCGTGCAAATCGCGCCAATCTATCTAGCCACACAAAGCCTGTATGCGCGATGAATGGCCAAAAGTCGGCGACGCCGGCCTCAGGCCGGCCCGGTGGCGATCTCGGTGTCGTCCCGGCCGCCCCATTCGGTCCACGAGCCATCATAGAGGCGGCTGTCCGTGATACCGATGGCTTCCAGCGCCAGGGTCAGGATTGCCGCATTGACGCCCGAACCGCAGCTTGTCGCGATCGGCCGGCCGAGATCAATCCCGGCATCGGCGAGCGCCTGACGAAGGCCTTCCGCGTCTTTAAGCCTGCCGGCATCGGCAAGCACCTCGGAGGAGGGGAGGCTGAAGCTGCCGGGAATGCGCCCGCTCTTCACCCAGTCGCGCGGTTCCGGTGCTTCGCCGGTGAAGCGCGCCGCCGGCCGCGCGTCGACAAGCTGCAGGCTCCCGCCGGCGATCCCGTCGCGCACCTGCTCAAGGTCGACAACGGCCGAGGCATCGAAATTCGGCGTGAAGCTCTGCGATGGCCGGCTGACCGCCGTCGTATCGACCGGCCGGCCTTCCGCCGTCCATTTCGGCAGGCCGCCTTCGAGCAGGCGAACGTCGCGCGCGCCCATGATCTTGAACGTCCACCAGACCCGCGGGCTCGAATAGAGCCCCATGCCGTCATAGACGACGATGGTCTGCGTCTCATCGATGCCCAGCGCGCCGATCGCCGCGGCGAAGGCTTCCGGCGTCGGCAACATGTGGGGCAGCGGATTGGCCGTGTCGGCGATTGCGTCGATGTCGAAGAACACCGCCCCCGGAATATGTCCGCCCTCATACTCCCTCCGCCCATCCCGCCCGGTCACGGCCAGATGCCACGTCCCGTCGATCACGACCACGTTCGGATCGTTCAGATGCGCGGCCAGCCACTCGGTCGAAACGAACAGGCGAGATCGGTCAGCCATGGAGATGATCCTTCACGAAAACACGGGTCCGGCAGCCTAGCTGCTACCCGAACCTCCCCCTTGAGGGGAAGTCGAAACCGGTCTTGCCGGTTTCGGGAGGGGGCAAATAATGGCGCAATTGCCTTCGGCCGGGCCTAACTGGTCTCCCCGAACCTGATCCGCACGCGCCGGTTCTGCTTGCCCTTGCTTTCCATCTTGCCGATCACCAGCGGGCCGATTTCGCCCGTGGATCGGACATGGGTGCCTCCGCAGGGCTGGAGGTCGATATCGCCGATGCGCACCAGCCGCACACGGCCGGAGCCCATGGGTGGCTTGACCTTCATGGTCTTGACCATGTTCGGATTGGCGGCAAGTTCCTCGTCCGTGATCCATTCGTCACTGACCGGATAATCGGCCGCGACCAGCGCGTTCAGCTTTTCCTCGATTTCCTGCTTCTCTGGCACAGTACCGTCGATGGCGAAGTCGAGCCGGCCTTCCTCGGCGCCGATCTGGCCGCCGGTCACGGGGAAAGGAAGGACGACCGAGAGGAGATGCAGCGCCGTGTGGATGCGCATGTGCCGGTGGCGGCGCTCCCAGTCGAGCACGGCACGGACCGTCTCGCCCGGTTCGGGCAGGGCCTCTTCCTCGCCCGGGACATGGACGATCTCGCCCTTGTCCTCGCCGTAGACGGCGGTGGCGATCGTCGTCGCGCCGCCGGCCCGCTCGATCCGGCCGGAATCGCCAGGTTGGCCGCCGCCGGTGGCGTAGAAGATCGTCTTGTCGAGGATGATGCCGCGCCTGTCGTTGATCGCCAGCACCGTCGCCTCCGCTTGCTGCATATAGGTGTCGTCGCGGAAAAGGAGCTGCGTCTCATAGGCCATGGCTCACGCCCTCACGTAAGGAATCTCGATCCCGGTCTCCGCCTCAAGCCAGGCGGGCGCCGGCAGGCCATGGTCGCGCAGGAAGTCCGGATTGAACAGCTTTGATTGGTAGCGCGTCCCACCGTCGCACAGCACGGTCACGATGGTGTGCCCGGGCCCGAGGTCGCGCGCCAGGCGTATCGCGCCGGCGACGTTGATCCCGCTCGACCCGCCAAGCACCAGCCCTTCCTCCTCGACCATGGAGAAGATGAGCGGCACCGCCTCGCCGTCGGGGATGACATAGGCGCGGTCGACCTTGATGTCGCCGACGATCGGCGTCGAGCGGCCGAGGCCGATGCCCTCGGTGATCGAATTGCCCTCCGTCGCCTTGGCGGTGCCGGTGGTGAAGAGGTCGTACATGGCCGCGCCTTCAGGATCGGCGCAGCCGATGGTGACGTCGGGCTTCTTGTCACGCAGGAAGAGCGATGTGCCGGCGAGCGTCCCGCCGGTGCCGACCGAGCAGATGAAGGCGTCGAGCCTGCCCTCCGTCTGCTCCCAGATCTCCGGGCCGGTCGTGAGATAATGGGCGCGGCGATTATCGAGATTGTTCCACTGGTCGGCGAAGAGCACGCCGTTGGGCTCGCTGGCGCGCAGCTCGTCGGCGAGCCGGCGGGCGATATGCTGGTAGTTGTTCGGGTCGCGATAAGGCTTGGCCGGCACCTCCACCAGTGTCGCGCCGGCGAGCCGCAGCGTATCCTTCTTTTCCTGGCTCTGGGTCTCGGGGATGACGATGATGACCCGGTAGCCGCGCGCCCGACCGACCAGCGCCAGTCCGATGCCGGTATTGCCCGCCGTGCCTTCGACGATCAGCCCGCCGGGCCTGAGGTCGCCGCGCTTCTCCGCCTCAAGGATCATGTGCCGCGCCGGCCGGTCCTTGACCGACTGGCCCGGATTCATGAACTCGGCCTTGCCGTATATCTCGCAGCCGGTCGCCTCGGAGGCGGCCCGCAGGCGAATGAGCGGCGTATTGCCGATTGCGTCGATGATCGATGGATTGACGGTCATTTGGGAAAAGTCCGCGGATTTGCCGGTCCGGCCAGTTTGGCGGCAAGCTAACGGCTGAGGCCGGAGGCATCAAGCGACGGACTTTGCGCGATTTCCGCGAATGTGAGCAAAAGCCTCCAGCGCGCGCTTCCTGGCCTCGGTGTGATCGACCAAAGGCCGTGGATAGTCGCGCCCGAGCACGATTCCCGCCTCGGCAAGCACCGCTGCCGGCGCCTCGAACGGCCGGTGGATGTAGCGGTCGGGCAGGTGCTCCAGCTCCGGCACGAAGCGGCGCACATAGCGCCCCTCGGGGTCGAACTTCTCGCCCTGCAGAATCGGGTTGAAGATGCGGAAGAAGGGCTGCGCGTCGGCGCCCGAGCCCGCCACCCATTGCCAGTTGAACGGGTTCGAAGCCGGATCGGCGTCGACCAGCGTGTCCCAGAACCATTCCTCGCCGATCCGCCAGTCGGCCAGCAGATGCTTGGTGAGAAACGAGGCGGCGATCATGCGTACGCGGTTGTGCATCCAGCCGGTCTGCCAGAGCTGGCGCATGCCGGCATCGACGATCGGATAGCCGGTCTTGCCGCGCCGCCAGGCCCACATGTCGTCGGCATAGGATTCGGCATAGGGGAAATCGTCGAATTCCGGCCTCAGATTCTCGGTCGCCAGCGCCGGGAAAGTCGGCGAGCACGTGATAGGCAAATTCGCGCCACATGATTTCGGAGAGGAACTTTTCCTCGCCGGCATCGGTGCCTCGCCATGGCGACGCGCGCCTGCACCTGGAACGGGCTGATTTCGCCAAAGCGCAGATGAGGCGAGAGCCGTGCCGTCGCATCGGCGCCGGGAAAGTCGCGGCGCGCGTCATAAGCACTGGCCCCGGCATCGGCGAAGGCGTCGAGCTGCTCCCGCGCGCCCGCTTCGCCCGGCCGCCAGGCCTCGCGGATGCCGGCCGACCAGTCCGGCGCCGTCGGCGTCAGCGCAAGGGATTCGAGTGTCACCCCGCCAAGATCGCGGTCGAGCGCCGGGATGGCCTTCGGCCGCGGCAGTGGCGCGCGCGATGGCGACTGCCGGGCGGCGGCCTGCCGGAACGCACTGAAGACGCGGAAGGCGCCGCCGGATTTGTTGTGTACTTCATGAGGCTCGAACAGCAGGTTGGCCGCGAACGTCTCCGAGGCGATGCCGCGGCCCTTGAGCCGGGTCTCGACCTCCGCGTCGATCCGCTCAGGCGGCCCATAACGCCGGTTCCACAGCACGACCTTGGCCCGTGCCTTGCTCGCCAGCGCCGGCACGGCCTTCACCGCCGGCCCGCGCTTCAGCACCAGTGTCTGGCCGAGGCGCGCAAGATCCCCTTGCAACGCACTCAGCGAGTGATGCAGCCAGAAGCGCGCCGCGGCGCCGAGCGGGCGGAGATCGGGACTGTCGTCCTCGAGGACGAAGAGGCAGACGACCGGCCCGCCTTTTTCGACCGCGGCGGCAAGGGCCGGATTGTCGGCAAGCCTCAGGTCGTCACGAAACCAGACAAGCGTGGTAGGCTTCGATTGGGATGCGCGAGCGGTCGGCATGCGCCATGGTCCCGCCCGCGCGCGCCCTGTGCAAGGCTTTTGCCGGATTTTGAGCTAACAAAATCCTATTCGGCCGGCACCAGGCGACCGGTGGCGGGCTGCGCCCGCGCCCACGCGGGGCGGTGAAACAGGAACCTGAAGGGCGTGTCGCGCACGATCCAGAACAGGACCAGCGGTCCGATGACGCCGCAGGCGGTGACGATCACCGAGATCGTGCCGAGATCGGTGATGGGACCGTACTTCAGCAGGATCGTCCGCGCCGTCGCCATGGGCAGGAAGAAGGCGAGGTAGATGACGATCGAGTTCCGCCCGCAATAGCGCACCGGCGCCATCAGGTCGCTCTTGGACAGCAGCGAGGAGAAGGTGACGACCGCGACCGCGCCGACGATGCCGAGCACCAGGCTCACCCCGATCATCTCGGAATAGCCCCAGAACACGGCGTAGATCTCGAGGCCGGCCCAGGCGAGCAGGTAGGCGCCGGCCGTCCACGGCCTGGCGATGGCCGCCGCCGCCAGCTTGAAGATCTGCGGGGCGAAGACATAGCCGGAATAGAAGAACACGAAGCGCGAGGCGAACTCGTCCGGGATGGTCCAGCCGGTATTCACCCTGGCGCTGTGGATGAGCCGCGCCGAAGATCCAGATGATCCACCACGGCACGCCCTTGGTCGCCTTCACGAAAATGAAGAAGATCGGCAGCAGGTAGATGAACCAGATCGTCCCGAACGGGTCGATGAAGGAGAGCGCGTATTCGCGCGCCACGCCGACCGTGCCCTCTTCGGCCGCGATGCCGGGCGCCTTGAAGATGAACTGGATGGTCAGCCACAGGACGTAGAAGTAGGCGAAATGGAAGACCTTCTTGTCGAGATAGGTCCGCCAGTCGCGATCGATCACGCGTGCCAGGAACAGGCCTGAGATCATGAAGAAGTCGGGCATCCGGAACGGCTTGGCGAAGGCGACCAGATAATTCATCCAGCCCGTCGCCTCGGCTGCCTTCTCGACGCCGAGCGTCGAGTGCATCGTGACGACCATGATGATGCAAAAGCCTTTGGCGTAGTCGACCCACGCGACCCGCTGTCCGTCCGCTGCCATGAATTCCGCCTCTGCCGCTCGTTACCGGATCCCATCCCCGGCAGCCTCAACATAGTGCGGAGAATACGAGTTGAATTGACAATCGCTTGTTAGGGTTAAACGGCGGCGGTCACGCCGATTTGCGCGATCTGTCATCGATGCGCCGCGACACCTGGGTCGATCGGCGGTGCCGGACCCGGTCGCCGGTTCCGGCGTCTGCGAGTTGCTTTCCATCGCCATTCCCGGCACAGCAATCCCAGGGCAGGAAGCGTCAGGGGAACACTGTATGAGCAATCAGGAATTCGGGACAATCGGCATCGTTGGTGCCGGGCTCGTCGGCTCGGCCTGGGCGGTCATCTTTTCGCTCGGTGGGCTGAGCGTCCGCGTCTTCGATGGTGACGCAGGCATCCGCGGCGCAGGTGCGCGAGCGGGTGCGGCTCAATCTCGAGGAAATGGAAGCGGCCGGGCTTGCCGCCGACATCGAGGCGGCGCTGGCGCGGGTGACATCTGCGACACGCTCGCCGGGGCCGTCGTCGGCGCCGATTACATCCAGGAATCCGTGTTCGAGACGGTCGAGGTCAAGACGGCGATTGCCGCCGAGATCGGCCGCGCGATGCAACCCGACGCGATCTGCGGCAGCTCCAGCTCAGGCATTCCGGCATCGGCCTTCACCGAAAGCGCGCCGAACCGCAACCGCTTCCTCATCGCCCATCCGGTCAACCCGCCGCATCTGGTGCCGGTGGTCGAACTGGTGCCCGCGCCATGGACTGACGCGGATGTCGTACCGGCGGCGCGAGCGCTGATGGAGCGGGTCGGCCAATCGCCGGTCTCGGTCACGCGCGAGGTGAGGGGCTTCGTGCTCAATCGGCTCCAGGGCGCGCTCCTCAACGAGGCCTTCGCCCTCTACGAGGAGGGATACGCCACAGCCGCCGACATCGACGCGACGATCTCGAAGGGCATTGGCCTGCGCTGGGCCTTCATGGGTCCCTTCGAGACCATCGATCTCAACGCGCCGGGCGGGATCGACGATTATGTCCGCCGCTTTGGCGGCATCTATGCCGACCTTGCCCAATCGCGCAGGGAGCCGAGGCCATGGTCGGATGATCTGGTCGGAAAGCTCACCGCGGAACGAAGAGCCGCGCTGCCCGGCGGATCAACTCGCCGCCCGGCGTGACTGGCGTGACCGCCGCCTGATGGCACTCGCCGCCCACCTTCGCAAGGAGGCGAAGGAATAGCAGAGTCGCCGACCTGAGCACGCCGGTTGGCGACATCCCGCCCGGATCCCTGTCTTCCATACGGGCGCGTTCAATCCGAGCGTCGCGGCACGATCTTCGGCGGGACCGGCTGCGCCTGTTGCCACGACCAGCTTGGCCCGAACTCGCCCATGATGTTGCCGACCGCGTCGATATAGGCGAACTGGGCCGTGGTGATCAGCGCGCCGCAAAGACACAGGACGGAAAGGACGATCCGCCCCCGTTCGCGCAATTGCCCACCGTCATTGAACGTGACCAGGAGCGCCACCCACAGCGCCATCAGCGGCGTGATCACGATCAGGTAGTGAGGGTAAAGACCGCCGCCCCGCACCGTCAGCAGGGTGAGGATCGTGCCGAAGCCCCAGAAGGCGGCACGGACAAGGCGCCCGCCCATCGTCTCGCCGAGAAAGAGCCAGCGCGGCCAGGCACGGGGCGAGATCCCGCCGGCCAGGAATCGCCTCGCGGCCAGGAAGAGGAGCCCGGCGACCAGGAGCGCGAGGAAGAGGTGAAGGAACAGCACGATATCCGTCGGCTTGCCGTCGATCAGCGGCCACTGAAGGAAGTGAGGGAATTCGACCGGCCCCAATGTGTAATCGACGCCGAAGCCGAAGGGCTGGGTGAACCACAGTTCGTAGAATTTCAGGAAGGGCAGGCGGAGCTTGTGCAGGCTATTGCCCTTCTCGTAGTAGCTCAGCACCCATGTCGCCGCGGGAAGGAAGCCGAGAATTCCCCCGGCGAACAGACCGGTGAAGCGGAAGGACCAGCGGTCGTCAAACATCGTCCACGCAAAGATGACCGCGCCGAGGAACGCCGCGGTCGGATGGATCTGGCCACCAATGACAGTGACGAAAGCGAAAGCGAAGGATCCGATCCATTTGCGCCGATACCGCCAGCCCGCCAGCATGGCGACGACGAAGATCGACAGGACGCATGGCGGCCAGATCTTGCGGTCGTAGGTCACCGCGGCCGGATTGACCGCCCACAGCGCCAGGCCCCAGAGCCAGGGCTCTCGTTCACGGCGTGGAACCCCGACAAGAATGAAGGCGAGAAACGCGCCAAGGGCCAGAATGTTGACGACCGCGATGATCCTGGAGAGGTCCGGCGGGGTCGACGGTGGCGCGATGAAGCCGAGCAGGATGAATATCCAGACGCTCATTCCCGGATTGGGGCCGCCGATGCTCATCGCCATTCCATGCGATGGCCACGGACCACCGCGCAGAACATCGACGACATGGTCGAACGTGTATTTCTCGTCCCCATGGAATTGGATCTGTCCCGGCATCATCAGACGGAACACCAGACCCGCTGCCACCGCGAGCGCCATGATCGCCAGCCATTGCTGGCCGAGCGGCCGATCATGGCTTCCTTGACCCAACGGGACGAGTGGAAGGTCCAGCCGCGCGCCGGTCGTATCCGCTTCGCTCAAGGGCGTGCCTCCGCCCGGATCCCGATCGCGCCCGTCGCGCCGGCCATCCTCATCCGCGCCGCCTGATGACGGACATGCCGATCATGATTCGCTCCCTGAACGATCCGTCGGAGGAGCGGTGACATTACCTTCCACCGCTCCGGCAGGTGACGATATCGGTTCGATAGCCAGCGTCAGAAAGTGAGCGAAAATGGGGCCTCGGGCGGGGGCGTCCGGCGCGATCGGGCGAGTGACCTGGTGGTCGGCTCGCGCGTCGGCTTCGATCGTGCGTCACACGCCCCTTGCCGCTCTTGTTGATCAAATCCTGTGCAACGGGCGACCGATTGGAAAACCATTCCTGGAAACCATGCACGTGCCCATGACGGCAGCACGGCGTGCGCTACAAATGGCCAAAGACTGCCATCACTGGCCCCGAGACTGACACGAGGCGGCCCTATTTTCCTCACGATTGCTTGGGCAACTAGACGCGCCGTTGGGGGCATCGGCGCGCGACTCTGTCCGCGCGATTGGAGTATCGAGACCATGCTGAGCCGTCGCTCATTGCTTCAAGGAATCTCTGGCGCCGTTGCAGGGACTGCCCTTGGATCATCCGACGTGATTCCGGCCGCCGCATCTGAACCGGCACCCGCTCAGACACAGGCCGACGGAGCTTTTTCCTTCGACGTCCTGACGAGCAGAATGCGTGAGGCTGCCGGCAAAGCCTACAAGGCGCCGTCGATCACGCTGCCGAAGCCAATCCAGAAGCTTACCTACGACCAGTACAAGGCGATCGCCTTTCGGCCAGAGCGGGCCCTGTGGGCGGACATCAACGCCCAGTTCCGCCTCGAGGCGTTCCATATGGGCTGGCTTTTCAAGGAACCGGTTCGCCTCTTCGAAGTTGTTGATGGCATGGCCATGCCCATCATCTTCACCGACGAGGATTTCGAGTATCGCCCACCGCTGAAGGCGGAAGACTTCAAGGATCTGAAGATGCCGGGCGTCGCCGGGTTCCGGATTTATTTCCCGCTCAACCGGCCGGACGTTTTCGACGAACTGATCGTCTTCCAGGGCGCCAGCTACTTCCGCGCGTTGGGTCATGGCAACAACTACGGCATCAGCGCGCGAGGCCTGGCGATCGATACCGCGACCAGCAAGGACGAGGAGTTCCCCAGCTTCACCGAGTTCTACATCGAGCGCCCGACGCCGACGGCGACCAAGATCAGGATTTATGCCGCGCTCGAAGGCCCGAGTGTGACCGGCGCCTACGCCTTCAATGTCATTCCCGGTGAGGATACCGTGACAGACATCTCGGCCCGGCTCTTCTTCCGATCCGACATCAATCGCCTCGGCATCGCGCCGCTCAATTCGATGTTCCTGTTCGGAGAGAACAATCGCTATGTCTTTGACGACTACCGGGCGCAGGTTCACGACAGCGACGGGCTGCAGATCGTCAGCCAGGAGGGGGCGCAGCTTTGGCGCACCCTGAACAATCCCAGCGTCCTCGCCAATTCCTTCTTCTCGAACAGTTCCGTGGCGTCCTTCGCCCTGCTTCAGCGGCAGCGGGGTTTTGCCGACTATGAAGACGCCGAGGCCCACTACGAACGACGCCCCTCGCTGCGGGTCCAGCCCAGCGGCGACTGGGGAAAGGGCAATGTCCAGCTTGTCGAGATCCCGAGCGACCTCGAGCAGAACGACAATATCGTGTCCTTCTGGATCCCCGATCAGCCGGCCAAGGCGGGCCAGTCGATGGAGGTCGCCTACCGCCTTTCCTGGGGCGACCTGAAGGCCGAGCCGAGCGTGCTGGCGCGCGCCGTCGGCACCAGGACGGGCGTCGGCGGCCCATCGGGAATCAAGAACGAGGCTGGCCTCAGGAAGTTCGTGGTCGACTTCTCCGGAGGCATGCTGTCCAGCGTCGCCGGCGATGCCAAGGTCGCGGCGAAGACGAGCGTCGGCGGCGGTGATGTCGTCGGCTCATCGATCGAGCGGATCGATTCCAAGGGCATCTGGCGCGTAAGCTTCGACGTGCGCCCCGGCGGCGACGCACCGCTGGAAATGAGCAGCTATCTCGTATTGGCCGAACGCCCGATATCGGAGACGTGGCATTATCAATGGAGACCGGGCGATGAAAAGAGAAGAGTTTAGCCTCGATATTGGCGCGGTTAGTGCCGGTATGAGGGGCGTCGGAAATATCGTCCGCGGCTACATGCCGATCGAGGCACCGATGAGCATGCCGGTCCAGAGGCTGGAAGCGGAATGGCGCCCCCTGCGCCTCCTTCGCGTGCGCCTCAGTGAAATCGACGTCTGGAAGCAGGGCCAGATCGGCGGACGGTGGGGCTGAGCCGACTTCGCACGACCCGCAAGGCCATCACACATGATCAAGTATTGCCGTCTCCTCTCTCTGGCGGCCAGCCTCGTCATGACCGTCGTCGCGACCTCGCTCTTTGTCGACTACATCGCGTCGAACGGGTGGACCAGCTTGAATTTCGTGCGCGTCAGCCTGCTGACGATCACGACGTTCGGTCTGGCATGGGGTGCGACCCTGTCCTTTGGGGGACTCGTCTGGCGGAAGCGCTCGCTGCCGTCCTCGAACCTGGCGCCGCGACGGCTGACGGCGATCGTCATTCCCATCTGCAACGAGGATCCGCTCGCCACCTTCTCCCGCGTGGCGGCGATGCACAACAGCCTGAAGGCGATCGACGGCCTCGTCGGCTTCCACTTCGTCATTCTCTCGGATACGCGTGACCCGCGCATCGCGGCCCTTGAAGAGGAATGGTTCCTGCGGCTGATCTCGGAATGCGATGCCGAAGGGCTCATGTTCTATCGGCGACGGGAGGCCAATGTCGGCAAGAAGGCCGGCAACATCGCAGACTTTGTCCGCACGTCCGGCGGCCTTTACGACTTTCTGCTCATTCTCGACGCCGACAGCCTTCTCGAAGGGCGGACGATGGTGGAGATGGTCCGCCGCCTCGACGCGGCGCCCTCGGTCGGTCTCATCCAGACGCTTCCCAAGACCATTCACGCGCGGTCGTGGTTCGGCCGCGCCATGCAGTTTTCCTCGTGGTTCTTCGCCCCGACCTTTGCCCGGGGCCTGAGCCGGGTGCAGGGCAGCGAAGGAGTCTTCTGGGGGCACAATGCTATCATCCGGACGAGGGCCTTCGCCTCGAGCTGCGGCATGCCTGAGCTTTCAGGAGCGCCGCCATTCGGCGGGCACATATTGAGTCACGATTATGTCGAGGCGGCGCTCCTCGCCCGCGCCGGGTGGCGGCTTCGGCTCGACTCCGACCTCGAGGGATCGTTCGAGGAGGCGCCGGAGAGCATCCTCGACTTCGCCAAGCGCGATCGGCGGTGGTGCCAGGGAAACCTTCAGCACGCGCGGCTTCTCTTGGCGCCGAGGCCTGAAGCTGTGGAGTCGCTACTTCCTTCTCCAGGGCATCATGGCCTATGTGGCGTCCCCGCTCTGGCTGGCGTTCCTTCTGGCGGGCGTCGTCGAACCTCTGGTGACGCCGGCACCCAACTATTTCCCCGTGCCCGAACATGCTGTTTCCGGTCTTTCCCCATGCGGATACGGCCAAGGCCGTCATTGTCCTGGTCGCGATCTTCGGCATGCTGGTCGCGCCGAAATTCCTGATTGCGATACGCAACGCGGCCACGGGGCAGGCGCAGGCCTTCGGTGGCGCGGCGCTCTCAGTCTGGTCGACGCTGATGGAGCTTGCCTGGTCGAGCCTGATCGCGCCGGCGATGCTGATGTTCCAGAGCCGCTCCGTCCTGCAGGTGCTGCTCGGCGCCGATGGCGGCTGGCCGACGGGCGACCGCGACGAGGAGTCGATTTCCCTCCGGCATGCTTGGGCGGCGAGCTGGTGGATCACCGCCACCGGCGTGCTGGCGCTCGTCGCTTCTGCCGTCTTCGCGTCCAGCCTTGTCTTCTGGCTCGCCCCCGTTGCCGTGCCGATGATCGTCACGCCCTTCCTGATCTTCATCAGTTCCTCACCGGCGAGTGGCCGCGCCGCCGCGCGCCTTGGCCTGTTCGCGACGCCCATGGAACTCGAGCCGATGACCGTGATCCTAGAGCGCAAGGCGATCCTGACGCGTTGGCGCGCCGTTGCCGCGCGTCACGAAGTGCCGCGTGAGGATGACAGGCAAATGGATCGACCACAGGTGGACGAGGTCGAGACCGTGCCGTCGGCCTAGCCGTCCACCGGCCCGCAATGGTCGAACCGCGCCTGACGGGCAGGGGCCGGTCATTCCGACACTACCGATCGCCGTATCCGAACCGCTCCGTCGTCTCGCCGGTCCGGCTTCGGATCTCGGCACGCTGCTTGTCCGTGAAGTCCGGACGGTAGTCGTTCGGCGGGCTGAGGCGCGACCCGAAAGGGCCGGGAGTGCAGAGGGGAAGGAAGCCGCGCAGTCGTCCCGCTACCTGGTCGGCGGCAGACACTTCGGGACCGCATCGACCTTGCGCACCTGGGCAGGTGTCGCAGGGACCAGCGTTTCGCTCGAGCCGTCCGTCAGATCGGTGATATCGAGACCGCGCCCGGACCGCCAGAATCGGAACCTCTGAAGATCGCTTTGGGGGTGCGTCCCGGTCAGCGCGTGGACGCAGTCGGCGGCAAAGGCGCCGGCGTCAAGAATGAGGACATCGCCAACCACGCGGTATCGACGCATTTCGACCTCGCGCCGGCCTTCGACGATCCGGTCGGATTCGTAGCGCCCGTCGGGGAAGAACGTCTGGATGCGCTCGGGTATGTAGGTCCCGTCCTTCAGGTCGATATGGGGCATGTAATAGGTGCCGACCGGGCTACCGGTTGCGGCGAGGGCAGCCGACGACATCAAAGAAAACGCGACTGCAAGAAGGGCGGTTCGCATCGGCCTCACCGGTTAGGCAACACCAAGGCAACGCACTGTCGCCGCGCATGCCGACGGCGCGTTTGGTTGCCGGTACCCCACCAGGTGACCCGGCCGGATTTTAGTTCATGTCCAACGCCGGAGGCAATCGGGTGCCTCCGATCGGCCTCCGTTGTCGACAGCTCAACCGCCGTCCGGTCGCGTCTGCTCCACCCCGTGGTGCGCCCGCGAGGGCAGGCCATCATTTCTTTGACGCGGCGTAGCGGGCCTTGGTGTCGTCGTTCATCGGATAGAGGCCGGGCAGCGGTACGCCGGCGTCGACCTCGTCCATGATCCATGCCTCCATCCGTTCCTGCTCGACCGCGTCGGCAACCACCGCGTCAAGCATGGCCGCCGGGACAACGACCGCGCCATCCTGATCGGCGACGATGACGTCGTCGGGGAAGACGGCGACGCCACCGCAGCCGACCGGCTGCTGCCAGTCGACGAATGTCAGCGCTGCGACCGAGGGCGGTGCTGCCGCGCCCTGGCACCAGACCGGGAGCCCGGTGCCGAGCACGCCCGCGCGGTCGCGCACGACACCGTCGGTGACCAGTGCGGCGCCCTTGCGCTTGGCGATGCGGGCGCAAAGGATGTCGCCGAAGATACCGGCATCGACGATGCCGCGCGCATCGACAACCATTATGGCGCCTTCCGGCATCGCTTCGATTGCCGCGCGCGTGGATTTCGGCGAGGCCCAGGAAGCGGGCGTGGCGAGGTCCTCGCGGGCGGGCACGAAGCTCATCGTATAGGCGGGTCCGACGATCCGCTTATAGCCAGGAGCGAGCGGCTGGGCGCCGCGCATCCAGATGTTGCGCAGGCCTTTCTTCAGAAGAACGGTCGTCAGCGTCGCGGTCGACACGCCCTTGAGGATTTCAATCGTCTTTGCCTCGAGTGCCATTCTCGTCCCCACAGAGATCAGGAGCGGCGGAAGCCGCCGTCAGGTGTTCGCTACGGGGGCGATCATTCCCACGCCTGCGTGGAAATATCCACCTGGCATCGTCGGGCGATAGGCCGCAATCAACACGAAGCCGCGCACGAGCCCATGGCGACGGCCCTTCCGGGCCGCAGCGTCGGAAATACGGTTTGAGTGGGATGATCCGGTCCTCGGTCACATCCGGGACTTGTTCTGAATGCGCGATTTGAAATGGCTCCCCTTCCTGAACACTTGTCGACCGATGTGCCTTGCCTCGGGCGACTGACGACGATGCGGGGGGCGATCCAACCTTGCGTAATCGAGGCCGGCATCAGCGGAGCCATGGGCAACGACCGACGCGCGCCAGCGAGCGAGGCATTGCGAACCACCATCGGCGTCCAATTGACCGCGGCATTCGCGCCTTGTACAAAGAATGTTTCGGGAAGGACCCTCTCAACCGACGGCTGAGGCGGGTGATGCGCGCCACACCAGAGTGGAGATACATGCTCGACGGCATCAACGAACCCCGAGACCTGCGTCTCAAGGACGCGCGTGACCTCAAACAGATAGCCGACGAGCTGCGTGCCGAGACAATCAGCGCGGTTGCCGTGACCGGTGGTCATCTCGGCGCTGGACTGGGAGTTGTCGAACTGACCGTAGCGTTGCACTACGTGTTCGACACGCCACGCGACAAGCTTATTTGGGACGTCGGCCACCAGGCCTATCCCCACAAGATCCTGACCGGGCGTCGCGATCGTATTCGCACCCTCCGCCAAGGCGGCGGGCTCTCGGGATTCACGAAGCGGGTCGAGAGCGAATATGACGCTTTCGGAGCCGCCCACTCCTCCACGTCAATTTCGGCCGGCCTCGGTATGGCCGTCGCCCGGGATCTCGAGGGCCAGACCCACAACGTGATTGCCGTGATTGGTGACGGCGCCATGTCGGCCGGCATGGCCTATGAAGCGATGAACAATGCCGGCGCCATGAACTCGCGCCTCATCGTCATTCTCAACGACAACGACATGTCGATCGCCCCCCCGGTCGGCGCGATGTCGTCCTATCTGGCGCGTCTGATTTCCGGACACACCTATTTGTCGCTACGTGAAATCGGCAAGCAGCTGGCTAACCGTTTGCCCAAATTCGTCGAGCGGCGGGCGGCGCGGGCGGAAGAATTTGCCCGCGGGTTCTTTGCCGGGGGAACACTGTTTGACGAACTCGGCTTTTACTATGTCGGCCCCATCGACGGGCACAATTTCGATCATCTGCTGCCGGTCTTGCAGAATGTGCGCGACGCAAAGGAGGGGCCGATCCTCGTCCATGTCGTTACGCAAAAGGGCAAAGGCTACGCTCCGGCCGAAGCTGCCAGCGACAAATACCATGGCGTCGTCAAGTTCGACGTTGCCACCGGCGAGCAGGTTAAGGCCAAGGCGAATGCCCCGTCCTATACCAAGGTTTTCGGCCAGAGCCTGACGAAGGAAGCGGAGAAGGACGAGCGCATTGTCGCCATCACCGCGGCGATGCCGTCGGGAACCGGTGTCGACATCTTCGCCAAGTCGTTCCCCAAGCGGACCTTCGATGTCGGCATTGCCGAACAGCACGCGGTGACCTTCGCCGCCGGACTGGCCGCCCAGGGCTACAAGCCGTTTTGCGCGATCTACTCGACCTTCCTGCAGCGCGCCTACGACCAGATCGTGCACGACGTCGCTATTCAGCGCCTGCCCGTGCGCTTCGCCATGGATCGGGCCGGGCTGGTCGGTGCCGACGGCCCCACGCATGCGGGCTCGTTCGACATCGCCTATCTCGGTTGTCTGCCGGGCTTCGTCCTTATGGCTGCGGCAGATGAGGCCGAACTCGTCCACATGGTGGCAACGGCGGTGGCGATAGACGACCGGCCGAGCGCCCTGCGCTATCCGCGCGGCGATGGGGTCGGGGTCGATCTGCCGGAGGTCGGCGTGCCGCTCGAAATCGGCAAGGGTCGGATCGTCAGGGAGGGCAGCAAGGTCGCCCTTCTGTCCTTTGGCACGAGGCTTGCCGAGTGCTCCAAGGCCGCGGAGAACCTTGCGTCCTTTGGCCTCTCCACCACCGTTGCGGATGCTCGCTTCGCCAAGCCGTTGGATGTCGACCTGGTTTTGAGGCTGGCGCGCGAACATGAAGTGCTGATCACCATAGAGGAGGGGGCGATCGGCGGGTTTGGCTCATATGTGATGCAAACTCTCGCCGAGCGCGGCGTGCTCGACGGGGGACTCAAGGTGCGCTCGATGGTTCTGCCCGACGTGTTTTGCGATCACGACACGCCGACGGCCATGTACGCCAAGGCAGGACTCGACGCGGCCGGGATCGTCGCCAAGGTATTCGACGCCCTGGGGAAGAGCCATGTCACGGAATCAATTGGACGCGTTTGAATTCCGTCACCATCGAACAGTCGGTTGGAGCCTATGACTGAAAGAGCCCCCATACGCGTTCTCCTTGCGCAGCCGCGCGGCTTTTGCGCCGGCGTCGTGCGGGCGATCGAGATCGTCGACCGCGCGCTGCAGAAATACGGCGCGCCGGTCTATGTCCGCCACGAGATCGTCCACAACAAACACGTCGTCGAAAGCCTGAAGGCCAAGGGCGCGCGTTTCGTCGAGAACCTTGATGAGATCCCGGACGGCGCGGTTACGGTTTTCAGCGCACACGGAGTCGCCCGCCACATCGAAGAAGAGGCAGCGGCTCGCGCGCTGCCGGTGCTGAACGCAACCTGTCCCTTGGTCACCAAGGTTCACAATCAGGGCAAGCGCTACGTCGCGCAGGGACGCACGCTTGTCCTTATCGGCCATGCCGGTCACGCCGAGGTCGAGGGGACCATGGGCCAGATTTCGGCACCGGTCGTCCTGGTGCAGACCGTCAAGGATGTCGAAGCTCTCGACATTCCCGCCGACGCTCCGGTCGCCTATGTCACCCAAACGACCCTCAGCGTCGATGACACCAAGGACATCATTGCCGCCTTGCACCGGCGCTTCAGCGATCTCGTCGGCCCCGACACCAAAGACATCTGCTACGCCACCCAAAATCGGCAGTCCGCCGTTCGCGATCTCAGCAAGCATGTCGACATTATTCTGGTCGTGGGTGCGACGAACAGCTCAAACTCCAACCGTCTATGCGAGATCGGCTCGGAGGCTGGTATTCCGAGCTACCTGATCGCCAACGGCAACGACCTCAAGGCCGAATGGCTGGATGGGGTGCGGGTCGTTGGCGTCACAGCGGGTGCCTCGGCACCCGAGGTTTTGGTCGACAATGTCGTCGCCGCCTTGGGTCGCCTTGCTCCGGTCGAAGTTTCGGCCTTACCTGGACGTCAAGAAACAATCGAGTTCCGCCTTCCGCCGGAACTCGTCACCAGCTAGTCAGCCGAGGATTCGGCGGCGCGGCTATCGGACAAGGACGCAAAATCGTGACTTTCCCATTTCACAGGGAATTGCGCATCGGAGCCTATCTCTTCAAGCAGAAGATCATGGGCCGCAAGCGATACCCGCTTGTCCTGATGCTGGAGCCATTGTTCCGCTGCAATCTCGCCTGCGTCGGCTGCGGCAAGATCGACTACCCCGACGAAATCCTCAACCAGCGCCTTTCTGTCAAGGATTGCCTCGACGCGGTCGATGAATGCGGCGCTCCGATGGTCGCGATCCCGGGCGGCGAGCCGCTCGTTCACCGAGAAATCGGCGAGATCGTCGAGGGTATCGTCGCGCGCAAGAAGTTCGTCTCGCTGTGCACCAATGCGCTTCTCCTCGAGAAGAAGCTGCATCTGTTCACGCCGTCGCCCTATCTGTTTTTCTCTGTCCATCTCGATGGGATGAGAGAGCATCACGATAAGGCGGTCTCGCAGAAGGGCGTGTTCGACAAGGCCGTGTCCGCGATCAAGGCGGCTCAGGCCAAGGGCTTCGCGGTCAACGTCAACGCGACCATCTTCGACGGGCACGCGGCGGAGGACATCGCTGCATTCCTCGACTACGCCAAGGAGATGGGCGTCGGCGTCTCCATATCGCCCGGTTACGCCTATGAACGCGCACCCGATCAGGATCACTTCCTCAATCGCCGCAAGACCAAGGAGCTTTTCCGGCGGGTCTTTGCACTGGGCAAGGGGAAGAAATGGAACCTGATGCATTCGAGCCTGTTCCTCGACTTCCTCGCCGGCAATCGTGAATATCATTGCACCCCCTGGGGCATGCCGACGCGCAACGTGTTTGGTTGGCAGAAGCCCTGCTACCTGCTCGGCGAAGGTTACGTACCGACCTTCAAGGAGTTGATGGAAACCACCGACTGGGACAGCTACGGCACCGGCCGCTACGAGAAGTGCGCCAATTGCATGGCCCATTGCGGTTACGAGCCGACCGCGGCGAACGCGTCCATCAGCAACCCCTTGAGCGTCATGTGGACTGCCTTGCGCGGTATCCGCACGAAAGGACCGATGGCGCCCGAGATCGCCCTCGACAAGCAGCGCCCGGCGGAGTTCGTCTTCTCGCGCCACGTTGAAACGATGCTGCACGACATTCACGCTGCAATGCCGGCGGCCGGGACAAAGAAGTCGGCTGCTAAGCCGCCCCAGCCGAAGGCTTCTGCAGCGGCGGAATAGCCGGGCCCTGCCAGGGCTTGACGTTCGACGCCTCGAATTGGCGCGCATGACTGGGCTGCGCGGCAGGACTTGCGAAACAATGAGGCGCGATCGCGCGTCCGGACAAATCCCGCCCCATGCTCACTTCGACTATCGTCAGGGCCATTGACTTTTGCACGCGCCACCCGTGGCGCGTGCTGGTCGTCGCGCTGTTGCTGACCCTGGCCTCGGGCATTTACGCGGTCGGCCATTTCGCCATCAATTCGGACATCAATACGCTGCTGTCGTCTCAACTCGACTGGCGCAAGCGCGAACTGGCTTTCGAAAAGGCATTTGGCCGCTTTGGGCTCATCATCGCGGTCGTCGAGGCGCCGACGCCCGAGCTCACCGGCGAAGCGACCTCGGCGCTGGCACAGGCGCTGGCGAAGCGGACGGATCGCTTCCAGGCGGTGATCCAGCCGGACGGCGGTGGCTTTTTCGCTCGCCACGGCCTTCTGTTCCTGCCCCCCGATCAACTTCGCGCAACGTTGGCGCGGCTTGCCAAGGGCGAGCCGCTGATCAGCGATCTGGCGGCCGATCCGAGCCTGCGCGGTCTCATCGCCGGTCTCGAGGACGGGCTGCTTGGCATTCAATCGGGCGACCTCACGCTGGACGACTTCACCTCGACCTTCACTGCGGTCTCCGACACGCTCGACAACATCCTGGCCAACCGCCCGGCAAGCTTCTCCTGGCGCGTCCTGACGCAAGGCCACCCGGCCGCGCCGAGCGATCTTCGTGGGTTCATCGAGATACGGCCAATCCTCGACTATGGCGCGATCGAGCCTGGGCACGCCGCCACCCAGGCGATCCGCCAGGCCGCCGCCAGCATCATGCCGCGGTATCAGGCGCGCGTCCGCCTCACCGGGCCGGTGGCAATGGCGGACGAGGAATTCGCCACCATAAAAGAGAACGCGGTTCGCAATGGCCTGATCACCGTCGCCATCGTCCTGCTCATCCTCTGGCGGGCCCTGCGCTCATGGCAACTCATCCTGGCGGTGTTCGTCAATCTGTTCGTCGGCCTCGCGCTCACCGCCGCCCTTGGCCTGCTTATGGTTGGCGCGCTCAACCTGATCTCGGTCTATTTCGCCGTCCTCTTCGTCGGCATCGGCGTCGATTTTGGCCTCCAATACAGCGTTCGCTATCGCGCCGAACGTCATGAAGTCCCCGATCTTCGCAGCGCGATCCTGCGGGCCGGCAAGTATGTCGGGGCGCCCCTGACACTGGCCGCCGCCGCCACGGCCGCAGGCTTTCTGTCGTTCCTGCCGACCGCCTATCGCGGCGTCTCCGAACTGGGGCTGATCGCCGGCTTCGGCATGTTGATCGCCTTCGTCACCAGCGTCACGTTGCTGCCCGCCCTGATCCGCCTCCTCAACCCTCCGGGCGAGCCGGATGCACTCGGATTTACCTGGTTGGCGCCAGTCGACGCATTCATGGAGCGACGGCGGTTGCCGATCCTCATCGGTACGGTGGTAGTGGTCGTCGCCGGCCTGCCGCTGCTGTACTGGGTGCAATTCGATTTCAACCCGATCAATCTGCGCAATCCCAAATCGGAATCGATCGCGACCTATCTCGATCTCAGCCGTGATCCCGCGGCCAATACCAATGCGATCGAGATTCTGGCACCGTCGCTCGACAAAGCGGGGGCGATGGCGGCGCGTCTGTCGAAAGTGCCGGAAGTGTCACATGTGGTGACGCTCGCCAGCTTCATCCCGACCGGCCAGGCCGAGAAGCTGGCGATCATCCGCGGCGCGGCAAAGACCTTCGAGGCGACCTTCGATCCGGCTCTCGCCGAGGCGCCACCGACCGACGCGGAGAACATCGATGCGCTGAAAGAAGGTGCAAGTCGCCTCATCGAATCCGCTGGCGACCAGACCGGGCCGGGCGCTGCCGCCGCGAAGAGGCTGTCGGCGGACCTCACGGCCCTGGCGAACGCCCCGAAGGACGCGCGTGATCGGGCCGAGACCGCCTTCATTCCACCTCTCAAGGATACGCTCGGCGCCCTCCAGGCATCGCTGCAGCCGGAGCCGATTACGCGACAATCCCTGCCGCCCGAAGTGGTGCGCGACTGGATGACCAAGGATGGGCAGGCGCGCGTCGAGGTCGCGCCGACGGGGGACCCGACCGACAACGAGGCAATGCGCCAATTTGCGCGCGCGGTGCTCGCAGTCGAGCCGACCGCCATCGAGGGCCCCATCTCAATCCTCGACGCCGGTGACACGATCGTCAACGCGTTCATCCAGGCGGGCCTGTGGGCGATGCTGTCGATCAGCATCCTCTTGTGGGTGGTTCTACGACGGATCGGCGACGTGCTGTTGACGCTGATTCCGCTGATTACGGCGGGCGTGGTGACGTTGGAGGTGACCGTCCTGATCGGCCTGCCACTCAATTTCGCCAACATCATCGCCTTGCCGCTGCTGCTCGGCATCGGCGTCGCCTTCAAGATTTACTACATCATGGCCTGGCGTTCGGGGCAGACGAACCTCCTGCAAACCAGCCTTACTCGTGCCGTGTTCTTCAGCGCATTGACGACGGCGACCGCCTTCGGCAGCCTGTGGTTCTCGTCCCACCCCGGCACGTCGAGCATGGGCAAGTTGCTGGCATTGTCGCTGCTGTGCACGCTGTGTGCCGCGGTGCTCTTTCAGCCCCTGCTGATGGGCAAGCCGCGCGAAATCGTGCCGCCGGGGGAAGAGTGAGCCGCGGTGGCTCGTGGGAAAGTCATTCGCTGCTTGCTGGGGGCGTCAATGGAGAACTGGAAATGATCTTCAAGGCAATTCTCTTGGCTGTACTGGTGGCGTCATCCACTTCGGCGTTCGCTGCCCAGGGGACGCCCAGAGAGCAGGCGGCATGTCGTTCCGATGTTCGCCGTTACTGTCACGCCCTTCCCCGGGGGGCTAACGACCGTGACATTCTCCATTGTCTCCAGACGCACCGTAGCAAGCTGCGGCCTGCCTGCCTGGCGGTGCTCGTCAGCCATGGGGTATAGCCGGTCGGTGTCGTCGGTTGTCGCGCGGCCGATAGAATCCGGCGCGCCCTCTGCCGGAGGTGGGCGCAGGCCCTGCCAATCGATCCGAGCGAACTTCATGTCGAGCATGAATTTGGACGGGTGAAACAGTTGCGAAGCTGACCGCGGAGGCGGTTGTCATGGCAAGAGCGTTAGTCGCGGTGGCCGTCGGTTTGATCGTTTCGCTCGCGTGCGCACCGCTTGCCGCGGCTCAGCCGACGGCGGCGGGCTTATGGCAGCAGGCCGACTCCAATGGCCATGTCGGCGGCTGGTTCCTGGTGTTCAAGCATGGCGACACCTATGAGGGAGCACTCGTCAAGATGTTCCTCAAGCCCGGCGAAAACCCGAACCCGATCTGCACGAAATGTGAGGGCGCCGACAAGGACAAGCCATCGCTCGGTCTGATCATGATCAAGGGCATGCAGCGCAACGGTCTCGACTACAAGAACGGGACAATTCTCGATCCGCGTAGCGGCTCAGTCTACCATGCGCTGATGAAGCTGAGCGCCGACGGTCAGGAACTGACCTTGCGCGGCTATCTGGGCATCCCTCTTCTCGGCAAGAGCCAAGTGTGGTTGCGGATGCCGGACGACCTCCTGCCGCGCAAGGATATACCGCCCAATCTCTTGCCGTATCTCCCGGAGGCGGTGCCGAAATGACGATGAGGCCTGCTTCGCTGCCGGTTTAGGCCGCCTTCTGCGCCTGCCGCTCGTGGGTCGAATAGAACGAGGCGTTCTGTTCGCCGCGCAAGGCCTCGCGGGTGAATTGGATCAGGTGATAGGCGACGAACCCCATGCCCATGACGGCATCGATTTGCCCGTGCCGCAATGCATGACCGGCCGCGCGCCAGTAGTGTTTCCGATAGTCCGATTTCAGGCCGAGATAGACGAACAGCCTGAAGGCGAGGACGGCGCCCATGCGCAAATTGGCGAAAGTCAGCCGGCCGCGGCCGGAGGGATTGAGCCGATTGACGTAGGTCGATTCCACCTGGTGCCAGAAGCGGTCGAATAGCCGCTCCGGATCATAGGCGTGGGCGATGCAGCGGCGCCACGACGCCACCACCTCGTCATAGGGCCTGAGGAAACGCACATTCGATTCGAGCGTGGGATCATCGGTAATGCGGCCGTCGCTCGCCAGCCGATCCCACAAAGGCGTCTTCGGCAGGGCCTGGAGCACATTGATCGTCAGCACCGGGATCTGCGATTCGTCGATGAATTCGATCAGGCGGTCGGCGGACGCTTCGGTGTCGCTGTCGAGGCCGACTGATGATTCCCGATGTTACCTCCATCCCGTAACTGTTGAGCGTTGCGATCGATTCAAGGATCGGCGCTTTGGCGTTCTGCTCCTTGCGCATGTTCTTCAGCGCCTCGACGTCGGGCGTCTCGATGCCGACAAAGACGTTGACGAATGACGCCGACCGCATCAGGTCGAGAATTTCGGTCTGCTTGGCGATGTTGAGCGTCGCCTCGCAGGCAAAGGTCAACGGAAAGCCGCGCGCCTTTTGCCATTCGATGAGATGCGGCAGCAATTCCCGCGCCGCCTTGCGGTTGCCGATGAAGTTGTCGTCGACGAAATAGATCGTCTGCGGCATCGCCGGCTGCGCCATCATGGCGTCGAGCTCGGCGACGATCTGTTCGGCCGTCTTGAGGCGCGGCTGACGACCGTAGAGGGCCGGAATGTCGCAGAATTCGCAGCGATAGGGGCAGCCGCTCGAGAACTGAATGCTGCCGATGAGATACTGGCCAAGAGGGATGAGGCCGTAGGCGGGGATCGGAAAATCGCCCAGCGGCAGCCGCTCGACGGTCTCGAAGCGGACTTGTTCGCTCGGCGGCGCGACGTCGCGATCGAGACGCGCGATCAAGGCGTCGGTCGCATCGCCAAGCTCGCCGACATGCAGGTAGTCGATGTCCGGATACATCTCCGGCGCCCCAGAGACCGACGGGCCGCCGAGCACCATCGTCTTGCCGGCGGCCTTGGCGCGCCGATTGATGTCGCGGATCTGAGGGGCCTGCACATGCATGCCGCTGACCAGGACAACATCGGCCCAGGCGAAGTCCGCGGCTTCTGCCCGGGCGATGTTCTCGTCGACGAGACGGACCTGCCAGCGTTCCGGCAGGTAGGCCGCGATGACCAGCAGCCCCTGGGGCGGCATGAAGGCGCGCACGTTGTAGAGCAGGGGGAAAGCGTGGGCGAAGGTGCCGAACGCCGGCGTATACGCAGGGAATACGCAAAGGACTTTGCGTGGCGAACCGACTTTGACCGGGCTTCGCAAGGTACCGCTCCTTAATCGCCCCACGTGGATACTAAAGGCTTACAGGAGACGTGAAAAGACACCGCATGGCAGACTGCGCGGAGGTCTTCCCGACCACAAAACGCGCTCAGAAGAGAAACGGGCCCAGCCTATTCCGCGGGCGCCAGCGCTTCCGTCGGGCCAACCAGACTCAAGCCGGGGCCGAGCAGTTTGCGCGCGCGCCCCAGCGCCGAGCGCGCGGTATGCGTGTCGAGGGCGATGTGGATGAGCGCGCTGAGTTGGCGCGGTTGGCCGACGAGGGAGCGCAACACCGCCGACAGATCAGGCGTGCCGTCGTCGCGCAAGGCGCCGAGCGCGGCGGGCGGCAAGCCCCTATGCCACGGATCCGCCACCACCCGCACCGCCGCGAATGGAAGACCATGCGTGACGGCGGCGCTGACGCAAAGATGCGATTCCATGTCGACCGCTGCCGCCCCGGTCCGGCGCGCCATCTCGCGTTTGTGCGCCGGGGTCGCGATCGGTGAAGTGGCGCCGGCAATATCGGCGTGGACCGCCCCCGGGATTGCTTCTAGGAGACGCCTCGACCAGTCGGCATGGGAACTGAAGCGATCGCCCTCGGCAACGATGGAGCGCGCGACGATGCACGTTCCCGGCTCGACCTGCGGCGCCAGGCCGCCGGCAATACCGAAGGAGATGATGCCCTGGCAACCCTTCCCGATGGCCTCGTCGACAGCCGTTGCAAGCAGATCGGAACGGCTGCCGCAGACCGTCACGACACCATCCCCCGCCGCGATACGCGCTTCGAAGGCCAGACCGGTTACGGCAATTACTGGAAGAAGGGGCGAAAGTAGCATTCACATTCCGAATTCGGACAACGCGCCCGTTCGTCAGATTTAGGTACCGTGCCATCGCCCACAAGGGAAAAAACTTCGAGTAGCCATGATAGCGCAGGTAAAAGACTCGCGGGAAGCCGGTGGCGGTGTAGCGCTCCTCGGCCCAGAAACCGTCCGGACCTTGCGTGCGCACCAAGAAATCGATCCCCCGTGCAACCGCCGGGTGATCAATCGCACCGGCTGCCATCAGGCCCAGCAGCGCCCAGGCGGTTTGCGATGCCGTGCTCGGTGACGGCTCGTGGCCACGGTAGTCGAGCGCGTAGCTTGTCCCGTCCTCGCCCCAGCCACCGTCGGCATTCTGGATCGAAGACAGCCACGCGACGGCTTTGCGCATCGTTTGCGACGCCGGATCGAGCCCGATCGCGTTGAGGCAGCAGAGAACCGACCAGGTGCCGTAGATGTAGTTCATGCCCCAGCGGCCGTACCAGCTTCCATCCCCCAGTTGGGCTCGCTGGAGATAGGCGAGCGCCCGCTGCAGCGTCGGGCTTGTCTCCGGCCTTTCCCCAAGCTGCGCCAGCATCGAGGCGCAGCGGGCGCCGACGTCCTCCGTCGGCGGGTCGAGCAGGGCGCCGTGATCCGAAAACGGGATGTTGTTGAGGTACAGATAGTTATTGTCGGCGTCGAAGGCCCCCCAACCGCCATTGGCGCTCTGCAGGCCAATGACCCATTCGCGCCCGCGCTCGATTGCCGCTTGGAACCGGTGATCGCCGAGCACGCGCTGCGCCCGGTCCATTGCCATGACCACGACGGCCGTGTCGTCGAGATCGGGGTAGTGCGGGTTGGCGTATTGAAAGGCCCAGCCGCCGGGCCGCGCCTGCGGGCGGCTCACCGCCCAATCGCCGACGAGGTCGAGGACCTGCAGCGGCTGCAGCCATTCCAGTCCGGTGACGGCGGCCTTGAAGGCCGGCTCGGTGCCCACCTCGAGCAGGGTCTGGCAGCTCAGCGCCGTATCCCATACCGGCGAGACGCACGGTTGGCAGTAGGCCTCCTCGGCCTTGACGACCAGCAGCTTCTCCAGTGATCCGCGCGCCGTCACATAGTTCGGATGGTCGCGCGGATAGCCGAGCGCGTCGTACATCATGGCCGAATTGGCCATGGCCGGAAAAATCGCGCCGAGCCCGTCCTCGCCGTTCAAGCGTTCGGTCACGAACGCCGTCGCCTTCTCTATCGCGCGCCGGCGGATGGCCATGGGGAAGGCTGGTTCGATCAGGCGGAGGACCGCGTCGATGCCGCGAAACAGCAGGAACCATGACCACTTCTGGTGCGGCGCCTTGGCCGGCGGGCCGACCGATTGTGGCGGCTGCAGGAAAAGTTCGTCGATCCCCACGCCCTTGGCGTTCCGCGCCTTCGGTTTGAGCGCCTGCAGCACCAGGAGTGGCACGATCACCGTTCGCGCCCAGTAAGAAACTTTGGAGAGGTGGAACGGGAACCAGCGCGGCAGCAGCATGATCTCGACCGGCATCACCGGCGCCGAACGCCATGTGAGAATGCCGAAGAGGGCGAGCATGACACGGGTGAAGACGTTGCTTTCGGCCGCCCCGCCACGCTCGCGGATCGCCTCGCGCGCCCGGCTCATATGCGCCGCGTCCGGGTCGTCGCCGATCATCTTCAGTGCGAAATAGGCCTTGACGCTGGCGCTCATGTCGAAGGCGCCCGCGTGGAACAGCGGCCAGCCGCCATGGTCGCCCTGGATACGGCGAAGATAGGTGGCGATCTTGCCTTCCAGCACCGCGTCCACCGGCTCGCCGAGATAGTGCCGCAGGAGCACATATTCGGCCGGGATGGTGGCGTCGGCCTCGAGCTCGAAGACCCAATGGCCGTCGGGACGCCGCAAGGCGAGCAGCGCGTCGGTCGCCGCCGCGATCGCATGCTCAAGCTCGCCGGATGTCGTGTTCGCAGTGCTGTCGTTCACGAATTGCGCTTCCAGTCGCTAGTGGCGCGATGCCGCCATTTCGGCGGCCTTGTTACCGGAGCGGATCGCACCCTCGATCGTTGCCGGCAGGCCGGTCGCCGTCCAGTCGCCGGCGAGAAACAGGTTGCTCCAACGGGTCGCGGCGACCGGACGTTTGGCATTCTCCGCCGGCAAGGCGGCAAACGTCGCCCGCCGTTCCCGCACGATCTGCCATGGCGGCAGCGGAGCCGCAATGCCCGTGATCGTCGCAACCTCGCCCCAAACCCGCGCGGCGAGTTCCTCGCGCGGAACGTCGAGCAACCGATCGGCGCAACTGATAGTGACCGAGAGGCGGTCGTGAAAGGCGAAAAGCCATTCGACCGTGCCGTTGATGACGCCGGTGATAGCCTCGACGCCGGCCGGCGGCTCGATGCGGAAATGGGCGTTGACGATGGCGCGGAACGCTGTCGGCGTCTGCAGGTCTGGGAACAACCGAGGCGGCGACCACCGGCGGCACGGCGAGCACCACCGCGTCGTCGGCGGCAAGGGGCACGGGCTCTTCTCCGAAATCCAGCGCCATGACGCGATCGGGTTTGTAGGTGAGCGCGTGCAGGCGGTGCCCGAAGGCGATCGTCCCGCCGCTTCTTTCGATGAAGCGGAGCGCCGGGTCGATGAGGGCGGCCGAGAGGCCATCTCGCGCGATCAGCGGCCGATAGCTCCGCCCGCCCGCGGCCAGGGTCTCGCGGATCACCGCCGCCGCCAGGGCGGCCGAGCCGAGCGGCGGCTCCGTATTGAGCGCCGCCAGCAGGAGCGGCCCGACGAGCCGCTCATAGAGGACGCCCGAGCACTTCATCACGTCGCCGATCGCCGCGTTCGGTCCGGCGCGTAGCAGCCGCAGCAGCGACAGGTAATCCACCGCGCTCGTGCGCGGCACCCGGCGACCGGGATCGAAGATCCACCACGGCATGCGGCCGTCATTGGCCCGCAAGGTCCAGCGCACGCCGGTCTTCAAGTCGATGAAGGGGAAGCGGGCGGTCTCGGGCCCGACCAGTTGATCGCGGGTGCCGATCGCATCGAGATAGTCCAGCACCGCGCGATTGCCCGACAGCACCAGATGGTTGCCGTTGTCGATCGTCATGTCGAGCGCCGGGTCGTGGTAGGATCGGCAGCGCCCGCCCGCTTGGCTGGTCGCCTCGTGAACCGCAACGGTTCTGCCGGACGAGGCGAGCCGCACGGCTGCCGCAAGTCCGGAAACGCCCGCACCGATGATGTGAACTGTGCCCGGCATTCAAATAGCGAAGCGCATGAGAATCCAGAGGAGCCGGCTTCGCCGCAGGCGTACGCGCGTCCGCGGCGCCTGCCATCCGCGCGCGACCAGTCCATCGAGGATCATCCGATAGGCCGCCGCCATGACGCGCGGCGTGCGAACGGCACGGCGAGGGCAGTCCGCCATGATCTCTTTGGACTGGGCGAAGTGCGCTTCGGCCCGCGCAATGACCGGCGCACAGGCTCGGGCGAGGGCTGGATGCGCCAGCACCGCCAACGGATCGGAGCTCCGAATGCCGGCATCGTCCAGCGCTTCCCGTGGCAGGTAGAGACGACCGATTTCGGCGTCCTCATCGAGGTCGCGGAGGATGTTGGTGAACTGCAACGCCCGGCCGAGATGGTGCGCCAGCGCCAGGCCCGGCTCCTGATCCATCCCGAAGACGCGCACGCTCAGCCGGCCGACGGCACTGGCGACCCGGTCGCAATAGAGATCGAGCGTGGCGAAATCGGGAGCGCGAATGGTGGAAACGACATCCATCTCCATGCCGTCGATCACGGCGAGAAAATCCTCGCGGCGCAGATCGAAGGCGCGCACCACCGATGCGAGGCCGCTGAGATGCGGCGATGCCGCGCCCTCATAGAGAGCGTCGATATCGCCGCGCCACGCCTGCAACTGCCCGAGCCGCAGGTCACGCGGACCGCCATCGTCGGCGATGTCATCGACGGCGCGGCAGAAGGCGTAGATCTGGAACATCGCCTCGCGCTGCGCCTTCGGCATGATGCGCATGGCGGCATAGAACGAGCTGCCAGACGCCTGCCGCGCCACTTCCGTCGGGGCTTCGTCCGCCACTGTACTCATGGTCGCTCCTGCGGGGCGGGCGCGCGTCCACGCCGGCCCAGACGGCGCCATGCGCCTGTCAGGACACCCTGCAAGGCGATGCCGGCCGCGGCCGGCGCGCCGACATGGACGCGTTCGCTCAACGGGTCACGGACTGCAAGCAATCCGGCGATCCGCAGGGCGAGGGCGTAGATCACGGAGATCTCGAGCCCCAGCCGGTAATCCTCGACCAGCACCGGCAGCGCGTCGCCCTCTCGCAACAAGGCTTCCGTGCGTCCCGCCAGTCCGGCGATGCAGCGCCGCAGCTCCGGCGAGGCCTTCGCCGCTCCAAGGGCCTCGACGCCGAGCCCCACGGCGGCAAGCGCATCGAGCGGCACGTAAACGCGGTCAAGGGTCCGATAGTCGTTGCCGCAGTCCTGCAGATGGTTGTTGATCTGGAGCGCCGCGCAGATCGCGTCCGAGGCCGCCCATGTGGTCCGGCTCTCGCCGTGCACATCGAGAACGAAACGCCCGACCGGCATGGCCGAGTAGCGGCAATAGTCGATCAGGTCGTCCCAGTCCCGGTAGCGCGCCTTCGTCGCGTCGAGCCGAAAGGCTTTGAGGAGATCCTGCGCGTGCTCGGGAGACAGCCCGCGCTCGCTCAGCAGGCGGCGCAGCCGTGCCGCCTCCGGGTTCCGGTCCGTGGTCCCGAGGAGGTCCGTCTCGAGACGATCGAGCAGTTCGACCTTTGCATCGGCGGAAAGAGACGGATGATCGGCGATGTCATCGGCGGTGCGGACGAACTCGTAAAAGGCGAGGATCAACGCCCGATGGCGCGGATTGATGAGGCGCGACGCAACCGGGAAGTTTTCGTCCCGATGGGTCTTGCCGGAGCGGAATTCACGCGCATCGGTCATCGCACACCGGCCTGAACGCGGCCCTTCCAAAGCCCGCCGAGCCCCCGGGCGTGTTGATAGGCCGAATTGAGGGTAAATGCCATGTAGGCTGCGGCAATCGCCGGCAGGGCCAGGCCCCATAAGGGCGAGACCCGGTAGAGCCGCAGCGTCGGCTGGAACGCGACCGCCATGATCGCCCAGGCGGCCAGACCCATGTCGCGGGCCAGACCGTGGCCGAACAGCGCCAGAAACACCGGCGCCAGATAGGTGAGGCACATGCCCGCCACCGTTCCGGCGAGGAGCAGCGGCGAATAGCGAAGCTGGGCGTAGGCCGAGCGAGCGACCATGCGGCGGATGTCGTCGATGGCGGGATAGGGGCGGATGCTGCGCACGCGCTCGGTCAGGCTGAGCCGGATGGCGCCTTGCGCCTTCATGCGCAGGGCCAGGGCGCAATCGTCGATCAAGGCGGTGCGGATGCTCTCGATCCCGCCGGCCGCTTCGAGCGCATTGAGGCGCACCAGCATGCAGCCGCCGGCCGCCGCCGCTGTCGCATTGCCGGGACGGTTCACCCAGGTGAAGGGGAAAAGCATCTGGAAGAAGAAGACGAAGGCGGGAATGAGGGCTCTCTCGGCAAAGCTTTGGCACCGCAGCCTCACCATCAGGGAGTTGAGCACGAGGTTCCGCGTTTCCGACTGCGCGACCAGGCGCGCAAGGATGTCGGGGTCGTAGTCGATGTCGGCGTCGGTCAACAGGACATAGGCGGGTGCCAGCATGCGCGCGCGCTCGACACCTTGCTTCATTGCCCACAGCTTGCCAGTCCAATCCGCCGGCAGGTCCGCGCCGGGAAGCACCGTCAACCGCGCCGCGGCGCCTGCCGCGGCGGCGGCTCGCCGCGCCACCTCGGCGGTGTCGTCGCTGCTCTGGTCGTCGACCACAATGACCGAAAACGCGCCGGCATAGCCCTGGCGCAGGAGGGAGCCGACGGTCTCGCCGATACCCTCGGCCTCGTCCCGAGCTGGAATCACCGCGACCACGCGCGGCCAGACCGCCGGCGCAGGGCCATTCCCGTCGCGTTCGGCCGCGCGCCAGAAGCCGCCACGCGCCACCGTCAAATACAGCCAGGTCGCAAGTGTGGCAGAGGCTAAAAGGATTGCCGCCATCCGGCCGGCCTGTTCCTTGCTCTTCCCGCGCCGAAGCGCGGACGTGACGGAAGGGTCGCCACATTGTATGGCAAGCGTGGTGCGACTTTCCAGAGCCGACCCGCCGGGTCTTTCGCCAGCACATTGAGCGGCCTGCCGAAGATGAATGGCATCGACGAAGTACTGGTAACGGGGGCGAGCGGCTTCGTTGGCTCGGCCGTGGCCAAAATGTTGGCCGAGCAGGGATTTTCGGTCCGCGCCCTCGTGCGCCGGCAAAGCCCGCGCGCCCATCTCGACGGCGTTCCGGTCACGTTCGCGGAAGGGGATCTGCGCGACGCGGAATTGGTGCGACGCGCAATGGCAGGTGTCCGCTACCTGTTCCACGTTGCGGCCGACTACCGGCTCTGGGCGCGCAATCCTCGCGAAATCCTCGAAGTCAATGTCGAGGGCACCCGCACGGTCATGGCTGAAGCCTTGCGCGCCGGTGTCGAGCGCATCGTCCATACCAGCAGTGTCGCGACCCTTGCCGTGGGTTCCGACGGCATCCCGGGCGACGAGTTCCGACCTCTCGACGAGGCCGAGGCGATCGGCGTCTACAAGCGCAGCAAGGTGCTTGCCGAGCGGGTGGTCGAGGCGATGATCGCTGATCAGCAATTGCCGGCGGTCATCGTCAATCCCTCGACCCCGATTGGCCCGCGCGACGTGCGACCGACGCCGACCGGGCGGATCATCGTTGAGGCCGCGGCCGGACGCATTCCCGGCTTCGTCGATACCGGCCTCAACCTCGTCCATGTCGACGACGTCGCGTCCGGCCATTTGGCGGCGCTCCGCCTGGGCAAAGTCGGCGAGCGTTATGTTCTCGGAGGACAGAATGTCCGTTTCTCCGACATGCTCGCCGACATCGCGGCGATGGTCGGACGTCGGCCGCCGCGCTGGCGTGTCCCGCGCCGCCTGATCACACCGTTTGCCTACGTCGCCGAAGGCATCGCTCAGGTGACCGGACGAGAGCCGTTCCTCACCCGAGATGGCCTGAACATGGCGAAGTACCTCATGTTCTTCAGCAGCGCCAAGGCGGAGCGTGAACTCGACTATCGGGCTCGGCCCTATCGCGAGGGGCTTGCCGACGCGATCGCGTGGTTTGACAAGGCCGGCTACCTTAAATGACTATCGCCGCCAAGGTCGGCGCCCGACCTTCGCGCGGGGCGAAGGTTGTCCATGACGGGGTATGAATGACTGCTTCCGATGAGGCTTTCCCATCGTTGCTCACGGCGGTGGCCGGGGAGAGCGAGGACCTGCTCGACCGTCTCCTCGCCGAGACTCCCAACCAAGGCGGGCATCCGCGTCCGAAGCGACTGCTCGACGCGATGCGCTATGCAAGTCTCAACGGAGGCAAGCGTTTCCGCCCTTTTCTTGTGGTCGCGACCTCGGCGCTCTTCGACGTGCCACGGCGGCAGGCGCTCATGGTCGGCGCCGCCCTCGAATGCGTGCATTGCTATTCGTTGGTGCATGACGATCTGCCCGCGATGGATGACGACGATCTCCGGCGCGGCCATCCGACCGCCCATAAGGCATTCGACGAGGCGACCGCGATCCTGGCGGGCGACGGACTCTTGACGTTCGCCTTCGAGATTCTCGGCCGTCCCGAGACCCATCCCGACGCCGCCGTACGGATCGCCCTGGTGATCGCGCTGGCGAGCGGGGCGGGGCTTGAAGGCATGGTCGGCGGTCAGATGCTCGATCTTGCCGCGGAAGGCCGTTTCGGCGACGGCAAGCCGCAAACGCTCGACGAGACGGCGATCAAGACGCTTCAGGCAATGAAGACCGGCGCATTGCTGAAGTTCGCCTGCATCGCCGGCGGGATCCTGGGAGAGGCGAGCTCTGCCGAGCGCGCCGCGCTCGAGCGCTATGGCTCGGCGCTCGGCCAGGCCTTTCAGATCGCCGACGACCTCCTTGACGTCGAAGGCGACAGTGCGACGCTTGGCAAGGCTACCGCCAAGGATGCCGAGGCGGGCAAGGCGACGCTCGTCGGTATTCTTGGTGTCGAACGGGCGAAGGACCGGCTCAAGGAGCTTGTGGCCGAGGCGGAGGTGGCGCTGGCGCCGTTCGGCGCGAGGGCAGGGATCCTCAAGGAGAGCGCAAGGTTCGTCGCCGAGCGGAAATCGTGAGGGACGGACCGATTGCCCCCGCCGGGGCGTCGTCAGCTACTCGGCGGCGGCCTTTCCGCTCTGGCCGTAGCGGTGCTCGATATAGTCGATCACCATGGCCTTGAAATCCGCGGAAAGCGTCGGACCGCGCAGCGTCGCGACCTTCTTGCCGTCGACGAAGACTGGCGCGGTCGGCTGTTCGCCGGTCCCGGGGAGCGAAATGCCAATGTCGGCGTGCTTGCTCTCGCCCGGACCGTTGACGATGCAGCCCATGACCGCGACGTTGAGGCCTTCGACGCCCGGATAGCGAGTCTTCCACTCGGGCATGGACGAGTGAATGAAGCCCTGAATATCGCCGGCGAGTTCCTGGAACGTGGTCGATGTCGTTCGCCCGCAGCCAGGGCAGGCAGCGACCAGCGGCACGAACACGCGGAAACCCATGGTCTGCAGCAATTCCTGCGCGACTTTGACTTCGAGCGTGCGGTCGCCCTTCGGCTCCGGAGTGAGGGACACGCGGATGGTGTCGCCAATACCTTGCTGGAGGAGCACGCCCATCGCGGCCGATGACGCGACGATGCCCTTGGAGCCCATGCCGGCCTCGGTGAGGCCCAGATGCAGCGTGTAGTCCGAACGCTGGGCGAGATCGAGATAGACGGCGATCAGATCCTGGACGGCCGAGACCTTGGCGGAAAGAATGATCCGGTTGCGCGGCAGGCCCATTTCCTCGGCCCGGGCGGCCGAGAGAAGGGCCGATTGGACCATCGCCTCGCGCGTCACACTGCGCATGTCGACCGGCGTCGGCAGAAGCGCGTTCTCGTCCATCAGATGCGTGAGCAGCTCCTGGTCGAGCGAGCCCCAATTGGCCCCGATCCGCACCGGCTTGTCGTAGCGGATCGCGTTCTCGATGATGGCGCCGAACTGGCGGTCCTTCTTCTCCTTGAAGCCGACGTTTCCCGGATTGATGCGGTATTTGTCGAGCGCCTCGGCGCAGGCCGGGTAGTCGGCGAGGAGCTTGTGGCCGATATAGTGGAAGTCGCCGATGATCGGCACGCCGACGTCCATCGCAAGGAGCTTCTCCTTGATATGCGGAACCGCGGCAGCCGCCTCGTTTCGGTCGACGGTGATGCGCACAAGCTCCGACCCGGCGCGGGCAAGGGACGCCACTTGGGCGACGGTTGCTGCCACATCGGCGGTGTCCGTATTGGTCATCGACTGCACGACGATGGGCGCGCCGCCGCCAATTGTGACGCCGCCAACGTCAACTGCCACTGACTGACGTCTTGCCCCGGGTGCCGCCAACGCCGACATGTCGGGCTCCTTCATGAAAGCGGAATCGGTCGACCGCGTGATCGGAAATCGATCATCTCAAGCCCCATCGCATACGACAGTGACAGAAGAGAGACAACTGTGCTCGACTTTGACGAACCAGCGATCGCGACAGACATCAATGCTCGCGTTTCATTGCCGGACATTGAGAGCGAGCGGCCCCGGACCGGCGGGCGTCGGTTCGCCGGCAGTCGCGGCTCAGGGAAGAGTACCGGCGAGCCCGGGCCGGATATCTGACTTTGCGGTGAAGTATCGTACTCAGAATGCTCTCACTAGCCTTGGTATTGTAAGGGTTTGTGACTTCGCCGAGGGCGTGGCTCCCCTTCAAGAACACGTATCGAACTCTCGCCTGTCAAGATCGGCGCAAAGCTTGTCAGTCACGGTCGCTACGTCGCCTTCCAGATGGCCAAATGAGCCGGCCCATAATGCCTCCTGCCAGTTTCCCGAGAAGACTGCACCATCAAAGCCTGGGATCAAACACCTAGGCTGAGGCTTGAACTGGAGCGGCCCCAATTAGGCAAGCGACTACTGCTGCTGTCGTTCGATGGACGCGGCAATTTCCGCTGGAGTGCCGACGAGCGTCTTCAAATGCACGTCTCGCTGTGGATAGGGGATTTCTATCCCGTGCTCCTTCAGTACATCCCAGAGCGCCAGAAGGACTTCGCTCTTGACGTTGACGACGCCGCTCGCCGGGTCGGATATCCAAAACCGCAGGACGAAGTCGATCGAGAAATCGCCAAAAGACGTCAAGTGGCAGAGAGGCCCCGTCGCGCTCATGACCCTGCCGACGCGCTTCGCGGCTTCGACTGCCACCTTCCGGACCAGATGCGGGTCAGAGCCGTAGCTGACGCCGAACGGCACCTCCAGGCGAACATTCTTGTCCGAGTAAGACCAGTTTACGACCTGATTGGTGACGAGGTCCTCATTGGGGATCAGATATTCACGACCGTCCCGCGTGATCACCGACACGTAGCGGGCGTTGAGCTGTTTGATCCATCCGAACGTCTCGCCGACTGTGATGACGTCTCCCGGTTTGATCGACCGATCGATCAGGAGAATGATGCCGGATACCAGGTTGGACACGACCTTCTGAAGTCCGAAGCCGAGGCCAAGGCCAACGGCACCTGAGAAGACAGTCAAGCCCGTCAGATCAAGGCCGATCGATTGAAGGCCGACGACCACGGCCAGTGTGAACAGGCCAATGCGTAACAGCTTCCCCGTCAGCACTCGGACGGAGGGAGACATGTCCTCCAGAACTTCCAGCCGTCGCTCGCTCGCTGCGCTGATCAGGGATGCCAGCCAGAAGAGAATGCTGAGGACGAGCACCGCCTTCAGCAGCAGTAGCAGCGAAATGCGAACGTCACCGATATTGACGGCCGCGGCATCGAGAACAGCGGTAGCCGTTTGTGCGAGGTTCAAAATATTGAGGGCTGCAATAAGCCAGGCGCCAACGGCTACGACCCGCGCAACCAGGCGATTGCGGATGAAACGCGATGTGATGGATACCACGATCCACACCGCAACGAGGTTGGCCGCGATAAGGACCAAATGTGCCCCGTTCTGCGGCATTGTCTGGCGCAAAGTTGCCACTGCGATGAGCGCCAACAGGACGAACAGAATTGAGGGGATTCGACGAAGGACGAGGGCATAGAGCCGCATTCGACGAAGGGTGGTTTCCCGGCGGCGGACCCACTGTTCGATCGGCGGTTCTAACGCGCGCCCTCCAAACCAGGCAATTGCCGCGAGGACGCCGATCAATAGGAGCTGCAACAGGCCCCAAGGCTCGATAAGCAATTGAAGCCAGCCGAATATGTGCGCCAGTAGATTGCCCAACTGCCTAACAAGGTCGGTCCAACTCGCCAACGGATCGACTTTGGTCATAGCTGTCTCCCTGACCCCTTGGCGTCTCTCCACGATCTTGGATGAGCGCGTGCTCCTAAGCCCGTACAGTAGTCGGCAAGACGGCCGTCTGGCTCACGCGCCAACATTGGGACAGTGGCGGAAATGATGCACCTCGTCGAGGAGCTATGTTGGAATTTGGGTGGCGCGGCCGATCAGGCGGCGTTGCTGGTGCACAAAGCCGCCGAGCGAACCGTCGACGGCCTGTGGACCACCATCGGCCTGGCCTCCAAGAACGCCAATCTGATCGTGGAATGCGCGCGTGATCTGGAGGCGCAGGGCAGGACCGTCTTGGAGGCGATCCTGGAGGCGGCGCGCATCCGTATCCGGCCGATCGTCATGACCTCGCTGGCCTTCATGCTGGGCGCGCTGCCGCTGGCGATTGCCACTGGCGCCGACTTGGGCGCGCAGAACGCCATCGGCTTCGGCGTGCTCGGCGGCATGCTCGCCTCGACGTTCATCGGCCTTTTTCGTGCCGGTGTTCTTCGTCCTCATCCGGCGTGGATGGCAGGGGAGGCGCGCGCCGCCGCAAAGCTGAGGCTGTCGTGCACTTTCGATAGTGAGGTCCTTGAGTGGACGGGCGACGCGCTTCGCGCCAGCCACGCCGACGAGCGCCGCGAGCATGAGAAAGCCATCAAACGGCTTGCGGCCGAAGCAAAACGGCTGAACGATCGCATTCACGCCACATATGTCGACAAGCCCGACGGACTGGTGGACACAGCCTTCTTAGAATGAATGCCGAACCAGGGGCGCGAGGAGCAGGCGCGCTGCCAACGCGAGATCGGGCGGCAGCGGAATACCGATAAATCCTATATGGGCGGAGGAATTGCGCTTCTCGACATCGCCCGCGACGCCCAAGGGCTGTTTGGCAAGCAGGAACCACGCGAAAGACGCCGCCTGCTGAATTTCCTACTATCGAACTGCACTTGGGAGGATGGCGAGGTGGGGCGACCGTCCGCCAACCATTTGACATGCTTGCGGAAACGGTCGTCGAGACCAGAGGTCGGTTCCCAGATGGAACGGCTTCCGCGCCCGTCTTTGGAAAATGGCTCCCCGGGCCGGACTCGAACCAGCGACCCAGCGGTTAACAGCCGCTTGCTCTACCAACTGAGCTACCGGGGAACGGCACGAAACATCGTGCGCGAAGCCCTATAGCAAAGCCGGATCGGGCTTGCAAAGGATTAAGGCGGCTATTGCCGGCACCTCTTTGATGCCCGAGGGGGAGGCGGCGGCGATTTCGCGGAAAGCCGCTTGTCCCGGAGCGCCGCGACGCCCATCTGTGCCGTGACGTTGCTGTCTGGGGGCGCATGGATCCGGAGAGCTTCCTTGCCGAAAGTCCGCGTTGGCAAATACACGATCAAGCTGCCGCGCAGCCGCGTCGCGCGGCTGGGGCTGGGCGGTGCGCTTGTCGCCGGGGAACGGTCGGCTTCCTGCCGATCCTTGGCTTCTGGATGATTCCGGCGGGCCTCCTCGTCCTTTCGCATGACCTTCCCGCCGTTCGCCGGTTTCGCCGGCGGGTGACCGTTGCTGTCAGGAGCTGGTGGTCGAAACGCGAGCGGCCGAAGCGTAAATCGGCCTGATCCGGAATGCCGGCGGCGGCCGCTGGCGCGCTCATCACCCTGCGTCTGTTCGGCTTCGACGTCAGCGTCATTGCCATCATCGGCATGCTGATGCTCATCGGCATCGTCAAGAAGAACGCGATCATGATGATCGACTTCGCGCTGGCCCGGCAGCAGGCCGGCGCGCCACCGCGCGAAGTGATCCGCGACGCCTGTCTCATCCGTTTCCGCCCGATCATGATGACGACTATGGCCGCGATCATGGGGGCGCTGCCGGTCGCGCTCGGTTGGGGCGCCGGCTCGGAACTCCGCCAGCCGCTTGGCGTGGCGGTGGTCGGTGGCCTGATCGTCTCCCAGGCGCTGACCCTGTTCATCACCCCGGTGATCTATCTCTATATGGAGAGCCTCTCAGGCGACGTACGGCGCCTCTTCGGCCGCGTCGGCACGCCGACGGGGGGCCACGCTCCGCCCATCGGCCAGCCGGCAGAGTAGGGGTCTTCGCGCCGCACCCTTGCGCGACCCGCGCCTTTTCCCCTACGCTATGGTTTGCGTCGGTTCCCTGGAGCATGCGTATCCGGGGATGAAACGGGAATGCGGTGAGGAAAAGGGTCATACCCGCCGAAACCGCAGCTGCCCCCGCAACTGTAAGCGGAGAGCCGCTCGCCTCAGCCACTGGGAAACCGGGAAGGCGCGAGCAACAGGCTTCGACCCGCGAGCCAGGAGACCGGCCGGCGCGTCCATGAAACCCCAACCCGTCGGTGGGACGGAGAAGGAGACGCGACCATGACTTCAGCCACTCGGACTCTATCACGGCCCCAGGCCGCCAGCCGCTTTGCGCCGGCGCTCGCGGCCCTCGCATTCGGCCTGGCCCTGTTCCTCGACGACGGGCTTCGCCTGGCCGAGTGCGATCCACAACGCGACGCACGACACCCGCCATGCCCTCGGCCTTCCCTGCCACTAGGGAGGGGGCTCATGTTTCGCAGGATTGTCTTCAGCGCCTTCGGCGCTGGCTTCGCCGTGTGCCTGCGCGATCACCGCGCTGCAGCTCTTCACCACCGAGCCGCTGATCCTCCACGCCGAGGTATTCGAGAAGGCGGGGGAGGCGGCCGCATCATCACGCCGCCGTGGCCGAACGAGGCCACGCCGGCCGCGACCCATGCGCATGAGCACGCGCAAGACGCCTGGGAGCCGGCCGACGGCTTCGAGCGGACGGCCTTCACGGCGCTCGCCAATCTGGTCATGGGCATCGCCGCCTCGCTGATCCTGTTGAGCGCTGATGGTGCTGAAGGGCGAGCCGATCGATGCCCGGCGCGGGCTTCTGTGGGGGCTCGGCGGCTTTGCCGCCGCCTCGCTGCTGCCCTCGCTCGGCCTTCCGCCTGAATTGCCGGGAACGCCGGCGGCCGACCTCCTCAGTCGGCAGACCTGGTGGCTGGGCACGGTGGCCGCCTCCGCCTTCGGGCTGGGCCTGCTCGCCTTCGGCCGACACTGGGCCTGGCGAGGTCGTCGGCCTCGCGCTGCTGGTCGTGCCGCATGTCATCGGCGCGCCCGAGCCGCCGAGCTTTGAGGCGGCCTATCCGGCGGGCCTTGCCGGCGAGTTCGTTGTCGCCTCGCTGGTGGTCAGTGCGCTGCTGTGGTCGCTGTCGGGCCTTGCTGGCGGCTGGCTGCATCGGCGCCTCGCCGCGGGCGGTTAGGGCAGGGCCCGGCCGATGGACGCACCGCGTCATCTCCTCGTGCTCGGCGGCCAGCGCTCCGGCAAGAGCCGCTTTGCCGAGGAGGCTCGTCACGGCGAGCGGGCGGAAGCCGGTCTATCTCGCCACGGCGGAAGCGCGTGATGGCGAGATGGCGGAGCGCATCGCGGCCCATCGCGCCCGCCGCGGCGAGGGCTGGCGCACGCTCGAAGTTCCGCTCGATCTCGCCAGCGCCGTCGCCCTCAATGCGCGCGCCGGGCACCGTCCTTCTCGTCGACTGCCTGACGCTCTGGCTCTCCAATCTCTTCGGCGCCGGCGCCGACATCGAAGCCGAGACCGGACGCCTCGTCGACATTCTTGAGCAGCGTCCGGACCGGTCGTCCTTGTCTCCAATGAGGTCGGCGCCGGCATCATTCCCGACAATGCGCTCGCCCGCCGCTTCGCCGACGCGCAAGGCACCCTCAACCGCCAGGTCGCCGACGCGGTCGCCGACGTCATCCTCATGGTCGCTGGCCGTCCGCTCCGCCTCAAGCCCGCGCCCGCACCGGAGATCACCCTTTGACCACCGCCACCCGCATTCCCGCCACCATCGTCACCGGCTTCCTCGGCGCCGGCAAGACGACGCTCATCCGCAACCTCGTCATGCGCGCCAAGCGGGCGACGCATCGCCGTCATCGTCAACGAATTCGGCGACATGGGCTTCGATGGCGGGCTGGTCGCCGATTGCGGCGACGCGGATTGCCGACCCGACCAGATCGTCGAGCTTACCAATGGCTGCATCTGCTGCACCGTTGCCGACGAGTTCCTGCCGACCATGGAGGCGCTGATCGCCCGCGATCCGGCGCCGGACCATATCGTCATCGAGACGTCCGGTCTGGCGCTGCCCCAGCCGCTGGTCCGCGCCTTCTCCTGGCCGAGTGTGCGCCACCGTGTGACGGTCGATGGCGTCGTCACCGTCGTCGATGCGGCGGCGGTCGCCGATGGGCGCTTTGCCCCGGACCCTGAAGCGGCCCTTGCCGCGCGTGCCGCCGATCCCTCGATCGATCACGACGATCCGATCGAGGAGCTCTTCGAGGACCAGCTTCGCTGCGCCGATCTCGTCATCATCTCCAAGTCCGATCTCGTCGACGAGGCGGCGCTTGCCGCTGTCGAGGCGAGCATTGGCCGCGAGGCGCGGCCGGGCACCGCCACCGTCCGCGTCGCCAAGGGCGATGTCGCGACCGAGGTGCTGCTCGGGCTTTCGGCCGCGGCCGAGGCCGACATGACCGGCCGCGAGAGCCATCATGAGCTGGAAGGGGAGGAGCACGACCACGACGATTTCGTCTCCTTCGTCGTCGGCGCCGATTTTCCCACGATGGAGGCGTTGCGCGCCCGCGTCACCCGGGCACTCGGCCTGCCCGGGGTGCTACGCGTCAAGGGCCATGCCCGCGTCGCCGATAAGGCCGCGCCCGCGATCGTCCAGGCCGTCGGCCCACGCCTCGATGCCTATTTCGCCCCCGGCGCGGCGACGAGCGGCCTCGTCGTCATCGGCCTCAAGGACATCGATCAGAGCGCCGTCACCGCGGCCCTGGCCGACTGAATGGCCTCCGTCCGCACCCCACCACCTCCGCTCATCGCCGCGAACGCGGGGATTCAGCTCTTCGATGACGAGCGCAGCCGGCCTCAATCAGCGGGCCGCGGTCGATGCACCTGTTAGCCGGCGAAGCAGGGCGGATCGACGATGGCGAGGCAGCCGTCGACCTCGACCAGTCGCCCGGCGACATCATCATCCTGTCCTCGGCCGAGAGCGAGCTGGCGGCGCTGTCGCGCGCACATTCCGGCAGCGAACATGTCCCTAGCCTGCGCCTCGCCAACCCGATGCGGCTCGCCCATCCGATGTCGGTGGATCTCTATCTGGAGAAGACCGCCCGGACGGCGCGCCTGGTGGTCGTGCGTGCCATGGGCGGAGTCGGCTACTGGCCCTACGGGCTGGAGCAGTTGCGCGCGCTTGCCCGCGCCGGCGGGCCAAAGCTGGTCGTAGTGCCGGGTGAGGACCGCTGGGACGAAGGGCTCGAGGCCTTTTCCACCGTACCGCCCGAGGCATGCCGCCGCCTGTGGCGCTATCTGGTAGAGGGCGGGGCGCGCAATACTGGCTTCGCGCTGCGTTTCATGGCTCATCTGATCGGCGAAGGCGAGGCACCGCCCGAACCGGACGTGCTGCCCCGCGCCGGCCTCTACCGGCCGGGAGAGGGCGCGATCGACCTTGCCCGATGGCAGGCCGGGATCGTCCCGGGTCGCCCGCTCGCGGCGTTGGTCTTCTACCGCGCCCTGATCCCGGGCGAATCGACGGCGCCGATCGATGCGCTGGTCGCGGCGCTTGCCGAGGAAGACATCGAGACCGCGTCGGTCTTCGTCGCGAGCCTCAAGGATCGGGACTCTGACGAGTTCCTCGGCCGTCTCTTCGCCGCCCACCCGCCGGCGATCGTCCTCAACACCACCGCCTTTGCCGTCTCGAAGATCGGCGCCGCCCATGGCGGCACAATCCTCGACCGTCCCGGCCGGCCGGTCCTCCAGGTCATCCTGTCGGGATCGAGCGAGGAGGGCTGGCGCGACAGCGCTCGCGGCCTGTCGCCTGTCGATCTCACCATGAATATCGTCCTCCCCGAGGTCGATGGCCGCATCACCACCCGCGCGATCTCCTTCAAGGCGGAGCGGCCGGACGACCCCGGGCTCGACAGCCGCGTCACCACCTATCGCCCGGTTGCCGACCGCATCCGCTTCGTCGCGCGGCAGGTGAAAGCGTGGGTCCGACTGGCAGAGAAGCCGGCTAAAGACCGCCGCGTCGGCCTTGTCCTTTCCAACTACCCGAACCGCGACGGCCGTATCGCCAATGGCGTCGGGCTCGACACTCCCGAGAGCGTCATCCGCATCGGCGAAGCCATGAACAAAGCCGGCTACCTAGTGCCGGGATTCCCCGCCAGTTCGACCGCACTCATGGAGCGCCTGCTTTCCGGCGTGACCAACGCTCTCGACGGCGTTTCAGGATCGAGCGCCGACTTTCCGCCACCGAACCTTGCCCTTGGGGGAAGGGCAAGTGGACGTGAAAAGCAGTCGCCCACCTCTCCCCGGCGGGGAGAGTTCGGATCGCCTTGCCGAGCGTCGCCGAGCCTGGACGATCCGGGTGAGGGGTTCCGTCCCTCACCGGACAGGCCAAGACGGATATCCCGCCGAGCCTCTCACTCGCCACCTACCGCGCCTTCTTCGCCAGTCTGCCCGCCACCCTGCAATCCGCGCTGACGGAACGCTGGGGTGTGCCCGAGGCGGATCCCTTCTTCGCCGAAGGCGCCTTCCGCCTTGCCGTCCACCGCTTCGGCAATGTCGTCGTCGGCATCCAGCCGGCGCGCGGTTACAACATTGACCCGAAGGCGACCTATCACGACCCGGACCTGGTGCCGCCGCATCACTATCTCGCCTTCTATTGCTGGCTGCGGCAGGAATTCGGCGCTGACGCGGTCGTTCATTGCGGCAAGCACGGCAATCTCGAATGGCTGCCCGGCAAGGCGCTTGGCCTCTCGGATGCCTGCTGGCCGGAGGTCGGCGCTCGGGGCCGACGCCGCTGATCTATCCCTTCATCGTCAACGACCCCGGCGAGGGCGCGCAGGCCAAGCGTCGCGCTTCGGCCGTCATCGTCGACCATCTGATGCCGGCGATGACCCGCGCCGAGACCCATGCGGGCCTTGCCGAGCTCGAGACGCTGATCGACGAATATTACCTTGCCGCCGGCGTCGACCGCCGCCGTCGCGACTATCTGGAGGGCGAGATCCTCGCCGCCGCTGCGCGCCACGGGCTCGACAAGGATCTCGGCCTTCTCGCCGATGAATCCGGCGAGGCACTGCAGGGCGATCGATGCCCATCTTTGCGAACTGAAGGAGATGCAGATCCGCGACGGCCTGCACATTCTCGGCGCCGCGCCCGCCGGCCGCCAGCGGATCGACACGCTCGTCGCTATCGCCCGCGTCCCGCGTTCCGGCAATCGCCCCGAGGACTTCTCGCTCCATCGCGCCATCGCCGCCGATCTCGGGCTCGGCGAAGCGGGGCAGGGGGAACCCGTCGCTGTCGCCGCCCCAGGCTTCGACCCGCTCGATTGCAATATGCGGCGCCCTGGACCGGCCCGCGCCCCGAGGTGCTCGCCACACTCTCCGACGCCCCATGGCGCACCGCCGGCGATACGGTCGAGCGCATCGATGGCTTGCGGCACGGCTTGTCGCCGACGGGGTGGCCGCCAGGTCTGCCTCGGCGGCGCCGCTTCCAACTCCACCGCTCATCCCCGCGGAAGCGGGGATCCAGCGCCTCGGAGACGAACGCGCATCCCGACCGGTCGAGCGAGCCATCCGACGATGCCTCGCAAGCTCGCGCGAAAGTCGGTGGAGCCCCGCTTCCGTCGGGACGAGCGGAGCAGGTCGAGCGGCATCTCCGCCATGCCACAGACGCGCCTCGTCCTCGACTGGATCGCGAGCGAACTCGCCCCCGCCCTCGACGGATCGGGCGCGGCCGAGATCGCGGCCGTTCTCTCCGCCCTCGACGGTCGCTTCGTGCCGCCGGGCCCCTCTGGCGCGCCGACGCGGGCGCGCCCGGACGTGCTGCCGACCGGGCGCAACTTCTATTCGGTCGACGTCCGCGCAGTGCCGACGGCGGCCGCCTGGGCGCTCGGCCGCAAGGCCGCCGACGCGCTCGCGCTTCGCTACTTCCAGGAGGAGGGCGAGTGGCCGCGCTCCATCGCCATGTCGGCCTGGGGCACCTCTAACATGCGCACCGGCGGCGACGACATCGCCCAGGCCATGGCGCTGATCGGCGCCGAGCCGGTCTGGCAGCCCGGCACGGGCCGGGTGACCGGCTTCCGCGTCATGTCGCTGGCCGAGCTCGGCCGGCCGCGCATCGACGTGACGCTGAAGATCTCCGGCATGTTCCGCGATGCCTTTCCCGGCCAGATCGATCTGCTCGATTCCGCGATCAGGGCGATCGCCGATCTGGATGAAAATAAGACGGCTAATCCAATCGCAAAGGCGGCTAAAGAAAAACAAAGTCGACTAATTAGCGGCGGCGCGGATCCCGCCTTCGCGGCCCTTCAGGCGACCGCCCGCATCTTCGGCGCCAGGCCCGGCGCCTATGGGGCCGGCATGCAGGCGCTCATCGACGAGGGCGTCTGGGAAAGCCGCGCCGACTTCGCCGAGGCCTTCCTCGCCTGGGGCGCCTTTGCCTATGGCGCCGGCAGGGCCGGAGAGGGCGCGCGCGAGGCTTTCACTGAGCGTCTCGCCGCCACCGACGCGGTCCTCCACAACCAGGACAACCGCGAGCACGACATCCTCGATTCGGATGACTACTACCAGTTCCAAGGTGGGTTCAGCGCCGCCGTCCAGACGTTCAAGGGCGCCGTCCCGAAGGTCTTTCACGGCGACCATTCTAGACCGGAAAAGCCGGTTGTACGCGGGTTGCAGGAAGAGATCGGGCGCGTCGTACGCGGCCGCGCCGCCAACCCGAAATGGATCGCCGGCGTGATGCGCCACGGCTACAAGGGCGCCTTCGAGATCGCCGCCACGGTCGACTATCTCTTCGCCTATGCTGCCCTCACCGACGCGGTCGGCGACCATCATTTCGACGCGCTTTATGACGCCTATGTTGGCGATGAATCGGTGAGGGAATTCATGAGGATGACCAACGCGCCGGCGCTTCGCGAAATGGCTGCCCGCTTCCGCGAGGCGATCGATCGCGGGCTCTGGCGACCCCGCGCCAACAGCGCCTATGATCGCCTGTCGGCGCTCGTCACATGGAAGGAGGCGGCCGAATGAAGGACATGACCGAGGCGGAACTCGACGCCCGCCACGCCGAGAAGATGCGCAAGAAAAAGGCGGCGCGCGACAAGATCGTCGCCACCAAGACGATCGAAAAGGGCCTGTTGATCGTCCATACGGGAAAAGGAAAAGGCAAGTCGACCGCCGCTTTCGGCATGGTCTTTCGGGCGCTCGGCAATGGGATGAAGGTGGCGATCGTCCAGTTCGTCAAGGGAAAGTGGCAGACCGGCGAGCGCGTTGCTTTGGAAAAGTTCGGTGATCAGGTGTCGATCAACACGATGGGCGAGGGCTTCACCTGGGAGACCCAGGACCGCCAGCGCGATCTCGCCGCCGCCCGCGCCGCCTGGGAGCAGGCCAAGGCGCTCATCGCGTCGGGCGAGTACAGGATGGTCCTGCTCGACGAGCTCAACATCGTGCTGCGCTACAATTACCTGCCGACGGAGGAGATCGTCGCCTTCCTCAGGGACGAGAAGCCGGAAGACGTCCACGTCATCGTCACTGGCCGCAACGCCCCGGAATCCCTCATCGAAGCGGCCGATCTGGTGACCGATATGACCATGGTCAAGCATCCCTTCCGCTCCGGCGTGAAGGCGCAGGTGGGGATAGAATTCTGAGCAGTCACCGCCTGTGGAGATCCGATCATGATGGACCAAACCCGCCGGTAGACCCGGAAGAGTGTGGGACTCGCAGCGGGCTGTAGAGCGACACGGAAATGATGCGAAAGCCTCTTCATCGCGAAGGCACCGGCCTAGAATGGCGGAGCGCCCGCCCGCCCTCATGATCCAGGGCACCGGCAGCAATGTCGGCAAGTCGGTGATCGTCGCTGGCCTTGCCCGCGCGCTGTGCAATCGCGGGCTGAAGGTGGCGCCGTTCAAGCCGCAGAACATGTCGAACAACGCCGCGGTGGTGCCGGGCGGCGAGATCGGCCGCGCCCAGGCGCTGCAGGCCCGCGCCGCCGGTGTCCCGGCGACGGTCCACATGAACCCGGTGCTGCTGAAGCCGGAGAGCGATACCGGCGCCCAGGTCATCGTCCAGGGGAAGCGCGCCGGGACGCTGAAAGCGGCGGATTTCGGCGCCCGCAAGGCGAGCCTGTTGCCGAAGGTGATGGAGAGCTTCGCTGCGGTCGGCGCCGATGCCGACATCGTCCTCGTCGAGGGCGCCGGCAGCCCGGCCGAGGTCAATCTGCGCGCCGGCGACATCGCCAATATGGGCTTCGCGGCCGCGGCCGATGTGCCGGTCGTGCTCCTCGGCGACATCGACCGCGGCGGCGTCATCGCCAGCCTCGTCGGCACCCACGCCGTGCTGTCGCCCGAGGATCAGGCGCGTATCCGCGGCTTCGTCGTCAATAAGTTCCGCGGTGAGGCGCGCCTTTTCGCCCCGGCCAATGACTTCATCGCGCAAAGGACCGGCTGGCCGTCGCTGGGGCTGGTGCCATGGTTCGCCGACATGCACCGGCTTCCGGCGGAGGATGCGCTGTCGCTGGAAGGGGAAGCGGCGGGGAGGGGCGGCGCCTTCGTCGTTTGCGTGCTGGCCCTGTCGCGGATCGCCAATTTCGACGATCTCGACCCGCTGCGCCTCGAACCGAATGTCGATCTGCGGATCGTGCGGCCGGGCGAGGCGATTCCCGGCGAAGCGAATCTCGTCATCATTCCAGGCACTAAGTCGACGATCGCGGATCTGGAGTTCCTGCGGGCGCAGGGGTGGCAGATCGACCTGATGGCCCATTGCCGGCGCGGGGGGCGGGTGCTGGGGCTGTGCGGCGGCTACCAGATGCTCGGCCGCTCGATTGCCGACCCCGACGGTATCGAGGGAAAAGCACAAGAAATCCAGGGGCTTGGCCTCCTCGCGGTCGACACGGTGCTCGGCGGCGACAAGCTGACCGTGCCCGCGACCGGCACCCATATCGCCACGAAGACGGGGATAAGTGGCTATGAAATCCACCTTGGCCGGACAAACGGGCCGGACTGTGAACGGCCGATGATCGCGCTTGAAGGGCGCATGGACGGGGCTGAATCCGTGGACGGCCAAGTCGCCGGAACCTATGTCCACGGGCTCTTTTCTTCCGACGAATTCCGCCGCGCCTATCTCGCCCGCCTCGGTGTGTTAGCCAGCGAAACATCCTATGAGGCAACGGTCGAGGCGACGCTCGACCGGCTCGCCGCGCATCTCGAGGCCCATGTCGCCATCGACAGGCTCCTCACGATCGCTGGCTATCCCGCGAGCAGCAATCCGAGTGCCAGCGCCACCGCGAAAAGCAGCATCCAGGCGCCGGCATAGACCCGAAGCCCCCGAGTGATGTCGGCGGGCGCGGCCTCCTGGCGCCCGTCGGCGTTGAGGAAGGAATCGACCACCACCTCACCGCCATAGGTGCGCGGGCCGGCAAGCGCCAGGTCGAGCGCCCCGGCCATCGCCGCTTCCGGCCAGCCGGCATTGGGCGAGCGGTGCTTGCGCGCATCGGCGATCGCGGTGTGCCAGGCGCGGCCGATCGCGCCCCCGCCAAGCGGGGCGGCGAAAGCGATGAGAAGCGCGGAAAACCGCGCCGCCGGCCAGTTGACGAGGTCGTCGAGCCGCGCCGAGGCCCAGCCGAAATGAAGGTACTGCGCGCTCTTGTGGCCGACCATGGAATCGGCGGTGTTGATCGCCTTGTAGGCGAAGAGGCCGGGCAGCCCGAACAGCGCGAACCACAGCGCCGGCGCCACCACGCCGTCGGAGAAATTCTCCGCCGTCGATTTCGATCGCCGCCCGGCAGACGCCGGCCTCGTCGAGCGTGTCGGGGTCGCGCCCGACGATGCGCGAGACCGCGGCCCGCGCCCCATCGAGCCCGAGCGCGCCGAAGGCGGTGACGACGTCGCGCACATGGTCGTGAAGGTTCCGCCCGGCGAGCAGCACCGCCGCGACGATAATGGTGCCGGCCGAGCCGAAGGGAATCAGCGAGAAGACCCATTCGATGAGGCCGCCGGCGAGCGCCGCCGAGACGGCGACGACACCCAGCATGAAGATGCCGTTTGTGCGCTGGCGCTCGGGCGTGTCCGCCGGGCGGTTGAGCCGCCGGTCGAGATGGCCGATCAGCCGGCCGATGAGGACGATCGGGTGCGGAATGCGCTGCCAGAGGAGGGCGGGGTCGCCCGCCAGTGCGTCGACCGCCACGGCGATGGCGAGCAGGAAAAGATGGTCGGGAAGGGTCAAGGCGTGGTCCGGCTGGTGGCGCGCTGGGTCTGCTCGGCAAGCCTGTCGAGGGCCGCCGGCAGCGACGGCCCGCCGCAGACGGTGAGCCGCTGCGGCAGGATAAGCCGCTTCGCCGGCGGGTAAAGGGTGGCGAGCGCCGGATGGGCGAGGAGAGCGCTGCCCTGGTCGTCGACAGTGAGGTCGGCCGGGCTGACGATCAGCAGGTCGGGATGGGCGACAACCAGCCGCTCCAACGGCACGAATCCGCCGCGCTTGCCGGCGAGCCGGCCGCCTTCGTTGACGAGGCCGACGATCTTCATCAACTCCCCGGTCAACGTGTCGCCGCCGGTCATGTAGCCGCGCCGCTGGTAGAGCGCGGCACTCGGGTCATGGCTGCGCCCGGCGGCAAGCGCTTCAGCCCGAGCCCGCGCCGCCTCGATGCGCCCGACCAGCGCCTCGCCGCGCGCGGGATGGCCGACCAGCGCCGCTACCTTGCGGATCTGGTCGATGGCCTCGGCGATGCTCGTCACCGAATCGAGCTCGACCAGCCGATAGCCGAGCCGCTTCAGGATGTCCCGCGTCGCCCGCTTGGTGAAGCGCCCGGCAAGCACGAGGTCCGGCTGGAGGTCGACGACCGTCTCCGCCTCCGCGGCATCGTGCCGGAACTGCTTCGCCTGATCGGCAACGAAAGAGAGCGTAGGGTTCGTGGCATAGATCGAAAGCCCGGCGATCTGCGAAGGATCGGCCAGCGTCACCAACAGCTCGTCGGCGCACAGATTGATGGAAACGATGCGCCGCGGGGCAGCCATTTCCGCGCGCGCCGGAACCGTGGCGGCGATCAGCAACAGAAGAACGGAAAGAAAGCGCGTCAACATCTCGACTTGAGGATTCGCCCGATGCCCCGGGGCGGCGGGAGTGTGGCATTTGAGGCGAGGCGGGGGAAGGGGGAGGACGCAAGCGCAAGGGGGCCGGGCCTTTGCGGCCTCGCCAGACTTGCCAGTCTCCCTGTCGAGCCCCAACAGGCCGGTGTCCTTGCGAGCTGGCCGGCATCCGTTCATCCGCTTGGGCCCGAAGCGGCCTCTCGGTCACCTACGGACGAGCGGCAGCTTTGCACCTCTTCACTGCCGTTGCTGCCAACGCTGCCGCGCGCCAGGAGCTGATGTCGCCAGCAGAACGGGAGAGCTGCCGGGCGTTGTTCAAGACCGGGGGGCCGCGTTACGTTGAGCAGCAAGGGTGTTGTGGAGGATGTTGCCAATGGGATGGGACGCGCTCGGGCAGTGGGGCGAAGACGCAGCGCGCGTCAAACGGCTCGCTGGCGGCGTTGCCAACGACGTGTGGAGTGTGCGCATCCATGGGCGGCTTGCCGTCGCCCGTCTTGGGACCAGGAGCGACGCTGACCTGGCGTGGGAGGCCAAGCTCCTCCAATACCTCGACCGCGAAGGCCTGGCCGTGCCGGCGCCGATTCCCACCATGGACGGCCGTCTGTTCGTGGACGGTCTGGTGGTGATGACATACGTGGAGGGCGGACCGCCCGAGGGCGAGGCTGACTGGCGTCGCGTGGCCGATACGCTCCGCCGGCTGCATCAATTGACGCAGAGCTGGCCGCAGCGCCCCGGCTGGCGATCCTCGATCGACCTCCTGCACGCCGAGACCGGGACGCGGATCGATCTTGCCGCGATGCCGCCTGAGGGCGTTGCGCGATGCCGGGCCGCGTGGGCGCGACTCGACGGACGCGAGACATGCGTTGTCCACGGCGACAATAACCCTGGCAACGTCCGCATGACCGCGGATCGGGTTGCACTGATCGACTGGGACGAGTCGCATGTCGACGTCCCCGACCTTGACCTGGTGCTGCCCCACAACGCCGGCGGTTTCGAAGGCGCAGCGCACGACATCGCCGCGCAAGCGTCGGCCGCGTGGGAAGCCGCGGTTTGCTGGAAGGATGACTACGCCGTCAGGCGGCTCGCCGAAGTCCGAGCGGTTTAGGCGCTGGTGGCGAAAGACACGGCCGAAATCGCGGCGTGGCCGAATTAGGGGCAGCTATCCGGCCTCATACGATCTTGCGAGCGTCGATGATCAGCGAAACGAATCTGAGCTTGCCCCCCGCATTACGGTGATCGCTCATCAATGAGCGGTAGACCGGTCCCGTGGCGCTATCCCATTGGTTATAGTGGAAACGCCCGTTCTCATCGCAAAACTCCAAGAGATCGAGCGAGAAACCCGCGCTCGTGAGGACGTCAGAGAGTGTCCTGTAATTGTAAACGATCTTGTGATCCGCCGCGGGATGGTCCTTCGGGCCTGGACCGCCGATTTTGACTGTCATTTGATAGGATTTATCCTGAAAGAAGCCGTCAGGAACAGCGACGCGCAGAAAGCCGCCAGGCCTTAGGTAGTCGAAGCAAATCTTCGCTGCGGTTCTGGCTTCCGAACTCGGTCAGGTGCTCAAATACGTGCTCACAAAGAAGAGCGTCGGCGCGACGGTCACCGAACCAGGTTTCCCAACTCGTCCGATCAAGAAGATCGAGTTGTTCCCGATGTGTCGCCACCCAGCCATCCCATTTCTGGTCGCCGGCCCCGATAATGACTTTGAGTTCAGACATCGCAATTGTCGGCCGTTCACGAGCAATCCGGGCAATAATGCGGTCTCAAAGGTGCCGGAAAAGCAGGTGCGAATCCACGGCATTTCTTTTTGACTGGGTGACGTCAGCCACCTTCAGAGCGCCAATGACCGCTTCGTTTGGGAAACCAATGCCGACCCCGATTCCTTCGTCTCGCACGGCGGTGTCGGACCGCGTCCCCGCCACCAGGCGCGTAGAACAAACGCGAGGGTCGATTCACTAAATGAAGCCGCACCCGCTGTTCAAGAACCGGTCGATTCCGGCGGTCCATACTCTGGGGGAATTCACGCTGAAGGCCCTGTCGGTCGATGACCTGGAAAGGGATTTCAGCGCCGTCATGGAAAGCGCGGCGGAGATCAAGGCGGCGAATCCCGGCTCGAGCTGGCCAGAGGGCCTGACCAAAGAGAAAGATCTCGTCGACCTGGCCTGGCATCAACGAGAATTTGAGGCCCGTCGAAGCTTTGCCTGGGTGATCGAGAACATCGCCGGCGAGTACCTGGGATGCCTGTACATATATCCCTCGATTGCCGGGGAGAAATCGGCTGACGTGGTTTGGTGGTGGCGCAAGGGGGCCGTGGTTTCCAATGAATTGTTCCGGAAACATGTGCTGGAATGGGTTGCCGGCAGTGAGTGGCCGCGGCTGAGTTACAATCTGCCGGACGGTTGAGTTTTCGGCCGGCTTCGGGGCGGTCGAGCGATCCCTTTCCATCCCATTGCCTCGCCGCACTCACTCCTCTACTCCCACCGGCTTCCGGCGCTGATGCCGGAAGGGCCCGGGACACACACCGTGGCGGGCGCCCCAGCCAGATCGATCGAAGACGAGGTCTGCCCATGCGCATTGCCGAACGGCGCATCCGCGCCGGATTTTCTTTTTTGCCCTTTTCATAATGGCCGCGCCGGTCGCGCGCGCGCCGGAACCGCGGCGGCCAGCAGCACCAGAAGAATGGAAGCGCGTCAGCATCTCGACTTGAGGATTCGCCCGATGCCCCGGGGCGACGGAAGTGTGGCATTTGAGGGCAGGCGGGCGGAAGGGGCGCGGGTGTGTCAGCGGAATTCCCTTGGCATCATGCAAAGGTCAACGGGTTGTCACCCCGCTTGCTCGCCTGCCTGACGGGCGTAGATTAGCCTGCGAACATGCGGCGCATCCGGTCCCGGTCAGGCTTTCACGAACGACACAAACAGGAGACGGACCGAAGCGTCCGCGTGATTTGGCATTTCGCCGCTAGGGAGGGAGTGAGAGACAATGAGCGAAGCCGTGGGAGAGGCTGCCCCTCGACGGGGCCCGCCGTGGATCGATCCTGAGATTCAGCAGAAGATTGAGTGGCGCGACGGTGACGTCGTCATCTCCGTGCCGCCGAAGAGCGGCACGACATGGACGATGAATATTGTCCATCAATTGCTCACCGGAGGCACCGCCGATTTCCGGGACATTTACGAGGAAGTGCTGTGGATGGAGTTTCTCGGCCATCCAGGGCAGTCCCATCAGGACGTTCTCGACCGTGCGGCCGCAATGCCGTCGGATCGCCGTCGCGCGTTCAAGACGCATTCCGCGCCGCCGGCCGTGCCTTTCGTGAAGGATGGGTCGGACAGGGACGTGAAATACATCGTCGTCCTTCGTAATCCCGAAGAGGCGCTCGTCTCCTTCTGGCCGTTCCTGGGGAAGCACTCCGACGAGTGGTTCGACCTCTGGCAGATGCCAAGGGAGGCCATGTGCCGGCCGGACTTCCCGACGTTCTATTCCGAGGTCGTCGACGGTCATGGCATGCAGGGGGCGTTCTTCGGCTTCCTGGCCGCCTGGTGGCCCCTTCGGAATGAGCCAAATGTCCTGTTCATCCACTTCGCGGATATGAAGCGCGACCACGAAGCATCGATCCGCAAGATCGCGAAGTTCCTCGATGCCGAACCGAGCGAGGACCGGTGGCCGAGGGTTCTTGAATACACGTCGTTCTCATGGATGAAGGAGAACGAGGACAAATTCGAGGCGCGTACGATCGGCAAGATACCGGTCCTCAAGTCTGGCGCGATGATACGCAAGGGCGAAGTTGGAAAGGCAAAGTCTGACGGTATGACCGACGATATCGCCCGGCACCTGCGTCAGATGGGCGGGCAGATTTGCCCCGATGCTGCGGCGGTCGATTGGCTTTACGAAGGGGGGCCACTTCCCTGAGCGAAGTTTGAGTGCGGCACGCGGAACGCTGGACGCTTTGGGTGTTTCACCCGGCCGATACCGGGATTGCGGCGTCCCCGGGGAGGGGGAGCGTCCGGCGCATTGCTGGCGTTTGGGTGATCGCGGACGCTCCTTTTGGACCGGTTGGCAAATCGCCAGAGAATATCCTCTGCCTGGTCATCATTCCCTCCCAGCGTATCCGCATTCCCATTGCCTTCACTCCATCGCCCCGCGCGGCTTCGGGCACTGACGCCCGAAGCGGCTGCGACGCCCGTGAAGGGGACAAGTGACGGCAGGGCGACCACATTTCCGCCTATGGTCCGGCGCGTCCGGGCCGTAAGGTTCAGCATTGGGCCGGAGCGAGCGTGGTCGCCAATTCATCCATCGTTCAGCCGCTACTCGTCAGGATTTGCCTCCTCTGTCTCAGCCGGTAGACTGCCGGTTGAACATCAGACGGGAGACGACGATGGGCTGGCGCGCCGTTCTCGTGGTTCTGATCGGCCTCACCGCCGTCGCCGTTTCGGGCACGGCAGAAGCCGCGCGGCGGGCGGCGCTCGTCATCGGGATCGACAGCTACGATGCCGTCCCAGACCTCGCCAAGGCGGTCGGGGATGCGCAGGCGATGGCAGAAAAGCTTCGCGCCCTCGGCTTCGAGGTGACCGAGGCGCTCAACCCCGACCGGCGGGCGCTCAATCAGGCGATCTCGACCTTCTCCGCCTCGCTTGGCACGACCGATACGGCTTTCGTTCACTTCTCCGGCCATGGCGTCGAGATCGACGGCGAGAACTATCTGCTTCCCGCCGACATTCCGGCGCCCCGCGCAGGGCAACGCGATTTCGTCAAGTCCGAGGCGATCGGGATGTCCGACCTCATTGCCCGCATTGCCGCCGGTGGCGCGCGCACGCGCGTCTTCGTCATCGATGCCTGCCGCGACAATCCCTTCGCTCGTACTGGAGCCCGCTCGGTCGGCGGTATGCGCGGGCTGGCGCGGATCGAGGCACCGGCCGGCACCTTCATCATGTACTCGGCTGGTTATCGTCAGCAGGCGCTGGATGCGCTCGGCCCCGGCGATCCCGCCGCGACCTCCGTCTACACCCGCGTGCTTCTCAAGCATCTGGGAACGCCTGGCCGCGCCATTGATGACGTGGCGCAGGATGTGCGCCGCGAAGTCGAACAGCTCGCCCGCCGTGCCGGTCACCGTCAGCGGCCCGCCTATTACGACGAATTGAGCGCCCGGCTGGTACTCGTGCCACCGGTCGCCGCCCGTGTGGATTCGATCCCAGGCAACGCCAGGCCGCCGCTGAGCGAGGTTGCGCAGGCCTGGGCGGTCACCAAGGATACGACCAGCTCTGCCGTGCTTCGGGCCTTCATCGCTCGCTTCAAGGGCACCGTCTATGCCGACCTTGCCGCCGCGCGGTTGAAGGAGCTGACGGCTGGCGGCGATTCCGGAACTGGGATCGCCGCCATTGATCCCGCTGCGACGAAGGCGGCGGATCCGGTCGCAAAGGAGACAGCCGATGGCGCCACGGCGGCAGCGAAGCTCGCCGAGGAGGCGGAGGCGCTGTTTGGCAGGAAACAGTACGACAAGGCGCTTGGCCCGGCGCGCCGGGCGGCAGATGCGGGCAATGCCCGTGGCATGTGGTTGCTCGGGCGGCTCTATTCCGCCGGCAAGGCGGTAAAGGCCGATCAGGAGCAGGCGCTGACCTTGTTCCGCCGCGCGGCCGAAGCTGGCTTCCCGCCGGCCATGGTCTCACTCGGCCTGTCATACAAATACGGCCACGCGGGCGAGAAGGACGAGGCCGAGGGCGTGCGCTGGCTGAAGCGGGCCGCGGAAGCCGGCGATGTCGACGGGATGATCAACCTCGCTTTCTCCTACAGCGACGGCAAGGGCGTTCCGAAGGATGACAAGGAATACTGGCGCTGGGTCAGTGCCGCGGCCGATAAGGACAGCCCGATCGCACTGACGCTGGTGGGGACGGGCTACGAATATGGTCGCCACGTCGTTACCAAAGATGTGCCCAAGGCCATCGAATATTACAAGCGCGCGGCCGCACTGGGCTACGCCAACGCCTTCTACTATCTCGGCCAGATTTATCAGGAGGGTCGGGGTGTCCCGAAGAATGCCAAGACCGCCCTCGTCTACTATCGCGGGGCGGCGGAGCGGAACCAGACCTCCGCGATGCTGAGCCTGTCGAGAATGTATGCGGCAGGCGAAGGCGTAGCGCGCAGCGAGTCCGAGGCGCTCCGCTGGCTTAAGGCGTCGGCCGAAGCCGGATACACGCCCGCCATGGTGGATCTCGGCCTCGCCTACATGAAGGGCACGCTGGTCCCAAAGAACCCGGTCGAGGGCGTGCGCTGGTTCAAGCGTGCCGCCGAAAAGCGCAATCCGCAGGCCATGGTCAATCTCGCGCTCGCTTATGACAACGGCCTTGGTGTCGCAAAAGACAAGGCCGAATCCTGGCGCTGGATGAGCGCGGCGGCGGAGGCAGGCGATCCGGGTGCACTCTACAATCTCGGTGTCGCCTACGAGACCGGTAGTGGCGTTGCCAAGGACGAGGCGAAGGCGGCAGGTTTCTATCGACGCGCCGCGGACAAATACAATCCGAAGGCCATGACCAACCTTGCACGGCTGTATTACGACGGCCGCGGGGTGCCGCGTGATCAGGCCGAGGCGGCGCGCCTCTACGAGCGGGCGGCGCGTCTGGGAGAGACCTCGGCCATGGCCAATCTCGGCCGCATGTATGCCGCCGGGCGCGGCGTGCCCAAGGACGACAAGCAGGCCGCGCATTGGTTCGCGATGGCGGCGGCAAGGGGACATCCGGGTGGCAAGTTCGGCCTCGGTCTCCACTATGAGCATGGCTGGGGCGTATCGAAGAACAGCCGCGCGGCGGCACGCCAGGTCTTCGAATCGATTGCCGGCGGCTATGAGGTTGCCAAGACGGAGATGATTTCCAACGCCGACGCGTGGAGCCTCGAATTCCGCCGCGAACTGCAGCGGCTGATGAAGGACAAGGGCGTCTATCACGGCGCGACCGACGGCCGTTTTGGCACCGCGACGCGGATCGCCGTCGAGGCCTTGGCGAGCCGTTAGCCGGGCAGGCCACTGTCCACAAGGTGACCGGTCGGACCCGGACACTGTTGCGCTGTCCGATCCGCTCGGCTAGTCCTTGCCGCTTCCGGCAGGGACGCCGGAGGGGCCTGGGACACACACCGTGACGGGCGCCACTGCCAGATCGATCGAAGCCGAGGTCTGCCCATGCGCATCGCCGAACGGCGCGTCCGCGCCGGACTATCCTTCTTTGCTCTTTTCATGATCGCCGCGCCGGTCTTGTCCGCGCGTGCCGACGACTCGAACATTCCCCAGATCGTTGTCACGCCCAATTACTGGCCGACCTCGGTCGGGCGAACGGGCAGCACCATCTCGGTCATTTCGCACCGCCAGATCGAGGAAAGCTCGGCCGGCAGCCTCAAGGCCCTTCTCCAGACCGTGCCCGGCGTGACCGTCACCGAGACCGGCGGCACTGGCGGGCAGGCCTATGTCAGCCTGCGCGGGGCGGCGACGGGGAGCACGCTCGTCCTCATCGACGGCGTGCGCGTCAATGATGCTTCCAGCGCAAACAACGCCTTCGACTTCTCCACCCTGTCGACGGATGGCATCGAGCGAATCGAGATCCTGCGCGGCCCGCAAAGCGCGCTCTATGGCTCGGACGCGATGGGCGGCGTCATCAATATCATCACCCGCCGCGGCTCGGGCGCTTTCCATTCCTCCGCCAGCATCGAAGGTGGGAGCTACGGCACCTGGCGCACGATGCTGTCAGCCAGCGGCACTTCGGGCCCCTACAGCGTTTTCGCCAGCGGCTCGATCTTCGACACCCACGGCTTCTCGCGGGTCGGCAGCCGCGATTCGGGCGAGCCGGACGGATCGTCCAAATTCTCTGGCACGATCCACGGCGCGTATGATCCGGGTGGTGGGTTCCGCTTCGAATACGGCCTCGACGGATATCACAGCGCGGCCGACCTCGATGCCGGGGCCGGCCACGATGCCACTGGATACACGACCGCCCGCGACCTGATCTCAGGGTATGGCCGGCTGCTCTTTCCGAGCGCCGACGGCCGCATCGACAATTCACTGACGTTCTTCGGTACCCACACGACTCGGCTCTACAGCGAGCCGACGGACAACTACGCCTATCGCGCCGGCAGCCTCGGCGCGGAATATCAGAGCCATATCAAGCTCAGCGGCGGCCAGTCGCTCCTCCTTGGCGCGCGGGTTGAGCAGCAGACCGCCTATCAGAAGCCGAGCTATGCGACGATGCCGTCCTTCGACGCGAAGAACTGGCTCTACGCCGGCTACTTTCTCTACAGCCTGCCCGTTGGCGACCGGCTGAACCTTTCCTATGCCGGCCGCTACGATGGCGCCGACAAGGGAGAGGGCTTTCTCACCGGCCGCGCCACCGCCGTCTATGACATTCCGGAGATCGAAGCCCGGGTGCATGCCAGCGTCGGTAGCGGGGCCAAGCGGCCGACACCGTTCCAGCTCTCCTACAATCCGGTGCTTCAACCGGAAAAGAGCTTCGGCGCCGATCTCGGCTTCGACCGGACGCTGTTCGACGGGCGGCTGAAAGTCTCGGCAACGGCCTTCTACAACCACTTCTCGAACCTGATCGATTTCACCGGCGGCTATTTCAGCGGCACCTATCAGAACATCGCGCGGGCCGAGACCGAAGGTGTGGAGCTGTCGGGCACGGCGACGATCGTGCCCGGCGTGCTGACCTCGACCGCCTCCTACACCTATACCAAGGCGAGGGACCTCGACACCGGCCTGCCGACGCCGCGCCAGCCGGAGAATTCGGGCTCACTGGCGCTGACCTACATGCACGGCGCCAAATTCGACACGACGGCGACCGCCACCTTCGTCGGCAAGCGCTTCAACGACAGCGCCGCGAGCGTCGTGCTCGACCCTTATGTGCGGGTCGATTTGGCGGCTAACTATCGTGCCACGCCCTCGCTCACCTTCTTCGGCCGGATCGTCAATCTGCTCAACGCCGACTATGAGGACGTCACCGGCTACAATACGGCCGGGCGGTCGGCCTATGTCGGGTTGCGATGGAGCCACTGAGCCAAGACACGCTGGGGGCGGGCAGGCGGTCGCGGGACGCGGCGCTGATCGCGGCGCTGGCCGCGCTCGTCCTCGTGCTCTTCGTCGTCTCGCTCGGCGTCGGACCGGTCTACCTGTCGCCTGGCGCCGTTGCCGACGGGCTGATCGGCCGGGGCGGTGAGGCGGGGCGCGATCATCGTTCAGGAGATCCGCCTGCCGCGGGCGCTACTCGCCGTCATGATCGGCGGCACGCTGGGGCTTTCCGGCGCCGCACTGCAGGGGCTCTTGCGCAATCCGCTGGCCGCGCCCGATCTTTTCGGCGCGCCCTCGGCGGCCGCCTTCGGCGCGGTGGCGGTCATTTCCTTCGGCGCGGTCAGCGCCATCTCCTTCCTGCTGCCCTTCGCCGCCATTGCCGGCGCGCTGGTCTCCGTCGGCCTGCTGATCCTGGTCGCCGGGCCGCGCTCGAGCCTTCTGGTGCTCATCCTTGCCGGCCTCGCCGTCTCGAGCCTTGCCGCGGCCGCAACGGCGCTGGCGCTCAACCTCGCGCCCAATCCTTTCGCCGCGCTGGAGATCGCCTTCTGGCTGCTCGGCTCGCTCGAAGACCGCAGCATGCGCCATGTGATGATCGCGCTGCCCTTCATGCTCGTCGGCGCGGTCCTGCTGCTGTGGGACCGGCGGGCCTTCCGCGCCCTGACGCTCGGCGAGGAAGCGGCGGCGAGCCTCGGCTTCGACCTCACCGCGCATCCGGCTGCGGGTCGTCTTCGGCGTCGCCGCCGGGGTCGGCGCGGCGGTCGCGGTCGCCGGCTCGATCGGCTTCATCGGCCTTGTCGCGCCCCATCTCGTGCGCCCATTCGTTCGCTACGATCCCGGCAGGCTGGTCGTACCGGCGGCACTTTCCGGCGCGGCGCTGCTGCTTGCCGCCGATATCGCGGTTCGGCTGATCCCCTCCCAGGGCGAGATCAAGGTCGGCGTGCTGACCGCCCTGATCGGCGCGCCCTTCTTCATCGCCATGATCATGCGCCGCCGCTACGACCTGTCGGGAGCCGAGCGATGAGCGGCGCCGAGATCGTCCGCACCGAGGGCCTGACGGTGGCGCTGGGCGGTCGCACGGTGCTGTCCGGCGTCGACCTCGTCCTGCGCCGGGGCGAATTCACCGTCGTGGTCGGGCCCAACGGTGCCGGCAAGATCGACCATGCTGAAGGCGATCGCGGGCCTGTTGCCTGCCGATGGCGCGGTCGCCATCGAAGGCGTGCCCCTTGCCCGCCTGTCGCCGCGCGTGCGCGCCCGTTCGATCGCCTACCTGCCGCAGGGCCATGTCTTCTACTGGCCGCGTCCCGGTTGCCGACGTCGTCGCGCTCGGCCGCCTGCCGCGGGGGCGTGGAGCGGATCTGTCGGAGGCCGACCGCAAGGCGGTGGCCGCGGCCATGACAGCGACGGGGATCGACGACTACGCCGAACGGCCGGTGACCCATCTGTCGGGTGGCGAGCGTGCCCGCGTGGCGCTCGCCCGCGTGCTGGCGACCGAAGCGCCGGTGATCCTTGCCGACGAGCCGACCGAATCCCTCGATCCGCGCTACCAGCTCATCGTCCTCGACATCCTCGCCGGTCAGGCGCGGGCGGGCGGCGCAGTGGTCGCGGTGCTGCACGATCTCGGCCTCGCGGCGCGCCATGCCAACCGGATCGTCGTCCTCGACAAGGGCCGGATCGTCGCCGACGGCACGCCCCTTGAGGTGCTCACGCCGGAACGCCTGGTGGAGACGTTCGGGGTCGAGGCCGAAGTGATTGAGGGGGCCCGGGGCGCCGCGATCATCCCGTGGTCATACGTTCGGCGCTGATCGCATCGAGTGCCCGGTCGAGATGGTCGAAGCCGGCATCGTCGGCGGGCAGGCCGATGCGAATCCAGGTCGGGTGATCGGCGAAGATGCGTGTCCAGATGCCACGCCGCGCGAGCCCGCCATGAAATGCCGCGGCGTCGCGGGCCGTTGCCAGCGTGAAGAGGTCGGTACCGCCGATGACGCCGTGGCCGTACCGCTCGAGATACGACTTCAGCCGCTCCGATGAGCCGGCGAGGCGTCTGCGCGTCTCATGCCGCCACGCGTTGTCGGCCAGCGCCTCGCCACCGAGCGCGATCGCCGGCGCCGAGACCGGCCAGTCGCCGAGGAGGGTCCGCAACCGCGCGATGACGGCGCCGGGACCAGCGGCGAAGCCGAGGCGCAGGCCAGGCAGGCCATAGAATTTGCCGAGAGAGCGGAGGATGAGCGCGGACGTATCCACGAGCTGCGGCGCAAGGCTGATCGCCGGCGCGACATCGGCGAAAGCCTCGTCCACCACCAGCAGGCCGTTGCGATCGGCAAGCCGCCGCGCCAGCACGGCCAGCGTCGCGGGCGAGACGATGCGGCCGTCGGGGTTGTTGGGATTGGCGAGCACGACGATGGCGGCGTCCATGGGCACCGCCTCGATCGAGACCACATCGGCGACCTGTCGTCCGGCGGCGCGCCATGCCTCGCCATGACTGCCATAGGTCGGCGCGACGATCGCGACGGAGCCCGGCGGCGCGGCATGAGGTAACAGGCGGATGGCGATCTCGCTACCGGGCGTGGCGGCGAGGGAAACGTTCTCGGCGAGGCCGTAGGCGCCGCGCGCGATGGCGCCGAGGCGGGCAAGCGCGGCACTGCCGGGCAGGCGCGCGAGGTCGGCGGCCGCGACGGCCGATACGGGATACGGATTCGGATTGATTCCGGTCGACAGGTCGAGCCAGCCGCCGACAGGCTCGCCGAAGCGGACGCTGGCGACGTCAAGATCGCCGCCGTGGCGCGGAAACGGTGGGGTTTCGGGATGTGTCATGCCGCTGGCGAAGCTCAATCAAGGCAGCGGGCTGTGGAGGCCTCGCCCGGAATCGAACCGGGGTGCAAGGATTTGCAGTCCTCTGCGTAACCACTCCGCCACGAGGCCGTCCGGGAGGGTGGTATAGTTATTCGGCCGGGCGGCGCAAGGGCCAAGCACTACAATCGTCTCGCTAAGTCGCGCGCGCGGCCTTCCGCGCCTTGTCACGCCGCCCCGCCATCGGTAAGGAAATCAGCGAGGCATTCACTCACGCTCCGAGAGACAATCCATGGTCGACTTCGCCAGCGCGCGCACCAAGATGGTGGATTCGCAGCTCCGTACGGAAGATGTCACCGACTATGACGTCCTGCGGGCGTTCGGCGAGGTTCCGCGCGAGATGTTCGTGCCGGCCCGGCTGAAGGCGCTGGCCTATATCGACGAGGACCTGGCCGTGAAGGATGCGGCCAGCGGGACGCCGGCCCGCTATCTGATGGAGCCCGCGCCCTTCGCCAAGCTGGTCCAGGCCGCCGAGATCGACAAGACGGACATCGTTCTCGATATCGGCTGCGCCACGGGATATTCCGCGGCCGTGCTCTCCAGGCTCGCCGACTCGGTCGTGGCGCTGGAATCCGACGCGGATCTCGCCGCCCAGGCGTCCGAGACCCTGCTCGAACTTTCGATCGACAATGTCGCGGTTGTGACCGGCCCGCTCGAGGCGGGCTATCCGGGCGAAGGTCCCTATGACGTGATTTTCCTCGGCGGGGCTGTCGAAGCGGTGCCGCAGGTGCTTTTCGATCAGCTCAAAGAGGGTGGGCGCCTCGTCGCGGTCGTCGGCTACGGCATGTCGGCGCCGGCGATGCTCTTTACCAAGACCGACGGCAATATCGGCGGCTGGAGCGGCTTCAATGCCGGTGTGAAGGCGATTCCCGGCTTTGCCAAGCCGAAAGCCTTCGTTTTCTGAGTCGCTTATCCAACGACTGCACGAAATTCCTGGTCCGCAGAACCTGATCGGACGGTGTTGTAATACCGTCGCAGAAAGCGGTTTTGATAGCGTCTGCGACGACTTAGGCGTTGGACCTTGGCGCCCGGCTGCCTACGTTGGCGCAATTCCGGGGCGTCGCACCCCGTCTTTACGCAAGATTAACCATAAACTTTCACGCTGCTACTAGTGCGAGCGTCTGCATCGTCGAGGGACCCGGTCGTGTCGAAACGAATTGTCTGGTGGGCGAGATCGCTCGCATTTGTTGGAATACTCACGGTTGCCGGCCCGGCATCAGCGGAATCGCTGATCCAGGCCCTGGCTGCCGCCTATGCGAACAATCCGACATTGAACGCGGCGCGGGCCGGCCTGCGCGCGACCGATGAAGGGGTCCCCCAGGCATTGTCCGGCTACCGGCCGAGCGTCAGCGCCTCGGGAAGCCTCGGCACCTCGACGGCGCGCTCTTCCGGGTCTGGCGGCGCCTGGACGTCTTCCAACCCGCGTGGTGTGAGCCTGTCGATTGAGCAACCGATCTTTCTCGGCTTTCGCACCAAAAACGGAGTGAAGGCGGCCGAGACGACGGTGCTTGCCCAACGCCAGTCGCTGCTGGCGACCGAGCAGTCGGTGCTGCTGGCGGCGGCGCAGGCCTATATGAGCGTGCTTCAGGCCCAGGCGATCCTGAACCTTCGTTCGCAGAACCTTGACTTCCTTCGCGAGCAGCTTCGCGCCGCGCAGGACCGGCTGAACGTGGGTGAGGGCACCAAGACCGACGTGGCGCAGACCCAGGCCAAACTCAGCGCCGGGCAATACAGTTACGACGCGGCTCTTGCCGACCTCAATGCGGCGATCGCCACCTACGAGCAAATCATCGGCCACAAGCCGAAGAAGCTTGGGGCTGTGAAATCGATCGACCGCTATCTGCCGAAGTCGGTGGCCGCCGCAGTCGCCTATGCCCTCAAGGAGCATCCGAGCATCCTGGCCGCCGGCTACAATGTCGACGTCGCCAGCTACAATGTGAAGGTGCTGGAAGGCTCGTTGCTTCCCAGCGTCTCGATCACCGGGACAGTCTCGCATGGCGATGGCAGCTCGACGGCGGGGGGCTGGTCGGACTCGGCCTCAATCGTCGGTCAGCTCAGCATTCCGATCTACCAGGCCGGTGAGGCGTCCTCGAAGGTGCGCGGCGCCAAGGAAACGCTTGGCCAGCGACGGATCGAGCTTGATGGTGCCAACGCCACAGTCCGCCAGGCGGTGATCTCCGCATGGGGGACTCTCGACTCGGCAAAGGCGCAGATGGCTGCCGCGCAGGCGCAGGTTCAGGCACAGCAACTCGTCCTGTCCGGTGTCATCGAAGAGCGCAAGGTCGGGCAGGCCACGACCCTGGACGTCCTGAACTCCCAACAGGACCTGCTCGACGCGCGGGTGTCGCTGGTCAGCGCCCAGACGGCGCGGGTGACGGCGGCCTATGCCTTGCTGTCCGCGGTCGGCAAATTGTCGCTGCAACGCTCCGCCTTGCCGGTCACGCACTACGATCCCGTTCATCACTACACACAAGTCAGGGACAAATGGATCGGATTGCGTACGCCGGATGGCCGCTGAGCAACGGCGGAGTATTCCGGGATAAGGCGCGGAGAATTACTGGTCTTTTCGCATTAGGGCCGACTTAGATACGTTCGTTTCTAGCGAGCCTTTCGCTGATGGGGCGGAAGTCTTGTGTTGGAGCTGCGAGCACGGCGATGGCGAATGCGGGACAAACTCAGGCGCAGCTGACGGAACGCATTCTGGGTCCGTTGCGCCGCATGATCGACGACGACAGGAAGGCGCTGAAAGGCGCTGCGGAGGAGGCTGTGGCGCAGGAAGCAAGCAAGCCGGTCGAAGCGAAAGCAGAAGACGGCGAAATGCTGGACGCGACTGCCGCCGCTACGACGGTGACGATCCCGCGTGCTTCGGAGAAGGAAAAGCCGAGCAAGCCAACCGTCGCCACGATCAACGGCAGGTTCGCCTACGGGCAGCGTGACGTTGAGTTCGAGAGTTCGATCGAGGCGGCCATTGCCGGTTTCGCATTGGAAATGGGTGTAGAAGACGGAGAGATCGACGATCAGCCGGCCGAAGAGGCCGACGTGCTGGGGACGGTTCTTGGAGAAGTAGAGGGTAAGTCCGCGGTGAAGGACGAGATCGAGCCTCAGTCGAAGGCTGTGAAGAGCGAGCGTCGGTGGGCTGCCGTCCCTTTTCCGCGCGTCAATGACGCCGCCCCGAACGAAGGACTCCTCTCGCCCCACGCCAACAAGGCCGTGCAGGCGGCTTTCGATCAACTGATGAAGACACAGCTCTCCGGCGGCCAGCTTTCCAATGGCATGCTCGAGGAAATGATGCGGCCCATGCTGAGGGCCTGGCTCGACGCCAATCTGCCCACGATGGTGGAGCGGATGGTACGCGAAGAGATCGAGCGCGTATCCCGCGGCCGCCGCTGAGCGGCAACCTTTCTCCCGAAATCACGGCGTCGCCGGTCCCTCGGGCCGGTTGACACCGTTCTATCCATCCGTTTTACACGAGCGCTGTCCAGCGATTGGGACCCATCATGCTCGACAAGACCTATGACGCGGCTGCCATCGAGCCGCGGATCAATGCCGCGTGGGAGAAGGCGGATGCCTTCAAGGCCGGCGCCGGCGCCAAGCCGGGCGCCGAGCCCTATTCCGATCGTCATTCCGCCGCCGAACGTGACCGGCTCGCTGCACATGGGCCACGCGCTCAACAACACGCTGCAGGACATCCTCGTCCGCTTCGAGCGCATGCGCGGCAGCGACGTGCTGTGGCAGCCGGGCATGGACCATGCCGGCATCGCCACGCAGATGGTCGTCGAGCGCCAGATGATGGAGCGCCAGGAGCCGAACCGCCGCGCCATCGGCCGCGAGAAGTTCGTCGAGAAGGTCTGGGCGTGGAAGGCCGAATCCGGCGGCGTCATCCTCAACCAGCTGAAGCGCCTCGGCGCCTCCTGCGACTGGTCGCGCGAGCGCTTCACCATGGACGAGGGCCTGTCGAGGGCGGTCCTCAAGGTCTTCGTCGACCTTTACCGCGACGGGCTGATCTACAAGGACAAGCGGCTGGTCAACTGGGACCCGAAGCTGCAGACGGCGATCTCCGACCTCGAGGTCGAGCGGCATCGAGACTGCAGGGCCATCTCTGGCACTTCCGCTATCCGCTGGCGGATGGCGTCACCTATGAGCATCCCTACATGCTCGGCGAGGATGGCGAGAAGCGCGATTGGAAACCGTCCGACGGGACGCCTTCGGGCTACGAAACACGCGACTTCATCGTCGTCGCCACGACGCGGCCCGAGACGATGCTCGGCGATACCGGCGTCGCGGTCCATCCCGACGACGCGCGCTACAAGGACCTGGTCGGCAAGTACGCGATCCTGCCGCTGGTCGGTCGCCGCATCCCGATCGTCGCCGACGAATATCCCGATCCCGAGAAGCGGCACCGGCGCGGTCAAGATCACGCCGGCGCACGACTTCAACGATTTCGAGGTCGGCAAGCGGCACGACCTGCCGGCGATCAACATCCTCGACGCCAGGAAGCCGCGATCGATCATCCTCGGACAACGCGGACTTCCTGCGCCGGCGTCCCGGAAGCGACGCCGAGCGTGAAGGCGACTGTGGGCGCCAGCTTGAGGGCCTCGACCGCTTCGCGGCGCGCAAGCGCGTCGTCGAGATGATGGAGGCAGGGGGCTTCTCGAGAAGGTCGAGCCGACCACGTCCACATGGTCCCGCATGGCGAACGTCGAAGACGTACCGTCATCGAGCCCTTCCTCACCGACCAGTGGTATGTCGACGCCAAGACGCTTGCCCAGCCGGCGATCGCCTCGGTGCAGGAGGGCCGCACGGTCTTCGTCCCGAAGAACTGGGAGAAGACCTATTTCGACTGGATGGAGAACATCCAGCCCTGGTGCATCTCGCGCCAGCTCTGGTGGGGCCACCAGATCCCGGCCTGGTATGGGCCGGACGGCACCGTTTTCGTCGCCCACGACGAGGCCGAGGCCCAGGCCGAGGCCGACAAGCACTACGGCGCGCCGACCGCGCTGACGCGCGACGAGGACGTCCTCGACACCTGGTTCTCCTCGGCGCTGTGGCCCTTCTCGACGCTCGGCTGGCCCGAGGAGACGCCGGAGCTGGCCCGCTACTACCCGACCAACGACGCTGGTGACCGGCTTCGACATCATCTTCTTCTGGGTTGCCCGGATGATGATGATGGGCCTGCACTTCACCGGCACCGAGCCCTTCCGCGACGTCTATATCCACGCCCTCGTCCGCGACGAGAAGGGCGCCAAGATGTCGAAGTCGAAGGGCAACGTCATCGATCCGCTCGAACCTCATCGACGAATTCGGCGCCGACGCGCGTGCGCTTCACGCTTGCCGCGATGGCGGCGCAGGGCCGCGACATCAAGCTCGCCACCAGCCGCGTCGAGGGCTACCGCAACTTCGCCACCAAGCTCTGGAACGCCGCCCGCTTCGCCGAGCACTATGACTGCGGGCGCGTCGCCGGCTTCGACCCGGCGAGTGCGGAGCAGACGCTCAACCGCTGGATCGCCACCGAGACGGCGCGCGCCGCCGCGGCAACCACGGCGGCACTCGAGGCCTACAAGTTCAACGAGGCCGCGGCGGTGCTCTACCGCTTCGTCTGGAACCTCTTCTGCGACTGGTATCTCGAGCTCGCCAAGCCGGTGCTGAACGGCGAGGACGGCCCGGCCAAGGACGAGACGCGGGCGACCGTCGCCTGGACGCTCGACCGCATCACCGGCCTGCTCCATCCCTTCATGCCCTTCATCACCGAGGAGCTGCGGGCCGGCGGCGCGGCTGGCACGGTGCTGGCGCTGAGCGAATGGCCGGCGCCCGATTTCCAGGACGCCGCCGCCGCCGACGAGATCAACTGGCTGGTCGACTTCATCAGCGCCGTGCGCTCGGTCCGCTCCGAGATGAACGTGCCGCCCTCGGCGATGGTGCCCCTGACCGTCTCCGGCGCCGCGGGAACGACACGGGAGCGCCTTGCCACCCATGACGTCGCCCTGCGCCGTCTCGCCCGTATCGAGGCCGTGGACTTCGCCGAAGCGCCCCTCAAGGGCGCGGTGCAGATCGTCGTCGGCGAGGCGACCGCCTCCATGCCGCTCGCCGGCATCATCGATCTCGAAGCCGAGCGCGCGCGCCTCGCCAAGGAGCTCGACAAGATCGGCAAGGAGATCGGCAAGATCGAGGGCGAAGCTCGGCAACGCCCAGTTCCTGTCGAAGGCGCCGGAAGAGGTGGTCGAGGAACAGCGCGAGCGCCTGGCCGACGCCGTCGCGCTGCGTGGCAAGACCGAGGCCGCGCTGGCCCGGCTCGCCGGATAGGACGGCTGCTGCGGAGTGGGGGCGTAAGGCTCTCGGTCCCGGCGCCGTCAACCGATCCCCAAACGAAAACGGGGCGCCCGAAGGCGCCCCGTTGGTCGAGCCCCTGTCCCCGAGGATCAGACCGAGTAGTACATCTCGAATTCGATCGGGTGCGGTGTGTGCTCGAAGCGGATCACGTCTTCCATCTTCAGTTCGATGTAGGCGTCGATCATGTCGTCGGAGAACACGTCGCCGGCCTTGAGGAAGGCGCGGTCCTTGTCGAGGCAGGAGAGAGCCTCGCGCAGCGACCCGCACACCGTCGGGATCTTCTTCAGCTCCTTCGGCGGCAGGTCGTAGAGGTTCTTGTCCATCGCCTCGCCGGGATGGATCTTGTTCTGGATGCCGTCGAGGCCAGCCATCAGCATGGCGGCGAAGGCGAGGTAGGGGTTCGCGCCCGGATCGGGGAAGCGAACCTCGACGCGCTTGGCCTTCGGCGAACTCGCGACCGGAATACGGCAGGAAGCCGAGCGGTTGCGCGAGGAATAGGCCAGCAGGACCGGCGCCTCGAAGCCCGGCACCAGACGCTTGTACGAGTTGGTGGTCGGGTTGGTGAAGGCGTTCAGGGCCTTGGCGTGCTTGATGATGCCGCCGATATAGAACAGGCACTCCTCGGACAGGTCCGAGTAGAGCTTGCCGGCGAAGACCGGCTTGTTGCCCTTCCAGATCGACTGGTGGACGTGCATGCCCGAGCCGTTGTCGCCATAGACCGGCTTCGGCATGAAGGTCGCCGTCTTGCCGTAGGCGTTGGCGACGTTGTGGATGCAGTACTTGTAGACCTGCTGATGGTCGGCCATCGTCACCAGCGGGCCGAACTTCAGGCCAAGCTCATGCTGGGCCGAAGCCACCTCGTGGTGGTGCTTCTCGACGTTGGCGCCCATGCTCTTCATGGCCGAGAGCATCTCGGAGCGCATGTCCTGCAGGGAATCCTGCGGCGGCACCGGAAAGTAGCCGCCCTTGGTCCTGACCCGGTGGCCGAGATTGCCGGCCTCGTAGGCCGTATCGGAATTCACCGGCAGCTCCATGTCGTCGAGCTTGAAGCCGGTGTTGTAGGGGGTGGCCGAGAAACGGACGTCGTCGAAGACGAAGAACTCGGCTTCCGGACCGAAATAGGCGGTGTCGCCGATCTTGGTCTGCTTGAGGTAGGCCTCGGCCTTGCGGGCGATGGAGCGCGGGTCGCGGGCGTAGGGCTCGTCGGTCAGCGGCTCGAGCACATCGCAGACCAGCGACAGGGTCGTCTGCGCGAAGAAGGGATCGATGGTGGCAGTCGCCGGGTCCGGCATGAGCTTCATGTCGGATTCGTTGATGGCCTTCCAGCCCGCGATCGACGAGCCGTCGAACATCTGACCTTCGGTGAAGGTATCCTCTTCGATCAGGCCGACGTCGAAGGTGACGTGCTGCCACTTGCCGCGCGGGTCGGTGAAGCGGAAGTCGACGTACTTGACGTCTTTCTCCTTGATCAGCTTGAGGACATCTTTGGCGGTCGTCATCAGTCAGGTTCCTTCTGTCTTAAACCTTTGGAGTTTTGGGATGCCGACGCACGGCTAATCGCCCGGCGTCGGTCGTGTGGAGGGAGAGGTGGCGCCGGCGGGAGAGGGGAGCGCGATCAGATCGCGTCCATTCCACTTTCACCAGTGCGGATGCGGACCGCCTCCTCGATATTTGAAACGAAGATCTTGCCGTCACCGATCCGGCCCGTCTGGGCCGCCTTGCGGATCGCGTCCACGGCACGCTCGACCATGTCGTCGCCAAGCACGATTTCGACTTTCACCTTGGGGAGGAAGTCGACGACATATTCGGCTCCGCGGTACAGCTCGGTATGGCCCTTTTGCCGGCCAAATCCCTTTGCCTCCGTGACGGTGATGCCCTGAAGGCCCACTTCCTGCAGCGCTTCCTTCACTTCGTCCAGCTTGAAAGGCTTTATGATCGCCTCGATTTTCTTCATCGCCTCCGCATCTCCGACAACAAGCGGTGACCGGTCCGACGGGGCCGGTCAGACCCGCGGATTGCAGACTTCATGCCAGCCTGTCCCGCAGTGGAATCACCCGACAAATTGGGCTAACTCCTGCGGTGCAGGATGATTGCCCCGCCGGTTACAGTCAATCGCCGGTGAAGGAATAGGCAAATGACCAATTTTTCATCAATTTCTGACGGGTGGGCCGACAGCTTCGAGTCCATGCTCGGCGCCCAGGAGAACGGATATTCGTCTCGCGGAGATCCCATCGAATTGCTGATGCCGGAAGAGATGGGTGAGGCGGACCGGCTGACCATCATGTCGGGCACCGCCGGCATCGTTCTCATGGAACATGCCGGCCTCGCCGTCGCCGAGGCGGCGCGCAGAATGGCACCGGCGGGCAGCCGCATCGCCGTCATGGCGGGACCGGGCAACAATGGCGGGGACGCTTTCGTCGCCGCCCGCATGTTGCAGGAGGGCGGATACGAGGTCTCGCTCGGCCTGCTTGGCGCGGTCGAGAACCTGAAGGGCGATGCGGCGCTCTCGGCCAAGACCTGGACCGGATCCGTCGAGACATTGGGACGCTCCTTCTGCGCCGGCGCGCAGCTTGTCATCGACGGGCTGTTCGGCGCCGGGCTCGACCGGCCGATCGAAGGGCAGGCGGCAGCGGTCATCGAGGGGGCCAACCAGAGCGGTGTCCCGATCCTCGCCATCGACCTGCCGAGTGGCATCGACGGCCGCTCCGGCCAGATGCTGGGCACGGCGATCACGGCCAAGGAGACGGTCACCTTCTTCCGCCGCAAGCCGGGACATCTTCTCTTGCCAGGCCGGCTCTGCGCCGGCCAGGTGTGGCTGGTCGACATCGGCATCAAGCCGACGACGCTGGCGACGATCCAGCCGCATCTGTTTCACAACCTGCCGGGATTGTGGCGGCCGGCCATGCCCGTGCCCCGTCTCGACGGCCACAAATACGACCGCGGCCATGCCGTCGTCGTCTCCGGCCCGATGTCGCGCACCGGCGCCGCCCGTCTCGCCGCGCGCGCCGCCCTCAGAGTCGGTGCCGGGCTCGTCACCGTTGCCTCGCCACCGACGGCCTTGCCGGTCAATGCAGCGCAACTGACCGCCATCATGCTCCAGTCGATGGAAGGCGCGGCCGGGCTGACGGAAATCCTTTCCGACCATCGCCGGAACGCGGTCGTGGTCGGGCCAGCGCTCGGCGTTGGCGAGGATACGATCGACCTGGTCGAGGCGGCTCTCGCCTCACCGGCGGCCGTGGTCATCGACGCCGATGGGATCACCTCATTTGCCAGTGCGCCTGACGACCTCTTCGCCCATATCCAGCGCGAAGCACCCGTGATCCTGACGCCCCACGACGGGGAGTTCGCCCGGCTCTTCCCCGACCTCGCCGACGTGCCCTCCAAGCTGGAGCGGGCGCGCGAGGCGGCCGTGCGGTCCGGCGCGATTGTGATCCTGAAGGGCCCCGATACGGTCGTCGCCGGCCCGGCGGGTCACGCTGCGATCGCCGACAACGCGCCGCCGGATCTTGCGACCGCCGGTGCGGGCGACGTACTCGCCGGGCTGATCGGCGGGCTGCTCGCCCAGAATATGCCCGCCTTCGACGCGGCCGCCGCCGCCGTCTGGCTGCATGGCGCGGCGGCGCGGATGACGGGCAGGGGGCTCATCGCCGAGGATATCGCCGACAATCTGCCCGGCGTCTTCGCCCAGCTCGGCGTCTCCTCGCGCTGATCGGCCGGCCGGGGCGCATATCCCAGCATGCGCGGTTCGGGCCTCTTTGGGCCCGTGGGGTTGCCGGAAATCCGAGCGTTTTCCGTTTGACCCGCCGGACCACGATGATATAGAGGCGGCGCCTTGGCTGGAGCCTCGGTCCGCGGAGGGGCCAGCGGGCGTGGCGGAACTGGTAGACGCGCGGGATTTAGGTTCCCGTGACGAAAGTCGTGGGGGTTCAAGTCCCTCCGCCCGCACCATTCGCCTCCGCTCTTCCCCCAAAGCACCCGAAGGGCCGCAGAGCCGGCTGAAACGAACTGACAGGATCGGATAGCACGTCATGCAGGTCACCGAGACCCGTTCCGAAGGATTGATCCGGGAATTCAAGGTTGTCGTTCCCGCGACCGAACTCGACAACCGCCTGGTCGACCGGCTGGCGGAACTGAAGGATCAGGTGCGGATCAAGGGCTTCCGGCCCGGTAAGGTGCCGGTCGGGCATCTGCGCCGCCTCTACGGCAAGTCGGCCATGGCCGAGATCCTGCAGAACGTCGTCTCCGAGGTCGCCCGCAAGACCCTCGAGGACCGCGGCGAGCGCGCTGCGACCCCGCCGGACTACCAGCTCCCCGAGGACGAGAAGGAGGCCGAGAAGCTTCTCGCCGGTCAGGCCGACCTCGCCTACACCATGAGCTACGAGGTCCTGCCGGCGGTCGATCTCGCCGACTTCAAGTCCATTTCCGTCGAACGGCCCGTCGCCGAGGCGAGCGACGCCGAGATCGACGAGCAGCTCAACCAGCTTGCCGAGAACCAGCGGACCTTTACCGCCAAGGACGATGCAGCCGCAGACGGCGACCGCCTGACGATCGGCTATGTCGGCAAGATCGACGGCGAGCCCTTCGAGGGCGGCAGCGACGACAACGCCGTCGTGCGCCTCGGCTCCGGCCAGTTCATCCCCGGCTTCACCGAGCAGCTTGTCGGCGTGAAGACGGGCGAGGAGAAGACGATCACCGTCACCTTCCCGGAGGACTACGGCGCCAAGGACCTCGCCGGCAAGGAAGCCACCTTCGACATCACCGTCAAGGAAGTCGCTTCGCCCGACGCACTCAAGATCGACGACGAGATGGCCACCCAGCTCGGTCTCGAATCGCTCGAGAAGCTGCGCGATGCCATTCGTCAGCAGCTTCAGCAGCAATACACCGCCGCCTCCCGCCAGAAAGTGAAGCGCAAGCTCCTCGACCGGCTCGACGAGTTGCACAGCTTCGAGCTTCCGCCCAAGATGGTCGAGCAGGAGTTCGACAATATCTGGCAGCAGATCACCGGCGAGCTTGCCAATTCCGGCCGCACCTTCGCCGACGAGGACACGACCGAGGAAGCCGCGCGCGAGGACTACCGCAAGATCGCGGAGCGGCGTGTGCGCCTCGGCCTGGTCATGTCCGAGATCGGCGAGCGCAACAAGATCGAAGTCACCGAGGAAGAGGTGCAGCGGGCGCTCGCCGCGCAGATGCGCCAGTTCCCCGGCCAGGAGCAGATGCTCGTCGACTATTATCGCCAGAACCCCGACGCCATCGCCAGCCTCAGGGCGCCGATCTTCGAGGACAAGGTCGTCGACTACCTGCTCGAGCTGGTGAACGTGACCGACAAGCCGGTTTCGCGCGAAGAGCTGATGCGCGAGGACGAAGACGAGGAGAAGGCCGCCTGAGAAGGCGCCTTCGCGCCGCAATTGCGGCCGAATCTCCGGCCATGGGATGATTTACCGCCGGCCCCTTTCGGAGGCGGTGGACGTACCATATCTATTACCCGCTCGTTAAGGATTCACGGTCGACCATTGCCGCGATGATTCGTGTGGGGCGGCATCGGTCGCCCGTCTGGCCAAAATCGAAGGAACGCTATGAGAGACCCTATCGACACCTATATGCAGACCCTTGTGCCGATGGTGGTCGAGCAGACCAATCGCGGCGAGCGCGCCTACGACATTTATTCGCGCCTGCTGAAGGAGCGCATCATTTTCGTCACCGGTCCCGTCGAGGACCACATGGCGACCCTGATCTGCGCCCAGCTTCTCTTTCTGGAGTCGGAGAACGCCAAGAAGGAGATCGCCATGTACATCAACTCGCCGGGTGGCGTGGTGACGTCCGGCCTGGCGATCTACGACACGATGCAGTTCATCAAGCCGCCAGTCTCGACCCTCTGCATCGGCATGGCCGCGTCGATGGGGTCGCTCCTTCTGACCGCTGGCGCCGCCGGCATGCGATTCGCATTGCCCAATGCGCGCATCCTCGTTCACCAGCCTTCGGGCGGCTTCCAGGGCCAGGCCTCCGACATCGAGCGCCATGCCGAGGACATCATCAAGATGAAGCGCCGGTTGAACGAAATCTATGTGAAGCACACCGGCAAGGAATACGAGATGATCGAGCGCACCCTCGATCGCGACTTCTTCATGACCGCGGAAGAGGCGAGGGATTTCGGCCTCGTCGACAAGGTCATGACCAGCCGCGACGCGATGGAAGGCGGCGACAAGACTGAAAGCTGATCCGCCACGATGGCGGACGCCTCCTCGTGTCAAAACGACGCCAAGCGTGACGTTAAGTATCTCTTGAACAAATCACTCATAGCATGCTTGGATCGCCGTCAGGCGATTGCGCCTGTCGAGGGGGGCGTTAAGTTCGGTGTCGGGTCGCATAACTGGGACGGGCGGCCCTGGCAAAAACGAGAACCGACCGGAGTGGACAACCGTTCGTCCGCGATGGCCGATGGGAAGATGAACCGATGAGCAAGGTCACCGGCAGCGACAGCAAGAACACGCTCTACTGCTCCTTCTGTGGAAAGAGCCAGCACGAAGTGCGCAAGCTGATCGCCGGGCCGACGGTGTTCATTTGCGACGAGTGCGTCGAGCTGTGCATGGACATCATCCGCGAGGAGAACAAGTCTTCGCTGGTCAAGTCGCGCGACGGCGTTCCGACCCCGTCCGAGATATGCACGGTGCTCGACGACTACGTGATCGGCCAGGGACAGGCCAAGAAGGTCCTCTCGGTCGCCGTCCATAACCATTACAAGCGCCTCAACCACGCCGCGAAGAACAACGACGTCGAATTGGCCAAGTCGAACATCCTGCTGATCGGTCCGACCGGTTGCGGCAAGACACTGTTGGCGCAGACGCTCGCCCGCATTCTCGATGTGCCCTTCACCATGGCCGACGCGACGACGCTGACCGAAGCCGGCTATGTCGGCGAGGATGTCGAGAACATCATCCTCAAGCTGCTGCAGGCCGCCGACTACAATGTCGAGCGGGCTCAGCGCGGCATTGTCTATATCGACGAGGTCGACAAGATCAGCCGCAAGTCCGACAACCCGTCGATCACCCGCGACGTGTCGGGCGAGGGCGTCCAGCAGGCTCTCCTGAAGATCATGGAGGGCACGGTCGCCTCCGTGCCGCCCCAGGGCGGGCGCAAGCACCCGCAGCAGGAATTCCTGCAGGTCGACACGACCAACATCCTGTTCATCTGCGGCGGCGCCTTTTCGGGGCTGGAGAAGATCATCTCCGAGCGCGGCCGCAAGACCTCGATCGGCTTCGGCGCGCTGGTCGCCGGCCCTGAGGACCGCCGCACGGGCGAGCTCTTCCGCGAGGTCGAGCCAGAGGATTTGCTGCGCTTCGGTCTGATCCCCGAATTCGTCGGCCGCCTGCCGGTGGTTGCGACGCTCGAGGACCTCGACGAGGGGGCGCTGGTGACCATCCTGACCGAGCCGAAGAACGCTCTGGTCAAGCAGTATCAGCGTCTGTTCGACATGGAGAATGTCGAACTGTCGATCCATGCCGACGCACTTGTCGCGATCGCCAAGAAGGCGATCGAGCGCAAGACCGGCGCGCGTGGCCTGCGCTCGATCATGGAAGCGATCCTGCTCGAGACGATGTTCGATCTGCCCGGCCTTGATGGCGTGCAGGAAGTCGTCATCTCTTCCGAGGTCGTCGAGGGCAAGGCCCGGCCGCTCTACATCTATTCCGAGCGGCGAGAGGATATCGGCTCAACCGCCTGACCGACGCGGCCGGCCGGCGAAAGGCCCGCAATCCGGGCCTTTCCGTGGAATCAGAACCAGAGTTGCGGCGTTGCCTTGACACCCCATGTCGGCAACGCCACCTAATGGGTCGTGCGACAGGCCTGCGTGATTCATCGCGAATCCGCGCGTCATAACGTGCGCTGACTGCCGCCTCCTGCCGGCGGCGTCCTCTCGGTCGCCGGCCAAGAAAGGAAAAGCGAATGACAAGCGGACAACCCGGTGCGATGGAGAACGTCCACCCCGTTCTGCCTTTGCGTGACATCGTCGTTTTCCCACACATGATCGTGCCGCTTTTCGTCGGCCGCTCGAAGTCCATTCGTGCGCTCGAAGAGGTGATGCGCGCCGACAAGCAGATTCTGCTCGCGACCCAGCGCAACGCCAGCGAAGACGAGCCGACTCCGGACACCATCTTTTCCATCGGCACGCTCGCCTCGGTCCTGCAACTGCTGAAGCTGCCCGACGGCACCGTCAAGGTGCTGGTCGAGGGCATCAGCCGTGCCGACATCCAGAGCTACACCGACAACGAAGATTACTACGAGGCCGCGGCCTGCCGTCTGGCGGACGCCGTCGGCGACGAGGTCGAGGCCGAGGCGCTGGCGCGCTCGGTCGTTGCCGAGTTCGAGAACTATGTGAAGCTCAACAAGAAGATCTCGCCCGAGGTGGTCGGGGCGGTGAGCCAGATCGACGACTATTCCAAGGTCGCCGACACGGTCGCCTCGCATCTGGCGATGAAGATTCCGGAGAAGCAGGAGATCCTGGCGCTGCCGACCGTCGTCGAGCGGCTGGAGCGGATTCTCGGCCTGATGGAGAGCGAGATCTCCGTCCTGCAGGTCGAGAAGCGCATCCGTTCGCGCGTCAAGCGGCAGATGGAGAAGACGCAGCGCGAGTATTATCTCAACGAGCAGATGAAGGCGATCCAGAAGGAGCTTGGCGACTCCGAGGATGGCCGCGACGAGCTCCAGGAGCTCGAGGAGAAGATCGCCAAGACCCGACTGTCGAAGGAGGCGCGCGAGAAGGCTCAGGGCGAGCTGAAGAAGCTCCGCCAGATGAGCCCGATGTCGGCCGAGGCGACGGTGGTGCGCAACTATCTCGACTGGCTGCTCGGCATTCCGTGGGGCAAGAAGTCCCGGGTCAAGAACGACCTGAACTTCGCCCAGGAGGTTCTCGACGCGGATCATTTCGGCCTGGAGAAGGTCAAGGACCGCATCGTCGAGTACCTGGCCGTCCAGAGCCGCGCCAACAAGCTGCGCGGTCCGATCCTGTGCCTCGTCGGCCCACCCGGCGTCGGCAAGACCTCGCTCGGCAAGTCGATCGCCCGCGCGACCGGCCGTGAGTTCGTGCGCATGTCGCTCGGCGGCGTGCGTGACGAGGCCGAGATCCGCGGTCATCGGCGCACCTATATCGGCTCGATGCCCGGCAAGGTCATCCAGTCGATGCGCAAGGCGAAGAAGTCCAATCCGCTCTTCCTGCTCGACGAGATCGACAAGCTCGGCATGGACTTCCGCGGCGATCCGTCCTCGGCGCTGCTGGAGGTGCTCGATCCGGAGCAGAACACGAGCTTTCAACGACCACTATCTCGAGGTCGATTACGATCTGTCGAACGTGCTGTTCATCACCACGGCGAATACGCTGAACATTCCCGCCGCCGCTGATGGACCGCATGGAGATCATCCGCATCGCCGGCTACACCGAGGATGAGAAGGTCGAGATCGCCCGTCGGCATCTGATCCCGAAGATCCTTAAGGAGCACGGCCTGACGGCGAAGGAGTTCTCGCTCGACGACGAGGCGCTGACGCTGATCATCCGGCGCTACACGCGCGAGGCCGGTGTTCGCAATCTCGAGCGCGAGATGGCGACCCTTGCGCGCAAGGGCGTCAAGGACCTGATCCTGTCCAAGCGCAAGACCATCAAGGTCACGGCCAAGAACATCGACGACTACCTGGGTGTCCCGCGCTATCGGTACGGCGAGGCCGAGCACGAGGATCTGGTCGGGGTGGTCACGGGCCTGGCCTGGACCGAGGTCGGCGGCGAACTGCTGACGGTCGAAGGCGTGATGATGCCGGGCAAGGGCAAGATGACCGTGACCGGCAATCTTCGCGACGTGATGAAGGAGTTGATCTCGGCGGCGGCGTCCTACGTGCGCAGCCGGGCCGTCGACTTCGGCATCGAGCCGCCGCTGTTCGACAAGCGGGACATCCACGTGCACGTGCCCGAAGGCGCGACGCCGAAGGACGGTCCCTCGGCCGGTGTCGCGATGGTGACGGCGATCGTCTCGATCATGACGGGCATTCCCGTCCGCAAGGACGTGGCGATGACCGGCGAGATCACGCTGCAGGGGCAGCGTGCTTCCGATCGGCGGACTGAAGGAGAAGCTGCTCGCGGCCCTGCGCGGCGGCATCAAGACGGTGCTGATCCCGGAAGAGAACGCCAAGGACCTGGCGGATATCCCGGACAACGTGAAGAACGGGCTGGATATCGTGCCGGTCGGGCGGATGGACGAGGTGATCAAGGCGGCGCTTGTCCGGCCGCCCGAGCCGATCGAGTGGGACGAGGCCAAGGCGGCCGAATCCCTGCGCAAGGCCCAGGTTATCGCCGACGACGATGCCTCGGCGGCCCAGACCGCGCACTAAGCAATTGTAGTAACACGACAATCGGCGCCCGCCCAAGTGGCGGGCGTCGGCGTGTCTGGTCCACAGCATCTCTTGTCGAAATCGCGGGATTCCGCCGTTTCCTCTTGCATGAGGGCGGTTTTGGCATGAGTGTCCCGGCTGAAGTCGGAGGTGCGATTCGCTTTCGGCTATGACAAGGGAAAGGGATGACACATGAACAAGAACGATCTCATCGCGTCAGTCGCCGAGCGCACGGGAATGTCCAAGGCGGGCGCCGCTCAGGCGGTCGACGCGACCTTCGACGCGATCACCGCGGCTCTCAAGGCCGGCCAGGAGGTCAAGGTCATCGGCTTCGGCAATTTCAGCGTCGCCAAGCGCGCCGCCAGTGTCGGCCGTAACCCGCGCACCGGTGCCGCGATCAACATCGCCGCGTCGATGACGCCGAAATTCAAGGCCGGCAAGGGCCTCAAGGACGCGGTCAACCGCTAAGTCGCGATCCACCCGGGTCGCGGTTTTCGCGGCCGGCCGCAGGGCCGGCTGCAATCGGCGGGGCGGTGGCTCTTGCATGGCGCCGCCCCACCGCCTAAAGCCAGAGCGCAGCGCTGTGGCGGGCGGTTAGCTCAGTTGGTAGAGCGCCACGTTTACACCGTGGATGTCGGGAGTTCGAGCCTCTCACCGCCCACCAGCCGGCACGCCCGATCGGGCAGGGCCCGCGCATGCCCTCAATCGATATCCTCGGGCCCTGACACCTGCCCGCAGAGGATCGGGGAAAGGTCCGAAAAAGGACGGCGCGCCGCCTCGTCTCGCTTGACTTGGCTGCGGTGCTCCCTTAACTCACCCCGGCGCGGGACATCACGAACGTTCCGCCCGCCCGCGGGGGCGTAGCTCAGTTGGTTAGAGTGCCGGCCTGTCACGCCGGAGGTCGCGGGTTCGAGCCCCGTCGCTCCCGCCAGTTTCCTGGCCTTCCATTTTCCATCCCGGTCACCACATGCCGACACGCGGTCGCGCTTGGGGCGGCAGGTTGCGTTATTGTGTTCGCTTTTCGGCGACGGATTGCATGCTCGTTGCCCGTTGAATATAGCCTGCTGCGCAATCCTCGCGCGCGGCGGCCATTTTGGGGGCGCGGCATATCCAACCGGCCGCGCCGTGGCGAGGGAAGAGGCGACGGTGAATTTGGGGGTTCGGGGGACACGGGGTATCCGTGCGACCGGTGGGCGGCAACGTCTGCAGCGCGCATTCGATTTCATCCAGGATGGACGGCTGACCGAGGCCGAGCGGCTCTGCCAGTCGGTTCTCGATGTTGAGCCGAACAATCCGCTGGCCCTCGACGTCATGGGCACCATCGCCACACGCAACGATCTGTGGCGCGTTGCCCTTGGCCTGTTTCAGCGTGCCGTCGCCGCGGATCCCCGCGAACCGACCTTCCGGCGCCACCTTGCCCTTGCCCTTGTCGAGCAGTTCCGTTTCAAGGAAGCGGTCGTGCAGCTGCGCAAGGCACTGAAGCTGCAGCCCGATTCCGTCGACACGAATGTCGAGCTCGCTCGCTGCTATGTCCGGCAGGGCAAGGTCGAGGAGGGGTTGAAGCTCTTCCGCGACCTGTTGAAGCGGATGCCGGGCCACCCCCGCGTCGTCTTCGAGTCCGCTGCCGCCTTCGCTGCCAATGGCGAGCGGGAAGACGCGAAGGCGCTCTATCGGACCGCGATCGACCGCGAGATCCACGCGGCCGAGGCGATCCGGGAACTCGTCAGCATCGAGCGCGATGCCGCAGGCCTGCCCGAACTCGCCGACATCGAACGCCGGCTCGACAATCCGCAGCTTTCGCGGATGGATCGCGCCAACCTCCATTCGGCGGCGGGCCAGATGGAGGAGACTGCCGGCCACTACGACGAGGCATTCGGTCATTTCGCCAAGGCCAAGGCGGCCATCGCCTGGGCGTTCGACGCGCGCCGGCAGCGCGAGAAGCACGAGGCGCTGCGCGCGCTGTTCACGCCTGAGTTCTTCGCCGAGAGGGAGGGCTTCGGAGACGAAAGCGAGCGACCGGTCTTCATCGTCGGAATGCCGCGCTCCGGCACCTCGCTCACCGAGCAGATTCTCGCCAGCCACCCTCAGGTCGCCGGCGCCGGTGAACTGCCGACCATGCTCAATCTCGCCGCGGCGCTCGGCTCAACCAGCCCGGATCCGACGGATTTCACGGCCAATGTCGCGAGCCTTTCGCGCAAGGACATGGCGAAGCTCGCGGGAGAGTATCTCTCCATGCTGCGCGCCGTCTCGCGTACCGCCGAGCGCGTGACCGACAAGATGCCCCACAATTACGAGCTGGTCGGCCTGATCGCGCTGCTCTTTCCCAGTGCCCGCATCATCCACTGCAACCGGCATCCGCTCGACGTCTGCCTGTCGTGCTTCGCCACCGTCTTTCCGGCGACCCGTCACGCCTTCACCGGCGATCTGCGCGCGCTCGGCACCTACTACACTCAATATGCAGCGCTGATGGCCTATTGGGCGGACCTGTTGCCCGGCCGCATTTACCAGTTGAGCTATGAGGACCTGATCGCCGATTTCGAGCCGCAGGCGCGCGCCCTGGTCGAGTTCACCGGTCTCGCCTGGGATCCCGCCTGCCTGCGGTTCCACGAATCGCGACACACCGTCCAGACCGCCAGCAAACATCAGGTGAAGCGGCCGCTCTACACCTCCTCCGTCGGCCGCTGGCGCCACTATGACGCGCATCTGGGGCCGCTCAGGGCCGCCCTTGGCGATCTCGCCACGAACTGAGACGGGGTGACCGTCGGGATTCGTATTTTGGAATTCTTCTGGCCCTTGCGACTCCCGTCCTCGTCCGCTAAGCCTCCGGCACGATCCGCCGCTTTCCGCCTCCAGCCGCGTAATGTTGACGAATTCGTGCGAACCTCTAGGCAGAAGAAGGCCTTGTCGGTACGCTGCGACGCAACATAACAGGGGGTAGGCGGGACGGCGGACAGGCCTCCGGCCGGAGAATGACATGGAACAATTGCTCAGCGCCTATATGCCGGTATTGATCTTCATCGGCATCGCGGCGGTGATCGGGCTGGCCCTCCTGGTGGCGCCTTTCATTATCGCCTTCAAGAACCCCGACCCGGAAAAGCTCTCGGCCTATGAGTGCGGCTTCAACGCCTTCGACGATGCCCGCATGAAGTTCGACGTGCGTTTCTATCTGGTCTCGATCCTGTTCATCATCTTCGACCTGGAAGTGGCCTTCCTGTTTCCCTGGGCGGTTGCCTTCGCCAAGGTCGGCTGGTTCGGCTTCTGGTCGATGATGGTCTTCCTTGCCGTGCTCACCATCGGCTTTGTCTATGAGTGGAAGAAGGGAGCCCTGGAATGGGATTGATCGTACCCAGCGATAGCGGTGTCGCGCAGGCGCCCGGGCGCCCGAACGCCCGGCCTGACGGCGACCCGTTCTTCCTCGAGGTCAACAACCAGCTCGCCGACAAGGGCTTTCTTGTCACGGCGACCGACGACCTGATCAACTGGGCCCGCACCGGCTCGCTGATGTGGATGACCTTCGGGCTTGCCTGCTGCGCCGTCGAGATGATGCAGGTCTCGATGCCGCGCTACGACGTCGAGCGCTTCGGCTTCGCGCCGCGCGCCAGCCCGCGCCAGTCCGACGTGATGATCGTGGCCGGCACGCTGACCAACAAGATGGCGCCGGCGCTGCGCAAGGTCTACGACCAGATGCCGGAGCCGCGCTACGTCATCTCCATGGGCTCCTGCGCCAATGGCGGCGGCTATTACCATTATTCCTATTCGGTGGTCCGTGGCTGCGACCGGGTCGTTCCGGTCGATATCTATGTGCCCGGTTGCCCGCCGACGGCGGAGGCGCTGCTTTACGGCGTCCTCCTTCTGCAGAAGAAGATCCGCCGCACCGGCACGATCGAGCGCTGAGCGACGAGGGGATCTGTCGCCTTGGACGAGACGCTGAAAGAGCTCGCCGAATACATCGCGGCCGCACGGCCGGAAGCGGTGGTCGAGTGGCATGTGGCCTATGGCGAGCTGACCATTACGGTCGCCGCCAATGAGATCGTGCCCTTCGTCCGGCTTCTGCGCGACGATGCCCGCCTCGGCTTCGTCAATCTGACCGATATCTGCGGGGTCGACTGGCCGCAGCGCGAGAAGCGCTTCGATGTCGTCTATCATCTGCTCTCGCCGCGCCAGAACGTGCGTATCCGCCTCAAGGTCCTGACCGACGAGACGACGCCGGTCCCCTCGATCACCCCGGTCTTCCCCGGCGCCGACTGGTTCGAGCGCGAGGCCTATGACTTTACGGCATCCTGTTCACCGGCCACCCCGACCTGCGCCGCATCCTCACCGATTACGGCTTCGAGGGCCATCCGCTGCGCAAGGATTTCCCGCTGACCGGCTTCGTCGAGGTCCGCTACGACGACGAGCAGAAGCGGGTGGTCTACGAGCCGGTGCGGCTCGCCCAGGAATTCCGCGATTTCGATTTCCTGTCGCCGTGGGAAGGGACGGAATACGTCCTGCCCGGCGACGAGAAGGCGAAGAAGAGGCTGATCGGCACGTGATGGCCGAGACAGCCGAACGATCCGCACCTTCACCATCAATTTCGGGCCGCAGCATCCGGCGGCGCATGGCGTTCTGCGCCTCGTGCTCGAGCTCGACGGCGAGCTGGTCGAGCGCGTCGATCCGCATATCGGCCTGCTGCATCGCGGCACCGAGAAGCTGATCGAGCACAAGACCTATCTGCAGGCCGTGCCCTATTTCGACCGGCTCGACTATGTCGCGCCGATGAACCAGGAGCATGCCTTCGCCCTGGCGGTCGAGAAGCTGCTCGGCATCACCGTGCCGCTGCGCGGGCAGCTCATCCGCGTGCTCTATTGCGAGATCGGCCGGCTTCTCTCGCATCTCCTCAACGTCACCACCCAGGCGCTGGATGTCGGCGCACTGACGCCGCCGCTCTGGGGCTTCGAGGAGCGCGAGAAGCTGATGGTCTTCTATGAGCGCGCCTGCGGCAGCCGCATGCATGCGGCCTATTTCCGCCCCGGCGGCGTGCATCAGGACCTGCCGCAGGCCTCATCGACGATATCGGCACCTTCTGCGATCCGTTCCTCAAGGTGCTCGACGACCTCGAGCGCCTGCTGACCGACAACCGCATCTTCAAGCAGCGCAATGTCGATATCGGCGTCGTCAGCCTCGAAGATGCCTGGAAGTGGGGCTTCTCCGGCGTCATGGTGCGCGGCTCCGGCGCCGCCTGGGATCTGCGCAAGGCGCAGCCCTATGAGTGCTACGACGAGATGGATTTCGACATCCCGGTCGGCAAGAACGGCGACTGCTACGACCGCTATCTCATCCGCATGGAGGAGATGCGCCAGTCGATCAGGATCATGAAGCAGTGCATCGAGAAGCTGAACTCGCCCGACGGCAAGGGCCCGGTCGCCTTCGGCCGACGGCAAGGTCGTGCCGCCGAAGCGCGGCGAGATGAAGCGCTCGATGGAAGCGCTGATCCACCACTTCAAGCTCTATACCGAGGGCTATAAGGTGCCCGAGGGCGAGGTCTACGCCGCCGTCGAGGCGCCGAAGGGCGAATTCGGCGTCTATCTCGTCTCCGACGGCTCCAACAAGCCCTATCGCTGCAAGATCCGCGCGCCGGGCTTTCCGCATCTCGCAGGCCATGGATTTCATCTGCCGGGGCCACATGCTGGCCGACGTCTCCGCCATTCTCGGCTCGCTCGATATCGTGTTCGGGGAGGTCGATCGCTGATGTCCGTGCGTCGCCTGGCCGAGAAGCAGCCCGCAAGCTTCGCCTTCACGAAGGACAACCTCGCCTGGGCGAAGAAGCAGATCGCCAAATATCCGGAAGGCCGGCAGGCCTCGGCCGTCATCCCGCTCCTGTGGAGGGCGCAGGAGCAGGAGGGCTGGGTCACCGAGCCGGCGATCCGCGTCGATCGCCGAAATGCTCGACATGGCGAAGATCCGCGTCCTCGAGGTCGCGACCTTCTACACCATGTTCCACCTGCAGCCGGTCGGCGCCAAGGCCCATGTCCAGGTCTGCGGCACGACGCCGTGCTGGCTGCGCGGCGCCGATGCGCTGAAGGAAGTCTGCAGCCGCCGCATCCATCACGATCAGCACCACCTTTCGGACGACGGCACGTTTCCTGGGAAGAGGTCGAGTGCCTCGGGGCCTGCGTCAACGCGCCGCTGGTCCAGATCGGCGCGGACACCTATGAGGACCTGACGCCGGAGCGGCTCGAAGAGATCCTCGACGATTTCGCAGCCGGCAAGACGCCGAAGCCGGGGCCGCAGATCGACCGCCAGTTCTCTGCGCCGGTCGGCGGACCGACGACGCTGACGGGCGACGTCAGCCGTTCGTCGGCGCCTGAGAAGAAATAGGACGAGCGCGCGCGATGCTTGCCGACAAGGACCGCATCTTCACCAATCTCTACGGCCTCCATGACTGGGGGCTGCGGGGGGCGATGGCGCGCGGCCAGTGGGACGGCACCAGGGCGATCATCGAAAAGGGCCGGGACTGGATCATCGATGAAATGAAGGCCTCGGGCCTGCGTGGCCGCGGCGGCGCCGGCTTCCCGACGGGCCTCAAATGGTCCTTCATGCCTAAGGAGCCTGGCGACCGGCCGCACTATCTGGTCGTCAATGCCGACGAGTCCGAGCCCGGCGCCTGCAAGGACCGCGAGATCCTGCGGCATGACCCGCATCTGCTCATCGAGGGCTGCTTGCTCGCCGGCTTCGCCATGGGCGCCCACACCGCCTTCGTCTATATCCGCGGTGAGTTCATCCGCGAGCGCGAGCACCTTCAGGCCGCCGTCGATCAGGCGCGCGAAGCCGGGCTCATCGGCAAGAACAACAAGAACGGCTGGGACTTCGACATCGTCGTCCACCACGGCGCCGGCGCCTATATCTGCGGCGAGGAGACGGCGATCCTGGAAAGCCTCGAGGGCAAGAAGGGCATGCCGCGGCTGAAGCCGCCTTATCCGGCCAATGTCGGTGTTTATGGCTGCCCGACGACCGTCAACAACGTCGAGTCGATCGCGGTCGCGCCGGAAATCCTGCGTCGTGGTGCCGCCTGGTTCGCCGGGCTCGGCCGCCCGAACAATGCCGGCACCAAGATCTACCAGATATCCGGTCACGTGAACCGGCCCTGCACGGTCGAGGAAGAACTCGGGATACCGCTTCGCGAGCTGATCGATCGCTATGCCGGTGGTGTGCGTGGTGGCTGGGACAACCTGCTTGCCGTCCTGCCCGGCGGCGCCTCGGTGCGCATGATCCCGCAATCGGTCTGCGACGACGTGCTGATGGACTTCGATTCACTGGCGGCGGTGAAGTCGAGCTTCGGTTCGGCTTCGGTCATCGTCATGGACAAGTCGACCGACCTCATTCGCGCGACGGCGCGGCTCGCGCGGTTCTACGCGCATGAAAGCTGCGGCCAGTGCACGCCTTGCCGCGAGGGCATGGGCTGGATGTGGCGCGTCCTCGAGCGCTTGGCCGAGGGCCGCGCCGAGAAGCGCGAGATCGACACGTTGGTCGCGGTCACCGAGCAGATTGCCGGCCACACGATCTGTGGCTTTGGCGATATCGCTGTGCTGCCCATCCAGGGGCTTGTCATGCATTTCCGCCACCTGCTCGAAGAGCGTATCGACGAAGCCCGGCCCGCCATGCCGGTTGCTGCGTAACGAGGGACCCATGCTCGCCGATAAGGACCGCATCTTCACCAATCTCTACGGCCTCCACGACTGGGGGCTGAAAGGCGCGATGGCGCGCGGCCAGTGGGACGGCACCAAGGAGATCCTCGAAAAGGGCCGCGACTGGATCATCAACGAGATGAAGGCCTCGGGGCTCCGCGGCCGCGGCGGCGCCGGCTTCCCGACGGGCCTCAAATGGTCCTTCATGCCGAAGGAGATCGGCGGGCGGCCGCACTATCTCGTCGTCAATGCCGACGAATCCGAGCCCGGCACCTGCAAGGACCGCGAGATCCTGCGCCACGACCCGCATCACGCTGGTCGAAGGCTGCCTCGTCGCCGGTTTCGCCATGGGCGCCCACACCTGCCTTCATCTATGTGCGCGGCGAGTTCATCCGCGAGCGCGAGCACCTGCAGGCGGCGGTCGACCAGGCCTATGAGGCCGGGCTTATCGGCAAGAACAACAAGAACGGCTGGGACTTCGACATCGTCGTCCACCACGGCGCCGGCGCCTATATCTGCGGCGAGGAGACGGCGCTGCTCGAAAGCCTCGAAGGCAAGAAGGGCCTGCCGCGCATGAAGCCGCCGTTCCCGGCCAATGTCGGCGTCTATGGCTGCCCGACGACGGTCAACAACGTCGAGTCGATCGCCGTCGCGCCGGAAATCCTGCGCCGCGGCGCCGCCTGGTTCTCCGGCTTCGGCCGCGAGAACAACACCGGCACCAAGCTCTTCTGCATCTCCGGCCATGTCGAGCGGCCGTGCACGGTCGAAGAGGAGATGGGCATCACCCTGCGCGAGCTGATCGAAAAGCATGCCGGCGGCGTTCGCGGCGGCTGGGACAATCTCTAGCCGTCATCCCCGGCGGCGCCTCGGTGCGCTGCCTGCCGGCCTCGCTCTGCGATGACCTGATCATGGATTTCGACTCGCTCGGGAAACTGCGCTCGGGCCTCGGCACCGCCGCCGTGATCGTCATGGACAAGTCGACCGACATCATCAAGGCGATCGCGCGGCTCGCCTATTTCTACAAGCACGAGAGCTGCGGCCAGTGCACGCCCTGCCGCGAAGGCACCGGCTGGATGTGGCGGGTGCTCGAGCGCATGGTCGAGGGCCGCGCCGAGAAGCGCGAGATCGACATGCTGCTCGAGGTCACCAAGCAGGTCGAGGGCCACACGATCTGCGCCCTCGGCGATGCGGCCGCCTGGCCGATCCAGGGCCTCATCCGCCATTTCCGCCACGTCATCGAGGAGCGCATCGACCAATACGCGGCCCGCGAGGCGGTGCCGTCGATGGAAGCGGCGGAGTAGGGGAAGATCGTTGGCAGCTCAGATCGATCCGGCGCACGTCTTGTCGTCCTACGCGAACCTTCTGATGAAGGACGAGGGCGCGTTCGTGCGCGACATCGAGGAGCTGCCTTATCCGAAGGACGTCATCAAGCAGGTGCTGATCTATTGCATCGGCGTCGCCAATGACCAGAACCGCGCCTTTCTCGCCGGCGCCTATGTGCGCCTGGCGATCTTCCAGCCGCTGAGCAGTCAGGAAAAAGACGCGCTGGCGAAGTCCCAGTGGCTGACCGGCCTCAACGATGTCAGCCAGCTCTCGAATGACGAATTGAAGGATGCCGCGAAGAAGGCGGAGACGGCCCAGTCGGTGGTCGCGACGCTCTCCAAGCGGGTCACCACGGAATCCGCCGCGTTAGCGAACGAATTGAAAGCCGCGAACAGTTGAAAGACTGAAGCATGCCCCAGATCATCGTCGACGGCAAGGAGATCGAAGTCCCGGACGACTTCACGCTGCTGCAGGCGTGCGAGGCGGCGGGCGCCGAGATCCCGCGCTTCTGCTTCCACGAGCGCCTGTCGATCGCCGGCAATTGCCGCATGTGCCTGGTCGAGGTGAAGGGCGGGCCGCCCAAGCCGCAGGCGAGCTGCGCCATGCCGTGCGCGACCTGCGTCCCGGCCCGAACGGCGAGCCGCCGGAGATGTTCACCAACACGCCGATGGTCAAGAAGGCGCGCGAAGGCGTGATGGAGTTCCTGCTGATCAACCACCCGCTCGACTGCCCGATCTGCGACCAGGGCGGCGAATGCGACCTGCAGGACCAGGCCATGGCCTATGGCGTCGACGCAGCCGCTTCCACGAGAACAAGCGCGCCGTCGAGGACAAGTATATCGGCCCGCTGGTCAAGACCGTGATGACGCGCTGCATCCAGTGCACGCGCTGCGTCCGCTTCACCACCGAGGTCGCCGGCGTTCCCGAGCTCGGCGCGATCGGCCGCGGCGAGGACATGGAGATCACCACCTATCTCGAGAGCGCCATGACCTCCGAACTGCAGGGCAATGTCATCGACCTCTGCCCGGTCGGCGCGCTGACCTCGCAAGCCCTATGCCTTCCACGCGCGGCCCTGGGAACTGACCAAGACCGAATCGATCGACGTCATGGACGCGGTCGGCTCGAACATCCGGGTCGACGCGCGCGGCCGCGAGGTGATGCGCATCCTGCCGCGCCTCAACGAGGACGTGAACGAGGAGTGGATTTCCGACAAGACCCGCTTCATCTGGGACGGGCTCAAGACCCAGCGCCTCGACCGGCCCTATGTCCGCAAGAGACGGCCAGCTGGTGCCGGCAACCTGGGACGAGGCCTTCGCCGCCGTCGCCGACAAGGTGAAGACGGCCGGCGCCGAAGCGATCGGCGCCATCGCCGGCGATCTGGCCAGCGTCGAGGAAATGTTCGCGCTGAAGGACCTGATGGAGGCGCTCGGCTCGGCCAACATCGACTGCCGCCAGGACGGCGCGCAGCTCGATCCGAGCGCCGGCCGCGCCGCCTATATCTTCAACCCGACCATCGCCGGCATCGACGAGGCCGACGCGATCCTGATCGTCGGCACCAATCCGCGCCACGAGGCGCCGGTGCTCAACGCCCGCATCCGCAAGCGCTGGCGTCAGGGCGATCTGCCGGATCGGCCTGATCGGCGAGGCCGCCGACCTGACCTATGACTACGACTATCTCGGCGCCGGCCCCGAGACGCTGGCCGAGATCGTCGCCGGCAAGCACAGCTTCGCGCAAGGTGCTGAAGGAGGCCAAGCGGCCGCTGATCATCGTCGGGCAGGGCGCGCTCGACCCGCGCTCGACGGCGACGCCGTCCTGGCGCTGGCGTGCCAAGGCCGCGACGCATGGGCGAGCGCCGAGGAAGGCTGGAACGGCTTTGCCGTGCTGCACAACGCGGCGGCGCGGGTCGGCGGCCTCGATATCGGCTTCGTGCCGGGCGATGGCGGCATCGGCTCGCCGGCATGATCGAGCGCCGGAAGGGCAAGTCGACGTCCTGTTCCTGCTCGGCGCCGACGAGATCGACATGCACGCGCACGGCAGCCTTCGTCGTCTATATCGGCACCCATGGCGATGCCGGCGCCCACCGCGCCGACGTCATCCTGCCGGGCGCGGCCTATACCGAAAATCGGCGCACCTATCGTCAACACCGAAGGCCGGGTGCAGCTGACCGCGCGCGCCGTCTTCCCGCCGGGCGATGCCCGCGAGGACTGGGCGATCATCCGGGCGCTGTCGGACGTGCTCGGTCACCGCCTGCCGTTCGACTCGCTCGCCGAACTGCGCGCGACGCTCTATGAGGTGCATCCGCATCTCATGCGCGGTCGACAAGATCGCACCGCGGCACGATGGACGAGCTGACGGCGCTGGCCGGACGGCGCGGCGAGCCAGCCAATGCGCGCCTTCGTCACCTCGCGGTCGCCGATTTCTACCTGACCAACCCGATCGCCCGGGCCTCGGCGGTGATGGCCGAATGCTCGGCCCTTGCCGCCGGTCGCGCAGGCGGCGAGCGCAGCGGAATGACGGTCATGAGCGTCTTCTTCCACGACTACTGTCATTCCCGGCGCTGATCATCATTGCGTGCGAGAGCCTGCTGCTGCTGGTCGCGCTGCTGATCTTCATCGCCTACGTGCTCTTGCCGACCGCAAGATCTGGGCGGCGGTGCAGATGCGGCGCGGCCCGAACGTCGTCGGCGCCTTCGGCCTGCTGCAGAGCTTCGCCGACCTGCTGAAATTCGTCTTCAAGGAGCCGGTCGTCCCGGCCGGCGCCGACAAGGTCGTCTTCCTGCTGGCGCCGCTGGTGACCGTGACGCTGGCGCTGGCCGCCTGGGCGGTCATGCCGCTCGACGCCGGCTGGGTGATCGCCAACATCAATGTCGGCATCCTCTACATCTTCGCCATCTCCTCGCTCGGCGTCTACGGCATCATCATGGGCGGCTGGGCGTCGAACTCGAAATACCCGTTCCTCGGCGGCGCTGCGCTCGGCGGCGCAGATGGTGTCCTACGAAGTCTCGATCGGCTTCGTCATCATCACCGTGCTGCTCTGCGTCGGCTCGCTCAATCTCACCGACATCGTCGTGGCGCCAGGCGGACGGCCTCGGCACCAGGCTCGGCCTGCCCGACAGCTTCCTCGACTGGTACTGGCTGCCGCTGTTGCCGATGTTCGTCATCTTCTTCATCTCGGCGCTGGCCGAGACCAACCGGCCGCCCTTCGACCTGGTCGAGGCCGAGTCCGAACTGGTCGCCGGCTTCATGGTCGAATACGGCTCGACCCCGTACATGATGTTCATGCTCGGCGAATATGTCGCCATCATCACTGATGTGCGCGCTGACGACGATCCTGTTCCTGGGCGGCTGGCTGCCGCCGCTCGCGTCGCGCCCTTCACCTGGATCCCGGGCGTCGTCTGGTTCGTCCTCAAGGTCTGCGTGGTGTTCTTCATGTTCGCCATGGTCAAGGCCTTCGTGCCGCGCTACCGCTACGACCAGCTCATGCGCCTCGGCTGGAAGGTCTTCCTGCCGATCTCGCTCGTCATGGTCGTCGTCGTCGCGCCGTCCTGCAGTTCACCGGCTGGGCGGCATGAGGCGAGGAGATTGACCATGCGTCTTGACCAGGCCGCGAATTCGCTCCTCCTGAAGGAATTCGTCTCGGCCTTCTTCCTGTCGATGCGCTATTTCTTCGCGCCGAAGGCGACGATCAACTATCCCTTCGAGAAGGGGCCGGTCAGCCCGCGCTTCCGCGGCGAGCATGCGCTGCGCCGCTATCCCAACGGCGAGGAGCGCTGCATCGCCTGCAAGCTCTGCGAGGCGATCTGCCCGGCCCAGGCGATCACCATCGAGGCCGGCCCGCGCCGCAACGACGGCACGCGCCGCACGATCCGCTACGACATCGACATGGTCAAATGCATCTATTGCGGCTTCTGCCAGGAAGCCTGCCCGGTCGATGCCATCGTCGAGGGGCCGAATTTCGAATTCGCCACGGAGACGCGCGAGGAACTCTATTTCGACAAGGACAAGCTGCTGGCCAATGGCGACCGCTGGGAGCGCGAAATCGCCCACAACATTGCCGCGGACGCGCCGTACCGATGAGCGGGCAGGGGGCAAGGATGGCGATTGTTGTGTGGAACGGGATTGTTCCGGGACATTTCGGCGCCCGGGTCGTTGCTCAAAGCGGCGTCAGGGAGTAGAGCGACGCCATGACCCTCAGCGCCATCTTCTTCTATCTCTTCTCCGCCGTGACCATCGCCTCGGCGGTGATGGTGATCGCGTCGCGCAACCCGGTCCATTCGGTGCTGTTCCTGATCCTCGCCTTCGTCAACGCCGCCGGCCTGTTCGTGCTGCTCGGCGCCGAGTTCCTGGCGATGATCCTGATCGTCGTCTATGTCGGCGCCGTGGCCGTGCTGTTCCTGTTCGTCGTCATGATGCTCGACGTCGATTTCGTCGAGCTGCGCCAGGGCTTCCTCAATATCTGCCGGTCGGCGGCCTCATCGGCATCGTGCTGCTCGCCGAACTGGTCATCGTGCTGACCGGCTGGACCTTCACGCCGGACACCGCCCTGCACGTCGCCGCGCCGATTCCGGCGCTGGCCGAGACATCGAACACCGCGGCGCTCGGCCAGCTGCTCTACACGCGCTACGTCTTTTTTTCGAGGCGGCGGGCATGGTCCTGCTGGTCGCCATGGTCGGCGCCATCGTGCTGACCCTGCGCCACAAGGCGGACGTCAAGCGCCAGTCGATCGCCGACCAGGTGGCGCGCAGCCCGGCGACGGCGATCGAAGTGCGCAAGGTCGAATCGGGCAGGGGGATCTGACAATGATCGGCCTTTCGCACTATCTGACCGTCGCGGCGATCCTGTTCACGCTCGGCGTCTTCGGCATCTTCATCAACCGCAAGAACGTCATCGTCATCCTGATGTCGGTCGAGCTGATCCTGCTCGCCGTCAACATCAACTTCGTCGCCTTCTCCTCCTTCCTCGGCGACCTGGTCGGCCAGATCTTCGCGCTGCTGGTGCTGACCGTCGCGGCGGCCGAAGCCGCCATCGGCCTCGCCATCCTGGTCGTCTTCTTCCGCAATCGCGGCTCGATCGCGGTCGAGGACGTCAACATGATGAAGGGCTGACGCATGACCCCGAAAAACGGGCGCCGGTCTTCGGCTGAGGTCACGGGCGGGAAGAGATAAGCATGTATTCGGCCATCGTTTTCCTGCCGCTTCTCGGCGCCATCATTGCCGGCCTGATCGCCATCGTCGGGGCCCATCGCGCCCATCCCGGCGGCGATGCCGGCGAGCACGACCATGGCCATGGCGCCACGCATGCCGCTCACGCCCACGGTGCCGATGACGACCATGGCGGCCACGGCCACCATGAAGCCGCGCTTGGCGCCCGCCCGGCCGAGATCATCACCTCCGGCTTCCTGATCGTCGCCGCGATCCTTGCCTGGATCGCCTTCTTCACCGTCGGCTTCGGCGAGGAGCCGGTGCAGCGCTTTCAGGTGCTGAACTGGTTCTCCTCCGGCACGCTCGCCGTCGACTGGGCGCTGCGCGTCGACACGCTGACCGCCGTCATGCTGGTCGTCGTCACCACCGTCTCGGCGCTCGTCCACGTCTATTCCATCGGCTACATGGCCCACGATCCGGACCGGCCGCGCTTCTTCGCCTATCTGTCGCTGTTCACCTTCGCCATGCTGGTGCTGGTGACCTCCGACAACCTCGTCCAGATGTTCTTCGGCTGGGAGGGGGTCGGTCTCGCCTCCTATCTGCTGATCGGATTCTGGTACAAGAAGCCCTCCGCCAACGCCGCCGCGATCAAGGCCTTCGTCGTCAACCGAGTTGGCGATTTCGGCTTTGCGCTCGGCATCTTCGGCGTCTTCTTTCTGTTCCACTCGGTCGAGTTCGAGACGATCTTCGCCAACGCGCCGTCGGTCGCCGGCACGACGCTCCATTTCCTCTCCTGGGACATGGACGCGATGACCGTCGTCTGCCTGCTGCTCTTCATGGGCGCGATGGGCAAGTCGGCGCAGTTCCTGCTGCACACCTGGCTGCCCGACGCGATGGAAGGCCCGACGCCGGTTTCGGCCCTCATCCATGCCGCGACCATGGTCACCGCCGGCGTCTTCATGGTCGCGCGCCTGTCGCCGCTTTTCGAATTGTCGACGACGGCGCTCGCCGTGGTTACCTTCTTCGGCGCCACCACCGCCTTCTTCGCCGCCACCGTCGGCCTGGTCCAGAACGACATCAAGCGCGTCATCGCCTATTCGACCTGCTCGCAGCTCGGCTACATGTTCGTCGCGCTCGGCGTCGGCGCCTATGGCGTCGGCATCTTCCACCTGTTCACCCACGCCTTCTTCAAGGCGCTGCTGTTCCTCGGCGCCGGCTCGGTCATCCACGCCGTCTCCGACGAGCAGGACATGCGCAAGATGGGCGGACTGCGCTCGCACATCCCGATCACCTACTGGATGATGATCGTCGGCACCCTGGCGCTGACCGGCTTCCCGCTGACCGCCGGCTACTTCTCCAAGGACGCGATCATCGAGGCCTCCTTCGCCGGCGCCAACCCGATGGCGAAGTACGGCTTCGTCATGACCGTGATCGCCGCCGCGCTGACCGCGTTCTACTCATGGCGCCTGATCTTCTTGACCTTCCATGGCCGCACCCGCGCGCCGGCCGAGGTGATGAAGCACATTCACGAGTCGCCGCCGATCATGACCGTGCCGCTCGGCGTGCTCGCCGCCGGCGCGCTGTTCGCGGGCCTCGTCTTCTCGCACCTGTTCATCGGCGGGGGCTATGCCGAGTTCTGGAAGGGCGCGGTCTTCGCCGGGCCGGCCAACCATGTCATGCACGACATGGAGACGATCCCGTTCTGGGCGAAGTATCTGCCGACGTTGATGATGGTGCTCGGCGCCGCGGTCGCGATCTACTTCTACCTGATCGCGCCGGAAGCACCGCGCCGGCTCGCCCAACGCCACGACTGGCTCTACCGCTTCCTGCTCAACAAGTGGTACTTCGACGAGCTCTACGACGTGCTGTTCGTCCGCTCGGCCAAGTGGCTGGGCCGCTTCCTGTGGAAGAAGGGCGACGGCTGGCTGATCGACGGCTTCGGCCCGGACGGCGTCTCCGCCCGCGTTCTCGATGTGACCGCCCGTGTGGTGCGGCTGCAGACGGGTTATCTCTACCATTACGCATTCGCCATGCTGATCGGCGTCGCCGCGCTGATCACCTGGGCGATGTTCGCCGCGTGAGGATCTCATGACAGGCTGGCCGATCCTCTCGACCGTTACCTTCCTGCCGCTCGTCGGCGCGCTGCTGGTGCTCATCATCCGCGGCGACGACGACATCGCGCGGCGCAATATCTACCACGTGGCCTTGTGGACGACGGCGGTGACCTTCGTCCTGTCGCTGTTCATCTGGATCGATTTCGACCCGTCCGATCCCGGCTTCCAGATGGTCGAGCACCACGGCTGGATCGGCAGCACCATCTCCTATTCGATGGGCGTCGACGGCATCTCGATGCTGTTCGTCATCCTCACGACCTTCCTGATGCCGGCCTGCATCATCGCCAGCCGGCTGACGGTGAAGCGCTACTTCAAGGAATACATGGTCGCCTTCCTGGTGCTCGAGACGCTGATGATCGGCGTCTTCTGCGCCACCGACCTTCTCCTCTTCTACGTCTTCTTCGAAGGCGGCCTCATCCCGATGTTCCTCATCATCGGCATCTGGGGCGGCCCGCGTCGCGTTTACGCGAGCTTCAAGTTCTTCCTCTACACGCTGCTCGGCTCGGTGCTGATGCTGCTCGCCATCATGGCGATGTACTGGCAGGCGGGCACGACCGACATCCCGACGCTGCTCAACTACCATTTCCCGCCCTCGATGCAGATCTGGCTGTGGATCGCCTTCTTCGCCTCCTTCGCGGTGAAGATGCCGATGTGGCCGGTCCACACCTGGCTGCCGGACGCCCATGTCGAGGCGCCGACCGCCGGCTCGGTGATCCTGGCCGCGATCCTGTTGAAGATGGGCGGCTACGGTTTCCTGCGCTTTTCGCTGCCGATGTTCCCGATTGCCTCGGCGGACCTGGCGCCCTTCGTCTTCACCCTGTCGGTGGTCGCCATCGTCTACACCTCCCTCGTGGCGCTCATGCAGGAGGACATGAAGAAGCTGATCGCCTATTCCTCCGTCGCCCATATGGGCTTCGTCACCATGGGCATCTTCGCCATGACGACGCAGGGCGTCCAGGGCGGCATCTTCCAGATGCTCTCGCACGGCATCGTTTCGGGCGCGCTGTTCCTCTGCGTCGGCGTCGTCTACGACCGCATGCATACCCGCGAGATTTCCGCCTATGGCGGTCTGGTCAATCGCATGCCGGTCTATGCGGTGCTCTTCATGGTCTTCACCATGGCCAATGTCGGCCTGCCGGGCACCAGCGGATTCGTCGGCGAATTCCTGACCCTGGTCGGCACCTTCCGTGTCAATACCTGGGTCGCCTTCTTCGCCACGACCGGCGTCATTCTGTCGGCCTGCTACGCGCTGTGGCTCTATCGGCGGATCATCTTCGGCGTTCTCGAGAAGGAGAGCCTGAAGTCGATCCTCGACGTTTCCTGGCGCGAGATGGCCCTTCTGGTGCCGCTGGCGCTGCTGGCCATCTTCTTCGGCTTCCATCCGGGGCCGATCATGCATGTGACCGCGGCTTCGGTCGATCAGCTCGTCAGCAACTACCAGGCGGCGCTTTCGGCCGCCGGCAAGCTGGCCCTGGCCCATCCATGACGCGTGACCGCTAAAGAGGACGACTGACGGTGGCGGACTACACCTTCCTCCCGGCTCTTCCGGAGATCATCCTGGCGGTCGGCGCGCTGGTGCTGCTGATGATTGGCGCCTTCTTCGGCGAGCGCGCGACAAAGACCGTCACCGCTCCTGTCGATCCTGCTGCTCGTCCTCGCCGGCATCATCATCATATTCTTCCCGACGACGGGCACGACGCTTCAACGGCGCCTTCGTCGTCGACGTCTTCGCCCGCTTCATGAAGGTGCTGGCGCTCATCGGTTCCGGCGTCGCCATCGTCCTGTCGGTCGGCTATGCCCGCGCCGAGAGGTTCGAGCGCTTCGAATATCCGATCCTCATCATCATCGCGACGCTCGGCATGATGATGATGATCTCGGCCAACGACCTGATCGCGCTCTATCTCGGCCTCGAACTGCAGTCGCTGGCGCTATACGTGGTCGCCGCCATCAACCGGGATTCGATCCGCTCGACCGAGGCGGGCCTGAAATATTTCGTCCTCGGCGCGCTGTCCTCGGGCATGCTGCTCTATGGCGCCTCGCTGGTCTACGGCTTCACCGGCCAGACGAGTTTCGTCGGCATCGCGACGGCGCTTACTGACCATGGAACCTCGATCGGCCTGACCTTCGGCCTCGTCTTCCTGCTCGCCGGCCTCGCCTTCAAGATCTCGGCCGTGCCCTTCCACATGTGGACGCCGGATGTCTATGAGGGCGCGCCGACGCCGGTCACCGCCTTCTTCGCCGCCGCGCCCAAAGTTGCCGCGATGGCGCTGATCATCCGCGTCGTCGCCGGTCCCTTCGCGCCGATCGTGTCGGACTGGCAGCAGATCCTCACGTTCATCGCCATCGCCTCGATGGTGCTTGGCGCCTTCGCCGCCATCGGCCAGACCAACATCAAGCGGCTGATGGCCTATTCCTCGATCGGCCACATGGGTTACGCGCTGGTCGGCCTCGCCGCCGGCACCCGCACGGGCGTCGAGGGCGTGATCATCTACATCCTCATCTATCTCGCCATGACGCTCGGCGCCTTCGCCTGCATCCTAGCCATGCGTCGCAGTGAAGGCATGGTCGAGGAGATCGGCGATCTCGCCGGCCTGTCGAAGACCAATCCGGTCATGGCCTTCATGCTGGCGATGATCCTCTTCTCGCTGGCCGGCATTCCGCCGCTCGCCGGCTTCTTCGCCAAGTTCTACGTCTTTCTGGCGGCGATCGAGTCGGGCCTCTACGTGCTTGCCGTCATCGGCGTTCTCGCCAGCGTGGTCGGCGCCTACTACTATCTGCGCATCATCAAGATCATGTATTTCGACGAGCCCGCCGGCGGCTTCGAGCCGATGCCGACCGAGCTGCGCGTCGTGCTTGGCGTCAGCGGTGTCTTCATTCTCTTCTTCGTCTTCGTTGCCGGCCAGATCGGCGACGCGGCGGCCGTCGCCGCGCAGACCTTCTTCTGAGCGGCCGGCGCCGGCGGATGGAGTTTCGGCTCGGGGCGAAGGCACAGGCGGCCGACTATCGAGTCCAGCCATTCGACACCATCACCTCGACCAATGCCGAGGCGCTGACCCGCGCCCGGGCCGGCGATCCCGGTCGCCTGTGGGTGGTCAGCCCGCATCAGACTGCCGGCCGCGGCCGGCGCGGTCGCGCCTGGGAGACTGCCCCCGGTAATCTCGCGGCGAGCGTGCTGACGATCGTCGAGGCAACGCCGGCTCTGGCCGCGACGCTCGGCTTCGTCGCCGGGCTCGCCCTCGACGAAGCGCTTCGTCGCCTGGCACCGGGCCTCGCCGTTTCGGTCGCCCTCGATGGGCTCGAGCCGGGCGCTGCGGGCCCACGCGACCGTCTGCGCCTCAAATGGCCGAACGACGTGCTCCTTGACGGGCGCAAGCTCGCGGGCATTCTGCTCGAGGCGGAGCCGCTCGCCGACAGGCGCCTGGCGGTCGCGGCCGGAATCGGCGTCAACGTCGTCGCCGCGCCCGAGGGCACACCTTATCCGGCCACGGCCCTTGCCGCGCTCGGCGTAGCGGCCGATGCTGCGGACCTGTTCCATGCGCTGGCGGAAGCCTGGACCGGCCTCGAGCGGCTGTGGGATGGAGGCCGCGGCTTCGCCACCATCCGCGACCTGTGGCTCGATCATGCCGCTGGCCTCGGCGAGCGCGTGGCGGTCGATACGGGCGAGGGAGTGTTCTCCGGGGTGTTCGAAACCATCGATAGCGAGGGCCGGCTGGTGATCAGGACGTCTGACGGCGGCCTCCACACGGTCAGTGCCGGCGAGGTCCATTTCGGCGTCGCGGCGACGGCGGCGCATCGCTGATGGCACCCAGGAATCGCCCGGACGAACTCGTCTTCGTGCCCCTCGGCGGGGTCGGCGAGATCGGCATGAACCTCGCGCTCTACGGCTACGGTCCCCGACACGGAAAGCGCTGGATCGCCGTCGATCTCGGCATCGCCTTCCCGCATGAGGACCTGCCGGGCGTCGACGTCATCTTCCCGGACATCTCCTTCCTCGAGGAAGAGCGCCAGAACCTCGAAGGCATCGTCATCACCCATGCCCACGAGGACCATTTCGGCGCGCTGCTCGATCTCTGGCCGCGCTTGCGCGTGCCGGTCTATGCCAGCGCCTTCACGGCCGGTCTGCTTCATGCCAAGGCGGCGAGCGAGCCCGGCGCCGACATGATTCCGGTCACCGAGGTGCAGGCCGGGGAGCCGCTTCACCCTCGGCCCCTTCGAGATCGAGTATATCAACGTCACCCACTCGATCCCCGAATCCCATTCGCTGGCGATCCGCACGCCCCTCGGCCTCGTCGTCCACAGCGGCGACTGGAAGCTCGACGCACAGCCGGTGATCGGCCGGCCGACCGACGTCGCCCGCTTCACGCGAGCTTGGCCGCGAAGGCGTGCTGGCGCTCATCTCGGATTCGACCAACGCCATGCGCGAGGGCTCGAGCCCGAGCGAGACCGAGGTCGGCCGCGAGATCGCGCAACTGGTCAAGGAAGCCAAGGGCCGCATCGCCTTCACCACCTTCGCCTCCAATGTCGGCCGCCTACGCTCGATAGCCCTTGCCGCCGCCGGCGCCGGCCGCGATCTCGTCGTTGTCGGCCGGGCCATGCGCCGGACCATCGGCGTTGCCACCGAACTCGGCATGATGAAGGGCGTGCCGTCGATTCCTCGACCAAGACGCCTTCGGCTTCCTGCCGCGCGACAAGGTGGTGCTCCTGCTCACCGGCAGTCAGGGCGAGCCGCGCGCCGCGCTCGCCCGTGTCGCCGAGGACACCCATCGCCACATCGCCTTTTCGCCAGGCGACATGGTCGTCTTTTCCTCGCGCTCGATCCCCGGCAACGAGGTGGCGATCAACCGCATCATCAACGCCCTGGTCTCTCGCGGCGTCCGCGTCCTCCATGACGGCGAGCGGCTGGTGCACGTCTCCGGCCATCCGCGCCGCAACGAGATGCGTGCGCTCTATGGCTGGCTGAAGCCCAAGATCGCTATCCCGGTCCATGGCGAGGCGATGCATCTCGCCGCCCATGCCGAATTGGCGCGCAACCTCGGCGTCGACACCGTGCTGACCATCGGGAACGGCACCATGGTGCGTCTGGCGCCGGAGCCGGCGGGCAAGATCGAGACGGTCGAGGCCGGCCGCATCTACAAGGACGGCATGGTGGTCGGCGATCTCGACGCCGTCGGCGTGCCGGAGCGTCGGCGTCTGTCCTTCTCGGGCCATGTCGCCGTCTCCGTCGTCATGACCGCCAAGGGCGAGATCGAGGCCGATCCGGAGGTCGGCGCTCTCCGGCCTGCCGCACCTGGACGCGACCGGCCGGCCGATGGCGGAGACGGTGATGGGCGCCGTCATCGGTACGCTCGAATCCATCCCGCGCCCGCGCCGGCGCGATCCGGAAACGGTGCGCGAGGCGGTGCGCCGCGCTGTGCGCGCCGCCGTCGCCGAGGCCTGGGGCAAGAAGCCCGTCTGTTCCGTCCTGGTGTCGGTCGTCTAGGGTAGAGACGGGAGAGCCGGTCGAGGAGGATCGACGATGCAGATGATCGGTCGCCTGAACCACGTCGCCATTGCCGTGCCCGATGTGCGGGCCGCCGCCGCGATTTACCGCGATACGTTTGGCGCGACGATCTCCGATGCCGTGGCGCAGGCCGAGCACGGCGTCACAACTCTCTTCGTCGAATTGCCCAACACCAAGATCGAGTTCATCGAACCGCTTGGGCAGAACTCGCCGATCACCAGGTTCCTCGAGCGCAATCCCGCCGGCGGCGTCCATCACATCTGCTACGAGGTTGACGACATCGAAGCCGCCTGCGCCCGTCTGGCCGACGCCGGCGCCCGCGTTCTCGGTGACGGCAAGCCGAAGACCGGGGCTCATGGCAAGCCGGTCGTCTTCCTCCACCCGAAGGATTTTTCGGGCACCCTGGTCGAGCTCGAGCAGGCTTGATCGCGCGACCTCGGGTGAGGGGCTCGGACCTCGCGGAAGGGCCCTTCGGGCGAGGCACTGCGACTCCATCGCGGTTCTCTTGGGCCCGCATTCGCGCTAGGACAGCCGCCATGAACACGGTTGGGCTCATCGCCACCTATTTCGTCGTCTGGTGGACCATCCTGCTGGCGATCCTGCCCTGGGGCATCCGCACCCAGGACGAGGAAGGCGAGGTCACGCTCGGCACCGAGCGCAGCGCGCCGGTGAGGCCGATGCTGGTGCGCAAGGCGATCGCCACGACCATCGTCGCCGGCATCATCGTCTTTGCGCTCTGGCTGGGCGTCACCAAATACGGCTTCGATTTTCAGTGGCTGGTCGATCTCGGCGCCCCCAAGGGCGCGGCGCCAGGCCAATAGGTTTGGCGCGCGGGAAAGCAGGCCTTCCGTTCGCATTTGCGACACGATCGACGGATAGAGCGGGGAAACTGGAGCCAATAAAAAAGCAAGGCCCGAAGGCCTTGCTCCATTAAGTTCCGCGTCTTAGCCCCTCGTGCCGTGCACACAACCCAACTGGCGAGTTGAGCTTTTATTTGTGGCCCGACGGCAGCAGCTCGAAAGCGCGCCCGAGGGGATCTTCCTCCCAAGACTTAGACCGCGATGCCTTTTTGTGGGGGTTGGTTGTCAGTAGACTGTTCCCGTCCCCTTCTTATTCAGCCACCGTATCGAAACTCAAACGCGTTGTCATCATTTTGTGCGAGCTCCGCCTCAAATTTTTGCACTCCGCGGGGCTTCGCCCCCGGATGGTTTCGATGTGAAATGCTTGAGATGATTCGTGTCGCCGCGATCCGCCTTTGCCGGGCCGGCTCCGCGACAGCGCGTCGGGGCCGAAAGGGCTTGTTTTTTCATCATCATATCGATTGACTGCCACGCCTGTTCACCAACCCGTATCCGGAGTCGACCCCTTCATGCGCCTCTCCCGCTACTTCCTGCCGATCCTGCGCGAGACGCCGAAGGAGGCGGAAATTGTCTCACATCGCCTGATGCTGCGTGCGGGGCTCATCCGTCAGCAGGCGGCGGGCATCTACTCTTGGTTGCCGATCGGATTTAATGTCCTCACGAAGATTGAGCAGATCGTGCGCGAGGAACAGAATCGGGCTGGCGCGATCGAGATTCTGATGCCGACGATGCAGCCTGCCGATCTGTGGATTGAGTTCTGGCCGCTATAACGATTACGGCGCCGAGATGCTGCGCATCACGGACCGGCATGAGCGCGCCATGCTGTTCGGCCCGACCAATGAGGAAATGGTCACCGACATCTTCCGGTCCTACGTGAATTCCTATCGCGCTTTGCCGATGAACCTCTACCACATCCAGTGGAAGTTCCGGGACGAGGTGCGGCCGCGCTTCGGCATCATGCGCGGGCGCGAATTCCTGATGAAGGATGCCTATTCCTTCGACATCGACGAGGAAGGCGCCCGCCGCTCCTACAACAAGATGTTCATCGCCTATCTGCGCACCTTCTCGCGCATGGGAATCACAGCGATCCCCATGCGGGCCGAGACCGGACCGATCGGCGGCGACCTCAGCCACGAGTTTCTCGTGCTCGCAGAGACGGGCGAGTTCGGGCGTCTATTGTCACAAGGATGTGCTCGATACCCCGGTGCCGGGTGAGGACGTCGACTACGATTCGGATCTGTCACTGCTCATCGATCCTTGGACCTCGCTCTACGCGGCGACCGAGGACGTGCATGACGCCGAGCGCTTCGCCGCCGAAGTGCCGGAGGACAAGCGCCTTCACACTCGCGGCATCGAAGTCGGCCAGATCTTTTATTTCGGCACCAAGTATTCCGTGCCTATGGGCGCGACGGTCTCCGGTCCGGATGGCGCGCAGCGTCCGATCCACGGCGGCTCGTACGGCGTCGGCGTCTCGCGCCTCGTCGGCGCCATCATTGAGGCGAGCCATGACGAGGCCGGCATCATCTGGCCGGACAGCGTTGCGCCGTTCTCGGTCGGCCTGATCAACCTGAAGCCGGGTGCCGCCGCGACCGATGCCGCCTGCGAGACGCTCTACCAGCGCCTCGCCAATGCCGGCATCACCGTCCTCTATGATGATCGCGAGGAGCGCGCCGGCGCCAAGTTCGCGACCATGGACCTGATCGGGCTGCCGTGGCAGGTCATTGTCGGGCCGAAGGGAATCGAGCAGGGCGAAGTCGAGATCAAGCGCCGGGCGACGGGCGCCCGCGAGACTGTCGGGCTTGACGATGTCGTCGCCCGTCTTCAGGCGGGCGCCGGCTGACAAAGGGCGCGGAAAAGAGGAGAGCATGGCCCTTCCCACCGGTACGAAACCATTCGCCCGCTTCGAGTGGATGTTAGCCGGGCGCTATCTGCGCGCGCGACGTCGCGAGGCGGTGGTTTCGGTCATCGCCGGCTTCTCCTTCATCGGCATCATGCTCGGCGTCGCCACCCTGATCATCGTCATGGCGGTGATGAACGGTTTCCGTGCCGAACTGATCGACAAGATCCTTGGCCTCAACGGCCACGTCATCGTCCAGCCGACGGATTCGAAACTGACGGATTTCTCCGACGTCGCGGCGCGGATCGCGGCGCTGCCGGGGGTTAAGTCGGCGATCCCGCTCATTGAGGGCCAGGTGCTCGCCAGTGGCGAGAACTCCTCCACGGGCGCGCTGGTGCGCGGCGTGCGCCAGCAGGATCTGCCGAACGTTCCCGGGGTTTCCAAGAACATCAAGCTCGGCACGCTCAAGGATTTCGACAAGTCGGGCGGCGTTGCCATCGGCACGCGCATGGCTGAATTGCTCGGCCTCACCATCGGTTCGAAGATCACGCTGGTCTCGCCGCGCGGCAACGTCACGCCGCTTGGCGTCACCCCGCGCATCAAGGCCTATCCGGTGGTCGCCATCTTCGAGATCGGCATGTCGGAATATGATTCGACCTTCGTCTTCATGCCGTTCCCGGAGGCGCAGATCTATTTCAACCTCGACAACCAGGCGAGTGCCATCGAGGTCTATCTCGACAATGCCGACGCCGTCGACGCGATGCGCCCGGCCATCGAGCGCGCCGCCGACCGGCCGGTACTGCTCACCTCCTGGCAGCAGCGCAACGCCACTTTCTTCTCGGCGCTCGAGGTCGAGCGGAACGTCATGTTCCTGATCCTCACCCTCATCGTGCTGGTCGCCGCGCTCAACATCATCTCCGGCCTCACCATGCTGGTAAAGGACAAGGGGCACGACATCGCGATTCTGCGAACCATGGGGGCGACGCGCGGCGCGATCATGAGGATCTTCTTCATCACCGGCGCCTCGATCGGCACGGTCGGCACGCTCGCCGGCCTGACCCTCGGGGTCGTCGTTTGCCTCAATATCGAGTCGATCCGCGAGTTCATCTCCAACGTCACGCGAACCGAGATCTTCTCGCCAGAGCTCTATTTCCTCAGCAAGCTTCCCGCCCAGATGGACTTGCGCGAGACCATCACCGTTATCGTCATGGCGCTCGGCCTGTCCTTCCTGGCGACTCTGCTGCCGGCCTGGCGGGCCGCCCGTCTCGATCCGGTCGAGGCGCTTCGCTACGAATGAGCGCCACCGCACCAGACAGCACCGCCTCGGCGCCCGAGCGGCGGCCGGTTCTGCGCCTCGCCGCCGTCGAGCGGCATTACGGCGATTCCGCGGGTCGGCTGACGGTGCTCGCCGGCGCCGATCTCGCGCTCTATCCCGGCGAGATGGTGGCGCTTGTCGCGCCGTCCGGCGCCGGCAAGTCGACGCTGCTTCACATCGCCGGCCTGCTGGAGCGCCCGGATGGCGGCGAGGTGCATATTGGCGGCCGGGCGACCGGCGGGCTGTCGGATGCCCTGCGCACGGCGATCCGCCGCACCCAGATCGGTTTTGTCTATCAGTTCCACCATCTGCTGCCGGAATTCACCGCGGCGGAGAACATCATGATGCCGCAGCTCATCCGCGGCATCCCGCGCAAGGTCGCCGAGCAACGCTCCCTGCAGCTTCTCGCTTATATGCGGGTCAAGCAGCGCGCCACGCATCGGCCGCCGGAAATGTCCGGCGGCGAGCAGCAGCGGGTCGCCATCGCCCGCGCGGTGGCCAATGCTCCGCGCATGCTTCTGGCCGATGAGCCGACCGGCAATCTCGACCCGACGACCGCCGGTTTCGTCTTCGACGGACTGACCCGGCTCGTCCGCGCCTCACGGCTGGCGGCGCTCATCGCCACCCACAATCATGACCTCGCCACCCGCATGGATCGCCGCATCACGCTCAAGGATGGCAAGATCGTCGAGTTCTGACGTGCTGTGGTTGCGTGCGGACGGATCTGTGTTGCCGGCTACGTAGTTTCCCTGAGTGGACGGCCGCCCGTCCGTGCCCTTCCTTGTCGGGTCCAGGGCGCGTGGGACGAAGAAGCAGTGCAGGGCAGAGCATCAGAACTGGTGGCGCGGTGCCTCGCCGCGGCGCACGCGGGGAGCGATTTCCCCACCGTCTGGCTGACCATCCTGAAGAACCATCCGATCGTCCTCGGCGTGCCGATCCAGCGCCTCCAGGGCGAAGGCACCATGCTCGAAGTGCGCCTGATCACCGGTCAGCGCATCATCTTCGGGCCAGGTACGCGCGACTATGCGCTGCTGAGCCGGCCGGACGGCGCCGCGGTCATCTGAACCTCATTCCTCTTGCTGGTCATCGTCCGTCCCCTCAGTCGACGGCCTGCGGCGCTCGATGGACGTGCCGCAATTGGGGCAGATGTGAAGGCCGAAGCCGTCCACCGCCTCATCGGTCTCGCCAACCATTGCGCCGCGACACAGCGGACAGCGCAGCGGATAGATATCCGATGCCTCGACCCCCACGGATTGTCCTCCACTCTGCGCCCGTCGCTATTCCTGCGCCGGTCGTGTCGTGGAAGCGTTGATGCGGATCAACCCGTCGAGTGAACCTGCGAACGAGGGACTTCTACTGAAAAATGACGCCGATCCGATCGGCCTTGCGCCAGGCGACGTGGCAGGGGCGCATGGCGGCTTCGCCCTTGATCGCGAGTTCGAAGACCTCTGGAATGCCGAGCGGAGTTGGCACCATCAGGCAGGCGCCCTCGTCGGTCAGGTCGCGGACGACGCAGTCGAAGTCCGATGTGTGGCCGGGAAAGATGATCATCGCCGTCTTGAGAACGCGATGCCGATGCTCCCGGCGCTTGTCGCTCTCGCTCATGACCATGCTCCAGAAGTCGTGGCCGGAACCGACATTCTTCCCTCCGAGGTCTTGCGGAGATGTAAACTTGGCGATCTCGCAGCCTGTGATTGTCTGTGGACACATTGCCAACCAAACCTTGTGCGCGGCCGATGTGGCTGCTTTGATCGGCGCGGCGACGATATTCCTGGAAGGACAGAGACCTTGACCCAGCCCCCTCAGAGACGGCGGCCGAGCAGTGACCCGCGCGCGGCCGCGGAGGCGCTCTTCAAGCGGCCGACCGCTCCCCCGCCGACCCCCGACCCCAGCCGGCCGCCGCCGGAAGGCAAGGAGACCGTCACGCTGCGCATCGATCGGTCGGTCCTTGAGCATTTCCAGGCCGACGGACCGGGCTGGCAGGACCGTATCAATGACGCACTGCGCCGGGTCGCCGACGAGGCGACGGCGAAAGCGATCTCGGTCGACGACCTGAACGCCTCCAACGACGAGTAGGGCGCATCGGCGCGCCCGCGAGGCGCGCGGTGACGGATCATCATCGCTGTCGCTGACCCACAGCGGGATGCCTTGGAAGCCTGGCTGGCACGGGTGAGGATGAACATGGCGGAGAAGGTCGCGATCATCGTTGCCGGTGGCAGCGGCATGGGGGCCGCGGCGGCCCGGCGCCTTGCGCGTGATGGGTTTCAAATTGCCATCCTGTCGTCATCCGGCAAGGGCGAGGCGCTCGCCGAGGAGCTTGGCGGTCTCGGCATCACCGGCTCCAACCAGTCGACGGATGACCTGAAGCGTCTGGTCGAGGCGACGATGGCCCGTTGGGGTCGCGTCGACGTCCTCGTCAATAGCGCCGGCCACGGGCCGCGCGCCCCGATCCTCGAGATCACCGACGAGCAATGGCAGGCGGGCCTCGACACCTATCTGATGAACGTCATCCGCGCGACGCGCCTCGTCGCGCCCGTCATGATCGCCCGGAAGGGCGGGGCGATCGTCAACATCTCGACCGCCTGGGCCGTCGAGCCGAGCGCCATGTTCCCGACCTCGGCGGTCTTCCGCGCCGGGCTTGCCGCCTACACGAAGCTTTTCGCCGACGCCCATGCCGCCGACAATGTGCGCATGAACAACGTGCTGCCCGGCTGGATCGACAGCCTGCCGGCAGACCGACGAGCGCCGCGACAGCGTGCCGATGAAGCGCTACGGCAAGGCCGAGGAGATCGCCGCCACCATCGCCTTCCTCGCCTCCGACGGCGCCGGCTACATCACCGGCCAGAACATCCGCGTCGACGGCGGCCTCATGCGCTCGCTGTAAGGGCGGGCCGGGCAGGGCACGACAAGGCTTCGTCAACGACGAGTGCGTGTATCTGGCCGGTGAAATTCCATCTGGTGTAGTATGGCGCGCCAAGGCTGCCCGCGCATCGCGGGCGGGATTAGAACAAGTGAGCGTGGACAGGTTGATGTGCAATTCGGTTCGCCTTCACGGTCGGTGGCTCGACACGCCGGAAGACCTCGCTGTCGCGCTCGGCGGCACCGACAGGCTTGTCTGGCAGGAACGCAATCCATTCCACCGCTGGCCAGCCGGCAAGGAGTGGCGGGTCATGGATTGCTGCCTCTGTCCCATCGATCTCAAGGCCACCCTCGACAAGGCCGGGCTCGCCTGGAAGCGCGGCGACGCCGATCCGATGGAATGGTTCGTCGAATCCTGACCCCGGCCTGCGGGAGACATGCCGCAACCGGGCCGGCGATGCGTGAGGAGAGATGAGAGCACCATCCCGGTCGCACCTTCACTGGCGCGATTTCAGCCGCAAGGACGTTGCCCTTCTGATTGTTGGTCTCGCTGTCGTCGTCGCGACGCTGACCGGCTGGTTCGTGTTCGCGGATGCCTATGTGAAGGCGAATATGGGCTTCGGCCCGGAGTGGAAATGCGAGAATCCGTACGGAAAAGGGCCGATCTGCATGAAGAAACTGCCGACGCCTCCCTCCCGACAGAAGTGAGACCGATCGAGGCGTGACATGTTCTGGCGTCAGACCTTTCTGCGATGGCGGATGCTGTTTGCTCTCCATGGCTGGCGGGAAATCGTCGCCATCGCCGTCGCGGCCGCGATTGTTCTTGTGGTCCTCGGCATTCCGATCGCGTTGCCCAACATACCGGGATGGTCGACGGCCTCCGACAAGGCCAACTGGAATTTCGAGCCCGATTGGGTCTGCGAGACCGTACCCGCCGGACGAGCCAATCCGATCTGCTTCAAGAAGCGCCCGACCGCGAAGGCGCCCACGGCGCCCACGGTCGAAAGGCAGGACTGAACGGGCCGGGCGCGTCCTCCCAGCCCGCGGAGAGGGTGAGGTCGGCGCGCGTCGTTTCGATCCGAAAGTCGACGCCGGCGCGCGGGACGTGTAACCAAAGGCCCGCTGGCAACGAAGGGCTTCGGCAGTTGGCTCGCAGACTCGCTCCCATCACGACGCTGCGCCTCACCCTGCGCGCGCTCCGATCAGACGACCTGCCGGCGGTCTTCCGCATTCTCTCCTGTCCGGTCACCACGCGCGACGTCTCCTGGCGCCAGGCGACACGCGATGAGGCCGCGGGCTGGCTGGCGCGCCGCATGCGCGACGAGGCGGCGCACGGCTTCAGCATGTGGGCGATGGAGGCGGCCGGCGGCGAGATCGTCGGCCTCTGCGGTTTCTTTGCCAGCGCCGGCGAGGCGCTGGAACTCGGCTATGTCGTCCATCATCTGCACCAGCAGTGCGGCTTTGCGACCGAGGCGGCTGGCGCCGCGGTCAAAGCGGCCGACCGCGCCGGCTATCCCGTCTATGCCACGATCCGCGCCAACAACATCCCTTCGATGAAGGTATCGGAACGGGCAGGCTTGCGCCGCACGGCAGAGGCAGTCCGCGAGCGGCCGGACCTCATCGTGTTTCGTCTGCGGGTGGTCGCCGGAGCCGGTCGCTGAATGTCCCACCGAGGGAGCCGATCGGGTCCCGCGAACGGGCAACCCAATCTCAATGATATGGCGATACTGTCGGCGACGTCGGCCAAAATCGGCAGCAAGCCTTGCGACACCTGCCAATCGATGGCCAATGGCGGATTCGTGGGCATGGACGTTTCGGACGCACGCAGTGGTCGCATCGGCTACCTGGAATCGATCCGTGGCCTCGCGGCGATTCAGGTCGTGCTTCTGCATGCCTTCAGCGCCTTCGTGCCCGGCGCAACGACGCCCGACTTCCCCGGAACGCTCGCTGCCGCGGTCCGCGGATCGCCGCTTTTCTTCCTCTATGACGGGTACTTCGCAGTCTTCATATTCTTCATCCTGAGCGGCATGGTGCTGACCTTCGCCTTCCAATCCTGGCGTGGCAGCGCCTGGGCGCAGATCGGGCCGCGCGCCGTTCGCTTGGCTGTTCCGGCGTTCGCCGCCTGTCTGCTTGGCTTCGTTATTGCCGGCCTCGTCGGCGTATCGAGCCGCGCCGCCGGCCACCTGGTCGGCTCGACATGGCTGAGCCATCTCTTCCTGCCGCCGCATGAACTCGCTTTCCTGCTGAAGGACATCTTCGTCAACACGCTGCTAGTCGGCTATCAGGGGACCGGTACGCCAACCTTCCTCGGCCTGAACCACTTTCTTGATCCGGTCGGCACCGCCTATGTCGGGCCGGCCTGGTCGCTGAGCATCGAGTTCCAAGGCTCGCTTCTTATCCTTTTCCTCGTCTCGGCGCGCAAACAGTCGAACCGCCTTTGGGCCGTGCTGGCGATGTTCATGGGCGTTCTCTTCCTGCGCAGCTTCTTCCTGTGCTTTCTGGCCGGCCATGTGTTCGCCGTGGCGAGCGAACGCCGCCGCTCGGTGGAAGCACCGATGTGGCTTACGATCGGTCTCTTCGCTGTTGGTGTCGCACTTGCGGTGCAAGGCGAACTCGACAAGATGACGCCCGTCATGCGCGCCTGCCATGCCGCCATCCCCTTCATGCTCCCCTGTGCGCCCAATCCGCAGCAGGGTGTCGCGGCACTCTTCGTCTTTTTCGCGCTGGTCACCGCGCGCCCGCTCATAGGCGTGCTGTCGCGGCCGTCACTCGTGTGGCTCGGCAGGCTGTCGTTCCCACTTTACCTGGTGCACTGGCCGATCGTGCTCGGCCTCGGCTCTTTCTTCCTGCTGCGCCTCACGCCCCTCGTCGGCCTCGAAGAAGCTACGCTGCTGGTCGTTCCGACCGTGCTGGCATTGAGCGCGATCGCGGCAATTGGTTTCGTCCGCATCGACGGTTTGGCCATCTCCCTGTCGCGCAAGCTGCGCAAGCGGAGTTGGAGGGAGCCCGCTTTGGAGCAAACTCCGGCGGAATGAGCCTCGTCCGGGCACATTCATGCCATAGGGTCGAGCTGACCCCGACAGGAGGCGATCACCCGCGATGAAGTCAGCCAAAGGTCCGATGAAGAATGGTGGTGCGATGGGAGAGGGTGACGCTCCCTCCCAACTCATCGACAAAAAGATCCGGCAAATGGCCGACTGGCGCGGCGAGACGCTCGCCCGCATGCGAGGCCTCATCAGGCAGGCCGACCCGGACGTCGTCGAAACGGTGAAGTGGCGCAAGCCCTCCAACCCCAACGGGGTTCCCGTCTGGGAACACGCCGGCATCCTGTGCACCGGCGAGACCTACAAGGACAAGGTCAAGCTCACCTTCGCGCACGGCGCCGCGCTCGCCGATCCCGCCGGCCTGTTCAATTCCAGCCTCGAGGGCAATGTCCGCCGCGCCATCGACATCTTCGAGGGCGAAACGATCGACGAGACAGCGTTCAAGGCGCTGGTCCGCGCGGCGGTGAAGCTGAATACGGGCTGAGCGGCGCAGAGGCTATTGCCCACAACGCGACGGTTAGACGGCTTGCACGATCATGCCGCCCGTCGTTTCCGCTGCCGCTCGTGGCGATGGCTGTCAGTGCGGCCGGCCGGTGATGACCCTGACGATCTTCTTGTCGGGCGGCGCGCGACCTAGGTGCACCGCCGGGGACGAGGAGAACCGAGATGAGACACGCGCTTGCTGCCACTCTCTCAGCCCTGTTCGTCGCCATCGTGTTCATGGCCGCCACCTCCGGTCCCGCCGCTGCCAGCGGAGACAGCGAGGCCGTCGCCCACTGCTTCTTCAGCTTTTCCGGCGGCTGCACCTTCTGATCGCCGGGATCGCTCGGATAGGCTGGGGCCTGGTCCGGATTTCCGGTGCGCCGGCGCACGATGGAGCGCGCGCCGGGCGAAGCATGAAGTGTCGCCCGAGTGAAAGGCGGCCAGCTGGCGACCGCGCCTTCGTGACAGCGCTCGCCATCGCCTTGCCGTCCTTCATCTCATAGGTAACGGTCACCTTCTCTCCGACCTTCAGGGGTGACATGTCGAAAGTTTGGGGCAGCCAGAACTTGACATGCTCCGCCTGTTGCGAGAAACGCCTGCGGATTTTGGTCAAGCTTTTTGATGACGACGGTTGCGGTCGCCGCATCAGCGGCCGCTGCGGTGGCCAGCAGGGACAGCGTGGCAAGCGGGATCTGGAGAATTTACGCATCTTGGTGCTCCATTTTAGGTTTCCTCTCGCCGCGCTGGCCGGCGACGGCCGTACAGGGAGGGGGCTCGCGCTCTCTCGCCGAGCGCGCGACGGCTTGACGCCAGACTACAGAATTAAGGCGGTTCCGCGGCGCCGGGCGCCCCACCGAAGGATACCCCAGATCCGGGGCGGAGCAATGCAGCTTCCGGGCGGCTCGACCTGAAGACGCGTGTCGATGAAACGGCATGCCCGCGGCGGCAACGCCTTCCCCAAAAGAGGTCAACGACCACACGAATGCGCTGTCGCTTTCTGTCCTGCGGCACATCTTCACCGGCCA
>CAWEUR010000014.1:0-85965 GCA_963812285.1 uncultured Alphaproteobacteria bacterium | reverse complement strand
TTGCTGCGCATCCACGAGGCGTCGGCCTTCACCGCGGTCTACGTGCTGTTCATCGAGGTGTTCGTCTATCGCGACATCTCGATCACCAAGGACCTGCCGCGCATCGTCATCGAATCCATGACCTTGGTCGGCGTGATCCTGGTCATCATGGCGGCGGCCGTCGGTTTCAACTCCTGGATGATCCAGGCGCAGATCCCCACCCACCTGCTCAACTGGATGGACTCGATCGTCCACTCGAAGGTCGTCTTCCTGTTGATGATGAACCTGATCTTGCTCGTGGTGGGCATGCTGATGGACATCTTCACGGCGACGCTGGTGGTCGTGCCACTGCTCCTGCCGATGGCGTACCACTACAACGTCGACGCGTATCACCTCGCCATCATCTTCCTGCTCAATCTCGAGATCGGGTACCTGACGCCGCCGGTCGGCATCAACCTGTTCATCTCCTCGGTGCGCTTCGGGGAATCGGTCACGTACCTGTACCGCACGGTGCTGCCGTTCATCGCCGTGATGATCGGCGCCCTGTTGATCGTCACCTATGTCCCGGGCATCACCACTTCCTGCCGGACCAGATCAAGGTTCAGGGCGGTGAGATCCGTTCACTCGGCGGCGGCTACATCCAAGAAGGCGAGCTCGACAAAGACATGCCGGCCGAGCCAGAGCCCGAAGGGGTCGACCTGTCGGAGCTCGACGTCGACGACGGTGGAACCGACGCCGGCGTCGATGGCGGCGAAAGCGACGCAGCGGTCGCGCCGGACGAGGAAACCACGAACGAGAAGGCCGGCGGCGCCGAGAAGCAGGATGCGGCGGGCAAGAAGGCCGAGGAGAAGAAGGCCGCCGGCAAGGACGAGGCCGCGCCCTAAGGGGTCACGAAAGCTCAAGTCGCTCGTTTCCGCCGCGTGGGCGGGCACGCTCGCGGCTTTCGTCCTGCCAAAAATCCTCAAAATACATCGAGTATTCCTGCGGTTTTTCTCCGGGCGCGCTCGCGATCGCACTCCGCCGACGCACCCGAATTCGATCGACTTGAGCTTTCGTGACCCCTAACCCGGCAGCCCGCATCTCGAACCTGTCCTTGCCCGAATGAACGGGCCGCTTCGATCCAACCGAGGCTATTCGTCGACCGTCGGCGTGGTCTCGGCAGGCGGCTTCGCCTTGACGTTGCCGCCCGCATTCGGATCGGGGACGTTTTCCACGCTCGGCGCAGGCGTCCCGGCAAGCTGCTTGATCTGTGCCGCGATCGCGCAGTCATCGGCGGCTGAGCCGACCGCCTCGCCGGGCTTCACGTAGCCCGCGGTCGCGCCCTTGCTTCGAATCCGTGCCCCGAGCAGCATGCCGCTCGCCTGTACCCGGCCGCGCAATAGCTGTTCGCCGCTGCGCATGTCCCAGAGGAAGACGTCCACCGGCTGGTCGTGCCGCGTCGTTCCCTGCTGCAACACCAGCAAGAACCAGTCGCTGCGCAGCATGTTCAGCAGCGCGGGTAGGTCCGCGCGGATATGACGCGCGAGCACGGTGTCGGTCACGCGCAGCTTCATCACGCTGTCGTCCTTGCTCGCCTTCTCCAGCCACTCTGGCTTGAGGAACTCGCCCTTTTCCCAGATCCCCCGCGCGGAAGCGGGCGTCAGCCCGAGGCACGAGGGGATCATGTCCGCCTCCATCACGCTCGCGGCTTTCTCGATCGCTTCCTTGGTGCCGGCCTGGTCCGCCATCAACCGCAGGTACAGACCCTTGCCAGAGCGGAGCCCCGAGATACGCAGGCGCCGATCGGCGAACGCATCCGGCGCTTTCTCCGCCGCCGACACGATCCAATCCTCGAGCTGCGAGCGCAGATCGAAATAGCGGCGCGCCGGCTCTGCGAGCTGTTCGTGCACTTGCACGATCTGCGCGCGGAGGGCGTCGGCCTTGTGGATCTGGCTGATCGTGTAGCCCGTATTACGGTGCACAGGCTGAGCGTGCCGAGCAGGATCCAGCGCCATGGCAGCCGAGGCATGTACGCTGCCGACACATCCTGCTCCGCGGGATGGGCGGGCAAGAGGCGTGACGGCGGCGTTTTGTTGGCAGCCACGGATTCGGTATGTGCTTGCTTGTTGCTCCGAACCGGATCGGATCGCTCGGAGCCCAGACCGCTGCGGCGGGCACACAGGCCCGCCGCTCACCGGGAGCTACACGACTCGGACTCTCAGTTCTTTTCGATGCGATTGACGGCGAAGCTGACGTTCGCGTAGCCGGCTTGGCTGGCAGAGAACATCAGCTTCTTGATGACACGGAAGTCGATTGAGACGTCCGCCTGCATCACCACTTGGCCCGGAAACGGCTCCTGCGGATGCAGGATGCTCCAGTTGCGCTTGAGCGTCTCGAGGTCTTGAATCAACGGCTCGATGCGCTCGACCTTGGGATGGACGCGAGCGTGGCCGTGTCCGCCATGCGACGTTCCGTCCAGCGTCACCACGATCGGGTCTACCGCGAGCACCGGCGCGACCTCGAGGTTGACCACGTTGGCCGCCTTCGGCATCTGCAGGTTCGGCTTCTGAGCGAGCAGCTCGCCGCTCGCGCTGAAGGAGATCAGCAGAAAGACGACGAGCACGATCAAGAAGTCGATGAACGGGATGAGTGGGATCTCCGTGTTGCTCGACTTCCGGCCGTGACCTTGCACCTTCCTTGCCACGAAGGCGAGGGGCACATTCTTGAGCAGTACTCTGCCTGGTTTCTCTACGGACATGTCGGCAGCTCCTCGCTACAGCGTCGAACCGTCGGAGAGGGACATCTCGGGAAAGCCTTCACCCACGACCGTGTCCATTGCAGCCACGACGTCGATGTATTGAACGCCGTCCTCGGGTGCGACGACCAGATCCTTGCGGTTGGGCTCCAGGCGCTTGCGCTCTTGCAGCTTGTCGCGAAGCGTCTCGACATCGTACGCGTCGCCCACCTTGGGGATCTCGATGCGATCGCCGGCCGTGGAAGCGATGATGTACCCGGTCGCTTGGACCTGCAGCACGACCTTGATCTTCTCCTCGGGAGGCGGATCGTTCGGCGCCTGCTGGCCGGGTTGCTGCTGATTCGCGTCGAGACGGCGAGCAGCAATACGTCTTCTGGTTGACGCCAGTGCTTGAGATCATCAACAAGCTCGAACGCGACCAGATGGAGGAGGTTCTGCAGAGCCTCGAGGCGACCAAGCCGGCGGAGGCGGAGGCGCTGCGCGGCCACCTGTTCACCTTCGAGGACCTGGCCAAGCTGACGCCGAAGGCGCGCACGACGCTCTTCGACAAGGTGCCGAACGACAAGGTCGTACTGGCGCTCAAGGGCACGGACGAGACGTTCCGCGACATCATGCTGCAGGCGCTCGCCTCGCGCGTCCGCCGCATGGTCGAGCAGGAGCTCAACAGTGGCCAGGCCGTGTCTAATCGCGAGGTCGCCGAGGCGCGCCGCACGATCGCCGGCATGGCGCTGGACTTGGCCAGCCGCGGCGAGATCGAGCTCGATGCCGAAGAAGACGACTACGTGAGCTGAGCGGCTGACCGATCATGGCGGACGATCAGGACAAGGAATCGAAAACCGAGGAGCCGACCGAGAAGAAGGTCTCGGACGCGGTCGAGAAGGGCAATATCCCGCGCTCGCGCGAGATGTCGATGTTCGCCTCTCTGGTCGGGATCCTGCTTGTCATCGCCTTCCTCATCGGTCCGGGAAGCGTCACCTTCGGCGGTCATCTCGTCGCCTTCCTCGACCATCCCGGCCAGTTCCGTATCGACAACGGGGCGGATGCGCGGCAGTTGCTTCAGGATATTGCGCTGGAGGTCGGCCGCTTCGTCATGCCGATGATCGCGCTTCTCGCCGTCGCCGGCGTCGCCTCCTCGTTCTTCCAGCATGCGCCAAGCTTCACGCTGGAGCAGATCCGGCCGAAATGGTCGCGCCTGTCCCCGACCGCCGGCTGGAAGCGGCTGTTCGGCGTCCAGGGCTGGCTCGAATTCCTGAAATCCGTGTTCAAGTTCACGGTCATCGCCGTGGTCTGCGTGCTGACGCTCAAGGGGCGCTGGGCCGATATCGCCAACGCGATGATCAGCGATCCGGAGCTGGTGCCGGGGCTGGTGCTGTCGCTGATCATCCGCCTTCTCTCGGTGGTGTGCGTGATGATCGCGCTGCTGGCGATCGCCGACATGCTGTGGTCGCGCTACCGCTGGCGCAGCGACCTGCGCATGACTCGCCAGGAACTGAAGGACGAGATGAAGCAGAGCGAGGGCGATCCGCTGGTCAAGGCGCGCCTGCGGTCACTCGCCCGCGACCGTGCCCGACGGCGGATGATTTCCGCCGTGCCACAGGCGACGGTCGTCATCGCCAATCCGACGCACTATTCGATCGCGCTGCGCTACGACCGCGGCAAGGACGGAGCGCCGCTGGTCGTTGCCAAGGGCGTCGACCTCCTGGCGCTGCGTATCCGCGAGATCGCCAGCCGTCATTCCATTCCGATCGTCGAAGACCGGGCCCTGGCGCGCGCCATGTATGACGCGGTCGAGGTCAACCAGTGGATTCCGCAGGAGTTCTACCGGGCGGTCGCCAAGATTCTCTATTTTCTCTATTCGGGACCATCCTATGCGCGCAGCGGACGATAAGGGTTTGATCGCCAGGCATGTGGCTAATTCGCCCGAACTCCTGCCCTATGAGAAGATCCTGGCCGAGGGGCTGAAGGATTTCCTGCAGGAACTGGCCATGGTCAATGGCGGCGTGATCGTCACCTATATCTGCAACAGCCAGCACGCCAATCTCGGTGACATCATCGGATCCTCGCTCGAATGCGCGATCAAGCCGGGGCGGTTGCGCTATGCCAACAACGCGGTGGTCGATTTCGACTGGGGGCAGGTGCCGCGGGTCGCCATCGGGATGGAGCTGTGCGACGACCGGCTGGCGGCCGGATTCCGCGTCGTCTTCGGCGGCAGCTACGTCGGTGTCGACATTCTCAGCATCAGCTTCAACGACCTGTCGCCAGCGCCCGGGGACAAGCTGCGTCGCTTCGCCGAAGTGGTCGCCGATGCGCGCCTGTCGGCGCCGAGCAGCATCACGCCGGTCGGCGGTCATGCCTGAGGTGGGCCGGCACTCCTTATCTCGCCGCCAGCTTCGGACAAGATTGCCTGCCTAGGGTCACGGTCGAGACTACCGGAGGCCCCGCGTGAATCCCGTCTATCTCTTCGATCTCGCTTCGCGTCACGTCGCGTGGGAGTCGGCGCGCCAGACAGTGGTCACCGGCAACATCGCCAACGCGAACACGCCCGGCTACCAGGCGCAGGACGTCCAGCAGTTCAGCGATATCCTCGACCAGACCAAGCTGACCATGGCGCATACCCAGCCCGGTCATCTCGGTGTCGATCCGTCGGAGCGGGCGCACAGCTGGGACGTCCGGGATACGGGCACGCCGGTCAATCTCGAGAATGAAATGTTGAAGGCCAACCAGATCAATCGCGGCTTCACGCTCGATATGGATGTGGTGCGGGCCTTCCACCGGATGCTGATGGAAAGCGTGAGGTCAGGCGCATGATCGATCCACTGGGAGCGGCAACGGGAATCGCCGGCTCGGGCATGGCGGCGCAGTCGGAGCGACTGCGTATCGTTTCGGAAAACCTGGCCAATGCCCAATCGACCGGAAGCGCGCCGGGCGCCGATCCCTATCGGCGCAAGACGGTGCAGTTCGCCAGCGAGTTCGATCGTCTGCTCGGCGCTTCGGTCGTGCATGTGAAGAGCGTCGGCGTCGACAATTCCCAGTTCCGCATCGAGCACGACCCCGGCAATCCGGCGGCCGATGCCAATGGCAACGTCAAGCTGCCGAACGTCAACATGCTGGTCGAGATGGCCGACATGCGCGAGGCCGGCCAGACCTATGAGGCCAATTTGCAGATGGTCAAGCAGGCGCGGTCGATGACGATGATGATGCTCGATCTCATGAGGAACGGCTGATGATTGGCGCGATTTCGACTGTCCGCCCGATCGGCGCGGGCGACACCGGTACCTCGGCCGTCGGCGGCGCGTCGCAGGCAACGGGCGGCGCCAGCTTCTCGCAAGTGCTGGCGGAAGTCGCCTCGAACACCATCGACAACGTGAAATCGGCCGAAGCTACGTCCATCGCCGGGATTACCGGCAAGGCGTCGGTCCAGCAGGTGGTCGAATCGGTAATGCAGGCCGAGCAGTCGCTGCAGACGGCGATCGCCATCCGCGACCGTCTGGTGTCGGCCTATCAGGAAATCAGTCGGATGGCGATCTGAGGAGTATCAGTTATGCGTGCGCTTGCCATTGCCGCGACGGGCATGTCCGCCCAACAGACCAATGTCGAGGTGATCGCGAATAACATCGCGAACATCAACACGACCGCGTTCAAGCGGGCCCGCGCCGAATTCTCGGATCTCATCTACCAGACCGAACGCGCCGAGGGCGTGCCCACCAGCGGTGGCGAGAATGTCGTCCCGGAAGGGGCGGAGCTTGGTCTCGGCGTGCGCACCGTCGGCATCCGCAATCTGCATATTCAGGGACCGCTGTCGCAGACCTCCAACCCGCTAGACGTCGCGATCAATGGGCGTGGCTGGTTCCAGGTGGTCGGGCCCGGCGGCGAGACGCTCTACACGCGCGCTGGCTCCTTCAACAAGAGCGCCACGGGCCAGCTCGTTACCGGCGACGGCTATACCGTACAGCCGGCGATCACCCTTCCGGCCGGCACGCTGCAGGTCACCATCAACGGATCCGGCGAAGTCTACGCTCAGACCGCCGGGCAGGCGAGCGCGCAACTTCTCGGCCAGTTGTCGATGGCCGATTTCGCCAATGACGCGGGCCTGCAGCCGCTCGGCGGCAACCTTTATCGCGAGACCAGCGCCAGTGGCCAGCCGATCGCGGGGGTCGCCGGCGATCCCGGCTTCGGCACGATCCAGCAGGGCTATCTCGAGGGCTCGAATGTCGATCCGGTCACCGAGATCACCGAGCTCATCTCGGCGCAGCGCGCCTATGAGATGAACTCGAAGGTTATTCAGGCCGCCGACGAGATGGCTGGCACCGTCTCGAAGGGCATCCGCTAGAGACGCCGATGAACGTCCGCTCGCTCTTTCACATTCTTCTCGCCACCGCGACGCTGGTGGTCCTTGCCGCCGGCGTTGGGCCGGGGCCTGCGTGGGCGGGCGACGCGATTCCGGTACCCAGGATGACGATCTATCCCGGCGACACGATCACCGACGCGATGCTGGCCGAGCGCCAGTATCCGGCGGGAACCGTGTCGCGCTATCCGGTCGTCGCCGATCGTCAGGACCTCATCGGCAAGGTCGCCCGGCGGACCCTGCTCGCCAATCAGGCGATCGCGAGCAATGCCATCAAAGAGGCGGAACTGATCAAGCGCGGTACGATCGTCGAGGCGGTCTACCGGGACGGTGGACTGGTCATCACGACGCCGGTGCTCGCTCTGCAGTCGGGCTCGCTCGACACGATGATCCAGGTGCGCAACGTCGACAGCGGCAAGGTCGTGATCGGCACGGTCCAGTCCGATGGTTCAGTGCAGGTCGGCGGAAAATGAGACGCCTGCTCCTCCTCTTCGTGCTCGCCGTTCTTGCCGGGACGGGAGCCGATGCCGCGACCCGGATCAAGGACATCTCGACGGTTCAGGGGCTCAGGGAGAACCAGCTCATCGGCTATGGGCTGGTTCTCGGCCTGCAGGGTACGGGCGACTCGATGCGCAACGCGCCGTTCACCGAACAGGCGCTGCAATCCATGCTCGACCGCATGGGTGTGAACGTGACCGGCGCCTCGCTGCGGGTGCGTAACGTCGCCGGCGTCATGGTGACCGCCAGCCTGCCGGCCTTCGCCAGCGTCGGCTCGCGGATCGATGTCGACGTCTCCTCGATCGGCGATGCCGTCTCGCTGAAGGGCGGCACGCTGCTGATGACGCCGCTCACCGGTGCCGACGGCAAGACCTACGCGGTGGCGCAGGGGCCGGTCGCGGTGTCGGGTTTCGCTGCCGTCGGGCAGGCGGCTTCGGTCAGCCAGGGCGTGCCGACCGGCGCGCGCATTCCCAATGGCGCCCTGATCGAGAAAGAGGTGCCGGGCGCCTTCGCCGACATCCATTCCATCGTCCTTGAGCTCTACAATCCCGATTTCGCTACCGCCACCGACATGGCCGACGCCATCAACGCCTATGCGCTGGTCAAATACGGCAAGCCGCTTGCGCATGAGCGCGACCTGCGCAGCGTGGCGGTCGACAAGCCCAAGGGGGTCAGCTCGACGCGGTTCCTGGCGGAGATCGGCGAGTTGCCCGTGACCCCCGACGCGCCAGCGCGGGTCGTCGTCAACGAGCGCACCGGCACGGTCGTCATCGGTCGGAACGTCCAGATCTCGACCGTTGCGATGACCCACGGGAACCTCACCGTGAGCGTGACGGAATCGCCGAACGCCTCGCAGCCAGCGCCGTTCTCCAAGGGGTCGACCACGATACTGCCGCGCACGAAGGTCAGCGCGACCGAGGGCAGTGGCCACATCGCGATGGTCAACGGAACCAACCTGCAGACGCTCGTCAACGGATTGAACCGCATCGGTCTGAAGCCGAGCGACATCATTGCCATTCTTCAGGCGATCAAGGCAGCCGGCGCGTTGCAGGCCGAGCTCATTATCCAATAGTGCCGAAGCAAGGTCCCTCGGGAACTGGACGCCACCTGTGATGGTCGACAAACGCCACCCAATGCGAACTGCTTTCCTGCTGCCGATCGGCTTCGCGGCGGCGCTGCTGATGGTGTCGGCGGCGGCGCGCGCGCAGGACGCGAGACCCGCCAACGTCAGCAAGGAGACGGTGTCCTCGGTCAAGGCGGCAGGCGGTGCGGCCCCGGGGGCGGCCGCTCCGGCCACCGGTGTCGATGCCAATGCCGCCCTCTATTGCCGGAACATCGCGAGCGCGGCAGCCGACGCGCGCTACGAGCGCCAGGCGCTTGCCCTGAAGAAGCTCGAGAAGGACCTCGGCGACCGGATCGCCGCGCTCAAGAAGCAGCAGGACGAGTACGAGACCTGGGTCAAGCGGCGCGAGGATCTGCTCAACAAGGCCGATCAGAACGTCGTCGCCATCTATTCGAACATGCGTCCGGACGCCGCCGCACAGCAAGTCGCGGTCATGGATCCGGAGGCCGCGGCCGCGATCCTCGCCAAGCTGCAGCCGCGTATCGCCAGCGCCATCCTCAACGAGATGGATCCGGTGACCGCGGCCCAACTGACCAATGTCATGGCCGGCCTGCCCGCGCAGCAGGCCAGAGCTGGAGGCTAGCCGGATGCGCCGCGCACTGCTCGTTCTGCCACTACTTCTGGCTCTCGGCGGCTGCAACACGGATGCGCCGCTCGTCAATCACGACCCGCCGGCCCTGTCTCTGGTCGGCGAGGGACTCCAGGCGAAGCGCGCGGCGCTGCCGGCGAACTTCACGACGCCGCCCAAGCGGACGTTCCAGTCGCTGTGGAGCAGCCACGAGCACGGGCTCTTCCGCGACTTGCGGGCGCGCAATGTCGGCGACGTCATCACGGTCACGATCGACATCAACGACAAGGCCCAGTTCGACAATCAGAGCGACCGGTCCCACCAGGCGGGACGCACCAATTCGCTGACCGGCAAGCTTACCTTCGGCGGCTTCGGCGTCGCCGACAAGTCGGCCAGCACCGACGGATCGCTGGACATGAACGCCTCGTCCAATTCGAAGGGGCAGGGGACGATCGACCGGTCCGAGAAGCTGCAGCTCCATATCGCGGCCGTGGTCACGGAGGTTCTGCCGGATGGCAACCTGCTGATCAGCGGCTCGCAGGAGGTGCGGGTCAATCGCGAGGTCCGCGTGCTCACCATCGCGGGGATCGTGCGCCCGCTCGATATCTCGCGGGACAACGTGATTTCGTATCAGAAGATCGCCGAGGCGCGCATTTCCTACGGCGGCCGCGGGAAGCTGAGCGACGTGCAGTAGGGCCTGCGATGGCGCGCAAGACGTAAGGGTCGGGGTCAGATGGAAGACGACGAAATCAACGACGAGCCGGACGAGGCAGCGGCGGCTGCCGCGGCGAAGGCCAAGCCCAAGCCCAAGGCGGAACCCAAGGACCGCACGAAGCTGCAGGCGATCCTCGGCTTCGTGGTGGTGACGCTCCTCGCGGTTGGCGTTGGCGGTGGCTTTGGCACGCAGGTAGCAGGGCATGTCGAGCAGATCGTGGTCGAGCGCGAGAAGGCCAAGCCTCAGGCGCCCGCGCCGAAGCCTGTCCACTACAAGGGCGACCTCGTTCTCCAGCAGCTCGATCCGGTGATCGTCAACCTGGCCGATCCGTCCAGCACCTGGATCCGGCTGGAGACCGCGATCGTGTTCCAGAACGGAGCGGTCGAGAACCCGGCGGTGACTGGCGCCGAAATTCGCGGAGACATTCTCGCTTATGTGCGGACGATGAAGCTCGCCCAGCTCGAAGGCGCGAGCGCGCTAGAGCATATGCGCGAGGACCTCAACGACCGGGTCGCTACGCGGACCGACGGGCGCGTGAGCGAACTGATTCTTGAGACGATGATCGTCCAGTAGTCCGATGCCGGGCGCCCGACGGGCAGCAAGCCGAGACCCTCGATGAAGCGCCTTCTACTCGTATTGTTGATCCTGCCGTTGCTGACGACGGCGGCGGCGGCGCAGTCGGGCCTGCTCGATTCGCTCGTGCCCTCGGGCAGCGGCACGGTTTCTGGCCGCATCGTCCAGCTCGTTATCCTGCTGACCGTGCTGTCGGTGGCGCCTGGCCTCCTCATCATGGTCACGAGCTTCACCCGCTTTGTGATCGCGCTCTCGTTCCTGCGCTCCGGCCTCGGTCTGCAGAGCACGCCGGCCAATCTGGTGCTGATCAGCCTGTCGCTGTTCATGACCTTCTACGTCATGTCGCCGACCTTCGATCAGGCCTGGCGCAACGGCGTTCAGCCGCTGATGAACGATCAGATCACCGAGCAGGAAGCCTACGACCGTACGACCGAGCCTTTCCGCGAGTTCATGGAGGCGCAGGTCAAGCCGAAGGATCTGTCGCTGTTCGCCGACCTTGCCGCGGCGCGCGGTCTGGCCGGCTCTCCGCTGCCGAGCTCCGCCACCAACCCGCCGGCCGCCGACACGCCGCCGGCCAAGGTCGACCTGCGCATTCTGATCCCGGCCTTCATGGTCTCGGAGCTTCGCCGCGCCTTCGAGATCGGCTTCCTGATCGTGATGCCGTTCCTCGTCATAGACCTGGTGGTGGCGACGCTGGTCATGTCGATGGGCATGATGATGATGCCGCCGGTGGTGATCGCGCTGCCGTTCAAGATCCTGTTCTTCATCCTCATCGACGGCTGGAATCTGGTCATCGGCGGGCTCGTCAGGTCGTACTTCTAATGACGGGTAGCATCGGGCCCGCACAACCAGAAAATGTGGCAACCCGGTAAGATTCCCGAAATACATCCTGTGGCATGCTCTGGCCATGGCAGGTTGGGTTGTCCGCCGTGGCGGGCACGTCAGCAGCTCCCGAATAGAGCGCTCCCAAAGGCATGATGCCGTCCTGCCATGCCGGTGACAGCCCGGTATGTCCCCAAAGTATCCTGTAGTAACAAGAGGGAAGCCTGGCCATGTCCAGCCTGTTGACCAATAGCTCTGCCATGGTTGCTCTGCAGACCCTGCGGAGCATCAATTCCGATCTCGCCCAGACCAACAACCGCGTGTCGACCGGCCTGCGCGTGAACTCGGCCGCCGACAACGCCGCCTACTGGGCCATCGCGACCACGACCAAGTCCGACAACAGCGCTCTCAGCGCCGTCAACGACGCCCTTGGCCTCGGCTCGTCGACCGTCAACGTCGCCTCGACCGGTCTGTCGCAGATCAACGACGCCCTGCAGAAGATCAAGGACCTGCTCGTCACCGCTCAGGAACCGGGTGTCGACCGCGGCAAGATCCAGACGGAAATCAGCGCGCAGCTCTCGGACATCTCCTCGAAGGCCAACGCCAGCACGCTGAACGGTGAAAACTGGCTGTCGGTCGACTCGTCCGCCGCCAACTACAATGCCACCAAGAGCATCCTGGCCTCGTTCACCCGGACCGGTTCGACCGTCTCGGTCGATACCATCGACATCAACATCACGAACGTCAGCCTCTACGACTCGAACGGCAACCTCGGCATCATCGACAAGTCGCGCACCGTCGGCGGCACCACCGACGCGATCGCGACGATGGATATCTCGACGCTGACCGACTCGAGCGCCGACCTGACCAAGGTTGGCGAGTACATGCAGATGGTCGACAATGCGATTGCCGACGTGACCACGGCCTCGACCACGGTCGGCACGGTTTCCACCCGCATCGAGTCGCAGCAGACCTTCGTCAAGGCGCTGATGGACGCGAACACGAGCGCCGTCGGCACCCTGGTCGATGCGGACATCGAGACCGAATCGACCCGCCTCAAGGCCCTTCAGACCCAGCAGCAGCTCGCGATCCAGTCGCTCAGCATCGCGAACTCCTCGACGCAGAACGTGCTGACGCTCTTCCGCTAGGCGAAGACGCTTCAATACAGCGCTAAACTCCACGGCGCAGGGCCGCGTCCTCCGGGACGCGGCCTTCTTCGTATGCGCAATCCTCAGGCAAGGTTGACGCCCGAAAGTACGGCCTTGGTGGTCCGGCGTCCGCGTCGGCCGCGTCGCAGCGTTGTTGCGACTGCGGTGCGCGCTCAGTCGTTCCACCAGTGGCCGGGCGCGGCGCGCGACCGGTATCGATCTGGGTTCGTCATTACGAGGAGCGCCAAGCGTCCATGGGCCTCGAGCAAGCGTCGCAGCTTTGGATGAGCATACTCGGGCTCGGCACCCGTCGTTTGATTGCCCTCGGCCTGACCGGGCTCGCCGTCCTTCTGGTCATCGGCATCGGCACCTATTACCTTTCCCAGCCCGCGCAGGAGGTCCTCTATTCGGGCCTCAGCCGCGAGGATGTCAGCCGCATGGGCGGCGTGCTCAAGGACGCGGGGCTCTCCTTCGACGTCAGTTCCGACGGGACCGAAGTGACCGTCCCCTTCGGTACGGCTGCACGGGCGCGCATGCTTTTGGCGGGGAAGGGGCTGCCCGAGAGCTCGAGCTCCGGCTATGAGCTGTTCAACCAGCTCGGCTCCTTCGGCCTGACTTCCTTCATGCAGGAAGTGACCAAGACGCGGGCGCTCGAAGGCGAGCTCGCCCGCACGATCATGACCATCGACGGCATCAAGGGCGCGCGCGTCCATCTGGTGCTGCCCGATCGCGGCTCCTTCCGCACCGACCAGCAGACCGCGACCGCCTCCGTCGTCATCCGCACCGACAATCCGAGCGATACATCGTCCGCCCAGGCGATCCGCCATCTGGTCGCCGCCGCAGTCCCCGACCTCAAGGTCGAGAACGTCACCGTGCTCAATACCGAGGGCATGGTGCTCGCTTCGAGCGACGACGTTGGCAGCGTCAGCGCCGGCAAGATGGCCTCGGTCGAGCAGCTCATCGACCGGGAGATCGAGGAGCGCATTCGCAAGACGCTGATGCCCTATCTCGGGATCGACAATTTCCGGGTGAGCGTCACCGCGCGGCTCAATACCGACCGCACCAAGATCAATCAGGTCATCTACGATCCGTCCTCGCGGGTCGAGCGTTCGGTGCGCACGGTCAAGGAGAACGCGCTCGCCCAGAACACCGGCCCGGCCGACGCCGCGGCGACGATCCAGCAGAACATTCCCAATCAGCCGGTCGCGACCGGCAACGGCAAGAACTCCAACGAGACCAACGACCGTCGCGAGGAGCTGACCAATTACGAGATCTCCTCCAAGACGATCGAGACCCAGCATGATGGCTATGTGATCGAGAAGCTGTCGATCGCCATCCTGATCAACAAGGACCGCCTGGCGGCCGCGGCGAAGGACGGTACCGACGCCGTGCCGGTCGAGCACCAGCTCATGGATATCGAGCAGCTGGTCTCCTCGGCGGCCGGCGTCAGCAAGAATCGCGGTGACGCGTTGAAGGTCGCCGCTGTCAGCTTCGTCCAAGACCAGGGCGCGGCCGCGGCGCCCGCGCCGAGCATCGTGAACATGCTCGCCGGTCAGGCGGGCACGGTGGTCAACGCGATCGCGGTCATCGTCGTCGCGGTGCTCGTCATCCTGCTCGGCGTGCGGCCGGCGGTGCGCTCGATCCTGGCGGCCCGCCCGGCGGTCGCGGAGGGACCGTCGGCGGCCATGCTCGACGGACCTGAAACACAGGCGACGGGTCGCGCCGTGACGGCAGCAAACGACGAGTTGCTCGAAGAGGACGACGGTCCCGTCAATCTGATCGAAGACGTCACAAAACGCATGAACCGCTCGCCGCAGAAGCGCCTTGAGCAGATCGTCGAGTTCGATGAGCAGCAGGCCGCAGCCATCCTTCGTCAGTGGCTGCGTCAGGAGGAAGCGGCCTGATGGCGATCGTCCTTCGCCGAGTACCTGCCGCATTTCGGGCGCGCTCCGGGCGGCCGGACGCAGCCGTTCGATGAACCGGAGCCGGGTCCGGACGTCGACCAGCTTGTCGCCGAGGCGGAGGGGCGTGGGCGCGCGGCCGGTGCCGAGGCTGCGCGGGTCGAATTCGAGGCCTTGCGGGCCGAGGACCTTGCCGGCTACGAGCGCCGGCTTGCCGAGGAGCGGCGCGCGCTGGGTCGAGCGAGCAGTCCGAATCGTCTGACGGGCGATGACCGCGGCGATTGGCGGGAATCGAGACGGCGGTGCTCGACGGGGTCACGCGGGTGCTCTCGCCTTTTCTCGAAGCTGGCGGTTCGCGAGCGGGCGCTCGAAGACCTCGCCAGAGACGGTCCGGGCGGTGCTGACCGGTGATCGCAGCTTCAAGCTCCAGGTCAGCGGCCCGGAGGATCTCGTCACGCTTCTGTGGCGGCGTCTGGCGACGCATGCGGACGCGATCGAATATCGGGTGAGCGACGAGCCTGATATCCGTGCCCTGGCCGACGACACGATCATCGAGACGCGCATCGCCGACTGGTGCGCGCGCCTCGTCCAGTCGATGAACGACGGGGCCGAGCATGGCTGAGTCCGAAGTCCACGAGACTGATCATCGTCCGCCACCACGAGGAGGAGGAGCACGAGCACCACAGCTCGGCCTGGAAGGTCGCGCATGCCGATTTCATGACGGCGATGATGGCCTTCTTCCTGATCATGTGGCTGCTCAACGCGACCGATGAGAAGGTCCGCAAGGGCGTTTCGGAATATTTCAATCCGATCCATCTCTCGGCCGGCTCGACCGATCTCAAGGGGCTCAATTCGCCGAACGCGGCGCAAGTCGATTCCAAGGGGGAGAAGGGCTACAGCGACAAGGTCGTGCCGGTCGAGCGCTTCAACCCGCTCAAGCTCACCCAGGGCCATGCCGACACCAAGGTGAAGTCGGCCGTCGACGGCGCCGGCGCGTCCTCGCCGCCGGACGGTTCGCCGGTGCCCTCGCAGGGGACGGCACCAGCCGACGCGGCCAGTGCCGCGGATGGAACCGGCGGCGGAGGCGGCGCCGGTGCTGCCTTGACCAAGGCCGAGTTCGACGCACGCGAGCACAAGGCGTTCCAGGACCCCTATGCGATTCTCGCCAAGCTGGCGGCCTCGGTCGACGGCACCGGACCAACCAGCGCCGATGTGGTGATCGGCGATTCGACGGCGGCTCGGCATGGCTGGCGGCGACGTCGATCGCGATCCCTTCGATCCGGTCTACTGGCAATTGGCGAAGGCGCCACCGGCGCGCACCGCCGTTCCTGGCAAGGCATCGTCAATGGCTTCGGTCGGCTCCGGCGCCGTGCCCGATGCGGCGGCCGCCAATACGGGTGACCTCGGTAGGGTGGCGCCCGACGGCTCGGTTCCGCCGTCCGACCAGGCGGCCGCGTCCGGCGCTGCGAGCGCGAATGGAGCGGTTCCGCCGAACGCCGTTGCGATGAAGGCGAACAATCCCGCCGCCGCTGGCAAGGCGCCGGCCCATTCGGCGACCGCGATGGCCGCCGCTGTCGCGGCGCGGGCGATGGCGGCTGTCAATGCCAAGGCGGAACCGTCCAGACCAGCCCGGCCAGCCGTCTCGGCACAGGTCAGCGCGTCAGGTGCTGCCGCGGCCGCGTTGCAGGCCAATCCCGACAAGGGCACGCCGGCGATACCGCCCGCCATGGACGCAGCATCCGCTCCGCCCGTCGATGCGAGCGCGGCGGATGCCAATCAGGCGGCCATGGCCGCGCCGGCTCCCTCGGGGGCCGCGGGCTCGGGCGCGGCGGCACAGCCTGGCACGGTCGATTCGACGCCTCAGGCAATGCCGGCCGGCGCACCGGCCGTTCCAACGGCGGCATTGGCTGCGGCAGGTGCGGGACCCGGACCGGCCATCGGCAGCGGTATCAGTCCCTCGGTCGCGGCCGAGGCCAAGGCGGTGAGCGGCGCGCTCGCCCAGTCGGTCAAGGACCTCGTCGGCACCGGCGCCTCGCCTCACGTCGAAGTCAAGCCGAGTGCAGACGGCGTGCTTATCGACCTGACGGACGACGCCAAGTTCAGCATGTTCGATATCGGCTCGGCCATTCCCAATGCCAGGGTGGTCAAGCTCATGGAACATGTCGCCCAGGCGCTCACCGCCCATCCGGGCCAGGTGATCATCCGTGGCTACACCGACGGCCGTCCGTTTCATACCGAGCTCTACGACAATTGGCGGCTCTCCGCGGCGCGCGCCCACATGGCCTATTACATGCTCGTGCGCGGCGGGCTCGCCGAGAACCGCGTCGAGCGGATCGAAGGCTATGCCGATCACGATCTCAAGGTCCCCGCGGATCCCTACGCGGCCGAGAACCGGCGGATCGAAATCCTTCTGAAGGGGTCGAAGCCATGAGGCGCGGTGCGATTGGCGTGCCGGTCGCGATCCTGCTTGCCGGCACGATGCCCGCATGGGCAGGCGACAATGGCTCGACGGTGACAGTCGTCGGGGGCGATTCGACCAGCATCCAGATCCTGACGCCGGAGGAACTCGAGGCGCGACGCGCGGCCGAGCAGACGCCCCTGGTGCATTTCTTCTCGATCGTGAAGCAGGGTTTCATCGTGCCGGGACCGGGACAGGCCCGGCCGGGCGCGGCCCCGCCGGCGGTGGCGGATGCCGCGCCGGCACCGGCCGAGGCGCAGATCGCTGCCGCCGCGCCGCCGGCACCCGTCGTGGTGCCCCTGCCACACTTGCGGCCGCCGCACGTCTTCGTGGCGAAGCGTGTGGCAGTTCCCGACCCAACGCCGGTGGCGGCCACCGAGACCGTGCCACCGGCCGCGGTGCCAGCCGCGATCGCGACGGCGGACCAGCCGATGCCGCCTCCTGTCGAGCCGCCTCCTGTCGAGCCGCCGCCCGGTTCGGAGCCGGCGCCAGAGGCCCTGGCGGTCGCTGCGCCCACGCCTGCGCCAGAGATGGAACCGGTGACGCCCGAGGTTCCGGATGCTGCCGGGCCTGGTGCGGTCGCCAGCCTGCCGCCGCCGACCATGGTGCAGCCACCGCAAGAGCAGGATGTCGCGGCGGAAGCCGACGCAGCGGTCGGCGATACGCCGCTCTTCACCGGCTCGGTGATGGAGGCCGAAATGGCGCGCCGCGCCGCGGCGGCGCACAACGTTCAGCCCGTGCCACGGCTCGGGCCGCCCTATGAGCTCGTCCGTACCCTGCAGACGTTGCAGGACCAGATGGCGGAGGGCTCGACACAGGCGCTCGTCGCCCAGAGGACGCTCAGGCGGCGGATCAACCAGCAATTCCTCGATGCAGACCCGGCCGTCTGGCAGGACCGGCGCAACGCCGCCGCCGCGGTAACCTTCGTGCTCAGTGGCGGCGCGCCCGATATCCTGTTGCGCTTCGCCAAGATGGATCCGCCGCCGGCGGTCGACGAGAAACTCGCCAAGGGCGTGCTCGCCTATATCGAGGGCAGGGAGACGGAAGCCCGCGACCAGCTTGCCGATTTCGATCCCTTTACATTGCCGCCGAGCATGGCCGGCGGCATCGCGCTGGCGCAGGCGGCCCTGGCGGTGCGTGCCGATCCCAAAAAGGCGATGAAGCTCCTCGATACGGCGCGGCTGCTTGCGCCCGGCACGCTCGTCGAGGAGGCGGCGCTGCGCCGCGAGCTGTTCGTCGCCGACCAGATGCGCATGGACGACAAGCTGCAATCGGTTGTGCGTCAGTATCTCGACCGGTTCCGGCACTCGGTCTATGCCGGTAATTTCCGCGACAAGTTTGCCGCGGCCATGAGCCATCTCAGCTTCGACGGCTCGCCAGAGGCGCTGCGGCGCATCGATGAAATGCTGGCGCAGGCCGAGCCGCCGGCGCGCTGCCAGCTCTATCTCACCGTCGCGCTGGCGGCGGTCGTCAACGGCAAGGCCAAGACCGGCGCCTACGCGGCCGACCGAGCGGGCGCGCTGGCGCTCGACAAGACGACGAACCAGGCGCGGGCGCGGCTCTACCGGGCCGCGTCGCTGGCTGTCGATCCGAACAAGTTCGAAACGGCGCAGTCCGACTTCCGCAATATCGACGTCAATCTCCTGCCGGCGGCCGACCGCGCGCTCTATGAGGTCGTCGCGGCGACCATCCAGAACATCCAGTCGGCGACCAAGGTGTCCGAGACGTCGAACTGGGTGCAGGTCGCCTCGCTAGACGGGGGGCCGCAGCCCGACCAGACGCTGGTCATGAAACAGGCCCAGGAGGCGATCGACGCGGCGGATGCTGTTCTCAAGGCGGCGCCGAAATGACCGCGATCAGCGGGTTGCTTGCCAAGCTCGTCCCGCGCATGCCGGCGTCCGACGACCCGACGGCGGCGATCGACGGCAAGGCGGACACGGGAAGCGGCGAGGGCGCCTTCGCCGCGATCCTCGAACGTCTTGGCAAGCCGGTGGCCGACAAGGGCGGCGACGCGAAGAACGCCCAGCCCGCGGATGTGGATCCGCGAAGCGGTGCGGCCAAGGACAAACCAGGAAAAGACACGCTGCAGGCCCATCGGCGAGCGCTCGATATGAAGGCGGTTGCTGGTCCAGCAGAAGGCACCGCGCTAGCGGACGTTCCGATCGAGGCAAAGGCGACGCCGGACGAGCCGTCGCCCCCCGCCGGCAAGAAGGTCAGCGAACATCCGGCCGATGCGCATGACGCGGCAAAGAAGAAGGATTCTCAGTCGGCAAAGCAAATTGCTGATGCGAGCGAGACAGGCGCGGCGGCGGCGCCGCAGCTCGCCATCGCGGCAGCGTCCCAGGCGATGCCGCAGTCGATCGATGCAAAGGCGGCTAAGCATCCGGGGCGGGAGGCGACCTCGCAACCATCAACTACTGGCGCTTCCGCAGTAGCGGGCGTCGATGACGGCGCGACACCGAACGCGGAAGCTAAGGCGGTACCGAAAATCACCGTCGTGGCGCGAGAGACTCATTTCGCCCCGACGAAGCGCGAGGCCAAGGCCGCGGCGCTCGATCCGGCGACGAAGGCTTCCTCGAACGACCGGCAGACAACGATGCCGGGGCGCGCGATGACCTCGTCATCCGGCCCCGGGCCGTCGGAGGGCGCGCGGACACCCGATTCCACAGCGGCAGTCGTCGCTCGGGAGGCGCCGGCAGGCCAGGTCAAGTCTGATGCAGACAGTTCGACGCCGCCTAATCCGGTGGCGGTCGACGCCAGGATTTCGGCGAACAATGATCGGGGCGATCATCACGATGCTCGCCGCGATGCCTCCGACCGCGCCCCCGAGACGCCACATATGGCCTCGGTTGGCGCCAATGGTGCCGGGGCTTCGGCCAATGTCGCGGCCTCGTCGGGATCGACGAGCCTGCCCCCCCAGACCCTCCACCATGTCGCCGATGCGATTGTGTCAGAAGCTGCCTCGGTCGCCTCCCAGCCGACCGTGGTGCCGGGCGACGGCGGTGGTAGCGGCCCCTTGCGGGTGCTCAGCCTGCGGCTCGATCCGCCCGAATACGGGTCGGTCTCGGTGCACATGCGCCTGACGGGCAACGACCTTTCGCTGCGGTTCAGTGCAGGCCGCGAGGAAACGGCGCATCTCCTGCGCGAGGACCAGGACAAGCTGATCGGCCTGCTGCGGGCGAGCGGCTATGACGTCCACGTCACCGCGATCGACCAGCGGTCCGATGCGGTAGCCGCCGCCTCGGCGCATGCGGCTCCGGCCCACCTCACGCACGCGGGCGCCGCCGATGCCACTCAGGCGCCAGCCGGGCAGGGGGGCAGCGGGCCTTTCGGCGGTGGCGCGGGTGGAGCCGGCGCGGACGGCCGCCAGCAATCCTCGCAGCATCAGCCGGGCCCGCGATCGCGCGAGGACACCGCCAATTCCTATCCCGACAGCGACAGGCGTCATGCTCCGACAACTGACGATCGGCCTTCTGGCAGCCTTTACGTCTAGCGCCGCGCTCGTTGATGGCGCGGCCGCTGGAAACCGCTGCGAGAGCGCCATGTCGCGCGCCTCGGCGAAGTACCAGGTGCCGATCGGCGTGCTCTATGCGGTCGGGCTCGCCGAATCCGGCCGGCGCAACTCGCTTCAGCCGAACGCGATGAATGTCGACGGCAAGGCCTATTACGCCAAGACGATCGACGACGGGCTGCGCCACTTCAAGGCGGCCCGGGCGTCGGGCGCCAAGATGATCGACATCGGCTGCATGCAGATCAATTACGTCTTCCATGGCGAGCACTTTCGCTCCGTCGCCCAGATGTTCGATCCGCTCAGCAATGTCGACTACGGCGCCCGCTTCCTGAAGTCGCTGCGGAAGCGGGAAGGGAGCTGGACGCTGGCCGTGGCCCGCTACCACGCCGGCCCCAACAACAACCCGGCGCAGAAGCGCTATGTCTGCACCGTCATCACCAACATGGTGGCGACCGGTTTCGGCGCCTGGACCCCAGCAGCACGTACCTTCTGCAAATAGGCTCGGCGAGCGTCGCCGAAATGCCTAACGCAACCTTTCCGAAGTCGGCACAATCGCGGCGCGCCGGCTCGACCTTTTTTCATGCGTCTCCTCTATATGTGATGACCGTCGCGGAACACGCGGACAGCCTTCGCATTGGACGGGTCGCAAAAATGAACCTTGATCACACCTTGCCGGTTCTGGTGGTGGACGACTTCAAGCCCATGAGCCGCATTCTCTGTCTGCTCCTGCGGCAGGTCGGCTTTCGCGAGATCGACGAGGCCGCCGACGGCGAGGAGGCGCTCGCCAGAATGAAGGAGCGGCAATACGGCCTGATCATCTCCGACTGGCACATGCAGCCGGTCGATGGCTATCAGTTCCTCGAGCAGGTGCGGGCGGACGATTCATTCTCCGGCACGCCCTTCATCATGGTCAGTGCCGAGGCCAGTCCGGAGCACGTCTCCGCTGCGCGAAAGGCCGGCGCCAACGCCTATGTGACCAAGCCCTTCGACGCCGAGACTTTGAGGGAGCGGATCGAGCTCGCCCTCCAGCCTGGTGGCATCCGCAAAGCCGCCTGAGCGGCTATTTCCCCTCGTCCGCAGACACTCTCACCAACGCAATCGTTCCGTTCACCCGCGTGGCCGCCATGCTGCGCGGGTGCGACATGTTATGCGCGAATTCTGCGAGTTAAGACGTCGTTAACCATACCGACGCGACTCTTAACACGCGGCCTGAGTTCGCGAGTTGGTGTTGGTCATTCCGGCAAGCCAATCAGATTCAGGCGGCGCGTATTCGTTGCGTCAGGCGTTTCCGCCGTTTGGTGGGGCTCCGATCGACTTCAAATGTCTCGAACCTGGTCGAACAGGGTGAGGCACGCGTTGTTCGGAGTGGTCGTTGCGAATTGCCTTTGGGGCTGGGGAAAATGTTTGTCGTTGTCGATCGTCGACCGGACGTGACGTCTGGCTATACTTCATCGCTCAATCGAGAGGGGATCGCATCCCTAGGTTTCGTGCCGGAGGAGTTCCGGGAGTGGCTGGGTGCCGCTTCCAATGAGGACACCAGCGCGATCCAGAGTTTCGTCCTCGGCGATTTCGATGATCGCATCACCTGTCCGAGGATCATCCGCAATCGTTCGCGGGCACCGATCATCGCCCTGTCCGAGGTCCGCTCGCTCGAGCAGACGCTCGAGTTGTTCACGGCGGGCATCGACGATGTCGTGCGCAAGCCGGTCCACGTCAAGGAGATCATCGCCCGCTCCGAAGCGGTATGGCGGCGGGTGAACGAAATCGACGGCCGTGTCACCTGCGATCGTCTGAAAATCTACTTCGACGGCCGTGACGCGGAAATCGATGGCGAACCACTGCCGCTTCCCCGCCGCGAGCGCCACATCCTCGAATTCCTGGTCAAGAACGCCGGCCGCCGTCTCACCAAGACTTCAGATCTTCAACGCTGTCTACGGCATCTTCGACGAGAACGTCGACGAGGTCGTGGTGGAAGGACACATCAGCAAGTTGCGCAAGAAGCTGCGCATCCGGCTCGGCCACGACGTCATCGACGCCAAGCGCTATCTCGGCTATCAATTCGTGGGCTAATAATCGGGCGGAAAGCCGCCCGGGGGTTCCGGGGGGTTGAAGGTCGCCTTGGGCGCGCTGTCCTCGGATTGGGGGGAGACTGCGTGCCAACTTCGGCATCCGCCGGCAATGGCCGGCACCTTTCAGCCAAGCTCGCGGATTGTTGGCTGCTCGATCCTGTCGGTGCCAGGCCGGCGCGATGGGCGGTGGCGCTCGCGCTGACGGTGTGGGTCGGGCTCTGGGCCGCCTATTCGACATTCGCCGAGCGTGCCTTCGGCATCAATCTCGACATGGGCGAGGCCTATGCCTGGTCGCGCCATCTCGACTGGAGCTATGCCAAGCATCCGCCGGTCGAAGCCTGGGTGACCGCTGCCTGTGTTTCTGGTGTTTCCGCGTAGCGAATGGGCCTTCTATCTGCTCACCGCAGCGAATATGGGCGTCACGCTATGGGTCGTCTGGCTGATTGGCGAGCGCTACCTGCCGGCGGAGCGACGGGTCCTCGGCGCTCGCGATCGTCGGCGTCAATCTCTTCGTCACCTTCAACGCGTTTCCCTACAACGCCAATAGCGCTCAGATGCCCTGCTGGGCGCTCGCCACCTACTTCTTCCTGCGCAGTTTCGAGATGCGCGCTTGGCGCCCGGCCGCATTGGCGGGCGTCATGGCCGCCCTTGCGATGCTCAGCAAATATTACGCGATCTTCCTCATTGCCGGCCTCGTGGCAGCAGCGCTGACCCATCGCGATCGCTGGATCTATCTGCGCTCGCTTGCACCCTGGGTGACCATCGCGGTCGGTCTCGCCTGCCTCGGACCGCACCTCTACTGGCTCGCCACGCACACGATGACGCCGCTGACCTATGCCGAGATCATTCATTCGGCCGGCCTTTCCGAGGCGGTTGTCGAATCGCTGAAGACCCTCGCCAGCCTGATCCTGCAAAGCCTCCTTCTCTCAATCTTCTCTTCTTCACTGTCGCGGTAGGGGGACCGGACTTTCGCGAGATGCTCTGGTCCGCCGATCCGGGCCGGTTCCAGCGGCTCGTCGTCCTGGTTGCCCCGTTGATCCTGCCGCTGGTCGTCCTGCCCGTCTTCGGCAAGGAGGCGAGTGACGTCTGGTCGGTGCCGGCGTGGAGTCTGCTCGGCGTCGTGCTGCTTGCCCCGCCGCGACTGGTGGTGACATCGAGGGCGAGGCTTTGGGCCGTGTGCGCTTTGTTCGGCCTGCCGCTTGCCGCGCTGCTGCTGTCGCCGGCGGTCGCCTATGTCAAGGATCGGTATGCCGAGCGCCCGCGCACGGCCGCGGTGCGCCCGCTCGCCGACCTCGTCGCGCGGAAATGGGAAACGATCAGCACCGCGCCGCTCGCCTATGTCGGCGGTGACTACGACCTCGCCAATGGCCTGACCTTCTACGAGCGCGACGCGCCCACGCCCGCCGCCTTCGCCGATCCCGCCATGGTTCAGCGTCGCGGCATCGCCATCGTCTGCCTTGTCGGCGACAATGTGTGCAACGACGAGATGGACAATGTCGTCGGCCACCGCCGGGACGTGCTCCGCTTCAGGAGCCATGTCGAGGAGCGCTTCTGGGGCGCGACCCATCGCTCGCCCGAATTCACCTTCGCCCTGTTGCCGCCGCTCAGACCTCCGGCCGACTAGGCGCCGAGCGGGACCGGATCGAGCGGGGCGAGGCGGCAGCCGGCCCGGTCCAGCATGTCGGGCAAGGTCCGGCGCCGGCGAGAACCGCGTATTCCTCGGGCCGCCTGGTGGCGATCTCGTCGTCGGCTGAGCGCTCCGTCCGGCAGCGCCGGGTGACACATGATCAGCGTCCTGTCGGTGCGCACGGCCGAGAGCTGGGTCTGAAGCAGGGCCTCGTAGGGCTGGCGCTCCTGGAAATTCCGCAAGCCGCCGAAGGCGCGATTGCCGCGGAAACCCGTGCCGGCGAGCACGCGCCGCTGGTGACGGCCGAGGAAGAGGATGACCCGGCGGCGCAGCGGCGCGGTCGGCAAGCGGCAGGCAGGGCGTCACCAGCCGGATCCAGGGAAGGTCGTCGCCATAGCGGGCGATCAGCCGGTCGCGCAGCGTCTCGGCGATGCCCGGCATGGCATGGACATGGTGATGGCCGTCGACATGATCCGGCCGGCGGCCCGCCGCGGCCTCGAAGGCATCGAGTTGCCAGTCGATCGCGCGCGCAACCGAAGCGCGATCGATCCGGCGGGCAAGGGCGCGCATGAGAAGCTGGCCCGGGGTCGGCTGACCGGCGGTCTCGGCGCCGCCGGACGGAACATGGGTGAGGGCGAGGTGGAGCCCGACCGAGAGCGTTTCGGGCAGGTCGCTCAAACGTTTGGCGGCTTCGGGCCATCGTGCTAGGGAAGCGATGCAGGAAATCGCCTGCAGCCGTCCGGCGGCGGCCAGATTTGCCATGGCGTCGTCGACCGCAGGGGACATGCCGAAATCGTCGGCCGAAAAACTGACCGCATGAAGCTCGGCCGGCTTCGACATTGGTGAGCGCTCACTCATTTGCTGCCCATGGACAACACCACCGACTCGACTGCCGCAGGGGCAACGCCCGCGACCGGATCGGCGAGAGCCGATCGTCCGACCGTCAGCATCGTGGTCCCGTGCTTCAACGAGGCGTCCAACCTGCCCGTCCTGATCGAGGGGATCGACCGCGCCTGCTCGTCAGCGGGAATCGCATGGGACGCGATCCTGGTCAACGATGGTTCGGCCGACGACACCTGGCCGACGATCCTGCGCCTCGCCGGGGCCCGGGCGAATGTCATCGGGCTCGATCTTAGCCGCAACTTCGGCAAGGAGGTCGCGATGATGGCCGGTCTCGACCGGGCGCGGGGCGAGGCGGTGATCTTCATGGATGCCGATCTCCAGCACCCGCCGGAGGCCATTCCCGACCTGATCGCCGCCTGGCGCAAGGGCGCGGAGGTGGTCGATGCCGTGCGCGACGCGCGCACCGGCCAGAGCGCCCCGGGCAAATGGCTGGCGCGGCTCTTCTATCGCGTCTTCAGTTTTCTCGCCGGCTTCGAACTGCCGGACGACGTTGGCGATTTCCGTCTGCTTGACCGGCGGGTCGCCGACATCCTGCGCTCGATGCGCGAACAGAAGCGCTTCACCAAGGGGCTGATGGCCTGGGTCGGCTTCCATCACACCCGCGTTCCCTATCGCCAGGGCCCGCGCGCCGGCGCGGCACATGCGGGCATGGCGCTGAGTTCGCGCCTCACGCTCGCCTCGCACGGCATCACCAGCTTCTCCAGCTATCCGCTGCGGATCTGGTCGATCATCGGCTTCTTCTTCTCCGGCATCGGCTTCACCTACATCGCCTTCCGGGCGATCCGGGCGCTGATCCACGGCATCGACGTGCCGGGCTTCGAATCGATCATCGCCATCATGCTGTTCTTCGGCGGCCTGCAGCTCATCACCCTCGGCATCCTCGGCCACTATATCGGCCGCATCTATGACGAGACCAAAGGCCGGCCGCTCTATATCGTGCGCGAGGACACGGCAAGCGGGAGCAGGCACCAAGGTGATTGATCGTCTGCCGCCGCAAGCGCTGCTGATCGCCCGCTTCGGCATCGTCGGATTGAGCGCGGCGGCGGTGCATTCCGGCCTGTTCATGCTGCTCGTCTCCTATGCGGGCTTCAGCGGGGCGGGGGCGACGCCGATCGCCTTCGGCTGTGCCTTCGTGGTCTCCTATCTCGGCCAGAGCCGCTGGACCTTCGGTGTCGGGCACAGCCACGCCCAGCTCGTCCGCTATGCCATCACCCAGCTCATCGGCCTCGGCCTCAACACGATCGCGGCGCATTTCATCGTCGATATCTTCGGCCTGAAGCCAGTCTTCTGCGTGCCGTTCATCGTCTTCGTGGTGCCGGCCGTGACCTTCGTCCTGATGCGGGTCTGGGTCTTTCCCGAAAAGCGCCGAAACGCCGCCTTTTCGGCGCCGGAATTGCGTGCTAGCAACCCCAAGGTCGACGGAATCACGGAAGGCGTCGAATAGGCATGGCTGGTGGAATGATGAGTGTCGGGCGGGCCCTTGCAATCGCGGTCGCTCTGCTGGGAAGCGCGACTGCCGCCCATGCCGACCGGATCTCCAATCCGGTCGCGGTCTTCGCCGGTCTCGACAAGATCACCGGCCGGATCATTTCCTTCGACGTCTATATTAACGAGACGGTGCAATTCGGCGCCCTGCAGGTGACGCCGCGAGTCTGCTACACGCGGCCGCCGACCGAGCCGCCGCAGACCGACGCTTTCGTCGAGGTCGACGAAATCACCCTTCAGCGCAAGGTGAAGCGCATCTTCACCGGCTGGATGTTCGCCGCCAGCCCCGGCCTGCATGCGGTTGACCACGCCGTCTATGACGTCTGGCTGACCGACTGCAAGCAGTCCTCGCCGGTCGCGCCGCCCGCGAAGCGCTGAGGCGGCTCTCCTCCATCTTGAAGTGTCACGAGCCTGACATCGCACGCGACTAGCCGTGAGCCCGTCGAATCGACTGATTCTGGGGTTTGCCGATGGCCGTGCTGCCGAGACCGAGCGAGACGTCGAAGCGTCTGAGTTCGGCGGTTCACCGATCGAAAGCCGCATCCTGGGAGGGGCTGCTCGAGCGGGCCTTCACCTTCGCCTTCCGCGGGCTGGTCTATCCGCAGATCTGGGAAGATCCGGACGTCGACATGCGGGCCCTGGCGCTGAAGCCGGGATCGCGGCTGATCACCATCGCCTCGGGCGGCTGCAACGTGCTCTCCTATCTCGTCGCCGACCCGAAGGAGATCGTCGCGGTCGATCTCAACCGCGCCCACATCGCGCTGACCCGGCTGAAGCTCGCCGCGGCGCGCCACCTGCCGTCCTATAACGACTATTACCGCTTCTTCGGCGAGGCGGACGCACGCACCAACATCGCCGCCTATGACCAGTTCCTCGCCGACAGGGTCGATCCGGCGACGCGGGCCTATTGGCAGGGACGCGATCTCCTCGGTCGGCGGCGCATTTCGCTCTTTGCCCGCGACATCTACCGGCACGGCCTGTTCGGCCGCTTCATTGGTTTCGGTCACTGGGTTGCCAAGCTCTATGGCGTCGATCCGGGCCATCTCGTCCGGGCGACCTCGCTCGGCGAGCAGAAGGCCTTCTTCGACCGGGCGCTCGGGCCGCTATTCGACAAGCGCTTCATCCGCTGGGCGACCTCGCTGACGCCCTCGCTCTACGGGCTCGGCATCCCGCCGGCGCAATATGAGGCACTGGCGCTTGCCGGCGGCGGCACCATGGCGAATGTGCTCAGGCAGCGCCTGGAACGGCTCGCCTGTGCCTTCCCGTTGTCGGAGAACTACTTCGCCTGGCAGGCTTTCGCGCGCTCCTATGGGCCGGGCGAGGGGGCGCCGCTGCCGCCCTATCTGATGCGCGCCCATTTCGAGGATGTCCGCGACCGGGCCGAGCGCGTGCGCGTCATCCATCGCTCCTTCACCGAGCATCTCGCCAGCGAGCGGAGCGGTCAGCTTCGACGGCTATGTGCTGCTCGACGCGCAGGACTGGATGACCGACGGCCAGTTGACCGCGCTGTGGGAGGAGATCACGCGCACAGCGCGGCCCGGCGCGCGGGTCATCTTCCGCACCGCCGCCGAGCCGACGATCCTGCCTGGTCGCCTCGACCCCGCCATCCTGTCGCGCTGGACCTATGAAGCGGAGGAAAGCCGGCGGCACGCCGAGGCGGACCGTTCCTCCACCTATGGCGGCTTCCATCTTTATGTCCTGAAGGGAGATGGTCGTGACTGAGGTCTCCTCGACCCAGGCGCTGATGGACGATGTCTATCGGCGCCAGCGCCATATCTACGACGCCAGCCGCAAGTATTTCCTGCTCGGGCGCGACCATCTGATCGAGGCCCTCATGCCGGCGCCCCAAGGCGCCCATGTGCTCGAGATCGGCTGTGGCACGGCGCGCAACCTGATCGCGGCGGCGCGCGCTTATCCCGGTGCCACGTTCTACGGCCTCGACATTTCGCGCGAGATGCTGGCAACGGCGGCGGCGCATGTGCGCCGTGCCGGGCTCGCCGATCGTGTCAGGCTGGGGGCGGGTGACGCGACGCGCTTCGATGCGCAAACCCTATTCGGCCGTCCGACGTTCGACCGGGTGTTCTTTTCCTACAGCCTGTCGATGATCCCGCAATGGCGCGAGGCGATGGCGTCGGCGACGGGCGTCGTTATGCCGGGCGGGCGGGTCCATCTGGTCGACTTCGGCCAGCAGGAGCGCCTGCCGGACTGGTTCCGCCGGCTGCTTTTCGCCTGGGTCGGCGGTTTCCATGTCGAGCCGCGGGCGGACCTTGCCAAGGCCGCGGCGCTGTTGGCGCGCGAGCGCGGCGGCGTCATGCGGTTCCGGCCACTCTATCGCGGCTATGCCTGGTACGCGGAGATCGCGTTCTAGGACCCTTCCTCGCGATTGACGATCGATTGCGGACGTTCGGGACTGTCCGGCACGGAGGATGGTCCGAGTGAAATCACGGCGCTGTCGTGGACGGATCCCGATAGCGCCGCTGCACCATATACCCCGCCAGAAAGTCCAGAAGGGCGCGTATGCGCGATTCCTTGCGCAGGCGCTCGGTGGTGACGAGCCAGACCGGAATCTCCTGGATGACGGGCGGCACGAAACACCGGATGAGAGAGCCTTCCGCCTCGGCCACCATGTTGGACATCAGGCCGACGCCGACGCCGCTTCTCAACCCTGCCAACATGCCCGGGATGTCGTGCTGGCGCACCACGATCGCGGCTTCCGGCACGGTGTCGTCCAGCCAGTGCGAAAGCGGTGTGTCCCGGAAGGCCCTGGGCAGGCCGATGACCGCATGGTTGCGCAGCTCTTCGCTGCTTCCTGGCATGCCGTATTTCTCGGCATAGTCGCGCGAGCAATAAACCGACCAGCCATCCACCAGCAGCCGCCGCGCCACCAGGTCCGGGTCCGTCAGCTTCGGTCCGGCACGCAAAGCGACGTCCGCTTCGCCGGCGCCGAGATCGAGCAGGTCTTCGCTGGCGACGAGCTCGATCCGTATATCGGGGTAGGCGAGCCGGAACTCGCGGAGCGCCGGCACTATGAATGTCTGGCCGAAGGCAGCCGGAGCGGTGAAGCGGATCTCGCCGGCAAGGCCGCGGCTTTGCTGCCGGGCCGAGGTCAGGGCGTCCGCAACGGCGCGTTCGATCGCCGTGGCCTTCGGCACCAGGGCGGCGCCCGAATCCGTCAGCACATAGCCCGAAGAGCGGCGATCGAAGAGCTTCAGCGCTAGGGCCGCCTCAAGGGCGTCGATCCGGCGCGAGACAGTGCTCTGGCTCATCTTGAGGTGACGCGAGGCGGCCAGCGTCGAGCCATTGCGAACCACGGCGAGGAAGATGTGCCAGTCGGACTTTTCCATCCGCCGTTATGCATTTCTGGTGAACCATTCTGCAAGAGCGGTGTTTGAAGCCCAGCGCAAATCGGCCCAGGCTTTCCGCATCGAACGCCAAGGAGACGCTTCAGTGAAAATCTACTTCGATCCTTTGTCGACCAGCTCGCGGCCCGTGATGCTGCTCATCCACGATTTCGGCCTCGATATAGAGGAGGTCGCGGTAAATCTCTTCTTGCACGAGAATTTGCAGCCCGAATTTCTTGCGCTCAACCCGAACGGCGCCGTGCCCGTGCTCGACGATGACGGGTTTATCCTGACCGAGGGCGGCGCCATCCTGAAATATCTGGCGCACAAGCACGGTCTGCCTGTCTATCCCGCCTCGTTCGAAGAGCAGATCCGGGTGGACGAGATGCTCGCCTGGTTCACCACCAACTTCTGGGCCTACCACTGCGTCCTGGGGACCTATCCGCAGATGCTCCCTGAGCTCGCCGGCCTCAGCCCGGTGACCAAGAGCGAAATGGCGGCTGTCGGAGCGTACGGATCGCAGCGCTATCTCAGCGTGCTCGATCGCCGGCTCGGCGAGGGCGGCCCCTATGTCTGCGGCAAGGACATCACGATTGCCGACTATGAGGGCATTTCCCAGACCACGCTTGCCGAATTCGTCGACTTCGACTTCTCGCCCTATCCGAACGTTGAGGCCTGGATTGCGCTGATGCGCGAGCGCAAGGGCTGGGACGCGGCCTTTGCCGGCTTCAATGGTCTGGTGCAGGCGGCGCGCAACGAACGCACCGCCGCAACCGCCTGATCCGCGAACGGTTCGCGGAGCAGGTGGGCTCCGCCTCTTTCACATCAAGGGAGGACAGACAAATGAGCTGGTATACGATTCTTGAACTGCTTCACGTTGCTTGCGCCATCATCTGGGTCGGCGGCGGGTTCACGCTTCTGTTTGCGGCGGCGGTTCTGCGCCGCAAACAGGGGTCGGCCGGCGTGATGCCGGTCGTCGAGATCGTCGCGCTTCTGGGGCCGCCATTGTTCGTGCCGGTCTCGCTGCTGACGGTCGTGTTCGGCGCGGCGGCCGCCTGGATCGGCGGCGGGTTCTCCCATTTGTGGATCATCCTTGGACTTGCCGGGTTTGCCGCGACCTTTCTCAACGGCCTGCTGATGATCAAGCCGCGCGCCGAGAAGCTGGCGGTCCTGGCCGCCGAAAAGGGAAGGGATAGCCCCGACCTGGTGCCTTTGGCGGAGAACCTCCTGACGATCGCGCGCTTCGATTATGTGGTGCTGGCGCTGGTCGTGGCTGACATGGTCCTGAAGCCTGCTGTCGGGAATGTCTGGGAACTGGCCACGATGGCCTTGATATTGGTGGTCGGCGCATTCGTCACCCTGTCCGGAGCGATGCGGCGCCAGCTGGCTCCTGTCTGAGAGGCCGGAGCGTCCGGGCGACCCGGCGACCGGTGCCTATTCTTCGTCGGATTGCGTGTCCGCCGTGGTCGCCGCCTCCAGCACTCGTATCGCTTCGGCGCCCGTCATCTGGCGCGGCGGGCGGAAGAAGTCGGCGTCGGTGCCGATCGCCAGGTCGAGAAGGTGATGGTAGTGGCGCCGGTCGACGTCGATGGCGCCGAACTGCTTCAGGTGATGGGTGGTGAACTGGGTGTCGAGCAGCGAGAAGCCGCCCGCCACCAGTCGCGCGACGAGATGGACGAGTGCCACCTTGGAGGCATCGCGCGCGCGGCTGAACATGCTCTCGCCGAAGAAGGCGCCGCCGAGGCGCACGCCGTAGAGGCCGCCGACGAGTTCGCCGTCCTGCCAGCTCTCGACCGTGTGGCAGGCGCCGAGCTCGAACAATTCGCCATAGAGCTTGCGGATGCGGGTGTTGATCCAGGTCTTGGTGCGGCCGGGCATCGCCGCCGCGCAGCCCTCGATCACCGCGTCGAAGGCGGAATCGACACGCACGTCGAAGACATCGCGGGCCACGGTCTTCCTCAGGCTGCGCGAGATGTGAAAGCGGTCGAGGGGGATGATGCCGCGGGTTTCCGGCTCGATCCAGTAGAGGCCCGGATCGTCGGCGCTTTCGGCCATGGGAAAGATGCCGACCGCATAGGCCTTGAGCAGGACCTGCGGCGTGATTTCGAGCAGGATGTCGTCACGCTTGGTCATGACGAGGTCGGGGCGGCGAGCTTCTTCTCCAACCAGTGAATATCGTAGTTGCCGGCGCCGATGTCCTCGTCATTGACCAGATCCCGGAAGAGGGGAATGGTCGACTGGATGCCGTCGATGACGAATTCGTCGAGCGCCCGGCGCAGCCGCATCATGCATTCCTGCCGATTGCGGCCGTGGACGATCAGCTTGCCGATCAGGCTGTCATAATAGGGCGGGATGCGATAGCCCTGAAATACGGCCGAAATCGACCCGCACGCCGAGCCCGCCCGGCGGATGATAGTAGAGGATGCGGCCCGGCGAGGCGGCGAAGGTGCGCGGATCCTCGGCATTGATCCGGCACTCGATGGCGTGCCCCTGGATGATCACGTCCTTCTGAGTGAAGGACAGGCCGAGGCCGGCGGCGACGCGGATCTGCTCGTTGACGAGATCGATGCCGGTGATCGCCTCGGTCACCGGGTGCTCGACCTGGAGCCGGGTGTTCATCTCGATGAAGTAGAACTCGTCGTTCTCGTACAGGAACTCGATCGTCCCGGCGCCGGCATAGCCAAGATCGGCGATGGCCTTGGCACAGACGCCGCCGATCCGCTCGCGCTGTTCCGGTGTGATGACCGGAGAGGGCGCCTCTTCCCAGATCTTCTGGTGGCGGCGCTGGAGCGAGCAGTCGCGCTCGTTGAGATGAACGGCATTGCCCTTGCCGTCGCCCATGATCTGGAACTCGATGTGGCGCGGCTTCTCCAGGTATTTCTCGATATAGAGCGCGTCGTCACCGAAGGCGGCCCGCGCCTCGGCGCGGGCGTTGGAGACGGCCTCGGCGAGATCGTCGGCGGTGCGGGCGACCTTCATGCCGCGTCCGCCGCCGCCGGCGGCGGCTTTGATCAGAACCGGATATCCGATCTCGGCGGCAATCTTGCGGGCGGAGCCTTCGTTGGTGATGCTCCCCTCGGAGCCGGGCACGACCGGAATGCCGAGCCGCTTGGCTGTGCGCTTGGCCTCGATCTTGTCGCCCATGATGCGGATATGCTCGGCCGAGGGGCCGATGAAGACGATATTGTGGGCGGCGAGGATCTCGGCGAAGCGGGCGTTTTCGGACAGGAAGCCATAGCCCGGATGGACGGCGTCGGCGCCGGTGATCTCGCAGGCGGCCAGGATCTGCGGAATGTTCAGATAGGAATCGCTGACCTTGGGCGGACCGATGCACACACTCTCGTCGGCGAGCCGCACATGCATGGCGTCGGCGTCGGCGGTCGAATGGATGGCGACCGTGGCGATGCCGAGCTCCTTGCAGGCGCGCAGCACGCGAAGGGCGATCTCGCCGCGATTGGCGATGAGGATCTTTTCGAACATCAGCGGCGGGGCGCTCATTCGATGATGATCAGCGGCTCGTCATATTCGACCGGCTGACCGTCCTCGACCAGGATATCGACCACGCGCCCGGACCGGGGCGCCGGGATCTGGTTCATCGTCTTCATGGCTTCGATGATCACGATCGTCTGGCCTTCGCGCACTGTTGCGCCGATCTCGACATAGGGTCGGGCGCCCGGCTCTGGAGAAAGATAGGCGGTGCCGACCATGGGCGAGTGGACCGTGCCGGGATGCGGGCCGGCTTCGACCGCCGGCACCGTGGGCTCGGACCTGGCGGGGGCCGGCTGGGGGGCGGCGACCTGGAGGGCCGCCGGCGCGGCCGCGCGGGCCACCCTGATCCTTACGTCGTCCTTGTCGATCTCGATCTCGGTGAGGCCGGTCTCGTTGAGAAGCTCGGCGAGCTCGCGGATGAGGTCGTGGTCGACGTTCGGCTTCTTGTCTGCCATGGCTTGCCAATCTCTCGGGCAGGTCTATCGGGTGCGCGGCTTGCGTTTCTGCGTCGTCTCGAGACGGCTCGCAAGCGCCTCGAGGGCCAGCGTGTAGCCCTGCGGACCGAGCCCGCAGATGACGCCGACGGCGACCGGCGAGACGAAGGAATGGTGCCGGAAGGATTCGCGCGTATAGATGTTTGAAATATGGACCTCGATCACCGGCAGCCCGACGGCCCGAATGGCGTCGTGCAGGGCGACGGAGGTGTGGCTGTAGGCGCCGGGATTGATGACGATCCCCTTGGCCTTGTCGGCGGCTTCCTGGATCCAGTCGACGAGCACGCCCTCATGGTTCGACTGGCGGAAATCCACTGAAAGTCCGAGGGCCTTGCCCGCGGCCTTGCAGTCCCGCTCGATGTCGGCGAGGCCCGCCGCGCCATAGATGCCCGGCTCTCGCTTGCCGAGCAAGTTGAGGTTCGGGCCGTTGAGAACGAGAACGGGAATCGCCATGGGTCGACTGTTTCCGGCACCCATGCAACGGTCAAGCCCGGGGCGCCACGAGTGGCGCCCTTATACGGGCTTGAGCAAGGGAGGGAAAGCCCCGGATTTGGCGGGATTGTGAAGAACCTTCAGCAGGTTGTCTTGCTGCAGGCGGCCCGGGCTTCCGCGATCTTGGCCTTGAGGGCGTCGAGGCCGACCGCGCCGACAACGACTTCGGTTGGCGTCACATAGGACGGCGTGCCGGTCAGCGACAGCTTGTTGGCGAGGTCATACGATTCGGAGATTGTCGCCTTCACGTCGTCGGAATTGGACATTTCCTTGAGCTTCGCCGTGTCGAGGCCGAGGCTGCCGGCCACCGCCAGCGCCCGGGCGCCGTCGACCTGGCCGCGTTCGCTGATCAGCGCGTCATGGAAGGCGACGTATTTCTCCGGGAACAGCTTGTGAACCGCGACGCTGACCTGCGCGGCCTGGACGGAGCCGTTGCCGAGCACCGGGAACTCCTTGAACACGAAGCGCAGCTTCGGATCCTGGGACAGGAGCTTCTTCATGTCCGCATGGGCGCGGCGGCAATAGGCACAATTGTAGTCGAAGAACTCGACTAGGGTGACGTCGCCGGCCGGGTTGCCGAGGACGACCTCGCGGGGCGAATTGAACAGGAGCTTCTTGTTGTCGGCGATCGCCTTGGTCTGGGCGGCCTGGGCGGCGGCGTCGTCCTTCGCCTGAAGGGCGTTGATGGCGTCGCGGATGATCTCGGGATGGGCGATCAGGTAGTTCTTGATCACCTCCTCGACCTCGGTGCGCTGCCCGTCGCTGAGATAGCTGCCTGGGGCTGGCGTGCTGTTGTCTGCGACCTGAATCCGCCGCGCCGGTGTGAAGAGGCCGGCATCGGAGGTCATGAGGGCCTTGGTTACTGCCTCAGTATCGTTGCGCTCGGCCGCGCTCAGCCCCTTGGCGCTCGCCGTGGTGCCGACCGCGTAAGAGAGTGCCGTGGCGGCGAGAAGCGCGCCAGCGAAGGTGAGGACGGCAAGACGGGCTTTCATGAATTTCTCCGGGGACGTTGCGGGCCGCCGCGCGGGCGGTGCGAATCGTTCAGTTCATGCCCCCCGAACGAGCCGACAAGGGCGCCTTATACGATACGATATCGTCGGCGCGAAGCCATGCTGGCGTGCCCCTCTTCAATTTTGCTTGAGCGCGCTCGGCATGGATTTTCGCGTCCTTGACCTGCCCGTTGGCAAAATAGCCCTGCGCGGTCGCGAGTTCCGCCATGGGAATGTCGCCCTTCATGGCGTAGGCGCGGGCAAGGTTTCTGAAGCCGATCGGCACGTCCGGCTCCTGTTGCAGACCGATTGTCAGGTTCTTGATCGCCTCGTTGACGACGCCCTTGTTGTCGGTCGCGACCAACGCCTGGCCGAGAAGGATGCGGATGAGGCCCTCGTTGGGGGCGAGGGCGACGGCCTTGCGCAGTGGCGCGAGGGACCGGTCCGGCTTGCCACCCTCGAGCAGCGCCTGGCCCTTCAGCTCCCAGAAATAGGGATCGCGCGGTTCGCTGGCGATGAGGCCGTCGATCTGCTTCAGCGCCGTGTCGAGCGGGCCATAGAGATAGGCGGAAACGGCGCGGGCATAGCGTGCCGGCAGGCTGGTGTCGCTGCGCGGATATTTGCGCAGGACCTGCGCCGGCTTCCAGGTGAAGCCGATGAGCTTGGCGCGGACGAGGTCATGGCGGCGCTGCAGGGCGGGCGGGTCCTTGGCCTTGTAGTACTTGGCGCTGGTGACCTGCTTTTCGAGCGCAACCAGCCGGTTCTTGGCGAGCGGATGACTTTGCAGATAGGGATCGACCTCGCGTGACGCGAAGAGCTCGTCACTGGACAGGCGCTTGAGGGTGGCGAGCATGCCGGCGCCGGACTGGTGGGTGCGCTCCAGATAGGTGACCGCCGCCCGGTCGGCGGCCGTTTCCTGCTCGCGGCGATAGTGCAGGAACGAGCGCTGGGCGACCTGGATGCCGCCCATGGCGATGCCGGCTCCCGCCTGGGAGAGGCTGTGGACGCCGGTCGCGGCCCCGGCCACAGCCGCCCCGATGCCGAGAGCACCGGCGATGGTCGCCGCGGTCTTGGCGCGGGCGATCTGTTCGCGCAGGCTGGCAAGGTCGCCATGGGCAAGATGGCCGGTCTCATGCGCGATGATGCCGATCAGCTCGTTCGGGGTGTCGGACTGGATGATCGCTCCGACATTGATGAACATCTTGTCGGCGCTGGCGACAAAGGCGTTGAACGCCTGGCTTGGCACCAGGAAGATATCGACACTGTTCGACTGGATGCCGGCCGCCTTGAAGATCGGGCGGGCATAGTCCTTGATGAGGGTCTCGGTCTCGGCGTCGCGGACGATGGAGACGTTCGCGGCCGAGGCGGCGATCGGCTGCAGGATCATGGTGGCGGCAGCCGCGGCGAGGATCGCCCGACGCGGACCTTTCCAAGCGCTGCGCTGGCTGGTACTCACCGCCGTCTGTCGCATCAGCCGTGCTCGCTCCCGTTGCCGTGTTTGTCCGCCCGGCATTGTCCGGCACGTTAGGAAGCCGACCTGGCTCGGTCAATGCGACGGCGCAAGCCGAGCCGAATGGCCGCGAATTGGGGCAAGACCAAGACAATGAGCGCAGGTGAACCGAAGCCGTCGCGTCGCAGCGCGGTCGAGCCGTTCCTGGCGATGGACGTCATGCGGGCGGCCATCGACCGCGAGGCGCAGGGCGGCAAGGTCATTCACATGGAAGTCGGCCAGCCGGGCGCGCCGGCGCCGGCGGCGGTGATCGCGGCGGCACGCCGCGCCCTCGACGACGGCCGGCTCGGCTACACCGAAGCCCTGGGGCTGCGGGCGCTGCGGGCACGCATCTCCCGCCACTATGCCGACACTTACGGCATCGATGTGCCGCCCGAGCGGATCGCGGTGACGACCGGGTCCTCGGCCGGCTTCAACCTCGCCTTCCTGGCGGCCTTCGATGCCGGTGACCGGATGGCGCTGGCCGCGCCGGGCTATCCCGCCTACCGCAACATTCTGCACGCGCTCGACCTCGAGGTCGTCGACATCGAGACAGGCCCGGAGACGCGCCATGTCCTGACGCCGGAGATGCTGGAGAAGGCTCATCGCGAGAAGCCGCTCGCCGGCGTGCTGGTCGCCAGCCCCGCCAATCCGAGCGGGACGATGATGAAGCCCGAGGCCTTGCGCGCGCTGATCGAGGCCGCCGATGACCTTGGCATCCACTTTATTTCGGACGAGATCTATCACGGCCTCGTCTATGAGGGTGTCGCGGCGACCGCGCTCGGCGTCTCGTCGCGGCCGATCGTCATCAACTCCTTCTCCAAGTACTATTGCATGACCGGCTGGCGGATCGGCTGGATGGTGCTGCCGGAATGGCTCGTGCGCCCGATTGAGCGTCTCGCCCAGAACCTCTACATCTCGGCGCCGGACATCTCGCAGCGGGCGGCGATCGCGGCCTTCGAGGCGCGCGAGGAGCTGGAAGCGGTCAAGGCCGGCTATGCCGCCAACCGGCGCCTGCTGCTCGACCGTCTGCCGGCGATCGGGTTCGACGATTACCTGCCGGTCGACGGCGCCTTCTATGTCTATGCCTCGGTGCGGCGCTTCTCCAACAATTCCCTCGATTTCGCCCGCCGGATGCTGGCCGAGGCGGGCGTCGCGGCGACGCCGGGGCCGGATTTCGACCGGACACGGGGACATGCCTATATTCGCTTCTCCTTTGCCGGGACGCAGGACGACATGACAGAGGCGGCGGAGCGGCTCGCCACCTGGCTCAAATAGTCTCACCACCGGGTGCCCGAGCGCCGCGATTTTCGGCTATGATGTTGGTAGGACAGGTGAAAATAAGCCACGAAAGGTGTGGGCTGTGACTCCGGAAATGGTGCAGGCCTTTGCTGCTCTTGAGACGCATCGGCATGGCGTGGCGGCAAAGCCCATGCGTCAGCAATTCGAGGAAGACCCCGACCGCTTTTCGCGGTTCTCGCTCGCTTTCGGCGATCTCTTTCTCGACTATTCGAAGAACCTGATCGACGACATCGCGATCAGGCGCCTGATCGAGCTGGCCGAGGCGGCGGAGGTGGAGAAACATCGTTCCGCGATGTTCGCGGGAGAGGCGATCAACCGCACGGAGAACCGGCCCGTTCTCCACGTCGCACTGCGTGCGGCCGCGGACGATGTCATCCGCGCTTACGGCCGCAACGTCGTTCCGGACGTGCAGGAGGTGCTCAGCCATATGGCATCCTTCTCGGCTGGTGTCCGCTCGGGCGAAATCAGCGGGGTCGGCGGCAAGTTCACCGATGTGGTCAATATCGGCATCGGCGGGTCGGACCTGGGGCCACGCATGGCGACGCGGGCGCTCAGCCCCTTCCATGACGGGCCGCGCATCCATTTCGTCTCCAATGTCGACGGTGCCGATATCCGCGACACGCTGGCCGGCCTCAGGCCGGAGCGGACCCTGTTCCTGGTCGCTTCGAAGACCTTCACCACTATCGAGACCATGACCAATGCCGCCACGGCGCGCCGCTGGGTGGCGGACGACCTCGGCGAGACGGCGGTCGGCGAGCATTTCGCGGCGATGTCGACGGCGCTCGACAAATGCGCCGCCTTCGGCATCCGCCCGGACCGCATCTTTGGCTTCTGGGATTGGGTCGGCGGACGCTATTCGATCTGGTCGGCGATCGGCCTGTCGCTGATGATCGCCATCGGGCCGGCCAAGTTCCACGAGTTCCTGGCCGGCGGACGGTCCATGGACGATCATTTCCGTACCGCGCCGCTCGCCCAGAACATGCCGGTGATCCTCGGCCTGCTGGGCGTGTGGTACCGCAATGTCTGGGCGATGCCGACCTATGCCGTGCTCCCCTATGACCAGCGGCTGGAACGCTTCCCGGCCTATCTCCAGCAACTCGACATGGAGAGCAACGGCAAGCGGGTCCGCCTGCAGGGCTCCGCGGCGACGAGCTCGACCGGGCCGATCGTCTTCGGCGAGCCCGGCACCAACGGCCAGCACGCCTTTTACCAGCTCCTGCACCAGGGGACCGATGTCGTTCCCTGCGATTTCCTGATCGGCGCGCGCTCCGACGTCAGCGAGGATGGCGGCCACCAGAGCCTGCTGGTCGCCAATTGCCTCGCCCAGACGCAGGCGCTGATGCGCGGGCGGACGCTGGAGGAGGCACGCGCCGAGATGGCGGCCGCGGGCATGTCGAGCCACGAGGTCGAGACGGTCGCTCCGCACCGGGTCTTCCCCGGCAACCGGCCGTCCAATACCATCGTCTATCCGCGCCTGACGCCCTTCGTGCTCGGCATGCTCATCGCACTCTACGAACACAAGATCTTCGTGCAGGGGACGATCTGGAACATCAATTCCTTCGACCAGTGGGGCGTCGAGCTCGGCAAGACGCTGGCGACCAGGCTGCTGCCGATGGTGGACGGCGGCAAACCCGCCGAAGGCATCAATTCCTCTACGGCGGGCCTGCTCGGCACCATCCAGCGTCTGCGTGGTGGCTGAGGCGCCGGGGCCGGGCAGGGGAGTTGCGTTTCGTCCGGCAATCTGATCCGATGACGCTTCGGGACCCGGGTGACTCCCCACGGGTCGACATGCAACTCACTGATCACTCACCTTTGGAGAAGGCGGCCCTTCGGGCCGAACCGCAATGAACAACGTTGCCCCCCTCAAATTCGGCATGGGCGCTCCTGTCCGACGCAAGGAAGACAAGGCTCTGATCACTGGCACGGGCCAGTTCACTGACGATTTCGCGCCGGCGGGTGCGCTCAGGGCCACGGTGGTGCGCTCGTCCATGGCACACGCCAGGATCAAGGTCGGGGATCTGTCCGCGGCGCGTGACATGCCGGGAGTTCATCTGGTGATGGTCGCGGCCGATCTGGACGGCTTCGGCGGCCTGCCGTGCATGGCCAAGCCGAACAATGCCGACGGAACGCCCGCGCCGGTGCCGCCGCATCCGCTGCTCGTCGGTGATGTCGTCCGTCATGTCGGCGATCCGATCGCCTTCGTCGTCGCCGACGACGAGGAGACGGCCAAGGCCGCCGCCGAGACGATCGAGATCGACTACGATCCGCTCGATGCGGTGGTCGACGCGCGCCGCGCGATGGAAGACGGCGCGCCGCTGGTCTGGCCCGAATTCGGCACCAATATCTCCTTCGAGACGACGCTCGGCGACAAGGCAGCCGCCGACGCGGCCTTCGCCAAGGCGGCGAAGGTGTCGCGGCTTGAGCTGGTCAACAACCGCCTGATTTCCAACTACATGGAAACCCGCGGCATCATCGCCGAATACGACCCCGCGACCGATCGCTACACGCTGACGCTCGGCACGCAGGGCGGCCACGGCATGCGCGACATCATCGCCAAGAACATCCTCAAGATCGACCCGAAGCAGATTCGCGTCATCACGCCGGACGTTGGTGGCGGTTTCGGTACCAAGGCGTTCTGCTACCACGAGTACCCGCTGGCGGCGATCGCGGCCAAGAAGCTCGGCAAGCCGGTCAAATGGATCGGCGACCGCTCGGAGCATTTCGTCAGCGACTCGCACGGCCGCGACAATTTCGCGGTGGCCGAGATGGCGATGGACGAGAATGGCAAGTTCCTGGCCATGCGCGTCGACCTCATCGCCGACATGGGCGCCTATCTCTCGCAGTTCGCCCCCTATATCCCCTCGGGCGAATTGACCATGCTTACCGGCGTCTACGACATTCCGGCGCTCAATTCGCGGTTGCGCTCGGTCTACACGAACACGGTGCCGGTCGATGCCTATCGCGGGGCGGGGCGGCCGGAAGCGGCCTATCTGGTCGAGCGGCTTGTCGATGTCTGCGGGCGCGACACCGGGCTTGGACCGGTCGAGATCCGCAAGCGCAACTTCATCCCGACGGCGAAGATGCCCTATCGCACCCAGGGCGGGCGTCTTTACGATTCGGGCGAGTTCGCCGGCCATCTCGATCAGGCACTCAAGGTCAGCGACTATGCGGGCTTCGCGGCGCGGGCCGAGGCCTCCAAGAAGGCCGGCAAGGTCCGCGGCGTCGGCTTCGCCACCTATGTCGAGGCCTGCGCCTTCCCGGGCAACGAACCGGCGACCGTCACCCTCAAGGACGACGGCACCGCCCAGCTCCTCATCGGCACGCAGACGAACGGCCAAGGCCATGCCACGGCCTATGCCCAGTTCATCGCCGGCCATCTCGGGCTCGACTATGACAAGATCACCGTCATCCAGGGCGACACCGACATGGTGCCGACCGGTGGTGGCACGGGCGGCTCGCGCTCGATCCCGCTCGGTGCGGTATCGGTCGACCGGGCGGCGATCAAGCTCGCCGACCAGCTCAAGGAGATCGCCAGCGATCAGCTCGAGGCCTCCGTCTCCGACCTTGAGATCGTCGACGGGCAGGTCCGGATCGCCGGCACCGACCGCGCGATGGCGCTGACCGAGGTGGCCGCGGCTGCCAAGGACAAGGCGCTGCTGACCGCCGTCGGCGAGTTCGAGCAGCCGGAGCCGACCTATCCGAACGGCACCCATCTGGTCGAGGTCGAGATCGATCCGGAAACCGGCGTCACCGAGATCGACAAATACTGGATCGTCGACGATTTCGGCGCGACGGTGAACCCGATGCTGCTCGCCGGCCAGGTCCATGGCGGCATCGTCCAGGGCATCGGCCAGGCGCTCTACGAGCACACGGTCTACGATGAAGACGGGCAGCTCCTGACCGCCTCGTTCCTCGATTATTGCATGCCGCGCGCCGACGGGTTGCCGTCCTTCTCCTTCGAGACCCGCAATGTGCCCTCGACGACCAATGCCTTCGGCATCAAGGGCGCCGGCGAGGCGGGCTCGATCGGCTCGTGCCCGGCGGTGATGAACGCCGTCGTCGACGCGCTCGAGACCAATTACGGCATCCTGGCGATCGACATGCCGGCGACACCGGAGAAGGTCTGGTCGGCGATCCAGGACGCCAGCGCCTGAGCCTGACTGACGGACCGCATTCTAACCGCCCGGCGCCCATGCGCCGGGCGGTTTGCGTTTTCACAGGGTAAAGCGCCGGGGGTGCTTGCCTCCTTCGCCGGACTGTGCTGCGCTGCGGACTTCAATGGAAGCGCCCCAGAATGCGCAGCCGATTCTCGGCGTCGCGCTTAAGGTAACGTCGACTCTCTTCTTCACGACGATGGCCACGCTGATCAAGCTGGTCAGCGACCGTTATCCGATTGGCGAGATCACCTTCTGCCGGAGCTTTTTCGCGCTGATCCCGGTCTTCATCTGGGTCGCCTCACGGCGTGAATTCCCGAGAGTCTTCTACACGCAGCGCTTCGGCGGCCATGTCCTGCGCTCAACCGGTGGCACGATCGCCATGTTCTGCGGTTTCACGGCGCTTTCGCTGCTGCCGATCGCCGACGCCACCGCCATCGGCTATGCCTCGCCGCTGATGACGGTCATCTTCGCCGTGTTCCTGCTCGGCGAGCGGGTGCGCATCTATCGCTGGTCGGCGGTGATCATCGGCCTGTGCGGCGTCCTCGTCATCCTCACGGACTATGTCGTGCCCGGCGCGGCCGGAGCCAATCACCGCAGCACCCTCGGGGCGACTTTCGCCATTGCCGGCGCGATCGCCGGCGCGCTCGCGGCGACGCAGACGCGGGTGCTCACCCGGGTCGAGAACGTGGCGACGATCGTGGTCTATTTCTCGTCCTTCACCGCCATCGTGTCGCTGGCGACCATGCCCTTCGGCTGGGTCATGCCGGATCCGCTGGACGCGCTGTTCCTGGTGATGGCGGGCATTTTCGGCGGCATCGGCCAGGTGCTGCTCACCCAGTGCTACCGCTTCGGCGACGCCTCGGTGATCGCGCCCTTCGACTACACCTCGATGGTCTGGGCGCTGATCGCCAGCTTCTTCGTCTTCGGCGTCTGGCCGACCCATACGGTCCTGCTCGGCGCGGCGATTGTCATCTCGGCGGGCCTGTTCGTCATCTATCGCGAGCACCGGCTCGGCATCGTGCGCAACCGCTCGAAGCGCGCGCAGACGCCGACGACGCCCGCTGAGCTGACGCGGTCCGAATTCACCGGAAGCGCAAGCGGCGGCCGGGTCTCAGAAAGCGGGCGTTAGCTCGCGGCCGACGATGTCGCGGTAATGGCCGGCCTCTTCGGCCTCGCGGCCTTCATCAATTCCGAGATAGTCGAAGACGGCGAAGGCGAAGTCGACGAAGGCGTGACCCTTCGCCGTGATGACGTGGCCGTCGCGCACGACACGCTCCTCGACAGAGTTGTGGCGGGGATAGGGATCCGGCACGCCGAGCGCGGCGATCTTTTCCCGCGAACAGGAGGTCGTGAAGCGGACATCGTCGAGCACGCCGGCGCGGCCGAGATATTGCGGGCCGAAACAGATCGCGGCGAGCAATGCCTTCTCCCGGTGGAGTTTGCGGATCAGGTCGGTGAGATCCTCGCCCTGCGGGCGGATGGCACCGCCAGGGATGATCAGGGCCTTGACGTCCGGCCAGGCCATCGCCTCGCTCAGCGTGTGGGTCGGCAGGTAGGTCACGCCGGATTCGCTCACCACCGGTTCGGTGTCATAGCTGACGGTGACGATGTCGTACCGGCCGATCTGCTTCAGCCGGTGAAGGGTCAGCACGACCTCGAAATCGGCCATATCATTCGAGATGAAGCACAGCACCCTGGCCATCGATCGGCTCCTCCGGCCGGACGGGGCGCATGGCGCCCGCGCCACGCGCCCGCCCGTCTCGACACTACTTCTTGTACTTGACGACCTTCTGGGTCTGCTCGCCGAGGCCGGCGATGCCGAGATGGACGGTCTCGCCGCCCTTGAGGTAGCGCGGCTTCGGCTTCATGCCCATGCCGACGCCCGGGGGCGTGCCGGTGGTGATGACGTCGCCGGCTTCCAGGGTCATGAACTGGCTGATGTAGCTGACGAGATGGACGATGCCGAAGATCATCGTCTTGGTGTTGCCGGTCTGCATGCGCCGGCCGTTGACGTCGAGGAACATGTCGAGGTCCTGGACGTCCTTGATCTCGTCGCGGGTAACGAGCCAGGGGCCAAGCGGACCGAAAGTCGGGCAGCCCTTGCCCTTCATCCACTGGCCGCCGCGCTCGATCTGGTATTCACGCTCCGAGACGTCGTGGCAGACGGCGTAGCCGGCGATGTGGCTCATCGCTTTCTTCTCGTCGATATAGCTGCCGCCGCGGCCGATGATGACGGCGATCTCGACTTCCCAGTCGGTCTTCTTCGACCCCTTGGGGATGACGACATTGTCGTTCGGGCCGACGATGCAGCTCGGCGCCTTGTTGAACAGGATCGGCTCGCTCGGGATCGGCGAGTTGGTTTCCTTGGCATGGTCGACATAGTTGAGGCCGACGGCGATGAAATTGCGCACGTCGCCGACGCAGGCGCCGATGCGGGCCCGCTTCGGCGCGGCCGGCAGCGTCTCGGGCTTCACCTTCTTGATCTTGGCGATGGCGCCGGCGGCCAGGGTCGCGGGCGTGATGTCTTCGACGACGCTGGAGAGATCGCGGATGACGCCGTCCTTGTCGAGGATGCCCGGCTTCTCGCGACCCTTCGGACCGAAACGCAGCAATTTCATTGTCTTTTTCTCCTGAGAGGTGGGTCCGCCGCCGCGGCGGACCGAAAGGGACGCTAGAACGCGCCCGGGAAGTGCCCGCCGTCAATGAGGATGTTCTGGCCGGTGATGAAGCCGGCATGGACGGAGGCGAGGAAGGCGCATGTCTGGCCGAATTCCTCGGCCGTGCCGAAGCGTCCCGCCGGCACATTGCGGGCGGCGGCGGCGGCGATCTCCTCGATCGACTTTCCGGTCTGTTCGGCCTGACGCTTGAAGCCGCTGGTCAGCCGCTCCGTGTTCATGCGGCCGGGCAGCAGATTGTTGATGGTGACGTTCCTGTCGGCGACCGTGCGGCAGACACCGGCGAGGAAGGCGGTCAGGCCGGCGCGGGCGCCGGAGGAAACGTCGAGGCCCGCGATCGGCGCCTTCACCGAGCCCGAGGTGATGTTGACGATGCGGCCGAAGCCGCGCGCCGCCATGCCGTCGAGCGAGGCTTTGATCAATTCGATGGGCGTCACCATGTTGCGGATCACGCCGTCGAGGATCTTCTCGCGGTCGAGTTCGGAGAAGTCGCGGCGGGGCGGGCCGCCATTGTTGTTGACCAGAATGTCCGGTTCCGGGCAGGCGGCGAGAAGCGCCTTCTGAATCTCGGGCAGGCTGACGTCACCGGCGACCGGCGTGACGGCGACCTTGAAGCGCTCGGCGATGCTGGCGGCGGTCGCTGCCAGCGAGGCCTCGTCGCGTCCGTTGATGACGACATCGCAACCCGCTTCGGCGAGTGCTTCGGCGCATCCGCGACCGAGCCCGCGGCTGGACGCGCAGACAATGGCCTTGCGGCCGGCAATTCCCAAATCCATGGACGATCCCCTCGTTTGTCATCCGACTATCGCGAAGCGACTATCGGCTCAAGGGGCAAGTGGCGCAAATGGCGTGTTTGCGTGGCGGATCGCCGAGACGGACTGGCAAGGAACGCGGACAGGACGTCTATCGAGATCTCGCAGAGGAGGGGAGCAGGGCCAGGCGTGCCTGCGAGATTTCGCCCGGCTTGTGATCCTTGCAGCGCCGGGCGGCCAGAATGTCTCGTCTGCGAATTTCGTTGGGACGGCAAAGGGAAAGGTGAAAGACCTCCAGATCGGAAGCGATGACGTCTGTCGGGCCTTAGCCCTGCCCCGGATCGGCTCCAAACGGGCGCGGCCGCGCTAGCGGGCCTTGGATTGCTTGCGGAGCATTTCCGCCACGGCATCGGATGCGACCGGCTCGCTGAAATGGAAGCCCTGGATTTCGTCGCACTGGTTGTCGCGCAGAAAGGCGAGCTGCTCGTGGTTCTCGACACCCTCGGCGATCACTCTCATGTTGAGCTTCTGTCCGAGCGAGATGACGGCGGTGGCGATGCTCCGCTCGTTCGCGTCAAAGGGAAGGTCGCGCACGAAGGACCGATCGATCTTGAGGCGGGCGACGGGAAAGCTCTTCAGGGCGCTGAGGCTCGAATAGCCGGTGCCGAAGTCGTCGATCGCGAAATTGACGCCGAGCGCCTGCAGTTCGCGCATCGTGGCGACCGCCTGACCGACGTCGTGCATGAGCATGCTCTCGGTCAGTTCGAGCTCGAGATATTTGGCCTCGAGGCCGGTCTCCCGCAACGCGTCGGAGACGCGCCTGACCCAATCGCGATCCCTGAACTGGCGGGCTGACACGTTGACGCTAACGGTCACCGGCGGCATGCCGGCATCCTGCCAGGCCTTGTTCTGCCGGCACGCCTCGTGCAGCACCCAGTCGCCAAGGGCGATGATCAGGCCACTTTCCTCGGCAAGCGGAATGAATTTCGTTGGCGGGACGACGCCGAGGGTCGGGTGGTTCCAGCGCGTGAGCGCCTCGACGGCGAAGATGGCGCCGGTCCTGAGGTCGACCTGCGGCTGGTAGACGAGGGAGAACTCGTGGTTGGTGAGCGCGCTGCGGAGGCCTTCCTGCAAGGAGCCTGCGTTCGCGCGCCGCATCGTTCATTCCCTTGGTGTAGAACTGGAAGTCTGTTGCGTCCGGCCTCCTTGGCCTCATACATCGCCACGTCGGCGTTGAGCAGCAGCGTCTCGGCGTCCGCACCGTCTCCGGGAAAGGTGGCGACGCCCATGCTCGATGTCACGTGGAAGAGCTGGCCATCGATTTCGATCGGCTCGGCGAGGGACGCACGGAGCTTCTCAAGGACGCTGATCGCCGGCACCGAGTTCTCCGCGTAGTCGGCAAGCAGGATGACGAATTCGTCGCCGCCGAGCCGGGCGACGGTATCGGACACGCGCACGCTGTCGACCATGCGCCCGGCAACGACCTTGAGCAGCGTGTCGCCGGCATTGTGACCAAGGCTGTCGTTGACCAGCTTGAAATTGTCGAGATCGATGAAGATCGTGGTGACGCGCCCGCCGGTGCGCTCCGCCTGCCGGATGTATCTGCGACAGCCGGTCCATCAGCAGCGTTCGGTTGGGCAGTTCGGTCAGCGCGTCATGCAGCGCCATGAAATGGATCTGTTCCTGGGCGCGCTTGCGGTCGGTGATGTCGCGGCAGACGCCGACGATGCCGATGATCTCGTTCTGGTCGTTGCGCAGGGGGACCTTCGAGGTCGACAGCCACTTCCTGTCGCCGGCGACGGTGACGACGAACTCCTCGATGTCGATGAGCGGCTGCGCCCGACCTGATGATCTTCTGCTCGTCGTTGAAGAACTTGCGCGCATGTCGGCGCCGATGGAAATCGAAGTCGGACTTGCCGATGAGATCGCGGGGGTCGTGCCCGACGTCGCTCGCCACGGCGCGGTTGGCGACGATGAAGCGGCTCTTGGTGTCCTTGATGAACAGGTAGTCGGGAACCTGGTCGATCATCGCGTGGAAGAGGGCGCGCTCGGCGTTCAGATCCTGTTCGATGCGCTTGCGGTCGGTGATGTTGCGGGCAACGCCAATCAGACCGATGACCTTGCCCTGGTCGTCCGTCATCGGCGCTTTGGTGGTGAGCAGCCATTTGGGGGTGCCGGCCTCGTCGACACGCTCCTCCTCCATGTCGATCATCGGCTCACCGGTTGCCATGATCCGCTTCTCTATGTCGAAGAAGTTCTGCGCGACCTCGGTTGGAAAGAGGTCGAAGTCGGTCTTGCCAATGAGATCCCCGGCACCCGCCACGCCGGTATCCCGCGCGACCATGTCGTTGGCGACAAGGAACCGGCCTTCGGTATCCTTCGCGTAGACCAGTTCCGGGATCTGGTTGATGATCGCGTGAAGCAGGAAGCGCACGCCATCGCCCTGGGATACGGAACCCAATTGGTCTGCGATATCGGCCTGCGTTCGGGCGTTCGCCTTTGCAAGCCGATCGAGCGGTGTTTCGTCTGGTTCCGTCGGGGCGTCACCCTGATGGCGCTTCCGATTCTTCGCCAAGCGTTTGTCCTCAAGCCGGATAACTGGAACGTCGCTCAAAGCCGGCGGCAGTCGCTGGTTGCAAGCGAACAGCAATCTGCCCGGGGAACATTTCGCGGCGATTAACGAACAACCTTGCATGCGCAGTTTCGCGAGATCTTCGCGCGCACACTTTGGAGGCTAAATACTTGTTATTTTCAATGGCTTGTCATTTTCTTCTGATAGCCCGTCGAGCCATTCCGGCGACCCCGGTCTGCTTCTTCTTTCAAGCCGGCGCTCTCGCTCCAACGGCGCGAGATGAAGCCGATCGGCGAAACCCTGCCGCCGCGCCCCTGATCCGTGGCCGCGTCAGTCGGGCCGTGCCGCATGCGGAGCGATTGCGAAGAGGCAGGAGGACCGGCTGGCTATCGCGGTCGCGAAAAGGGCGGCAGCAGGATGATCTGCGGATGACGCAAGGCCATGTAGAGCCACGCCCTGGAAAGCGTGGTCCGCAGGCGCTCATCCGGGATCAGGGCGATCGCTCGGTCGTCGTCCAGCCGGAGGCAGCCGAACGCGTCGGCGCTGTTGGCGCGCCAGATGGCTTCCGTCTTCTCTTCCGTCAGGTCTTCACGGCGTCTCCCGTAGCGAATTCGGTGCGTGTTCCGTTTGGCAATTTCCCCGGGATGGCGAAGACAGAGATGAAAGACCTCCAGGTCGGACGCGATCACCTCCGTCGGTCCCTCGGCCATTTTGTGCTGACCGGCCGCGAGCACGACCGGGGCGCCGGATTTGAACGCGACCTTGGGTTTGACGGCGCAGATCTCCGGCAGGTCGGGCCGGGTGGCGTCCTTGCGGCTGCCGGCGAGGCTGGGCGCACGAAACCTCACGCCGCCGGTTCTGAAGTTGCGATGCGGGTCGGCGTCGTGGCTTTGCACGAACTGCACCCACTTCCCGAGGAACAGGCCTTCGGAACGTCCCTGCGAGACGCGACGAATGGCTTTCAGATCGAGATTCCAGAATTCGTCGGCATCGAAAGGGAAGACGATCGTCACGCCCTCGGCGACCAGCGCGTTGACGGCCTCGGTCATGGTACGCGCCTGATCGAACCTGTCCGACTCCCGGCGCGAGACAGAGACGCGGCGGTTCCTCTCGCTGAGCCGCCGCAGGAATTCATATGTTCCGTCCGACGAGCCGTCGTCGATGAAGACGAGCCGGTCAAAGCCAAGACGAAGATAGTGACGGCAGAGATAAGGGGCGAGGTCGCGCGCATCGCGCAAGGCGCAGACACCACCAACAAGCTGCTCGCTCATTCAGCATGACCCCGTCTTCCGCCAGGCGCGCGCATTCTGGAGCCTTGCGCGATATTGCGACAAGAATCCAGGTGAACTGGCACCGATCGCGTGGGGTGATGCCACCTGCGCGAGCGCGCCGTTCGCGGGGGATTCTGCGGGGCGCCAAAGGGCGCGGCGATGCCGACCGGGTGATGATGCGGGGAGGGCCGCCTTGTTGCCTATAGACTTTCTCAATTAGGTCAGTATTATTGACCTAATTGAGCCGAGAGAAACTACCGCATGGAAACGCTGCTGCCGCTTCTCGGATTCGTCGTCGCCGGAACCGTTACGCCGGGTCCGAACAATCTCATGGTGCTGGCGTCCGGCGCCAATTGGGGGCTGGCGCGGACCATGCCGCATGTCCTCGGCATCGCCTTCGGCTTCCCGGTGATGATCGTCGCCGCCGGGCTTGGCGTCGGCATCGCCTTCCAGGCGTTTCCCGTCCTCGAGCCGGTCCTCAGATACGCCGCCTTCGCCTATCTGCTCTGGCTTGCCTGGAGGATCGCCCGCGCCAGCCGGCCGAAAGCGCGGGGGAGGTGCCGCCGCCGGCCGGCCGCTGACGCTGATCCAGGCGGCGGCGTTCCAATGGGTCAACCCGAAGGCCTGGGCGATGGTGCTCTCCGGCATCGCGCTGTTCACGACGGCCGACGGCAACAAGGTTCTCCAGGTCGGCCTGATCGCGCTGCTCTTCGGCCTCGTCTGCCTGCCCAATTGCCTGGCCTGGGGCCTCTTCGGCCAGTCGATCGCGCGCTTCCTCGCCGACGACCGCCGGCGGCGGGTGTTCAACATCGCGATGGCCGTCTTGCTGGTCCTGTCGGTGGTGCCGACGCTTTTCGAAGGGTCGTGATAAACGCGGCGCTTAACTCAGCCGCAGGGCGGATGAGCGAAGCGTCATCCGCGAATTCCCGAATGCCAGGGAGGCGGGGCAGGTCTTCGGTCAACCCGCATCGCGTGCGGCTTTGCAAAGAGGGCCGGCGCGCCGCCCTTAACCAAGAACTGTCACAGAACCGTTTCCCGACTCGGATAGATGCGGGGCTGCGCTCAACCAATCGGTGAAGGCAGCCGATGTCCGACCGGACGAAATCGCATCACTTCCGGACGCTGTTCCTGTCCGACTTCCATCTCGGCTCCAAGGGATGTCAGGCCGGGCTGCTGCTCGACTTCCTGCGCCTTCATGACGCCGAGACCTTCTACCTGGTCGGCGATATCGTCGACGGGTGGCGGCTGAAGCGGAGCTGGTACTGGCCGCAGGAGCACAATGACGTCGTCCAGAAGTTCCTGCGCAAGGCGCGCAAGGGCTCGCGCATCGTCTATCTGCCGGGCAATCACGACGAGTTCCTGCGCGACTATGTCGGCACCTATTTCGGCGGCGTCGAGGTGATGGACCGCACGATCCACACCACCGCCGACGGCAAGCGCCTGCTGGTCATTCATGGCGACGAGTTCGACGTGGTCGTGCGCCATTCGCGCTGGCTCGCCTATCTCGGCGACGGCGCCTATACGGCGGCGCTGTGGACCAACGCGATCTTCAACCGGGTCCGCCGGCGGCTGGGCCTCAGCTACTGGTCGCTGTCGGCCTGGGCCAAGCAGAAGGTCAAGAACGCGGTCAACTATATCGGCGCGTTCGAGGATGCGCTTGCCGCCGAGGCGCGCCGGGCCGGCGCCGACGGCGTCATCTGCGGCCACATCCATTTCGCCCGCATCGGCGAGATGGCCGGGATCCGCTACATCAATACCGGCGACTGGGTGGAAAGCTGCACGGCGGTCGCCGAGCATCACGACGGACGGCTGGAGATCATCCGCTGGAGCCGGGTGCAGGCCGAGGCCGGCACGGCGGAGATCGGCGAGGAGGAGCCCGCCTTCGGCGAGGCCGCCGAATGAAGCATATCCTCATCGCGACCGACGCCTGGCACCCGCAGGTCAACGGCGTCGTGCGCACGCTCTCCCGGATGAGCGAGGAACTGCCCGGCCTCGGCATCAAGGTGACGATGCTGACGCCGGAGCGCTACCGGACCATTCCCTGTCCCGTCCTATCCCGAGATCCGGCTCTCCTTCGCCAGCGCCGGCTCGGTCGGGCGGTTCGTCACCGCCAGCGGTGCCGATCACGTCCATATCGCCACCGAGGGGCCGATCGGGCTGGCGACGCGGCGCTGGTGCCGGCGGGCCGGGCGGCGCTTCACGACCAGCTTTCACACGCGCTTTCCCGAATATCTGCGCGCTCGCCTGCCGGTGCCGACGTCGCTCACCTATGCCATGCTGCGGCGGTTCCACAATTCCGGCGTCGGCTGCATGGTGGCGACGCCGACGCTCGAAAGCGAACTGCAGGGCGCGCGGCTTCCGCAACCTCATGCGCTGGTCGCGCGGCGTCGACAGCGCGATGTTCCATCCGCGGCCGAAGAGCGGGGCGCGCGACCTGCCGCGTCCGGTCTTCCTGTTCGTCGGCCGTGTCGCGCCGGAGAAAAACATCGCCGCCTTCCTCGCCCTCGACCTGCCGGGCTCGAAGGTGGTCGTCGGCGACGGTCCGGCGCGCGCCGAACTCGCGGCGGCCTTTCCGCGAGGCGCATTTTGCCGGTGCCCTGTTCGGCGAGCCGCTGGCCGAGGCCTATGCCAATGCCGACGTCTTCGTCTTTCCGAGCCGCACCGACACCTTCGGCATCGTCCTGCTCGAGGCGCTTGGCTTCCGGCGTTCCGGTCGCCGCCTATCCGGTCACCGGGCCGGCGGACGTGATCGGCGGCAGCGGTGTCGGCGTGCTCGACGGGGACCTCGGCAAGGCGGCGCGGGCGGCCCTGGCGATCCCGCCGGAGCGCTGCCGGGAATTCGCGCTGGCGCATGGCTGGCGCGACAGCGCCCGGCAGTTCCTCGACAATGTCCTCGCCGTCCAGCCGAAGGCGAGTCGCTGCCGCCTGAGACGCTTGCGCGCGTCACCTTGGCGCTGCTACTCGGCTTGCATCGTGACCGCGCCCGAAGCCATCCCGCCGACCATCGCCGATATCGTCCGCGCCGCCGAGCGGATCGAAGGCGAAGCCGTGCGCACGCCGCTGCTCGCCGCGCCGTTCCTGTCGGAGCGGGTGGGGGACGGGTCCTCCTCAAATGCGAGAACCTGCAGCGCACCGGCTCGTTCAAGTTCCGCGGCGCCTATAACGCGCTTGCCGCGCTCGATGCCAGGGCGCGGGCGCAGGGCGTGGTGGCGGTGTCCTCGGGCAACCATGCGCAGGGCGTGGCGGAAGCCGCGCGGCTCTTCGGCGTGCCGGCGACGATCGTCATGCCGGCCGACGCGCCGGCGATCAAGCGGGCGCGGACGGAACGCAGTGGCGCGCGTATCGTCGCCTATGACCGGGCGACGCGCGACCGCGACGAGGTGGCGGCGGAAGTCCTGGCCGAGATCGGCGGTACCTTCATCCATCCCTACAATGATGCCAATGTGATCGCCGGGCAGGGGACGATCGGTCTGGAGATCGCCGAGGATTGCGCGGCGCTCGGCCTTGCCCCCGACGCGGTGGTCGTGCCCTGCGGCGGCGGCGGTCTGTCGTCCGGCGTCAATCTCGCTCTGCGCGCGCGCTATCCCGACGCCGCGATCCATCTGGTCGAGCCGGAAGGCTTCGACGATTACGGCCGCTCGCTTGAAGCCGGGGCGATCCGCTCCAACAGCGCGACAGCCGGCTCGGTCTGCGACGCGCTGATGGCGAGCGCTCCGGGCCCGCTCGGCTTCGCCATCAACCGGGCCAATGGCGCCATCGCCCATACGATCTCCGACGCGGAGGCGCTCGCCGCCGTCGCCTTCGCCTTCAACGAATTGAAGCTGGTGGTCGAGCCGGGTGGCGCGGCGGCGCTCGCCGCGGTGCTGTCCGGCAGGCTCGCCTGCCGCGACCGGGTGATGGTGATCGTCCTTTCGGGCGGCAATATCGACCCGCCGGTGCTCGCCAGCGCTCTTGAGCGGATTGGCGATCCCGGCGAACCATGATCCGCTCTGGCGCCTGAGCCTTCCCCCAAACGAAAAGGGGCGGACCTCTGAGAGGCCCGCCAGCGCTATTGGTTGTCTGAGCTCGTTCCGGCCGCCTAGTCGAACCGGCCGCTGGCATGCGCGAGCATGGTGTAGACCTTGCCGGTATCGGACGTCAGATAGGCGTTGCCGGCATTGCGGTCCTTGCTGGCCCTGCCGACCTCCTCGAGAAGCCGCTCGAAATCCTCGACATAGCGGTCGACCGCCTCGCGGAAGGTCGCGTCGCGCTGGTAGCGCTTGCGGATTTCGTCGAAGGTCTGCTGGCCCTGCAGGGTGTAGAGCCGCCGGGTGAAGACGTTCTGCTCGCCGCGGCGATGACGCTCCCACAACTCGATCGCGGCTTCGTGGTCGATCGCCCGGGCGATATCGGCCGAAAGCCGGTTGAGCGGCTCGTTGGCCATCTGCGGCGTCGCCGTGCCGGCCATTGGCCGGGGCGGCGGGTGCCGGCTCCGGCCGGTCCCTGTCGGCCTCGGCGGCGCGTCGTCCTCGCCGGCTCGTCCGCCGATGCGCGGCGCAGGAGATCGGTCACCCAACCGCGATCCTCTTTGTCGGCGGCGGGTGCCGACGGCGGGGTCGGGGGCCTGCCGCGGTGCGGAAGGTGCAGTGTGGCCGCCGGCGCGCGGCTTACGGGCCGGGGTCGCCTCGGCGCCGCTACCTTGGCGGCGCGGGCCCGGACGGTCGGGCCGGCTCGCTGCGGGCGTGGCGCCGGCGGGGTCGGAGGCGCTCCGGCGCCATTGCCGCCATTGCCGTTGCCATTCCGCCGTTACCGTTGCGCGTGCGGTGGTTCTCGCTCCACCGTGCTGCGGCGCCGCATAGGTTCGTCCTCGCCACCGCTGCGCGGCGACGGCTGCCTCTCGATCGCCCGCGGCGGCGGCGAACGCGGCTCGCCGAGAATCGGGCTCGACAGATCGAGCGTCTTGCCGTGACGCGCGATGATCTCCGACGAGATCGGTCAGCGCCTTGATCTGGTCGCCGACCACGCGCCGCATCTGATCGGCGCTTTCGCGTGTCTCCTCGGGCAGCTCGAGCACGCCGCGCTTCAACTCTCGCGCGTCTCGTTGAGGTCCTGTTGCATCTCCTAGCGCGCCTGACGCATTTCGCGGGTTGCCTCGGAGAAGCGCTTGGTCGCCTCGGTGATGGCGTGGCTCATCTCTTCGACGAGCGAACGATTGGCGTCGCGCACCGCTTCGGTCGCCTTGCGGCTCTCGCTGGTGGCGGTGCGGTTGAGTGTCTCGAAATTCTCGATCACGCCCTTGGTGGCGCCGGCGGTGTTCTCCGTCAGCATGCGGCTGACCCCGTCGCGCGCTTCTCGGCCGAGGTCTTTAGCGTCTCGCCGATGATGCGGGTGAAGGAGCGCATCATGCTGTCGAGCTCCTGGCTGCGCGTGCGCAGTTCGGCGGCGAGATCCTCCAGCGCCGGCCGCCGTTCCTCGACCGTTGTCTCGATCAGCTTGTTGACCTCGGTGAGGTTGCCGGTTGCCTAAGTTAGTGATGCGCTCTGCTCCTCGAAGCGCTGGACGACCTTGGCCACATCTCGAGGATGTCGCGGTCGACCTCGCGCAGGCGGACACCTGGCCGCTGAGCGCCTCCGTCGAGGTGTCGGTGGTCTTGACCGGCTCGTTGATTGCCGTGGAGAACTCGGTCGAGCGCGAGGCGAGGTTGGTCTCGATCTGCTCGAGATTCGTCCGAGCTCTTGCTATGAAGTCGTTGAGCAAGGCGTTGGAGCTTCCGAGCCTTTCGATGATGCCATCGACATCGGCCTTGAGCTGATCCTTGGTATCGCCGAAGGTCGCGGCGACATTCTGCGCACTGTCGATCAGCATCCTGGACGCTTGGTCGCTGCGGTTGACGACCAGTTCGACGATTTCCTTGCCCCGCTGGTCGAGCGTGCCGATGAGCGCGTTGCCACGCTGTTCAATCGAGTTGATCAGAACATTGCCACGATCGTCGAGCAGCGAGGCGAGCTCTGTCGAACGAGAGCCGAGAATCTCGTTGAACTCGCGGGTGCGAGCTTCGAGCTGAACGGTGACGTCTGTCGCTCGCGTGCCGAGTACGGCCTCGATCTCACTGACCGAGCGATCGAGCATGCTCGACACGTCGCCAGCGGACGAGCGCAGTGAGCCGCGGGCGCTGTCAGCCTCAGCGACCAGTTGCTGGGTGACGTCCGCGACCGTCTCGCGGATCGACTGGGCAATTTCCTCGCCACGGCTCGTCAGGGCTTCGCTGATTTCTGTGGTGCGCCGCGCAAGGGTGTCGGAGAGCTCCGTGGCGCTGGACATCAACTGGCCGTTGACCTGTGTCAGGCGGCCGCCGATCAGCTCAGCGAAGTCCGACTGGCCATTGGCGAAGGTCTCGGTGATGTCGCGGATGCGCTCAACCAGGGTCTGGTTGATCTGGCCGGTACGCTGGTCAAGGGCGTCGGTGATGCGGTGCGCATTGCTCTCGAGCGTGTTCGACGCCGTGTCAATCTCCGAGCGCAGGGACTCGCCAAACTCGACGAGGCGGGCGCTGAAGGCCGACTTGATGTTCTGCGTCTGCTCGTCCAGCGAGCCAATGAGAGCCGGCCCACGCTCGTTGAACAGGGCGTGCATCGCGGTTAGCCGCTGGTCGAGCAAATCGCTGAGATCGTAAATCACGCCGCCGTGATCGTCCAGCGAGTAGAAATCTTGGTGCCAGCATCGCGGATCGAGCGGGCAACCTGTTCACCACGGGTAGTGAGAGTGTCGGCCACCTCGTTCGAGCTTTGCGACAGCAGGCCAACGAGATCATTGGTACGGCTACTGAGCTGTTCGCCCACTTCCGCAACGCGACCGTCGATCAACTCCGCGAAGCTGGTCTGACCGCCGGCGAATGTCTCGGCGATCTCACGCGTGCGCTCGATTAGCGTCTGGTTGATCTGGCGCGAGCGGTGGTCCAGCGCCTCGGCAATGCGATGAGCATTGACCTCAAGCGAAGTCAGAGGCGCCGTCGATACGTTTGCGAAGGGCGTCGGCGAACTCCGTCAATCGGTCACCGATCGCGGCCTCCATGCCGCGCGTCTGCTCGCCAAACTCGTTGATGAGTGCTGGAGCGCGCTCGCTGAACAGCTCGCTGATCGCTGTGATGCGACGATCAAGGCCCTCGCTGACCTCTCCGCCGCTGGCGGCAATCACGTCGCCGAAGCGCGTTCCCGCTTCGACGATACGCTCATGGACTGCGTTACCGCGTTCCTCGATGGAATCGGCAACGTCGGTGCCCGAGGTGATGATCTTTTCGTGGATCGAAACGCCGCGGCTCTCGATCGCGTTCGCGACCTCACGACCGGAGGCCAGGATCTTCTGATGGATCGACACGCCACGCAACTCAATGGCGTCACCGACATGCTGTGTCGCCTCGACGATCGAATCGTAGATAACGCCGCCGCGGCCCTCGATGGTGTCGGCGATCTCACGGCCCGACGACATGATTCGGTCGTGGATCGCGTTGCCACGGTTCTCGATCTCGGAAGCGACCTGTCCGCCGGACTCGACAGTGATCCGGTCGTGGATCGTGTTACCGCGATCGAAGATGCCGTCGGCCACCTTGGTACCGGATTCGATGATGCGGTCGTGGATGGCGCTCGCCCGCGAGGCTATCGTCTCGGCGATCTCGTTGCCCGAGGTGATGATCGTCTCGTTGATCTTCATGCCGCGCACGGAGATCGCTTTCGTCACCTCGGAGCCCACTGACGCGAGGTGCTGGGTAAGCTCGGCGCTACGGTCCTCGAATGTCTCATAGACGGCGGTCGAGGCAAGGTCGATGGTTTCACGGAGAGATGCGGTCCGCGCCTCGATCATCTTGCTCATCGTATCGCTACTCGAAACGAGGCGATCGTTGAGCTCCGTCCCGTTGACCGAGATGGTTTCGAAGATGCGGTCGCCGGTACGCGACAAGCGGTCGGCCAGCTCGCCACCGCGGATGGTGATCGTTTCGGCGATCAGGGAGCCGGTGGAATCCAGCTTCTCGGCGATCTGCTGGCCGCTCTGGGTAAGGTTGACGAGGAGCGAGTCCGAATTTTTCTTCAGCGCCTCGTTCACTTCGTTGACGTGCTGGGAAATCGTCTCCGCGGTAAGATTGCCGGTCTCGGAGATCGAACGCGTGATCTCGGCTGTGCGGTTATCAAACCCTTCAATCAGTTCGGCACCGACGCGAGCGAGGGTGTCGTTCACCTCTTGACCACGCTCGGCGATCTGATCGGCCATAGCGCTGCTGGTGGTCTCCAGCATGTCGTTGATGTCTGCACTGCGAGCGAGCAGGGTCTCGGTCACGTCGGCGCTGGTGCGTGCGAGTAATTCGCCCACTTCGGTCACGGTTCCGCCGAGGCGGGCAACAAGGTCCTCGCCGCGGTCGGCGAGCTGGTCGACCATCGCCTCGCCGGCGCTACCAAGCGCGACGGTGATCTGTTCGCCGCGATGGGTGAGCGCCTCGGCAATGCGGTCACCGGTGGCGGTGACGTTCTCGGCGATCGCGTCGGAGGCGATGCGCAGGTCTTTCGACAGGGATTCCTGCGCCGAGACGATGGAAGTGCGGACGCGCTCGGAGTTGATGACGATCGCTTCGCGCTGGCCGGCGAGATCGTCGATCAGGGAACGCATACGCCCTTCGTTATCGGAATAGGAGCGCTCGAGCGACGTCACCTCATTATGGACGAGGATCTCCAGCTCGCTGGCGCGGGCCAGCGCGCGCTCAATTCCGTCGCCCACGGCCGCGACCTCGCGACGGATCGCCTGACTGACATTGACCACGGCGTCAGTTGCGAGGTTCTCCGGCTCGGATAGGCGCCCGGCCACGTCGGTGATCAGGCGGGCGACGATTCGCATTTCCTGTGTCCGCCAGATGATCGCGGCGGTTGCCCAGAAGAAGGCGATCGGCACAGCGAGGAACAGGAGCACATTGAGGAAGCGGGTCGAGGCGAGCGGATCGCCGCCGTCATAGAGGCCGCCGGTAAAAACCGCGACGGAGAGCACGACAACCGCCCAGACCAGCGAGAGTCCGAGAGCGACCGGATAGATCATGCGCGAGGGGCGTTGAGAGTAACCGTAGCCGGTCGCGCTCCGACGGTCGTCATTGGCAGCGAAGCGCCCCCGCGGCTTCTCGCTCGCGCGTGGACGGGCCTGGCGCGTCTGCGCCTCGTCCTGGGCTTCCTGTGCCTGAGGCTTATCGGCGGGGCGAGGCTGATGCGGCCGGCGGGCCTCCTCCGGCGCCCGGGCGGTCTGCTCGGCGCGGCGGGGCGGGGCGGGCATGCGCGGCGATTCCGGGCGGCGCTGCTGGTATTCGGCGCGTCGGGCCTGTTCATTGGCACGGGCGTCGGCATTGGCGCGGGGTGGCTCGGGCCGCTGGGGACGCCGCTGGTCGCCACGCGCCGGCTGGGCGCTGCGGTCCTCGGCGGTGCTCTCCTGATCGGTCTCGAAGTCGAGCCTCAACGCCTCTTCGACGGCGGACAGGGCCGCATCGTTGGGATTCTTGGTTTTCGGGTTAGTTGCCATTACACATGCCTCGCGTCCGTACACATTACAACACCGGCCGCTCTACCGGGGGACCGCCGTGGCCCGGTTCACGCGCGTCAGCCTGTGGAAGAGATTTCATGGTTACGCCCGTCCCCCTGCACACTGGTCGCAGGTACAGGTTTCACCCCCCAGATCGACCCCCGATCCGGAATGCCTCCACACACTTGCCGCTACTTCATCCTAATGGCACATTGATGGCAGGTGAACAAGAAACCTCCGCCTTCCAGGTATCGTTATCAACGGGTTGAAGGCGATGTCGAAACCTCATCCTAATGAGGCCATGGCGGCTCTCAGAAGCCGCTGGATGCGGCCCTCGCGCGGGGGCGGCGCGCGTCCCACCGTCGCCCAGCGACGCTACCTGATGCGGGGCATCGGGCAGGCCGGTGCCAAGCTTCCGCTGTTCGATCGAAGCGGGCGTGAAATCGATCGGAAAACCATAGAATCCTGCGTCGAACATGGCTGGGCAGAGCCCTGGTTCGACAATCCGACGAAGCCCGACTGGACCGTCTGCAGGCTGACCGCGGCCGGCTACGCGGTGCTCGGCCAGAGGCCCCCGGCGAACGACCTCTGACGTCTTCTTCACCATCTTCGGAAGGTCTTTGGCAGGCCATTCAGCCTGGCCGGCGGATCATCGTTAACGATGTTTTAAGATTCTTGGACGCGCTTCGTTCAAATATCCGTCCAGGGTCGGCCCGCCATGTTCCCGATCGCCTTCAGGCCGAGGCGTCCATCCGGCTATTGTGGACGCCTTGGTGAGTCGCGAGAGGGTGTCGACGGGGATGGCGCAGGAACCGGGCGCGGGGACGGAAGGCGTGCTGGATATCGCCATGCTTACCCGCCAAACCCAGGGAAACCGGGCACTTGAGAGGGAGGTGCTGGGGCTTTTCCTCGACCATTCGGTGCGCCTGTTCGATCAACTCAAGGCGGCGGAGACGGTCGCCGAGCGGCGCCAGGTCGCGCATGGGCTGGCCGGCTCGGCGCTGGCCATCGGCGCCAACCGGACCGCGGCTGCCGCGCGCAAAATAGAGCATTCAGATCAAAAGCTTAGCGCGGATGTGGTGGCGCTCGAAGCGGCCCTTGCGCAGGCCCGCCGGCTGATCGCGGAGCACCTCGCGGAATAGAAAAATCCTCTCCTTTCCGCCCTTTGCGCGCCAATCGGCGGGCTGGCAGGGGCGGGCGAAATCGCCTATAGAGGCGCCGAAATGCCGGCCGGAAGCCTTCCGGAACGGCTGGATCGTGCGGATTTCCTCGCCAACATTTGGGTAATATGGCCAAGATCACCTACATCGCCGCGGACGGCACCCGCTTCGAGGTCGAGGCGGAAAACGGCAGCACGGTCATGGAGAACGCCATCCGCAACGGCGTCCCCGGCATTGAGGCGGAGTGCGGCGGCGCCTGCGCCTGCGCCACCTGCCATGTCTATGTCGATGAAGCATATAAGGAAATCGTCGGCGAGCCGGAGCCGATGGAAGAGGACATGCTCGACTTCGCCTACGATGTCCGGCCGTCCTCGCGGCTGTCCTGCCAGATCCGCGTCAGCGACGAACTCGACGGCCTGACCGTGACGGTGCCCGAGCGACAGGGCTGAACCGCGGCCACATCGCCGTTTTGGCGATCTTTTGCTCTCGATCAATCCGTCCTCGCAACAATCTTGCTTTGAATTGATCGGGCGAGCGGATAAGTCTCGCCCCGACTTTTCTAAGCTTTTTGGGGCCCCAGATGAACGATACGACCCTCAGCGCGCCGATCGCGGCCGAAGTCATCGAGAAAGACGCCGTCATCATCGGCGCCGGTCCGGTCGGGCTGTTCGCTGTCTTCGAACTCGGGCTGCTCGATATCGGCTGCGCCCTGATCGATATCCTCGACAAGCCGGGCGGGCAGTGCGCCGAGCTCTATCCCGAGAAGCCGATCTACGACATTCCCGGCTATCCGGAGATTTCGGGGGAGGGCCTGGTCGAGAAGCTCATGGAGCAGATCAAGCCGTTCAACCCGAGCTTCCATCTCAACCGCATGGTCGAAACGCTGAAGCGGCAGCCGGACGGGCGCTTCCGTCTGACCACCGATGCCGGCGAGACCTTCGTCGCCAAGGTCGTGGTGATTGCGGCCGGCGGCGGCTCCTTCCAGCCAAAGCGTCCGCCGGTGCCGGGGATCGAGGCCTATGAGGGATCGTCGGTGTTCTATTCGGTGCGCCGGATGGAGGAATTCCGCGACCAGGACCTCTTGATCGTTGGCGGTGGCGACTCGGCGCTGGACTGGACTTTGAACCTGCAGCCTCTGGCGAAAAGCCTGACGCTGGTCCACCGGCGCGAGGAGTTCCGCGCCGCGCCCGATAGTGTCAACAAAATGAGGGCATTGCTCGATGAGGGCAAGATCCGCTTCGCGCTCGGCCAGGTGAGCGGGCTGAAGGGCGAAGGCGGTCAGCTCAGCGGCGCGACGGTGAAGGGCAAGGAGGGCGAGGTCGACGTTGCCTGCACACGCATGCTGCCTTTCTTCGGGCTGACGATGAAGCTCGGACCGGTGGCGGATTGGGGGATCAATCTCGAGGAGAACCTGATCCCCGTCGATACGGCGAAGTTCGAGACCTCGGAGCCGGGGATCTTCGCCATCGGCGATATCAATACCTATCCGGGCAAGCTCAAGTTGATCCTGTGCGGCTTCCACGAGGCGGCATTGATGGCCCAGGCGGCTGTGCATATCGTGGCGCCGGACAAGAAGGTTGTCTTCCAGTACACGACTTCATCGTCGAGCCTGCAGAAGAAGCTCGGTGTCATCTAGGCGTCTTCCGGAGTTCTATTTTTCGCCCTGGAGAGTTTTCCTTTGTGTCTGATTTACTGTGCTTAATGGCGAGGGAAGATGCGATGAAGGCGACACATTTTGTCTTCGCCGATGATGGCGACGTGCCGAACAACGCGCTGCCGCTGATCGTCTATGCCGGCGCGATCGATCCTGAGGCGGGCGATTCCGCGGTCGCCTTCGAGGAGATGTTCCATGCCAATGGCTGGGGCCATGGCTGGCGGAACGGCATCTTTCCGTTTCACCACTACCACTCGAGCGCGCACGAAGTCCTTGGAATTGCTCGCGGATCGGCTGATGTGCGGTTCGGTGGCGAAGATGGCGAGACGCTTTCCGTCAAGGCCGGCGACGCGGTGCTGATCCCAGCCGGGGTCGGACACAAGCGCCTGTCGGGCAGCCCGGATCTGCTGGTGATCGGCGCCTATCCGCCCGGCCAGCATGCCGATCTGATGCGCGAAGGGGCCGAGGATAAGTCCGGCATCCGTGCCCGGATTGCCGCCATTCCCGTCCCGAAGACGGATCCCGTGGCCGGGGTGAATGGCCCGATGAACGGCCTGTGGGCCGGTTGAATCGGATTAGCCGTCCAAGGCGTCCAACTTCCCCTTCGTTTGCGGCGATTGCAGCTTGGCGAGCTCGGTCATGACGTCGCCGAGACGCGGCGGGCGTCCATTGACGAAGGGCAGGGGACGGCAGACCTCGATCGCCGCGATCCCGACCCGCGCGGTCAGCATTCCATTGACGACCCCTTCGCCGAGCTTCGCCGACAGGCGGGCGGCGAGGCCATGGCCGAGGATCTGCTGAATGAGCGAATCGCCGGCGGCGATGCCGCCAGTGACGGCGAGGTGGGCGATGGCGGCACGGGTCAATCGCCAGAAGCCGAGCGTGCCGGGCCGCCCGCCATAGAGCGTCGCCAGACGACGGATGAGACGCAGGATCTCGGCGGCGACAAAGATAAGGTCGACCAGGGCGCGGGGCGAGATGGCGGTGACGACGGCGACCCGCTTTGCTGAAGCGAGGACCATGGCGCGGGCGGTCGCATCGAACGGCAACAGCAGCTCGGTCTCGGCGAGGCCGACGAGATCCTTGCCGTCGATGATCTCGGCGAGATGGCCTTCGAGGGCGGCGCGACCGCGCGCGGTTTCCGGTCGGCCACCATAGAGCGCGATCAGGTTGCGCGAGACCGTGCGCGCGCCGACACGGTCGTCCACGGCGATCGCTTCGATGGCGGTCTCGTGGATGTGGTTGATCCGGCGCAGCCGCAACAGGCCGACAATCTCGCGGATCACGAGGGCGAGCAGCGACAGGGCCGCGAGGGCGGCGAGGCCGAGACCGAGCCAGCCGAGCCAGTCGTTACGGTTGAAGAGATCGCGGATGAGGGAATCGATCGCGAGCCCGATGGCCAGCACCAGCAGGCCGCCGAGGGCGGCCGTGAGGAGGCCGAGCCACGGACGCCTTCGGCGTCGGGGTGGCAGTGGGGCCGCCGCCGGTTCGGCGAAGGGGTCGGGCTCCGACAGGACGACCGACGGTGTCGAGGCGTCGGAACGCGCTCCCGCCTCGACCACGCGCACATCGTCGAGGGAGAAGGCGGTGGGACGCCGGTTGCGATTGGCGGTCATGCGAGATGATCCCCGATAAGGAACTCGAGCGCCCGATCGAGCCGGATATGGGGCAGTGACAGGGTCAGCCCCTCGGCCGTGCGCTCGAGCTTTGGCGGGCGGAAGCGCAGAAAGCGCAGCGCCGGAACTTCATGTTTTGAATCAAGTCCTTCAAAGATCGATTCCGGATCGTCCGGCAAGTCGCCGGGGAACATGGCGATCTCGGTCTTGCCGTCGAAGACCTGACCGTCGACCGTCTCGCCCGGAAGGGGCGTGCCGACGATCGAGGCGAGCTGTTCGCCGCCTTGCGCGACGATCCCCTCGCGTGTCGCGCGGACCGAGGCGACCGCCAGAACGTCGACCTTGGCGCCGGCGAACTCGGCGCGCTCTCTGGCGCGGGCGACGAGCCGGGCAAGGATCGCCTCCAGCCGGTCGTGATCGCCGTGGTGGAGATGGTCGGCCTTGGTGGCGGCGAAGAGGATGCGGTCGATTCGCCGGGCGACGAGCCCTGTGAGCCAATTGGTCCGCCCGAGACGGAAGGCGGTGAGAATATCGCCGAGCGCCGCCTCCAGCGCGCGCACCGCGTCCTGTCCGCCGTCGAGGGCGGAGAGGGCGTCGACCAGAACGATCTGGCGGTCGAGGCGGGCGAAGTGATCGCGGAAGAAGGGCCGCACGATGACCGACTTATAGGCCTCGAAGCGGCGCTCCATCATGCGGGCGAGCGAGCCGGCCGGCCCAGCCCGTCGTCGGCGAGCGGCAGTGGCGCGAAGGTGAGGGCGGGCGAGCCCTCGAGATCGCCGGGCATGAGAAAGCGGCCGGGCGGTTCGGTCGACAATGCGCCGGTGTCGGCGCGGGCGGCACGCAGATAGTCGGTGAAGAGCGCGGCGAGTTCGCGCGCCAACGTCTCGTCCTCGGGCGCGTTCGGGTCGGCGGCGCCGGCCTTGGCGAGGAAGGCCGCGGCTAGCTCCGTGCGACTCGGGCGACGGGCATGGGCGACGGCGGCGCGCGACCAAGCGGCGTAGTCCATCGACATCAGCGACAGGTCGAGCAGCCACTCGCCGGGATAGTCGACGATATCGAGATGGAGCCGGCCGCTGCCGATCGCGCGCGTCAGGAAGGAGGCCGACTCGTATTCGATCGTCAGCCGCAGCTCGCTGATCCGGCGGGTCGAGTCGGGCCAGACGCGGGTCTCGACCAGATCGCGCACATGGCGCTCGTAGTCGAAGCGCGGCACGGCGTCGTCCGGCTGCGGCTTCAGCGCGGCGCCACTGACCCGGCCGCCGGCATAGGCCTTGAACAGCGGCAGCCTGCCGCCGTGGATCAGATTGTGAATGAGCGCGGTGATGAAGACGGTCTTGCCGGCGCGGGCGAGCCCGGTGACGCCGAGGCGCAGGCTCGGGGTGACGAAGCCGGTCGTGCGATCGGCAATATTGGCGAGGACAAGACGAGTCTCGTCAGTGATCGTCGAAAGCTGCAAGACCGTCTCCGGTGTCCTGTCCGAACCGGGATGTATGTGACGCGGTCCGCCGATAAAAGGGGCAGACTATTTTTCGGCTCCCGGCATCGGGCCGTCGTGGTCACGCTCGCGCGGCGTGATGAAGGCTGCGAGCGTGCCGCTATAGGGCGCGATTTCGGACCATGGTCCATGGTCGAAGGTGATGATGGCGAGTGCGCCGGTCGGGAACTTGGCCGCGACGCTTATCTGCAGCGTCGTGTCGCCGCCGCCGATGAGGCGGATCGCGGTCGCCTGGATCGCGGGATTGTGGCCGATGATGAGGAGCGTGCCGGCGTCGTCGCCCTGGCTCGCGATGGTGGGCAGGTAGTCGCCGGAAGCCGGCGCGTAGAGTTCTTCAGTCAGGGCGATCCGCGCCTCACCGCCAAGATGCGGCACGAGGGCGGCCAGCGTCTCGCGGGTGCGCCGGGCGGGTGAGCAGAGGATGCGGTCGGGCAGGAGCCCTTCCTTTTCGATCGCCTCGGCCATGGTGACAGCGGCCTGGCGACCGCGCGGCGACAGGGGGCGTTCCTTGTCGGGCAGGCCTGATTCATCCCAGGAGGATTTTGCGTGACGAAGAAGGAGGAGACGGAGCATTGGCGGCCGGTCCATTGGCTCACGAGGATCGTGAAGTCACGTGGCGCGAGTTCGCGCGGGCCAATAGCGCCTCAAAAAAAGCGCGCCCGCAACCGGAGTTGCGGGCGCGCGATTGTCACAGCATCGACCTGGCGGCTACGGAAGCTTGCACAGGTGGTACTGGTGGTCGTAGCCCATGAAGTAGCCGGTGTTCCAATTGAACGTGCTATACTTCTCGGAGCACATCTGCTTCCAGGCGCGCGAGCCAACCGGCGGATAACCGCCGCCACCACCGTAGCTGGGCGCAGCAGTCGGCTGGCTCATGCACTCGTCGTAGGCCCGCCGGTAGAGCTGATTCCACCGCGCACCGCCGTTGAGGCCACCACCGACTGCGCCGACACCGGCGCCAATCGCGGCACCCTTGCCGCAGTCGCCGTGCCCGAAGATCGCGCCGGCAATACATCCCATCGTGGCGCCCGCTACCGCTCCACCGACAGTGTTGGCGGCAGGATTGGCATATTGATCCGCGTATTGACGGGCCTGACCATCGCAATAGGCACGAGACGCTGCCGAAGCGGTTCCCGCCGCCGCGAGCAAGATGCCGAGCGCGGCAACACTAGAGGCCAGAGTCTTCATTCCGTGGCTCCTTTTGGTTTCCTAACGCCGCTTCGAGAGTTCCAGCCCAAGCGGCGGGCAAATGTGCCACCCTCCAAGCGGATAGATGGAATAGTCGCACCACTCTTGCAAGCGGTAGCTCAAGGGAGCACGCGGCCCGTGCGGCTACCGATTAGCCATTTGCTATGAATCAACGGCGGAATTTAGGCACCCGCATGCCCCAGGGGGCGACACAATGTGGCGGAATTCCGCCGTGAACACGCCAGCCTGAGAGCGAGTCGGAACGGCTGTCCGGCCCGCGACGACTTCTTAATCATCCCGATAGACGCGCTCGCGTCTCTCGTGGCGCTCCTGGGCCTCGATCGACAGGGTCGCGATCGGACGCGCGTCAAGCCGCTTCAGGCTGATCGGCTCGCCGGTCTCCTCGCAATAGCCGTAAGTGCCGTCCTCGATACGCTGAAGGGCGGCATCGATCTTGGAGATCAGCTTGCGCTGCCGATCGCGGGCGCGCAGTTCAATTGCCCGGTCGGTCTCCGAAGAGGCGCGATCGGCGAGGTCGGGATGGTTCTGACTTTCGTCCTGGAGATGCTGAAGCGTCTCACGCGCCTCCCGCAGGATCTCCTCTTTCCAACCGAGTAGCTTCAGACGGAAGTACTCGCGCTGGCGCTCATTCATGAAGGGCTCGGAGTCGGAGGGCCGGTAGTTTTCGTCCCTCGCATGCGACAGGCTTGCACGCTGCATTAAATACCCCTGGCTCGGCTGCGGTGCGCGCGGAATATAGCGATGTGATCTAGCCGCGACAATAACCGCGAGGCGACGATTTCGTGACAATGCCACTCGCCGTCGAAAGCCGCAGAAAGCTTTGATTTTCCGCCGTTTCCGGTCGCCTCAGGACGAGCGACGGTTGGACATTTCGCCGAGCAGGCGGGCCATTTCGCGTTCGAGCTCGTTGATCCGGGGCGAGGGAGGCTCGTCTCCGGCATCACTCGCTTCGCCGGTTTCGAGGCTCTTCCCGGCCTCGCTGACGGCGGGCTCGGGCGCCGCGTCCGCCGTGGCGGCACCGGCGCCGGCGCCGATCGTTGCGGGGGGAACGGCACCTGCCTTGCCGCTCTCTTCATGCGTGCGGGCCGGTGGCGCCGGCGGCTCCGTATGGGCGGCGGCGTCTTCCGGCTCTGCCCGCGGTGCGGCAGGCGCCTTCGGCGGCTCGCCCGATCCGGTGGCCGGCGAGCCCTCCGATTCCGCCGCGGCCATCACCGCCCTGATATCGGCCAATGGCGGGATGTCGTCCGGGATCGGCCCGAGGTCGTCGGCCGGCGGTGGCGCGGCGGGGCGTTCGGGTGCCGGGCGGGCGCCCTGCGGCGTCATGCGGCGCAGCACCGGCTCGCTGCTCCGGCTCGTCGGGCGCTGGGCGGTGGCGGTGCGCGGGAAGGGGATCGGTGCGGCGGGTGTCTCGGGTGTCTCCGGCTTCCATGCCTGGGCAGGCGGCGGCGGCGCGGGCACCGGCGCGGGCGGCTCGGGCACGGCCGCGACCAGCGGCGTCGCCGGGCGGGCGGGCGTCGTTCGCAGCGGCTGCTGAGCCGGTTGCGCTTGGCTGGGTGTGGTGGCGGCCTGCTGCGCCGGGCGCTGCTGGCCCGCGGCGGCGCGAGCACGCGTAATGGTCGGCTCGACAACGATGTCGTTGGTGCCGCCGACGAGGATCAGGTGCTCGATATTATCGCGACGGACGAGGACGAGGCGGCGGCGGCTGTCGATCGGCATGGCATCGACAATGGCAAGGCGCGGCATGCGGGCCCGGCCGAGGCCGAGACCGCCGATGCCATTCATCGCGAAGCGCCGGATCAGCCAGACGACCAGCACGATCAGCCCCAGGACGACGATCGACGTTATGACGAACTGAACCGCCAGAGCGCCACGTTCACCGAATATCTGTTCGAGCATCTCACCTATCCCGCGCCTGGTTCCGAGAGGCGGACGCGCCGGTTCTTGTGTCGCGTCGGCGGCTCCCGCACACCGATGCAGCCAACGCGACGATTCGTGGAACGGGCCAACCTTTCCGGGGAAACCCGCCAATTGCAAGGCATTGCCGGCAATTCCGGCAAATCTGTGGATCGGGGTGTTAACGGTTCATTGACCATGATTCTGCAGCCTTGCCGGTGGTTCGGCCAGATTGCAGCGCGCCCCAGGCGAACCGGGCGCCCGGCGGGCATGCGTTGAATTCCATCGGTTTCCCGACCATCCTCTCCCTCATCGGCGGCGCGGCGATTCTCCGTGGCCGGACGCCGGTCGACGAGGACAGGGGCCCCATGATCGATATGAGCCACGGCGCCAAGGCTGAGCCGCAGGCCGAGCCGGTTGTCGACCGGGCGGAGCGGATCGGCGGTGCCGGGCGTCTGATCATCCTCGCTTTCGGTCTCGTCGGTGTCGCCTTCGGATTCGCGTTCATCGACAAGACGCGGGCGGAGCCGTTCATTCTCGGCCTGCTCGCCATCCTCGCGGTGATCGGCGTCATCACGCTTTTCGCCGGTGCGATCGGCCTTATTCGCTTCGGCGGGCGTGGCCAGGGCAGCGACCTCAGCAAGGCGTTTCTCGATGCGACCGGCGACGGGGTGATGGTCACCGACCGCGAGGGCCGCATCGTCTATGCCAACCGCGCCTACGCCAACCTCACCGGCGCCGAGACTGAACGCGACATCCTCACAGTCGAGCGCGCCTTTGGCGCGGTGACGAGCGCTTCGGAGGCGATCTACACTCTCGCCCAGGCGGTGCGCGAGGGCGACGCGGCGGAGGAAGAAGTCCGCATCCCGGCACCCGGTGGCGACAAGGATGAAGGCGAAGCGCGCTGGTACCGCATCCGCGCGCGGCCGGTGGTCGTGCGCCCCGGCACGACGCCGCTGACCGCCTGGACGGTCGCCGACATCAGTGCCGAGCGCGCTCGCCAGGAGGTCGTCTTCCTGGAGCTCCAGCACGCGATCGACTATCTCGACCACGCGCCGGCGGGCTTTCTGTCGGCGGAGCCGGACGGGCGGATCGTCTATCTCAACGCGACGCTTGCCGAGTGGCTGGGCGTCGACCTCGCCCGCTTCGAGGCCGGGTCGCTTTCGCTCGCCGAGATCGTGCGCGGCGACGGCATGGCGCTGCTGCAGGCGGGACCGCCGGGCACGCGCAAGGACCGCACCCAGATCGTCGATCTGGACCTCGTCAAGCGCAACGGCCAGAGCCTGCCAGTGCGGCTGCTGCATTACGTGCCGATCGCCGGCGACGGGGCGCCGGGCGCGACACGAACCCTGGTGCTCAACCGCAGCCCCGGCGAGGACGCCTCGGAGGAGCTGAGGTCGATCGAGGTGCGCTTCGCCCGTTTCTTCAACAACACACCGATCGCGATCGCCGCCGTCGACGGGCGTGGCGGTATCGGGCGTACCAATGCCCCCTTCCTCAAGCTGTTCGGTACCGGTGGCGAGACGAATGGCGAGCGCCGCAAGCTCGTCGACCTCGTCTCCGAGAGCGACCGACCGAAGCTGCAGGAAGCGCTCGACGTCGCCGCGGCGGGCGCCGGGGAGATCGCGCCCATCGACGTCGGCATCGCGGGGCCGGGCAATCGCAGCGTCCGCTTCTATGTCAATCCGGTCGAGGAGGGCGAGGGCGACGGTGACGCCGTCATCGTCAACGCGCTCGACATCACCGAGCAGCGGGCGCTCGAGCAGCAGTTCGCTCAAGGGCAGAAGATGCAGGCGGTCGGACAGCTCGCCGGCGGCGTCGCGCACGACTTCAACAATGTGCTGACGGCGATCATCGGGTTCTCCGACCTGCTGCTCGCCAACCACCGGCCGAGCGATCCGTCCTTCCAGGACATCATGAACATCAAGCAGAACGCCAACCGGGCCGCCGGCCTGGTGCGGCAACTGCTCGCCTTCTCGCGCCGCCAGACGCTGAGGCCGCAGATTCTGGCGCTCGGCGAGGTGCTCTCCGACCTGTCGATCCTGCTCACCCGGCTGCTCGGCGAGAACGTCAAGCTGCAGATGGTGCACGGCCGCGACCTGTGGTCGATCAAGGCGGACCTCAACCAGTTCGAGACCGTGGTCATCAATCTCGCGGTCAATGGCCGCGATGCCATGCCGAATGGCGGCACCATGACCATCCGCACGCGCAATCTGCCGGCGGCGGAGGTGCGCGACTTCGACTACAAGCCGCTGCCCGAGGTTGACTACGTCCTCGTCGAGGTCGAGGACACCGGCACCGGCATGCCGCCGGACGTGCAGGCGAAGATCTTCGAGCCCTTCTTCTCGACCAAGGAGGTCGGCAAGGGCACCGGCCTTGGCCTGTCGACGGTCTACGGCATCGTCAAGCAGACCGGCGGTCACGTCTTCTTCACCAGCCGGGTGGGCGAGGGGACCGTCTTCCGCATCTTCCTGCCGCGCCACGTCCTGGCGGAGGGCGAGAAGACACCTGCCGCAGCGGAAGCGAGCGTCGAGATCGCCGATCTCACCGGTACGGCGACCATCCTGCTGGTCGAGGACGAGGAGGCGGTGCGCGCCTTCGCCGCTCGGGCGCTGACCTCGCGCGGCTACAAGGTCTTCGAGGCGCCATCAGGCATCGAAGCGCTCGATGTGATGAAGGAGGCTGGCGCCAAGATCGACCTCATCGTCTCCGACGTCGTCATGCCTGAACTCGACGGGCCCTCGCTCCTGAAAGAGCTGCGCAAGACGTGGCCCGACCTCAAGATCATTTTCATCTCCGGCTACGCCGAGGACGCCTTCAAGAAGAACCTGCCGGAAGGCGAGGACTTCCACTTCTTGCCCAAACCCTTCTCGCTCAAGCAGCTCGCGGTGGCGGTTAAGGAGACGCTGGGACGGTAGCCACAAGGCCCGGCCCGCTTGCGCGCGGGCGGGGCCATTGCTGGGGGCGGTGTCTCGGTCAGGCGATCTGCGGTGCGAGGCCGAGCGGTACCGCCAGCTTGTCGCCGGGGCCGTGGACGGCGGCGAAGAGCAGGCCGGCCAGGAAGGTGAAGTGGTCGACGAAGAAGCCGAATTCCATCTGGTTGGCCTGCCAGTGCGCGGGACCGTGGAAGGTGAAGCCGAGGAACACCACGTAGATCGCCGCGAGGACCGCCGCTTCCCTAAAGAAGGCGCCGGTCAGGAACGCCACCACCAGTGCCACCTCGAAGATGGCGGCGACCCACGCCAGGAACAGCGGGAAGGGGAAGCCGGCCGACGCGATGTATTGCGCGGTCGCGTCCATGCCGGTGAACTTGAAGGTGGCCGCCATCAGGAAGACACCGGCGAAGATCAGTCGTGCGACGAGGATTGCTGCGGTCTTGGTCATCGGATTGGTCCTTTCAAATCAGTGCCTCGATGACCTGACGACGAACGGGTCCGGCGGATTTCGACACGTGGTGTGGAATTTCTTGTGATGCTCCCGCGATCGGCGGGATGCCCTGGCGTTGCCGGTGATGACGGCGGCGCCCTGGGATCCGGCAGAGGGAACAAAGCGCGGGCCTTTTCCGTTGCCCAGAGATGGATGCAACGGAGAATTTCTCATGGCTGCGGAACTGAACCTGCTTTCGATCTGCGGAAGCCTCAGAACGGGCTCCTACAATGCCGCCGTCGAGCGGTCGCTGCCGGGGCTTGCGCCGGACAGCGTGAATATCCGCAACGGACCATGGCTCGGCGATATTCCGCTCTACAACTGGGATATCCAGAACGAGGAAGGGTTTCCCGAGCCGGTCAAGGCGCTTGGCGAGAAGATCCGCGCGGCGGACGGCGTGATCCTTGTGACGCCGGAATACAATTACTCGGTTCCCGGCGTACTGAAGAATGCCATCGACTGGGTGTCGCGCCTTCCCGACCAGCCCTTCAAGGGCAAGCCGGTGCTGCTCCAGTCCGCCTCGATCAGCCTGCTCGGCGGCGCACGGGCGCAATATCACCTGCGCCAGATCATGGTCTTCGTCGAGGCAGCCGTCTTCAACCTGCCCGAGGTCATGGTCGCCAAGGCGATGGAACGCATCGACGAGTTGACCGGCCAACTGACCGACGAGCCGACCTGCGAACTTATTGCCAAGCAGCTCGCCGGGTTCGAGGCCTTCGTCAGGGAGCACGTCGAGGGGCATGTTGCCGCCGGCGCCTGACCGGCGGGCACCGGCTTACGGACCGGCGGCCATCGCTTCGGCGTCCTCCGGCGTCGCGCTCTTCATGTCGGCGCGCGGCGAGGCGCCGAACTTGCGGGCATATTCGCGACTGAACTGGGTCGGGCTCCCGTAGCCCACTTCGAAGGCGGCGCTGGAGACGGAGTGGCCACCGGCGAGGATCAGGTGGCGCGCCTCCATCAGGCGGAGCTGCTTCTGGTACTGGATCGGCGTCGTGCCGGTGACGGCCTTGAAGTGATCATGGAAGGCGGAGGCGCTCATGCCGGCGGCGTCGGCGAGGTTGGCGATGCGCAGCGGCGCGGCATAGTCACGCCGGATCATCGCCGTCGCCCGCGCGATCCGGGAGGCGGCGCTGTCGGCGCGGGCGAGGGCGCGCAGCATCGTCCCGTGCCGGGCGGATAGCAGCCAATAGTGGATTTCGCGCAGGATCAGCGGGCGCAGCACGCTCACAGCCTGCGGCGTGTCGACGAGCGCGAAGAGCCGCGCCATCGCGTCGATGACCGCCTCATCGGCCACGCCGGTCGCGATCGGCGCCGCCTCGGCGCTCTCGGCAGCGAACGCGCCGATCTCGGCGGCAAGCTCCGTCAGCAAGGCCATGTCGAGTCCAAGCGCCATCGCCACATAGGGCTCGCGCCGGCTCGCCCGTACGACACGGGCAAGGGTCGGCACCTCGACGCTGATGATCACCGACTGCATCGCCTCGAAGGTGATCGTGCGGTCGCCGACAAAGGCCTGCTTGGCGCCCTGCAGCACCAGGCAGAAGACCGGTCTGTAGACGACCGACTTCAACGGTGTCGGCGCGCGCTGACGCATGACGGCCAGGTCCGCGATGCCGGTCGGCAAGGGTGTTTCGCCGGCATCATGGGCATCGGCGAAGGCAAGAACCCGCCGCATCAGGTCTTCCGCCTGCATCATCTGTCTCCGAAGGATCCGGCAGAATGGCTAGGCCGGTTCCGGGCGTTCTTCAATCGGTACATGTGGCGGTTTCGGAGGAATGGGCAAGTCCTTCGGACGATGTGGCAGGTCTGCCGGCGCGTAGATGCCTATCTGCGGGTCTCACCGGATCACGCGGGACAAGGAGACCGACATGACGACCGACAGCAGGATTGCTCTCATCACCGGCGGCAGCCGCGGGCTTGGCCGCAACACCGCGCTTCATCTGGCGCGCCAGGGCGTGGATGTGGTGATTACCTACAATGCGCGGGGCGATGCCGCCGAAGAGGTCGTTGCCGAAATCGCGGCAACGGGACGGCGCGCCGTGGCGCTGCAACTCGATACCGGCGCGGTTTCGACATTCGCCGCCTTCGTCGAGACGCTGAAGGCGGCGCTGAAGGAGACGTTCGGCCGCGAGGACTTCGACTTCCTCGTCAACAATGCCGGCATCGGCCTCTACAACGCCTTCGCCGACGTGACCGAGGAAGAGTTCGACCGGCTGATGAACATCCATCTCAAGGGCGTGTTCTTCCTGACCCAGCGGCTCCTGCCGCTGATCGTCGACGGCGGGCGCATCGTCAACCTTTCGAGCGGGCTGGCCCGCTTCGCCCTGCCAGGCTACGCGGCCTACGCGACAATGAAGGGCGCCGTCGAAGTCATGACGCGCTATCTCGCCAAGGAGCTCGGGCCGCGCGGCATCGCGGTCAATGTGGTGGCGCCGGGCGCCATCGAGACCGACTTCGGCGGCGGCCGGGTCCGTGACGATGCCGAGCTCAACCGATTCGTCGCCTCGCAGACCGCGATGGGCCGCGTCGGCCTGCCGGACGATATCGGTGGGGCCATATCGAGCCTTCTCGTTGGCGAGAACGGCTGGATGACGGCGCAGCGCATCGAGGTCTCCGGCGGGCAGCTTCTGTAGCCTTTCGACATGACACTTCGCCGGGACATATTCGGCACCCCGGCGGAGCGCGTGGCATGGTTCTGCCATCCGTCATCGGATGGTGGGTGCCGTGCGTCGCCTGATCCCAGCGCTGCTTCTTCTCGCCGTCCCCTCTCTGGCTCTTGGCGAAGACATCGACGCGGCGATGACGCGGGCGATCTTCGCGCTGGCCACCATGGGCTATGCCGACCCGGGCAAGGCAGTGATGCGCGACGTGCACAAGTTGCTGACGCGGAACGGCAAGGGCTATTGCGGGGGAGGTGACGATCGAGGGCAGCGACAGCTTCACCGGTTTCCACGCGATCATCGCTAGAGCAATTGCAGGAAAAGTGGGTACCACTTTTCCGTCCGAAATTGCGGTGAGAACAAAGAGTTAGAGCGGATCAGCGATTCCATCGAACGTTGATCCGCTCTAGCGGCACCGGATCCTCGGTGCTGCGGCAGTCGGACGATCCAGCCGGCTCGCCCAACGGCGATACGGTGCGGCGCCTGATGCGCAATGTCGGCTGCATGAACTTGGCCCGCGCGACCTCGCCTACGAGGCGCGATGCGGCTCGGCGATGCGGGTGGCGAGGGCGTCGGGGCCGAAGGTCGATCCGACGCGACCATCGCTTTCGAGCGTAATGGCGGCGGCGGCGAGGCCTTCGATCGCCGCTTCGAACAGGCTGCGTCCGTGGCCAAGGCCGTAAATCACGCCGGCTGCGAGGGCGTCGCCGGCGCCGTTGACGCTATGGATGTCGGCCTTCAGCGTCGCGAAGGTGCGTTCCTTGCCCCCGCTCGTAACAGCGATGGGGGCGCCGCCGTCGCTGACGATGACATTTCCGGCAAGTGGGCTGGCGAGCTCGCGCGCGAGGTCCATCGCCGCGAGATCTGGATCGTGCGGGGCCCGGCCGAGCAGGGCCGCGCCCTCGCGGCGATTGGTGAAGAGCACGGTCAGCCGCTCGCGATAGGGAAGGAGGCGGACCGCCTTCTTTGGCGAGACAGTGAGCGCCATGATCGGCCGGCAGGCGGCATTGGCCTCACCGACGAGGAAGCCGATGGTCTCGGACGGCAGATTGGCGTCGATCACCCAGGCTTCTCCGGCGCGCGGATTGGCGATCAGCGGAGCGACCACGGCGGGCGTCATTTCATCGAAGACGGCCATGTCGGCGATGCCGACGATCAGGTCGCCCTTCTCGTCGAGGGACGCGAGATAGCCGGCCGTGGCGGCTGTCGGCGAGACGCCGACAAGGGTGGTGCCGACACCAGCCTCGTGGGCGGCGGCGATGACCGCCTCGCCGTCATTGTCGGCGCCGATGCGGGCGGCAATCTGAGCCTCCACACCCAGGCGGGCGAGGATGGTCGCGACATTGAGGCCGACACCTCCGGGCAGGACCGTGATCGTTCCCGGATTGGAGGCGCCTGCATTGGGGGTGGCATGCGAGCGGCCGATGCGGTCGATAGAAGCGCCGCCGAACACCGTGACGCTACTGAAAGGACCAATGGGCTGGCCCATGATCTGTCTCCCGCGGCCCCCCGCTGGAATCACCGAAAACCATTGTCCGCGCGCGGACGGCAGGGTGCAAGGCTCTTGGGCGGGGCGCAAAAGGCTCTACACTAGGTGACGCGAGTCCCATTCCAACCTATCGGCCTCCCCATGACGCAATCGCGCAATCCCGACCCGCCGCAGGCGGCGCGTATTCCCAGACCCGCCCATCCGGTCGTCCGCGAGGAACCGCTGCCGGTCTATGAGCCGAAATCGGAGCGGGAAGACCCGGAGGCGCCGCGTCGGCTCAAAGCGATCGTCGCCAGCCCGAGCTATCGTCCGGCCGACGACGACGCCGACTTCCTGGCGCGGCCCGACGTGCGCGGCATCCGCCTGCAGCTCGACTACCTGAAGCCTGAGACGCTGCTCAACCAGAGCGCCATCCACCACACGATCGTCGTCTTCGGCAGCACGCGGATCGTCGAGCCGGCGGCGGCGCAGCGCGACGGTCGACGCACCTGCAAGGCCGACTGGCCGAAAGCGGACCCGACGATCGCGAGCTCGCGCGGCGCGCTGGCGGTCGCCGAGCGGGTGCTCGCCAAGAGCCGCTACTACGAGGTCGCGCGCGACTTCGGCCGGCTCGTCGGCGAGGCCAACATGCGGCCGACAATTTCCGCGTGGTCGTCACGACCGGCGGCGGGCCGGGCATCATGGAGGCGGCCAATCGCGGCGCCTACGACGTCGGCGCGAAGTCGGTCGGGCTCAACATCACCCTGCCGCACGAGCAGTTCCCCAACCCCTATGTGACGCCGGAGCTCTGCTTCCGCTTCCACTATTTCGCGCTGCGCAAGCTGCACTTCCTGATGCGCGCCAAGGCGCTGGTCGCCTTTCCCGGCGGCTACGGCACGTTCGACGAGCTGTTCGAGACTGCTGACCCTGATCCAGACCCGCAAGATCGCGCCGATGCCGGTGGTGCTGGTCGGCGAGGATTTCTGGCGCGGCGCCGTCGACTTCGACTTCCTGGTCGACGAGGGCGTCATCGACCGCGGAGGACCGCGAGCTCTTCTGGTTTGCCGAGACCGCCGAGGAGATCTGGGACGGCATCCGTCAAATGGCACGAGGCGGCCGGCACGCCGCTGCAGCCGGTCGCCTGAGGCCTGCGAGGCGTCCCCAATAATTCGGAGGAATCAAAGTGAAGATCTCATTCCACGGCGCCGACCGCGACGGTCACCGGCTCCTGCCACCTCATCGAATGCGCCGGCAAGCGCGTGCTCGTCGATTGCGGCCTCTTCCAGGGCAGCCGCGAGCTCGCCGAGGACAATGCCGAGCCCTTCGGCTTCGAGCCGGAAGCGATCGACGTCGTGCTTCTCACCCATGCCCATCTCGACCATTGCGGGCGGCTGCCGCTGCTCGCCAAGCGCGGCTTCCGCGGCGAGATCATCGCGACGGCGGCGACGCGCGAACTGGCGCGGCTGGTGATGCTCGATTCGGCGCGCCTGCAGGAGGAAGAGGCGGAGCGCAACACCGCAGGCGTGCGCGCCATCGCCATGACGGCGACGGCGAGGAGCCGCTCTACGGCGTCGTCGATGCGATGAACGTGCTCGATTTCTTCGGCCGCACGGCGACCTACGACGCGCCGCTCGAAGTCGCCGCCGGCATCCGCGCCACCTATTTCGACGCCGGCCATATCCTCGGCTCCGCCAGCATCCTGCTGGAGCTCGAGGAGAACGGCACGCGCCGCCGCCTCGTCATGTCGGGCGACATCGGCAATGCCGGGCGGCCGCTGCTGAACCCGCCGACCAAGCCGCCGCCCTGCGACGCGGTGGTCATGGAAACGACCTATGGCGACCGGCTGCACAAGCCGCTTTCGCGCCTTCGGTCGAGGAGTTCTACGCGGCGATCGAGGAGACGTTCGAGCGTGGCGGCAATGTCATCATCCCGACCTTCGCGCTCGAGCGGGCGCAGGAACTGCTCTACGCTCTTCACGACGCGATGGTGAGCGACGGGCGGCTGCCGCGGGCAATCCAGGTCTTCCTCGATTCGCCCATGGCGATCACGGCGACCGAAATCTTCCGCCGCCACCCCGAATGCTGTCGGACGAGGTCGCCGGGCTCTTCCGCGACGGCCGCGATCCGTTCGACCGTGCCGGGCCTGCACCTCACCCGCGAGTCGGCCGATTCCATGGCCATCAACCGGATCAAGGGCGGCGCGATCATCATGGCCGGCTCGGGCATGGCGACCGGCGGGCGGGTGCGCCATCACCTCAAGCACAATCTCTGGCGCCAGGACGCCGGCATCGTCTTCGTCGGCTTCGCGGCGCACGGCACGCTGGCCCGGCGGATCATCGACGGCGCGAAGAGGTGCGCATCTTCGGCGAGGACATCCCGGTCAAGGCCAAGGTCTATACGATCGGCGGCTTCTCGGCCCATGCCGACCGTGACGAGCTGCTCGCCTGGCAGCGGCGCCTCGAAGGCGGCGCGGACGTTCCTCGTCCACGGCGAAGAATTGACCATGAAGCAATTCGGGGAAAAGCTTGAAGGCACGGAAGTGGTCATGCCGGCCCTGCACGAAAGCTTCGCCCTGTAAGAGGGAAAGGCCTGGAAACGCGGCTTCCGTGTTCTTAATTTGTTCTTGACGATCTGGGAACAGAATGAGAACATGAACTTGGACGGGGCACGGTGGAATACGCCATTTGAATGCCCCATGGGCCTATGAAATAAGGAGCCAACGATGGCGGCGAACAATCTCCGTGTGATCGAGGGGCACGCAATGGACAAATCCAAGGCGCTGGACGCGGCGCTCAGTCAGATCGAGCGGTCCTTCGGCAAGGGCTCGATCATGCGGCTCGGCAAGAACGAGTCGCCGGTCGAAATCGCGACGGTACCGACCGGTTCGCTCGGCCTCGATATCGCGCTCGGAATTGGCGGACTGCCGCGCGGGCGGATTGTCGAGATCTACGGGCCGGAATCCTCGGGCAAGACGACGCTGGCGCTGCATGCCGTCGCCGAGGCGCAGAAGTCCGGCGGCATCTGCGGCTTCATCGACGCCGAGCACGCGCTCGACGCCGGCTATGCCCGCAAGCTCGGGGTCAATCTTGACGACCTGCTCATCTCCCAGCCGGATACGGGCGAGCAGGGGCTCGAGATTGCCGACACGCTGGTGCGCTCCGGCGCCATCGACGTGCTGGTGATCGATTCGGTCGCCGCGCTGACGCCGCGGGCGGAAATTGAGGGCGAGATGGGCGACCAGTTGCCCGGCCTTCAGGCGCGCCTGATGAGCCAGGCGCTCAGGAAGCTGACCGCCTCGATTTCGCGCTCCCATACGATGGTCATCTTCATCAACCAGATCCGCATGAAGATCGGCGTCATGTTTGGCAGCCCGGAGACGACGACCGGCGGCAATGCGCTGAAGTTCTATGCCTCCGTGCGTCTCGACATCCGTCGCATCGGCTCGATCAAGGAGCGCGACGAAGTGGTCGGCAACCAGACCCGCGTCAAGGTGGTCAAGAACAAGCTGGCCCCGCCGTTCAAGCAGGTCGAGTTCGACATCATGTATGGCGAGGGTATCTCGAAGACCGGCGAATTGATCGATCTCGGTGTCAAGGCGGGGATCGTCGAGAAGTCGGGCGCTTGGTTCTCCTATGACAGCCAGCGTCTCGGTCAGGGTCGCGAGAACGCCAAGCAATTCCTCAAGGACAATCCGGAGATCGCCTCGGCGATCGAGCACGCGGTGCGCAGCAATGCTGGCCTGATCGCCGAGAAGTTCCTCGAGCGGATCGAGCCGGGCGAGGAAGACGGCTCGGGCGACGACGACGCGCTCGAGGCTTGAGCCCGGGCGGCCGGCGCGAACCGATCATCGGCCACATCTCCTTCGGGGTGGCCGATCTCGACCGGGCAGGGCGCTTCTATGATGCCGCGCTGGCGCCGCTCGGTTTCGTCCGCGTGTGGACGAGCGACGATGGTATCGGCTACGGCGAGCCGGGTGGCGGCGACAAGCTGGCGCTCTTTTCAAGGCCCGGCGAGGCGCGCGCGCCCGGACCGGGATTTCATCTCGCTTTCAATGCGCCGGATCGCGCGGCGGTCGATGCGTTCCATGGCGCGGCGCTGTTAGCCGGCGGCCGCGATGCCGGCGCGGCGGGCGAGCGGCCACATTATGGTCCGACCTACTATGCCGCCTTCGTGATCGATCCGGACGGCCACAAGCTGGAGGCCGTCCACCAATAGTCAGAGGAGAGCGTCCCTTGGAACAGCGTGTCAGCCTTGTCACCCTCGGTGTCGCCGATCTGGCGCGCTCGCTCCGCTTCTACGAAGCGCTCGGCTGGAAGCGGAGCAACAAGGACGAAGGGGTCGCCTTCTTCCAGACCCCCGGCGGAGTCTTCGCGCTGTGGTCGCGCGGCGCGCTCGCCGAAGATGCCGGGCTCACCGATAGCGGGGCCGCGTTCAGTGGCATGGCGCTCGCCTACAATGCGCGCTCGAAGGCGGAGGTCGACGCGGTCCTGGCCGAAGCCGAGGCGGCCGGGGCGACGATCCTGAAGCCGGCGGAGGACGTCTTCTGGGGCGGCTATTCCGGCTATTTCGCCGATCCCGACGGCCATCCCTGGGAGGTCGCCTGGAACCCCGGATGGACGATCGAGGCGGACGGACGCGTCGTTCTTCCCGGCTGACATGTTGGCGACAATGTGCGAATTGTGGACATTCGCGCGGCGAGGACGGTAAAACCTTGCGCGGCCCGCCAGAAGGCGGCCGGTCTCCACGGTCATCGGGAAATTCATGAGTAGCGTCAACGAAATCCGTTCGCATTTCCTCGGCTATTTCGAGAAGAACGAGCACACGCCGGTGGCCTCGGGTCCGCTCGTCCCGCGGAACGACCCGACCTTGATGTTCACCAATGCCGGAATGGTCCAGTTCAAGGACTATTTCACCGGTCGCTCGCGGCCATCTTTCCCGCGCGCCACGACCGCGCAGAAATGCGTGCGCGCCGGCGGCAAGCACAACGATCTCGACAATGTCGGCTACACCGCCCGGCATCATACCTTCTTCGAGATGCTCGGCAATTTCTCGTTTGGCGATTATTTCAAGGACCGCGCGATCGAACTCGCCTGGCAGCTTGTTACAAAGGATCTTGGCCTGTCGAAGGACCGGCTGTGGGTGACGATCTACCCTTCCGACGAGGAGGCGCGCGTCCTGTGGCGCAAGATCTCCGGCCTGCCGGAAGAGCGCATCGTCGGCCATGAGGACAATCTGTGGGCCATGGGGCCGATCGGCCCCTGCGGCTTCTGCTCGGAAATCTTCTACGATCAGGGCGAGTCGGTTGCCGGCGGTCCGCCGGGCAGCGCTGACGAGGATGGCGACCGTTTCCTCGAGTTCTGGAACCTCGTCTTCATGCAGTTCGAGCAGGTCGACGAGACGACGCGCATCGACCTGCCGCGTCCCTCTATCGACACCGGCATGGGGCTGGAGCGCATCACCGCGATCCTGCAGGGCGTCACCAACAATTACGACATCGACCTGTTCAAGGGGCTGATCAACGCTTCCGTCGAGGCGCTCGGCGTGCCGGCCGCGGGGCCGCATTTGGCGAGCCACCGCATCATCGCCGACCACTTACGCGCCTGCAGCTTCCTCATCGCCGATGGTGTGCTGCCCTCGAACGAGGGGCGCGGCTATGTGCTGCGCCGGATCATGCGGCGGGCGATGCGCCATGCCCATCTGCTCGGTGCCCAGGAACCGCTGATGTGGAAGCTGGTGCCGCAGCTCGTCTCAGAGATGGGGCTGGCCTATCCGGAACTGCTGCGCGCCGAGGCGTTGATCCGCGAGACCCTGCGGCTCGAGGAGAGCCGTTTTCGCCGTACGCTCGAGCGCGGCCTCAGCCTGCTCGACGAGGCGACGACCGATCTCGGCTCGGGCGGCACGCTGGCCGGCGACGTCGCCTTCCGTCTTTACGACACCTATGGCTTTCCGCTCGACCTGACACAGGACGCGCTCAAGGCGCGTGGCCTCGGCGTCGATGTCGCCGGTTTCGAGCAGGCGATGGAGAAGCAGCGCGCGGAGGCGCGGGCGAGTTGGGCCGGGTCCGGCGAGGCGCAGACCGAGGCGGTGTGGTTCAAGCTGCGCGAGAGCCTCGGGGCGACCGAGTTCCTCGGCTACACGGCCGAGGAGGCCGAGGGCGAGATCCTGGCGCTGGTCAAGGACGGCGAGGGCGTGCCGGGCGCCGAGGCCGGCGTGGAGGTCGCGATCGTCGTCAACCAGACGCCGTTCTATGCCGAATCCGGTGGCCAGCAGGCCGATACGGGGACGATCGAGACAGCCAAGGGCGGACGTGTCGCGATCCGCGACGTGCAAAAGCGGGCCGACGGCCTCTTTGCCCATTACGGCACGGTCGAGGCGGGCAGCGTCGCGGTCGGTGACGCCGTGCGCATGCGTGTGGACCACGGGCGGCGGCGGATGATCCGCGCCAACCACTCGGCGACCCACCTCTTGCACGCGGCGTTGCGCAATGTACTCGGGCATCACGTCGCGCAGAAGGGCTCGCTGGTCGCCCCAGACCGGTTGCGCTTCGACTTTTCGCACCCCAAGCCCATGGATCCGCGCGAGATCGAGGAAGCCGAGGCGCTGGCCAATGAGGTCGTCATCCAGGATGCGCCGGTCGAGACCCGGCTGATGGATCGCGACGAAGCGATCCATTCCGGGGCGATGGCGCTGTTCGGCGAGAAATACGGCGACGAGGTGCGGGTGGTGACCATGGGCGAGATGCCCGGTGGCGTGCCCGACAAGCCCTATTCGGTCGAGCTTTGCGGCGGCATCCATGTCGGTCGGACCGGCGAGATCGGCCTGATCACCCTCGTCAACGAAGGCGCGGTCGCCGCCGGTGTGCGCCGCATCGAGGCGCTGACCGGAGCGGCGGCCCGGACCTATCTCGCAGAGCAGGACCGGCGGCTGCGCGCCGTCGCCGCGACGCTGAAGGTGCGCCCGGAGGATGCGGCCGAACGGACTGCGGTGCTGGTCGAGGAGCGGCGCCGGCTCGAGCGCGATCTCACCGAAGCGCGCAAGCAGCTCGCCATGGGTGGCGGCACCAACGGTGCCGATCTCGGCATTCGCGACGTCGGCTCGATCAAGTTCCTCGCCCGCTCGGTCTCCGGTATCGCGCCGAAGGACCTGAAGGGCCTGGCGGACGCCGGCAAGAAGAGCGTCGGCTCGGGTGTGGTGGCGATCGTCGGGGTTGGCGACGACGGCAAGGCGGGCATCGTCGTCGGGGTGACCGACGACCTGACGCCGCGCTTCAACGCGGTCGATCTCGTGCGGCGCGGCGCCGAGGCGCTTGGCGGACGCGGCGGCGGCGGGCGCCCGGACATGGCGCAGGCCGGCGGTCCCGACGGGGCCAAGGCAGATGCCGCGCTCGATGCCATCGCGGCAGCCCTCGCGTCGGAATGAGCGGGGACGCCTCCGGCCACAGCGAAGTCCCGGCGCGTCGGCGCCGGGCCTGTCCATGAAGCGGTCGCGCCAGCGTCCGCGATCCCTTGGCGCCACCCTGGCGCATTTTCGCGACCGCCTGCATCTCATTCTCGAGGAGGCGCCGCGCGACGATACCGTCAGCCTCGTCGTCAACCGCTCGCTGGTCATCCTCATCGCGGTCAATCTCGTCGCCGTGGTGATGGAATTGGTGCCGAGCCTCGAGGGACACTATCGCGACCTGTTCCTGGCGATCGAGTTCGTGTCGCTCGTTGTCTTCACGGTCGAATATGCCCTCAGGGTCTGGCTGGCGGCGGACCATCCGCTGAATGTCAGCAAGACGAAGCGCGCGCCCTGGCTCGCCTATGTGTTGAGCCTGCAGGGGCTGGTCGATCTCTTCGCCGTGGTGCCGTTCTGGATCGGGCTGTTCCTGGCGACCGACCTCCGCGTTCTCCTGGTCTTCCGCATCGTCCGCTTCTTGAAGCTGGCGCGTTATTCGCCGGCCATGCGCTCCCTGCTCGACGCGCTTTACGCGGAGCGGCGGGCGCTTTTCGGCTGTGTCATCATCCTTCTCGGCGCGACCGTCGTCGCCGCCGCGATCATGCATCTTGTCGAGGGGCCGGTGCAGCCGGACAAGTTCGGCACGATCCCCGATGCGATGTGGTGGGCGGTGGTGACGCTGACCACGACCGGCTATGGCGACGTGGTGCCGGTGACGGCACTGGGGAAAGTGGTTGGCGGACTGACGACGCTGACCGGCATCATCATGATCGCGCTGCCGGTCGGCATCGTCGCGACCGCCTTCGCCCAGGAGATCCACCGGCGCGACTTCGTCGTCACCTGGAGAATGGTGGCGCGGGTGCCGCTGTTCGGCGACCTGTCGGCGGGGGAGATCGCCGATATCACGCGCCTGCTGTCCGCCCAGTCGGTGGAGCCCGGAGGCATCATCGTGCGACGCGGCGATGCTGGCCGGTCGATGTATTTCATCGCCGCCGGCGAGGTCGAAATCGAGCTGCCCGACCAGACGGTGCGGCTCGGTGTCGGCCATTTCTTCGGCGAGGTGGCGGTGCTGAAGCGCACGCGCCGCTCCGCGACCGTGACGGCGGTGACCCGCACCAACCTGCTTGCTCTCGACGGTGCCGACCTTCGTGCTCTTATGGAGCGCGATTCGCGGCTGGCGGAGCGCGTGCGCGAGGTCGCCCGCGACAGGGTCGGCCAGGATGTCGTCAGTCCGCGCGGCGACATCACCTCGGGAGAGCTGGGCGAGGACGGGGGCTGAGCCGGCACGGCTCGCGAGGGCGCGTCGAGGCCGGTCAGACCCGCAGGGTGCCATGAGCGAAGGCGACTGGATCCGGGAACTGATGATCGTGCTGGCAACGGCGGGCGTCGTCGTGCCGCTGTTCGGCCGCCTGCGCTTCGGCACGGTTCTGGGGTTTCTGCTTGCCGGCGTCATCCTTGGTCCGGGTGGTCTCGGGCGCATGACTGGTACCTTTCCCTGGCTGGCTTACGTGACCTTCGGCGATGCCGAGCATGTGCGCCCCTTCGCCGAACTCGGCGTGCTTTTCCTCCTCTTTCTGATCGGCCTTGAATTCTCGCTGGAACGGCTGTGGGCGATGCGGCGGACTGTGCTTGGCATCGGCTCGGTCCAGTTCTTCCTCTCGGCGCTGTTGATCGGCGGGGCGGCTGCGTGGCTTGGAGCGGATCTTTCGACCGTCCTCGTCATCGGTCCGGCGCTCGCCCTGTCGTCGACGGCGATCGCTTCGCAGGTGCTGATCGAGGCGCGCCGCTTCGCCGCGCCGGTCGGTCGGCTGTCGATTGGCGTGCTGCTCTTTCAGGACCTGATGGTCGTGCCGATCGTCATCGTCGTCGGGCTGCTCGGCGGCGATGGCGTCGCCGTGCCGGCCGCGCTCCTGCGCGCCGTCGTGCTCGCCGTGGTCGCGATCGCGGTCATCCTGTCGATCGGCCGCTTCGCCGTCAGGCCGCTGATGCGGCTGGCGGCGGCGACGGGCAGCCGCGAACTGGTCATCGCCATCGCGCTGTTCCTTGCCATCGGCACCGGGCTGGTGACCGAAGCGGCGGGCCTCTCGGCCGCGCTCGGCGCCTTTCTGGCCGGATTGCTTCTTGGCGAAAGCGAGTACCGCCACCAGCTCGAGGTCGACATCGAGCCCTTCAAGGGCCTGCTCCTCGGCCTCTTCTTCATGACCGTCGGGATGAGCTTCGACCTTGCCGTGCTCGGCGCGGCGCTGGTTGCCCTGGTGGCGGTGGTGGTCGCGCTGCTGGTCGTCAAGGCGGCGGTGATGTTCGGCGCGGCGCGGCTGTTCGGTACCGAGCCGGCGGTGGCGCTGGAGGCGGCCTTCGTGCTCGCCGGTGCCGGCGAATTCGCCTTCGTCGTCTTCACGCTGGCGCATCGGGCTCACGTCGTCGATCCGGGCCTCTACCAGTTCGTGCTGTCGGCCACAGCGCTTTCCATGGTGGTGATTCCCGGCCTTGCGGGGCTCGGGGAGCGGCTTGGAACGCGGCTCGCGGCGCGGCGGAACAGCGCCCGGCATGGCGCCGATGCCGACAGCGCGGCGCTCGCCGATCATGTCGTCATCGGCGGCTTTGGCCGGGTCGGCCAGACGGTCGCGCGTCTGCTTGATGATGAGCGGATCGCCTATGTCGCGCTCGACATGGACGGCGAACGCGTGGCGCAAGCCCGGGCCGAGGGCAAGCCGGTCTTTTACGGCGATGCCAGCCGCCATGAGATCCTCGAGCGGGTGGGGGCGGCGCATGCGCGGCTGTTCGTCGTCACCACCGACCAGCCGGCGGTCACCGAGCGCATGATCCACGCCATCCGGCGCGCCTGGCCCGACGCCATCATCCACGCGCGGGCGCGCGATGCCGCGCACGCGGCGCGGCTCGCCGAGATCGGCGTCGCCAATGTCGTGCCGGAGGCGTTGGAGGG